>NZ_JACVBL010000006.1:0-368743 GCF_014852285.1 Pseudomonas sp. PDM02 | reverse complement strand
CGATATAAGCCATTTTTTGATGCATCGCTACAACTGGATTCGGCCTCATCAATTCAACGATGGGTTGGCACCAGCGCGGGCCGAGGAAAAACTTAACGTCGTGTCCGGGATTAGTTGACCACTACACGTGGCAGCTCCTCATATCAAGGAGTCTGATAATGCGCAGCATCAATCCGTACAAAATTTGGCTTTCCCCTCTACGCAATTCCCAATCGCGTAACGCCCTCCCCCATCGCCTCTCCGTCACTGGAGGCACCCAATGACCAACCAACCCGAACTAAAAACCATCGGCCTAACCCCCGCCATCTACTGCGGCGATCAACCACTCTTCCACGTCACCCGCGACGTCCCCCTCGGCGATGCGTTATCTATGGCTTCCGATTTCCTGTTCCTCGCCAAAACGCTCACCGAAGATGCTGCCTATGCCAAAGACACCGACCGCCACGCCTGGGCTGCGCATTATTTGACGTCGATGAGTAAGGCGTTGGTGGATGATGCGGTGAAGGTGTTGACGCGGGATCGGGATTCTTTGTCGGGGTCCAAGCGGGCGGGGGCGAAGGCTTAAGGGTTGTAGCCGTCAGTCGATAAGGTAGGAAGTCTGTGGGGGCGGGTTGCTTGGGGTGGTGGCGGTGTATTTCGGCCATTGGTGGTGGCTGGTTTGGCGCTATCGCCAGCAAGCCGGCTCCTACAGGGGGTGTGGTTGTCTGATGGGGGTTGTTGGCCCTGAATTTTTTTAACCAAGGAGTGGAGTGAGTAATGTTGTTTGATTCGCTGGTTATTTACGGTGCTTGGATTGGGGTGTGGGTTTGGATCGTGCGCTGTCGTGGCACTCTGAATCTGTGGTTGGCTAATCTGGCGGGGTTTGTTTGTGGCTGTATTGTCGGGATGGTGGTGGAGCAATTGACTCGTGCCGCCAGCGGGATTCTGTCGCCGGATGCGCCATTTATGTTGTATTCGATTATGGCTGGGTTTGGCACGTTGGTTGGGACTTGGATGTGGCTTATTGCGAGGCTTGAGCAGCCGGAGGATCTGTTTCTGCGGCATTTGTTTGCCGGGGCGGTGAGTGTTTTTGTTGGCGCGGTTGTGCTTGGGCAGGCTTGGTCGTATTTGGTTTCTGGGTGAGTGCCTTTGGGGTTGGTGGTGGCTGGTCTGGCGCTATCGCCGGCAAGCCGGCTCCTACAGGGGTTGTGGGTTAGCCCCGGGGGTTTCGGGGCTTTTGGGGGCTCGGGTTAGAGGAGGTGTTGGGAGATCAGTTTTGAGATTTCTACCATTGATGTCCGGCCGGTGAATTCGAATTTCACTTTGCCCAGCGACGAGAAGTAGATCTCCAGTTCCGAGTCCAGGTCGAAGGTGCCGGAGGTTTCTACCGAGTAGGCGACGATGTTTTTGTAGGGCAGTGAGGTGAAGTCTTTTTTGCTGCCGGTGATGCCCTGTACGTTGACGGCGATGATGCGTTTGTTGGTGAAGACGACGCCGTCGCGCATGGATTTATACGAGTCGATGACGTGCTCGCCTTCCAGCAACAGTGCACTGACCCGTTCTGCGTATTCTTCGTTTTGCTTGAGTTTGAAGAAGCCTTTGTTGTTGAAGTCGATCATCTGCCCATCCTCCGTTCGAAGAAAAATCCCTGCGAATTACTTCAGCGCTTTTACGACTCGAATGTTGACGGGGAATCCATCCTGTCCGGGCAGTTTCTTCCATCCCACATACTGAAAAATCGCTTCTTCATCAATGTACTCGCCCCACTCCGCGACTTTGCCGCCCAACACTGCGACGTTCCGGTTAATGGCGCAGGTGCCATCGTCAGGACCGACGGTGTAGATCACATAAGGTTTGACGTATTTCGCGGCGCGGAAATGTTCGCCGCAACCAGAATCGACTCTGATCATCAAGGTCTTCAGATTTGCTTCACCATCCAGCTCGGCGTGCTGGTCGAGTTCCCCGATTTCGCCGACGTCGGTGAAGCCCAGAGAGCGAGCGCGCTTGTATGCCGGGGAGGCCAGGTGTTTGATCTGGGCTTGCGCGAGATACTCGTCCACGTCTTTGCTGAGTTCAATTTCGCCCTTGTGCGCGATCTCTTCCGCTATGGGAACGCCGCTCTCACAACGAGCGTATTCGGGGGAGCCAAGGCTTGACGGGGATAGGTAGTAGCGATGGAACTCAAGGGTGCTCAGATGCATCTTGATAGCGGGATTAGCTTCTTTGGGCGTCTGGCGCCCGGCCTGCACCTCGGCCACCACCTGCAGAAATTTCTGGCAATCGGAGAGGTAGCCGTCCCAGGCGTATGTCGGGGTTTCACTCGACAGGCCGGCGAGCGCCGGGGTCATCACGACGGCGAAAGTGATTGCGCAGAACAGGCGCGAGACTCGAGTGACAGTGGCCATGTGTAGTCCGTTACAAAGTTGATGAAAGTGGCGCAACGCTACTGTTTTGCCGCCTTGCCGTCCACTGGCAGCAAAGGGGACAGACTCTATTTACTGCTAGCCCCTGTTTATTGAATTGAATCCCGAGTGCCAGGTGCATCTGACGCCTTCGGCTGCCTCTCGTCTAGACTTAATGGGTGGTCGTAGACAGAACCGAACACGTCGCTTTGGTGCAGACTAATAAAAGGCCGCGTGGCAATCTGACTTTTATGCCCTTACTGAGGTGCGGCGAAGACCGTGCCGGGCACAACAAGATGCCCATTCAGGGTGCCCTGGCCACCGGCCTGAAATTGCCACGATACCGTGACGTGGTGTGAGTGCCGCAGCCGACACTTTCGGACGACCGACAACCTTCTGGTTTGTCCGTGACCGTGAGGATTGCTGAATGCCTGATGAGAGTTTGCACCTGCCTTTGGTCAACAGCCTGCTGGAGCGCCACAAAGGCTCCCCCGGCGCTCTGTTGCCCATTCTTCATGATATTCAGGAACGCATCGGTTACATCCCCGATGTGGCCGTCCCCGAGATTGCTCATGCCCTCAACCTGAGTCAGGCCGAGGTTCGCGGGGTGATCAGTTTTTACCATGACTTCCGTACCTCGCCGCCGGCCCGCCATATTCTGCGTCTGTGCCGCGCCGAGTCCTGCAAGAGCCGTGGCGCCGAGGAGCTTGCCGCGCAGTTGCGCGACCGCCTGCAACTGGACGATCACGGCAGCAGCGCCGACGGCAACATCAGTTTGCGCCCCGTTTATTGCCTCGGCGCCTGCGCCTGTTCGCCGGCTCTGGAGCTGGATGGCCGGGTGCATGCGCGGCTCAGTGCTGAGCGTCTCGATGCCTTGCTCGACGCTTGCCGGGAGGACGCGTGATGCCGACTCTTTATTTGCCTTGTGATTCCCTTGCCCGTGCTGTTGGGGCCGATGAAGTCTCCACAGCGCTGATCACTCAGGCCAAGGAACGCAATCTGCCGCTGGAGTTGCAGCGCACCAGTTCCCGCGGTTTGTATTGGCTGGAACCGCTGCTGGAAGTGGACAGTCCGCAAGGCCGGATCGGCTTCGGTCCGCTGACCGCAGACGAAGTGCCGTCAGTGCTCGATGCGCTGCAAAAAGACGCCAGCCATCCTCTGGCCCTGGGCCTGGTGGAAGAGCTGCCTTATCTCAAATCTCAGCAACGCCTGCTGTTCGCCCGCGCCGGTATTACCCGGCCACTGTCGCTTGACGATTACCGGGCCCACGACGGTTTCGAAGGCCTGGCAAGGGCCGTCGCCATTGGCGGCGAAGAGACCGCAACAGCGGTGTTCGATTCAGGCCTGCGTGGCCGTGGCGGCGCGGCCTTCCCCGCCGGGATCAAATGGCGCACGGTGCGCGGCACTCAGGCGGCGCAGAAATACATTGTGTGCAACGCCGACGAAGGCGATTCCGGCACCTTCGCCGACCGCATGTTGATGGAAGGCGACCCCTTCCTGCTGATCGAAGGCATGGCCATTGCCGGCATTACCGTCGGCGCCACCTTCGGCTACATCTATGTTCGTTCGGAATATCCGGATGCCGTGGCCACCCTGCGTGCAGCGTTGAACATTGCTCGTGAAGCGGGTTACCTCGGCGCCAATGTCGGCGGCAGCGGTCTGGCCTTCGACATGGAAGTGCGCGTCGGTGCCGGCGCTTATATCTGCGGTGAAGAAACGGCGTTGCTGGATTCGCTGGAAGGCAAGCGCGGGGTCGTCCGCGCCAAGCCGCCGATCCCTGCGTTGCAGGGCCTGTTCGGCCAACCGACGCTGGTGCACAACGTGCTGACCCTGGCCTCGGTGCCGCTGATTCTGGCGAAAGGTGCGCAGTTTTATCGCGACTATGGGATTGGCCGTTCAATGGGCACGATGCCTTTCCAACTGGCGGGCAATATTCGCCACGGCGGCTTGGTGGAACGGGCCTTTGGCCTGACCCTGCGGGAACTGGTGGAAGACTACGGCGGCGGGACTGCCAGTGGTCGGCCGCTGAAGGCTGCGCAAGTGGGCGGCCCGCTCGGCACTTGGGTACCGCCGTCGCAATTCGATACACCGCTGGATTACGAGGCCTTCGCCGGTATCGGCGCGATGGTCGGTCACGGCGGTGTGGTCGTGGCTGACGACACCTTGGACATGGCCCAAATGGCCCGTTTCGCCATGCAGTTCTGCGCCGAAGAATCCTGTGGCAAATGCACGCCCTGCCGCATCGGCTCGACCCGGGGCGTTGAGGTTATCGACCGGATGCTGGCCGCGCCGGACCAGAGCGAACGCGATGCGCAGGTGATCATCCTCAAGGACCTGTGCGACACGATGCAATACGGTTCGCTGTGCGCCTTGGGCGGCATGGCCCCCTTCCCGGTCACCAGCGCCCTCAAGTATTTCCCCGCTGACTTCGGTCTGCAGCCTTCGGAGGCCGAGCAATGATTACTCTCTTCGACCCGAAAACCGATATCGACCTTGGCACTCCCGCTCGCGAAAGCCAGGTGCAAGTCACCCTGAACATCGACGGTCGCAGCATCAGCGTGCCTGAAGGCACTTCGGTGATGCGCGCCGCTGCGCTGATGGGCACCACCATTCCGAAACTATGTGCCACCGACAGCCTGGAAGCCTTCGGCTCCTGCCGCATGTGCCTGGTGGAGATCGACGGCATGCGCGGTTATCCCGCGTCCTGCACCACGCCGGTCACTGAAGGCATGACCGTGCATACACAGACGCCGAAGCTCGCAACCCTGCGCCGCAACGTCATGGAGCTGTACATCTCCGATCACCCGCTGGACTGCCTGACCTGCTCGGCCAACGGCAACTGCGAGCTGCAAACCGTGGCCGGTCAGGTCGGCCTGCGGGAAGTGCGCTACGGCTATGAAGGCGAGAACCATCTGGAGGATGTGAAAGACACCTCCAACCCTTATTTCGACTACGACCCCAGCAAGTGCATCGTCTGCAACCGCTGCGTGCGCGCCTGCGAAGAAACCCAGGGCACCTTTGCGCTGACCATTACCGGGCGCGGGTTCGAATCCCGGGTTGCGGCGGCTGGTGGCGAGAATTTCCTCGATTCGGAATGCGTGTCCTGCGGCGCCTGTGTGCAGGCCTGCCCTACCGCGACGCTGATGGAAAAAAGCGTGATCGAATTGGGTCAGCCTGAGCGCAGCGTGATCACCACCTGTGCCTATTGCGGCGTGGGCTGCTCGTTCCGCGCCGAGATGAAAGGCGACCAACTGGTGCGCATGGTTCCGGACAAGAACGGCCAGGCCAACCACGGCCACTCTTGCGTCAAAGGTCGTTTTGCCTGGGGCTACGCGACCCACCCGGATCGCATCACCAAACCGATGATTCGCAAGAACATCAGCGACCCGTGGCAGGAAGTCAGCTGGGATGAAGCGGTGACCTATGCCGCCAGCGAATTTCGTCGGTTGCAGCAGAAATATGGCCGCGATTCCATTGGTGGCATCACCTCCAGCCGTTGCACCAACGAAGAAACCTATCTGGTGCAAAAACTGGTGCGCGCCGCGTTCGGCAACAACAACGTCGACACCTGTGCGCGGGTTTGTCACTCACCGACCGGGTATGGCTTGAAACAAACCTTGGGCGAGTCCGCCGGCACCCAGAGTTTCGACTCGGTGATGCAGGCTGACGTGATCCTGGTGATGGGCGCCAACCCGAGCGACGCTCACCCGGTGTTCGCTTCGCAGCTCAAACGCCGTTTGCGTGAAGGCGCACGGCTGATCGTTATCGACCCACGCCGCATCGATCTGGTGGACTCGGTGCACGCCCGCGCCGAATATCACTTGGCCCTGCGCCCCGGCACCAACGTCGCCATGCTCAACGCGTTGGCCCACACGATCATCACCGAAGGCTTGCAAGACCAGCCCTTTATCGACGCCCGTTGCGAGGGCAATGACTTCGCCCGCTGGAGCGAGTTTGTCAGCCGTGCGGAGAATTCGCCGGAAGCCCTTGCCCCTGTCTGCGGCGTCGACGCTGCCGACATCCGCGCCGCTGCCCGCCTGTATGCAACCGGAGGCAACGCCGCGATCTACTACGGCCTGGGCGTCACCGAGCACAGTCAGGGCAGCACCGCCGTGATGGGCATCGCCAACCTGGCCATGGCCACCGGCAACATCGGCCGCGAAGGCGTGGGCGTGAACCCGTTGCGTGGGCAAAACAACGTGCAAGGTTCCTGCGACATGGGTTCCTTCCCTCACGAGCTGCCCGGCTACCGGCACATCTCCAACGAAACGGTCCGCACGCAATTCGAACAGGCGTGGAACGTCACCCTGCAACCCGATCCGGGCCTGCGGATTCCGAACATGTTCGAGTCTGCGCTGGCCGGCAGTTTCAAGGGCCTGTATTGCCAGGGCGAAGACATCGCCCAGAGCGATCCGAATACCCAGCACGTCACCGCGGCCTTGTCGGCCATGGAATGCGTGGTGGTGCAGGACATCTTCCTCAACGAAACCGCCAAGTTCGCCCATGTATTCTTGCCGGGCGCTTCGTTCCTGGAAAAGGACGGCACCTTCACCAACGCCGAGCGCCGTATTTCGCGGGTGCGCAAGGTCATGGACCCGTTGGGCGGCAAGGCCGACTGGGAAGGCACCGTGGCGCTGGCCAACGCATTGGGTTACCCGATGAACTACAAACACCCATCGGAAATCATGGATGAAATCGCCAGCCTGACGCCGACGTTCACCAACGTCAGCTACGCCGAACTGGACCGCCACGGCAGCCTGCAATGGCCGTGCAACGCCGCCGCACCGGATGGCACGCCGACCATGCACATCGATCAATTCGTGCGCGGCAAGGGGCGGTTCATGCTCACCGGTTATGTGCCTACGGAGGAGAAGGTCAACAACCGCTATCCGCTGCTGCTGACCACCGGACGCATCCTCAGCCAGTACAACGTCGGCGCTCAAACCCGGCGTACCGAAAACGTCGCGTGGCACGACGAAGACCGGCTGGAAATCCACCCGACCGACGCCGAAAGCCGTGGCATCAATGAAGGTGACTGGGTGGGCATTGGCAGCCGCGCCGGGCAAACCGTGCTGCGTGCGCGGGTGACCGAACGGGTCGCGCCGGGCGTGGTGTACACCACGTTCCACTTCCCTGAATCGGGGGCCAACGTGATCACCACCGACAACTCCGACTGGGCCACCAACTGTCCGGAGTACAAGGTCACCGCCGTTGAGGTCAGCCGCGTGTACCACCCGTCCGAGTGGCAAAAACGCTTCCAGGAGTTCACTGACGAACAGCACCGTTTGCTCAAGGAACGCCATCAAGGCGCTAAAGCGGAGGTGCGCCGATGAGCACTGCCAACCTGATCAAGATGGTCAACCAGATCGCCCAGTACTTCGCCACCGAACCGGACCAGAAACAGGCCGTGCTCGGTGTGCGTAATCATCTGCAGATGTACTGGACGCCCGGCATGCGCAAGGAGTTGCTGGCCTGGCAGACAGAGCATCAGGGGGCGGATTTGCATCCGTTGGCGCAAGAGGCGGTCAGCGGGGCGGGTTGGGAGGCCTGAAAACCTGTGGGAGCGAGCCTGCTCGCGATGGTCGTCAACGATAACGCGCATATCCTGGATAAGCGCGGCGTCCATGAGTCCATCGCGAGCAGGCTCGCTCCTACAGGGGTTGTGTGTAGTGTTCCGCCTTATTTATCGCCATCGGTCACCCGCACCGCGATCTCGATCGCCCGCACGCTGATCGCCGCAAAGATCGCCGTGAGCAGCACGCCGTTGAACCCGAGCAATATTGCCAATATCCGCGAAACCGGCAACTTCGGCACGAGCTCGCCATAGCCAATGGTCAAGCCGGTCACGAAGCCGAAATAGATGCCGTCGAAAGGATCCCAACCTTCCAGGTAGCTGATGATCAGGCCGCACGTGACGATGACGATCAGCATGGTGGAAAGGATGGGCCAGACAACTCGAAGGTAATAGCCGACAGCTTTGTAGAACTCTCGGCGGATGTTCGACGTATTTGCAGGCTTCATGTCGTGGGTTTCCTGAGGGCGGCAGGCGAATTGACACTCATCAGCTTGGCACAAGTATTGGAAATCGATGCCGCGTCCCAGGATGTAATGGCTACTCGATCTGAATCGGCCCCTTGGTCCCGGCATCGCTGTCGGTCCAGTAATCCTCATTCTGCAACCGCCGATCGCCCTGAATCGTGAAGGTGAGTTTGCCCTGATGAAACTGCAGCGTGCCATCGGTGCGCTTGGCATTGACCCGCTTGCCGTTGACCCAGACCTGCTCCTTGGCATCGATACGAATCGTCGCAACGGTCGCGCCGGCATCGCTCTTGGCGACCCATTGCCCGGCATAAGGCGTCTGGGTATTTGTGCTGTCCGCCGCGGGGTTGGTGAATCCGGCCTTGGCGTTTTCCGCTTTGCTCTTGTGGATATCGCAGCCCTGAGTCTCGCTGACCTGGGTGCAACCGGATTGCTCAAGTTGTTTGCGGTACTTGTCGTTGATGGCATAGGCCGGGAGTTGCACCAACATCATGGCGGCCAGTGCCGGCAAGATGATCCGTTTCATAAGTCCTCTCCTCTGATCTGCGCCTTCCCCAGCGCCCGCGAACTGCATGGATCATTCACTGTAGTCGGAATCCTGTCCCCGGATGCACCGGCAAAACCACCAACGCCGCCAACCCGCCCTTCGACCGGTTGCGCAGCGTCAGCTCACCGCCGTGCTCCAACACAATCGCCCGTGCAGCCGATAACCCCAACCCTACCCCGCCCGTGCTTTTATTCCGCGACCCTTCCAGACGAAAGAACGGCACAAACACCTGTTCAAGACTGGCCTGCGGAATTCCCGGGCCACGATCCAGCACGTTGATCCGCACTTCCCCCGCATCAGGCATCAGCTCAATCGCGGGCTCACTACCGTACTTGATCGCGTTATCCAGCAGATTGGTCATCACCCGCTTAAGCCCCAACGGCCGCCCGAAATACACCAGCCGTTGCGGCCCGCTGAAGGCAATCTCGACACCCTGATCCCGGTAGTCATCCCGCAAGGTTTGCAGCAGTTCCGCCAGATCAAACTGGGTCGCCGGTTCAAGCCGCGCATCGTCCCGAAAGAACTCCAGCGCAGAATTGATCATCGCCTGCATTTCATCCACGTCACGAAACAACCGCTGCTGTTGCTCGGCATCCTCGATGAATTCGCCGCGCAAACGCATGCGCGTCAACGGTGCGCGCAGGTCGTGGGAGATGGCCGCGAGCATTTGCGTGCGGTCGCGGATGAAGTGTTGCAACTGGGCCTGCATGGCGTTGAAGGCGAGGATCGCCTGGCGGATTTCCTGGGGGCCGAGGGGTTCGATGGGCGGGGCGCGGAAATCGATGCCGAAGCGTCGGGCGCCTTCGGCGAAGCGCTGCAAGGGTGTGGCGAGACGGCGGGTGGCGATCAGGGCGACCAGCGCGGTGGAGATCAGCACCAGCAGGATGACGATCAGGTAACGCGGCGTTTCGTCGAGGCCCCAACTGCGTGAGGGCGCGGAGAACATCAGCCAGGACGAGTCGGGCAGCTCGATCAGCAACGCGTAATGCGCGTCCGCCGAGGGTTCCGTCCAGTCAGCCGGCTCGTAGGTCTGGATTCGACCTGCGAATTTAAGCAACGGCTGCAAGAGGGTCGAGCCGATTTCGGAATCCAGATCCTCCACCGGCGGCAGGTTGAGCTCACGTCGATCAAGGTGCCAACTGACGGTAAAGCCTTCATCACTGACAGCTTGTGCCAACTGGCTGCGCAGGGGCACCGGGGCAGCCTTGATGACGCGGGTGATGGCGGCCATTTTTTCCAGCAGCCCGGTTTCAGTCAGCGGCGGCCGCGCCCAGACGCCGGCGAGCTGGATGAACAACCCGTTGAGCGCCAGGGAAATGAGCATGGCGAGGATGATGGTCAGGGCGATCCAGCGCGCCACCGTGTCCCGGCGAATCCGCTTCAGCCAGTTCATCGCCGCGTCACACTTGGAGTGAACAGGTAACCGCCGTTGCGCACGGTGCGAATCATCGCCGGGCGCTTGGTGTCGGATTCGAGTTTGCGTCGCAAGCGGCTGACTTGCACGTCGATGCTGCGATCGAACGCGTCGTGACAATGCCCGCGCGCCAGGTCCAGCAATTGCTCGCGGGTGAGGATGCGTTGCGGGTGTTCGACGAAGACCAGCAACAAATCAAACTCACCGGCCGACAGCGGAATCATCACGTTGTCCGGCGAGCGCAGTTCCCGGCGGGTGACGTCGAGGTGCCAGTCGGCGAAGTCGATCAGCGGCCGTGGACGTTCCTGCGCCAGCGGTCGGCGGTCCTCCACGCGGCGCAACACGGCACGCACCCGGGCCAGCAATTCACGGGCATCGAAGGGTTTGGTCAGGTAATCGTCGGCGCCGAGTTCGAGGCCGACCACCCGATCACTGAGCTCGCCCATGGCGGTGAGCATGATCACCGGGATCGCGTGGCGGATGCGCAGTTGCTGGCACAGGATCAGCCCGCTGTCGCCGGGCAACATCACGTCGAGAATGATCAGGTCTGGCGCCTGGCGCTCGATGGCCGCCCACAGCGACGCGCCGTCGGTGGCGACCTCGACGCTGTAACCGTGCTGGACGAAGAATTTTTTCAGCAGATCGAGGACTTCAAGGTCGTCGTCGACAATTAAAAGGCTGTTCACCGAAGGTCACTTACGGGGCGAATGGAACCGTCATCTAAAACCATTCACGGCAGCGCGTCATATATTTCAATCCTGCAATAAAACGACAGCGGCGCAATAAACCGGACATCTTTGCGCAAGGCTCGGGGCCCAGCATCGCCGCCAATTCCTCCCGAGACTCGCGTCCATGTTGCCTTTCAAATGTGCTCCCTGGCTGGCCCGCAACACCTCGATTGCCGTGCTGGCCGCCGGGTTGGCGGGCTGCAGCAGCCAGCCGTCGTCCAGCGCCGAAGTGAGCTGCGCCGACATCGCCTATTCGGTGTACGACCCGGCGGAACCGCTCAATCGCGGGGTCTTCGCGTTTAACCGGGCGGTGGATGACTACGCCCTGGCGCCGGTCGCTCGCGGCTATCGCCACACGCCGGACTTTTTCCAGACGGGTGTGCATAACTTCGTGGCGAACTTCGGCGAGCCCAAGGTGTTTATCAATGACCTGCTGCAAGGCAACCCGATGCGTTCGGTCAATACGCTGGGGCGGTTCGCGTTGAATACCACGGTGGGCGTGGTGGGGTTGATCGACGTCTCCGGCATGGCCGGTATTCCCCGTCATAAAGCCGACTTCGGCCAGACCTTCGGCGTGTGGGGCATCGGCGACGGGCCAATCGTCGAACTGCCGTTGCTCGGCACGTCCAACAGCCGCGATGCGGCCGGGCGTGTGCTGAGTTTCGTGGTCGATCCGTTCGGCGACAACAGCGATACCGTGGACACGCTCTCAACGATCAACACCGTCGGCGACATCGTCGATGACCGAGCCGAAGTCTTGCCGCTGACCGACAGCCTGCAAAAACTGCCGGACTATTACAGCGCATTGCGCAACGTGGTGGCCGAGCATCGCGCCGCTTTCGTGGTCGAGGGCAAACAAGGCTCGCCGAAGAACACTCAACCACAATGCACAGGAGCACCGGCCGATGGTTTCTGAAGGCCTGATTCTTCAACACCGCGTGACCCACGACGACGAGGCGAATCTGCACTGCCGGGAAATCACCCTGCGCCTGTCCGCAGACTGTCGCCAACTGGTGCTCACCCGCTACACCGAACACTACGGCCCGGCGCTGGTGCGCTGGATCGAGCGCAGTCACACGGTGTCGGTGAGCGAGCTGTTTCGCTGGCTGGTCGCCAACGGTGAGGCGGATGTCAGTGAGCAGCGATCACTTCCTCCAACACCCGCGCTACGCACTGCACCGCCGCGTCCTCATCGCGGCGTTTATGCCAGGCCAGATGCACCGCAAATCCCTCAACCTCAATCGGCGGCTGCACGGCGTGCAGCGTCTTGGCCATCGGCATCGACAAGCACTGGCTGGGCAACATCGCAATCAGGTCCGAGCCCAACAGCAGATCCGGAACCATGACAAAGCTCGGCACGACGATCCCGACCCGTCGCGCCAGCCCCCTCCCTTTCAACAATTCATCGAGCGGGCCCCAGGTTGCGCCCCGGCCAGACACCAGCACATGTGGATAACTCAGCCAGCGGTCGAGATCGAAGTCTGCAATTGCAGGATGCCCGGCGCGCATCGCCACCACGAAATGCTCGTGCAACAGCAGGCGGCGGGTGTAGTCCGGTCCGAGGGGCGGGAAGACCGACATGGCCAGATCGCTTTGGCCGCGACTCAAACTTTCCTGAGCCGCTTCGCCGCCCTGCCAGGGTTGAATCACCAGGTCGATGCCCGGTGCCAACTCGGCCAGTCGCTGGTGCAACTGTTGCGCGACGATGATCGCCGGGAAGTCGGCCATGACGATGCGCACGGTTTGGCGCAGGGTGCTCAGGTCGGCACTGGCAGCGCCGACCAGCGTGCTGACCGAGCCCAGAATCTGCTTCAACGGACCGCGCAAGGCCTGCGCCTTGGGGGTCAGTTGCATGCCGCCCGGTACGCGTTCGAGCAGGCGATCCTGGAACAGATGCCGGCAACGCTCCAGCGCATTGGAGGCCGCCGGTTGCGACAGGCCGACACGCTCTGCGGCGCGGGAGACGTGGGCTTCGTCGAGCAACGCATTGAGCACGGTCAACAGATTGAGGTCCACCGAACGTAGATTCATTGAATCAATACCTAATTAGACAAACCATCCATTGGAGCAATTTATAGCACGCTGGCACGCTGTGGCTCCCTTCACTTGAACCGGGTAATCCCATGAACGACACCACGCTGATTATGAGTTTTCACCCGGATCTGGGACGTTCACACGCCAACCGCGCCTTGCTTGATGCGGTGAAGGATCTGCCGGGCGTCTCCATCGTCGATCTGTATGGGCTTTACCCGACCGATGAAGTCGACACCGCCGTGGAGGTGCAGCGCTTGTTGTCGGCAAAGCGGCTGGTGCTGCAATTTCCGGTGCAGTGGTACTCGACCCCGGCGTTGCTGAAAAACTGGCAGGACCGCGTGCTGACGCAGATGTACTACATCGCATATGAAGCGCAGGGTTCCAGGCTTGAGGGGCTGCCGATCATGATTGTGGCGACGGCGGGCAATACGCCCGAGGCCTACAGTGAAACCGGCGCTAACCTGTTTCCCCTTGAGCAATTGCTGCAACCGTTGCGGGCGACTGCGCATCGCTGCCAATGGGCGTGGAGCGAGCCGTTTCTGGTGTATCGGGCCAACAAGCTGCCGGGGTCGGAGTTGAATGTCATCGCCACTGAATACCGGGCCAGGATTGAGCAGTTTCAACACAACCCACGACGCTCTTCAGCTCAAAGCCATTGATTTGATATCGTGCACGCCATCGTCTCTCCCGCCCCATGAACAAGGAAGAATCAATGGTACCCCTCGGCATTTTGGTGTTCCTCGCTGCATCAGCGGGGATATGGCATTGGATCGTGAGGAATCGTGGCAGCGTCAATCTGTGGCTGGCCAACCTGGCAGGTGCCCTGGCCAGTATCCTTGTGGGTGTGGTCGTGCTGATCTTTATGGCCCCCGAACAGGCTGGAACACGGGGCCCGACGTATTTTCTTTATTCGTTGATGGCGTTCATCGGAGTATTCATCGGGACGTGGCTCTTCGTCATCGCCCGATTCAAGGAAGGCGAACATCCGGTCGGCCGTCATTTTATCGCCGGGGCCTGCAGTGTGGTGGCGGCATTTTTCACGCTGTTGCTGTGGGTAACGACCTTCCCCCCCAAGTAAACGTTACCCCTGGCAATTGATGAAGTTCAGGCAGAGGTCTGCGTTATCATCGCCGGCCTGTGCGCCAAGAGTCTTGAACCCGGATGTCCGAATCACTGCCACTGCCTGACCACTGCACCCCACTGCCACCGGTTCTGGTCGGGCCGCTGTTGCGGCGCCTGGAGCCTTCACGGCTGGTGCTGTGGCTCGTGGGCACGCGGGCGTTGTCGCTGACGTTGCGCCTGCAAGATGTTGGCGACATCCGCCTCGACGCCGGGCAATGCACGATCATTCCCGTCGGAACGCATGCCTTTATTCACTTGATCGATGTGCCGCTCGACAACGCCCTGCCCTGTGACACGCTGATCGAATACGACCTGCTGATTGATGACGCGATGACGGGCATCGCCGAATGGGCGCCGCATCTGTTGTATGGCGAAGCACGCTGCCCGAATTTTGTTTTGCGCTCGCGGATCGACCAACTGCTGCATGGCTCTTGCCGCAAACCTCATCATCCCGCCGCCGACGGCTTGCTCTGTGTCGATCATTTGCTGGCCTCGGAACACGAGGCCACTGAGCGCCCGGCGTTGCTGATGATGAGTGGCGACCAGGTGTACGCCGACGATGTCGCCGGGCCGATGCTGAGGGCCATTCATGCCTTGATCGCACGGCTGGGATTATTCGGCGAACACCTCGAAGGCGCCGTAGTCAGCGACAGCGCCAAGCTCTATGAGCATGCGGCCAGCTACTACCACCGTGCGGATTTGTTACCGGCGCTGCAAAGCAATGAAACCCTGCGCGAGCGATTTTTCGGCGGGGCGCGCAAGCCGATTTTCACCAGCAGCAGTGCCGACAATCATCTGGTGACCTTCGCCGAAGTCATGGCCATGTACCTGCTGGTGTGGTCGCCGACACCCTGGACGCTGATCACGCCCAAACCGCCGAAGTTGATTCCCGAACGGCGCGAGCGTTATGCGCTGGAGCAGACGCGCATCGATACCTTCAAGGCTGGCCTGGGCGGTGTCGCACGGGCCTTCGCGCATCTGCCGTGCCTGATGATCTTCGACGACCACGATATTACCGATGACTGGAATCTTTCCGCGCAATGGGAGGAAACGGCCTACGGCCATCCATTCTCCAAGCGCATCATCGGCAACGCGCTGATTGCTTACATGTTGTGCCAGGGCTGGGGCAACAACCCGGATGCGTTCGGCGCGGTGCTGGCGAAGACCGATGGTTTCAGTGCGACCGGGGAGGACGGCTATCTCGACAGCCCGGTGCAGGACGCCTTGATCGATGAGCTGCTGAAGTTTCAGCACTGGCATTACGTGCTGCCCACCAGCCCCGCGATGGTGGTGCTCGACACCCGCACCCGGCGCTGGCGCAGCGAGATGACGCTCAAGCAACCCTCGGGTCTATTGGACTGGGAAGCCCTCTGCGAACTGCAACAGGAACTGCTGGATCACCCGTCGGCGATCATCGTTTCGCCCGCGCCGGTGTTCGGTGTGAAGCTGATCGAAACGGTGCAACGGGTGTTCAGCTGGTTCGGTTATCCGCTGCTGGTGGACGCCGAAAACTGGATGGCCCATCGCGGCGCGGCGCAGGTGATCCTGAACATTTTCCGACACTCGCGTACACCGGGTAACTACGTGGTGCTGTCAGGCGATGTGCATTATTCCTTCGTCTACGAAGTGCTGATCCGACACCGCAAGGCGGGCCCCAGGATCTGGCAGATCACCAGCAGCGGCATCAAGAACGAATTTCCGCCGACGCTGCTGGAATGGTTCGACCGCCTCAACCGCTGGCTCTATTCGCCACGTTCACCACTGAACTGGCTGACCAAGCGCCGACGGATGCGCATCGTGCCGCATGTTCCGGAGCATGCCGAGGCGGGTGAGCGGTTGTGGAATTCGGCGGGGATCGGGCAGGTGTTCTTTAATGAAAAAGGACAGCCGCAGGCGATTTACCAGCACAATTCGGATGGCTCGCCGAAGACGCGGATGGTGGCGCCTGAGGCTGAGGATTGACGGTAAACGCTCAACCCTGTGGGAGCGAGCCTGCTCGCGATGGCGGTGTGTCAGTCGGCATAACTTTGACTGACACACCGCTTTCGCCGGCAAGCCGGTCTCGCTCCCACAATGGTTTAACGCAGACCATTTACTATGGACCTCACTCGAACGCTGATCATCGGCAACTCCGGTTCCGGCAAAAGCTGGCTGGCCGAGCAATTGGCCAGCCAACTGCAAATACCCTGGGTTGATCTGGACGCCCTTCACTGGCTGTCCGACGAACACAGCATCGCCCGCCCCCGCGCCAAAGCCCTGGGCATGGCGCGGATCGCAGCAGATGAAGAGCGCTGGGTGATCGAAGGTGTCTACGGCTGGATCGTCAGCGAACTTATCCACAGGGCCACGGCGTTGATCTGGCTGTGTATTGACGATGATGAATGCGTCGCCAATATTCGTTTGCGTGAGGCTAATCGGGATGAGCAGGACGAGAGGCTGATCGCCTTGCTCGACTGGGCTGGCAGTTATCGTGCTCGCGAGGGTTCAAGTGGGTTTGCCGCGCATCGGCAGTTGTTCGAAGGGTTCGCCGATTCAAAAATCAAACTGATGAATCGCTCCGAGATCACGGCATTCGTGAGTAACCGGAAAAGGGATGGCTTTTAAATCGGATAGGGATTACATCGATCACGGAAACGTCTTTTGATCAGCCGATGCACACTGAGCGTCTATCAAGTGCGGAGGGATACATGCGAACCATCCAGGAATCTCGCAAACACCACGTGGGGAACGTTTCGGCCGACGCCAATGCAGACGATGAAACCGCCTATCTTTTGAACTCGAAAGCCAACGCGAAACGCCTGCTCAGATCAATCACGAGTTTGCGATCAGCGAACATCAAAACCGCTACGCCAGATCCAGAAACGGGGACACCGATCCTGTTGGAGCTACCGCAAGCCGGGCAGCTCCGACAGGTTTGAATCGGCACTCAATAGGTCAGTTCACCTTCACCGCCCGACCAACCCCTCTGACAATCATCTCCACCTCGCGCTCATCAATCGTCAGCGGTGGCAGCAGGCGGATGGTCTTGCCCCGTGTCACGTTGATCAGCAAGGCGTGATCCCGGGCGGCGATCAGGGTCAGGTCGCGAATCGGTTGCTTGAGTTCGATGCCGATCATCAGGCCCTGGCCACGAATCTCCAGCACGTTCGGGTCATCGGCCAACTCGTTGCGCAATCTCGCGAGCAAGCGTTCGCCCTGTATTTTGGCGTTTTCCAGCAGGCCCTGTTCTTCGATGATGTCCAGCACGGTGCAACCGACGCGGCAGGCCAGTGGATTACCGCCGAACGTACTGCCGTGGCTGCCGGGGGTGAACAGGTCGGCGGCTTTGCCCCGGGCCAGGCAGGCGCCGATGGGGACGCCGTTACCGAGGCCTTTGGCCAAAGTCATGACGTCCGGAACGATGCCTTCGTGCTGGAACGCAAACCACTGGCCGGTGCGGCCGATGCCGGTCTGGATTTCGTCGAGCATCATCAGCCAGCCACGCCGATTGCACAGGTCGCGCACGGCCTTGAGGTAACCGGGCGGGGCCAGTTGCACGCCGCTTTCACCCTGGATCGGCTCCATCAGGATTGCCACGATTCTTGCGCCGTGGGCCTGCTGGACCTTGTCCAGCGCCTTGAGGTCGCCGAACGGCACTTTGACGAAATCACCCGGCAGTTCATTGAACCCCAGGCGCACGGCCGGGCCATCGCTGGCGGACAGCGTGCCGAGCGTCCGGCCATGGAACGCGTTTTCCATGACGACCACCAAGGGCTGTTCGATGCCTTTGTGCCAGCCATGCAGCCGCGCCAGTTTCAGCGCAGTCTCGTTGGCTTCGGCACCGGAGTTATTGAAGAACGCCCGCTCCATGTCCGCCAGCCGCGTCAGTTTCTGCGCCAGCCGCTGTTGCCAGTCGATGCTGTAGAGGTTGGAGGTGTGCAGCAGCAGGCCGGCCTGTTCGCTGATCGCCGAGACGATTTTAGGATGAGAGTGCCCAACGTTGGTCACCGCCACGCCCGCCACCGCGTCCAGGTATTCACGACCGGCCTGATCCCACAGGCGTGTGCCCAGGCCTTTACTGAAACTCAGTGCCAGCGGTTGGTAAGTACTCATCAGGCAGGCGGCGGTCATGACATCAAACTCCATCAATGGTCGGTGTTTTTGCAGTATGGTTAGCCACCTGAGCTGGATAAACGCTGCAATACTTCAATCATTTTAAAGTCGGGCTTGATAATGGATTTGTTCCAGGCAATGACCGTGTACGTAAGGGTGGTGGAATCCGGCAGCATGACCGCCGCCGCTTTTCAGTGCGAAATGTCCACCACCATGGTGGGCAATCACCTGCGGGCACTGGAGCAGCGTCTGGGTGTGCGCTTGCTCAACCGTACGACCCGGCGCCAGCGGCTGACGGAATTTGGCACCGCGTACTATCAACGCTGCCTGGAAGTGCTGGGACTGGTGGCCGAATCCGAACGCCTCGCCGAGCAGGCCCTCGACGAGCCGAGCGGCACCCTGCGCATTACCGCACCGTTAACCTTCGGCACGGAAAAACTGGCACCGGCGCTCAGCGAATTCGCCCTGCTGTGCCCACGCGTCAAACTGGATGTGGTCCTCACCAACCGCCGCCCGGACCTGCTTGAAAACGGCATCGACGTAGCGTTTCGCCTGGGCAACATGGAACAGACCAACCTGATTGCCCGTCCACTGGTGGACTACACCCTGACCATGTGCGCATCGCCGATCTACCTGGCGCGTCGCGGCAACCCGGAAAAACCTGATGACCTGCGACACCACGACTGCCTGTCCTTCGCCTACCCGGCCGGTGATGACTGGCAATCGGTGGAAAAGGAATGGCGTCTGAGCGGGGCCGAAGGCGAGGTAGCGGTGGCGGTCAGTGGACCGATGCTGATCAACAGCTCCGCCGGTTTGCATCAGGCGGCACGCACCGGCATGGGCATCGTGCTGTTACCCGACGCCTTGGTAGAACAAGACCTCAAGGACGGAACACTGGTGGCCTTGATGCCGAATTACCCGCCGCCGAGCCGGCCAATGAGCCTGATGTACGCTCAGGATCGCTACCGCTTGCCAAAATTACGCCGTTTCGTCGACTTCGCCATGGCGATGTGGGGCAAGCACTAGGCGGTTGAATGCACCATCGACTAATCTCCTCGACTGGCGGGTCGCTTTGGTCAGGGAGAGCAGTGATGGATGGGGCCTCGGATATTGAAGCGTTGAAGTTCAATCTGTCGGATTTGAACGAAGACATGCTGCACACCATCCTGGAACTGGTCAGTGATGGCATCTGGGACTGGAACGCCAATACCGGGTTCGTTTACCGCAACCGCGGCTGGTACGAAATGCTCGGCTATGCGCCTCATTCCCTCAACAACACGGTATTCACCTGGGAATCGGTGATGCATCCCGAGGATTACCCACGGGTCATGGCCCTGTTTGACGCCTACCTGAGCCAACAGGCCCCCGGCTATCAGGCCGAGTATCGCTGCCGCATGCAGGATGGTAGCTATACCTGGGTCGAAGACCGCGGCTACGTGCTCGCCCGCAACGCCGACGGTTCGGTGGCGCGCATGGTCGGTGCGCACCGCAGCATCGAAGACAAGAAGCGCTTGTTCGAAGAGCTTGAACGAAAGAACAAATCCCTCGAAGCCATCGTCGAAGAACGCACCCGCGAGTTATCCCGGGTCAACCAGCAACTGCAGATTCAGCTCGAAGAAAACCGCAAACTGGCGGAAACCGACGCACTGACCACAATCGCCAATCGCCATCGCCTGAGCAAGGACCTGCCTCAGGCATGTGATCGCGCCCAGCGCTTCCGACAGCCGCTGTCGCTGTCGCTGATTGCCATGGACATCGACGACTTCAAGAACATCAACGATCACTACGGTCATGCCTTGGGGGATGCCGCGTTGGTGCAGGTAGTCCAGAGCGTGAAACATTGCGTACGCGACGGCGATTTGCTGGCGCGCTGGGGCGGTGACGAGTTCATCATCATTCTTCCCGATACCCCGTTGGCCGACGCCAGAAACCTCGCGGAGACAATCCGCCATAGCGTCGCCAGTTTGCTGCCAGTGGGAGACTTTCAAGTCACCATGAGTTTTGGCGTCGTACAACGCTTTGAAGAAGAACAACAGACCGGGCTGCTGGCCAGGGCTGATCAAGCGTTGTATCGGTCGAAAGTGGCGGGCAAGAATGTGATTTCAGGGTGAAGGTATTGGTTAATCCATGATCACCTCAAGATGTAGTGACAACCTCAGCAAGTCAAAAAATGGAGCAATAGCATTGTTATGGAAATTCTGAACAACGAAAACAATCTAAATGCTTATTTAGAAAAAATTCACAACAAACAAATAACAATAGTTAGTGCCTTTGCAAGCAAAACAGAAAACCTGATTGACACAATGCTAAAAAATGAAAACTCCATTGAGCTTATTATCGGAACAATCAACTCATTCTCCTCCCCCGATTTCATTGAACACTGCAGAGACATCAAAAATAACAAGCTTAACTTTTCTGTAGACTTTGGTTATCAGGCAAGCACCCATTGGAAGGTGTACTTGATAGCCCCGAAGACCGTCATTATTGGAAGTGCCAATTTTACAAGCACCGGAATCAGTCTATTTCGCGACACTTGTGTAGTTATTACCAGCAAGGAGCTTCACAACAACTACAAAAAAGAAATTGCAACAATCAAAAAATCACCCGCCGTTATTTATTCTCGTACGGACACCTTCAACAGGCATTTAAACCTTTACAGAGCGAATCACGACAAGATGCAAAAGGCCTTAGCCAGAGGCATGCAATACGCCGACGGTCCTGATTGGCTAAAGGATGAGTCTAACCAGTCACTGCCAATTTTTATATGGGACACCTATCACACCGAGAAGACAAAAGAGCGCGCACAGAAAGTACTAAAGGAAAACACTTCAACCATTGAGCATAAGGGCATTCGTGACTTTTTCTGTTATGACGCTTCAAGCGGATGCCCCTACAATGAGGGCGACATCGTTATCTGCACCAGCAACAAAGGTCACTACCTTGACTTTTACAATTTTGACCGAATCATAAAAAGCGGCAAGACATATTACATCTACTCATTAAAACAAGGAAAACGCTTTCGCCCCTTCCCGATAAAACATAGAAAAAGCCAAATTAAAATCCACCTTTCAGACTGGTACGAGCAAGGTATTACTAAGCTGAACAGAGACAACATATCCAGCTTTATGTGTGACGACTAGACATTAGTTATTTCCATCGTCATGTGCGCCAGACAAGGCATCACCCAACGACCATGAGAGACACCATGTACATCTGTGACTTGAAACCCGCAGCGGTTGAATCTGTTCGCCTTTTTCTCGCAAAGAACGGATGGGCCCATCGCACAGGTTCGTCTGATCATTTTGCTCTGCTGATCGCTAACTCCCAACGCACAGCCATTGCAGTGAAGGATTCCAGGATCATTGGGTTCGCCCGAGGCATTACCGATGGACTGTCCAACGGTTATCTGTCGATGGTTGTCGTATGTGAGCACCATCGACTCAAAGGTGTCGGGCGTGCTCTGGTTGAGCATGTCATGGGTGACAACAACGAGATCACCTGGGTTTTACGAGCGGGTCGCGAAGGTGCTTCGGATTTCTTTTCGGGCCTGGGGTTTGAAACGTCGACCATCGCGATGGAGCGTCCGCGTCGTAAGTAACCAAGCCGCCAGTTACATCCCCGCCTTCACCAACACCGGTTTCTCTTGATACCGCTCCGGAAACAACTTCTTCAACTGGGCCACTTTCGGTAGATCATTGATAACGATGTACGGATAGGTGGGGTGTTCAGTCAGAAAGTCCTGATGTTCCTCTTCTGCCGGGTAGAAACCGTTATAGGTTTCCAGTTTGGTGACGATCGGTTTGTTGAACGATTTCGCAGCGTCGAGCTGGGCAATGTAGGCCTGGGCAACACGTTGCTGCTCGCTGTTTTCCGGAAAAATCGCCGAGCGATACTGCGTGCCGTGGTCAGGTCCCTGACGATTGAGTTCGGTCGGGTTGTGAGCCACCGAGAAGTAGATCTGCAACAAGGTGCCGTAGCTGACCTGAGTGGGGTCGAAGGTCACCTCGACCGATTCCGCGTGACCGGTATTGCCGTCGCTGACCCGCTCGTATTGAGCGGTGTCGGCCGCCCCGCCCGCGTAACCGGAGACGGCTTTCTTCACGCCTTTGACATGCTGAAACACACCTTGGACGCCCCAAAAGCAGCCGCCGGCGAACACGGCGGTTTCGCTGTGGGCCTGGGTGATTTCGTCGAGTGTGGGTGCGGGGATGATGACCGCGTCTTCGGTGGATCCGAAAGAGAACGCAGAGCATTGGCCGATGACGCCAGCGGCGGCCAGTCCCAACAGGGTGCGACGCAAGTTGAACAGGGTTTTCATGAGGCGGACTCCTGAATCAGTGAGGTGGCGATCAACCGAACGTAAAGGCATATGCCGAGACACCCGGATCGAGAAATTCGATGCTGAACGTCCGATCCGTTACTGCGCCGGACTGGCGCACCAGTTGATACAAACGTTGTTCGGTGACGCTACCGCTGCCATCGGGCGCCACGTCTGTACCGTGGGCATCGCCGGGGGCTTTTCCGTCAATCAGCACTTTGAAGCGCACCGGTCTGCCGTCTGCGCCGGGACCCAGTACCAGATGCAAATCACGTGCGTGGAAGCGATAGACAATGCGACTGGCGGGCGCGCTTGAAGTGGCCCGCTCCGGACCGACAGTCCACTGACCACCCAGGCTCCAGTCATTCAGGGCCAGTTGCGGCGGAGGGTTGTAGGTCGTCAACTTGTCGGGAACCAGACTGGTTTCGGGGACGAAATGCTCCGAGCGCTGGTAGCCGACATAGGTTTCCGGCGACTGCACTTCGTTCATGTCTGGCGCGAGTTGAACACCCTCGGCATTGGCATTGATCAACCCGTCATCCACCTTGGTGGCACCCGCTTCACGCAGCAATTGCTGGATCACCCGCTCCGACTCGGCGTACTCGCCTTCGCCAAAGTGGTGATAACGAATGCGCCCCTGGGCGTCGGCAAAATAGTGGGCCGGCCAATACTCATTGTTGAAAGCTCGCCAGATCTTGAATTCGTTATCGATGGCCACCGGGTAGTTGATACCCAGGTCCTTCATGGCTTTGGTGACGTTGCCTACGTTGCGCTCGAAGGCGAATTCGGGTGCATGGACGCCGATCACCACCAACCCCTGATCGCGGTATTTTTCAGCCCAGGCTTTTACATAGGGCAAGCTGCGCAGGCAGTTGATGCAGGAGTAAGTCCAGAAATCCACCAGCACTACCTTGCCCTTCAGCGCCTGGGCATCGAGTGGTGGCGAGTTGAGCCATTGCACGGCGCCATCCAGCGATGGAAGCTTGCCTTCGATGGGCAATGTGCCCGGCGCTTTGTCAGCCACGCTCATCGCACCATCAGCAACCGGGGTCCTCGCCATCATCGCCCCGCTGCCGTTCGGTGTCTTACCGGCCAAACGGCCCACCAGCGCCTGCTCGATACCACCGGTAGATGCCGTGGAAAAACGCGCCAGAATCCCGGTATCAAGCCCCAGCGCAATCGCCGCCACACCCGCCAGCATGGCCGCGCCCAAACCTCGACGGACCCACTCGCCAGCACCGATTGAACGCTTCATTGCGGCGAAAACCTTACCGCCCAGCAGCAACGCAACCGCGAGGGAAGTGGCGGCACCAGCGGCGTAGGCCAGCAGCAACAGGGTGGTGGCGATACTTGCCCCTTGCAGCGCGGCGCCGGTTAACAACAGGCCCAGAATTGGCCCGGCACACGGAGCCCAGAGCAGCCCCGTGGCAACACCGATCAGAAACGAAGCGCCGGGACGCGGCTGGGCATCTGCGCCCGCCGCCTCCGACAACCGACTGCCAGCCGCCACCAACGGGCGCGTCAAGCGTTCGGCCAACTGCGGCAGCAACAGCGTCAGCCCGAACAGGGCGACAAATACCAACGCGAGCCAGCGTCCGTACTGATTGAGTTGCACCACCCAACCGCCGCCCACTGCCGCCAATGAAGCGACCAGCGCGAAGGTCAGCGCCATGCCCGCCAGCAGCGGCAGGCTGCTCTTCATGAACGGCTGCCCGGTGCGAGCGAAGACAAACGGCAACACCGGCAGAATGCACGGGCTGACGATCGTCAGCACACCACCGAGATAGGCGAGGACCAGAAGCCACATAGCGTCGACCTGCAGGAAATGAGAGAAGAAGGAATCAAGCCGCCTGTGGCTTGAAGGTCATCGCCAGACCGTTCATGCAGTAGCGCAGACCGGTAGGTTTGGGCCCATCGTCGAAGACATGGCCCAGATGACCGCCGCAACGTCGGCAGTGAACCTCTTCGCGCAACACACCAAAGGACCGGTCCTGACGGGTCGCCACCGCCTTGTCCAGCGGTGCCCAGAAACTCGGCCAACCGGTGCGGCTGTCGAACTTGGTTGCAGAGGAAAACAGCGGCAGATCGCAACCGGCACAGGCAAAGGTTCCATCACGATGCTCATTGTTCAGCGCGCTGCTGTAAGCCCGTTCAGTGCCCTCTTCCCGCAGGATTTCGTACTGCTCGTCACTGAGCAGGGCACGCCATTCACTGTCAGTGTGCGTCACCTCGAAAACCTCCGCCGCGCTGGCCTCGCTGACCAGCGCAGAGCTGGCAGCAAATTTTGGCAATACACCGATCGCCAGGGCTGCAACCCCCAGCCCGCCGCTCGCTACAAGAAATTGTCGCCGTGAAAACATGGCCGTCTCCAAAATCCAAAGTGCCTTTCATGGAACACAGCCTAGGCTTGGGTTGATCGCCAAATCCTCACGGGAAGTTAAACAATTCGTGATAACTCTGGCCCCGGAAAACCCGCACAATGCGCTCATTGCGCCGAAGGATTGAGCTTGATGGAACCGACCAAACGCGTCCTCGTGGTCGAGGACGACCTGCATATCGCCGACCTTATCTGCCTGCATCTTCGTGATGAGCAGTTCGAGGTGGTGCACTGCGCCGATGGCGATGAAGGCATGCGAATGCTGCAGCAAGGGAGCTGGGATGCATTGATCCTCGACCTGATGCTGCCGGGCGTCGATGGCCTGGAAATCTGCCGGCGCGCCCGCGCCATGGCCCGCTACACACCCATCATCATCACCAGCGCGCGCTCAAGTGAAGTGCACCGGATTCTGGGGCTGGAACTCGGTGCCGACGATTACCTGGCCAAACCCTTTTCCATGCTCGAGCTGGTCGCCCGGGTCAAAGCGCTGTTGCGGCGGGTCGACGCCATGGCCCGCAACCTGAAAATGGACGCCGGCAGCCTGATCACGGACGGGCTCGCCATCGACCCGATCACCCGCGATGTGTCCCTTGACGGTCGCCGCCTCGATCTCACGCCACGGGAGTTCGACCTGTTGTATTTCTTCGCCCGCCAGCCCGGCAAGGTGTTCTCGCGCATGGACCTGCTCAATGCCGTGTGGGGTTACAGCCATGAAGGCTACGAACACACGGTCAATACCCACATCAACCGCCTGCGCGCGAAAATCGAGGCCGACCCGGCACAACCGGTGCGCATCCTCACGGTGTGGGGCCGTGGCTACAAATTCGCGGCCAGGGAGGAACAGCCATGAGGCTGACCCTCACCCAGCGGCTGTCGCTGGTGTTCGCCGTGCTGTTGCTGGTGTGCTGCGGCACCTCGGCATGGATGCAGGTGCGTTCCAACCAGATGCATGAACAGGAAGTGGTGCAAGGGCTGTCGCGGGATCTGGCCCAACACATTGCCCGTGACACCGTGCTGATGGATACCCAGGGCCTGATGCCCAATGCCGTGCGTGACCTGTTCAGCAAACTGATGCTGGTCAATCCCAGTGTCGAGGTCTATCTGCTCGACACCGAGGGCAAGATTGTCGGCAGTGCCGCGCCCGAGGGCCGGATTCATCGGGAGCGGATCGACCTCGCGCCGATCCAGCGCCTGCTCAAAGGCGATGCTCTGCCGATTCTCGGCGACGACCCGCGTAGCGCCGATGCGCGCAAGGTGTTCAGCGCCGCACCGCTGAAAGTTGACGGCAAGCCGGCCGGTTATCTCTATGTGGTGCTGCTCGGTGAGGACCACGATCGCCTGGCTGAACGCGGCGCCACCAGTGCAGCGCTCAATACCGCCTTGTTATCGATCGGGTTGGTCGCATTGCTCTGCCTGATTGCCGGTCTTACCGCGTTTGCACTGATCACTCGCCCTTTGCGCCGACTGACCGAAACCGTCAGCCAGTTCGACATCGATGGCGTCCCGGCCACGCCTCCTGAATCAGCGCCGGTGGAAAAAACCGCCAGCCACGATGAAATTGCCATTCTCGACGCCACCTTCCGACAAATGCAGGCGCGCCTCAGTGAACAATGGCGCTCGCTGACTCGCCAGGATCAGGAGCGCCGCGAACTGGTGGCGAACATTTCCCACGACTTGCGCACGCCCTTGGCTTCGCTGCACGGTTACCTGGAAACCCTGTCGATGAAGGACGCCACGTTGTCCCCCGCCGACCGCCGTCGTTACCTTGGCATCGCCCTGGATCAAAGCCGCAAGGTCGGCGGTCTGGCGCAATCGCTACTGGAACTGGTTCGACTGGAACATGGTTTTGTGCAACCGGTGCTGGAGCGCTTCTCCCTGACCGACCTGGTGCAGGACATCTTCCAGAAGTTCGAACTGACCGCCGAGGCGCGTCAGGTCGAACTGAAAGCCAACTTTGCCCCCAACGTTGCAGCCGCCTGCGCCGATCTGGGGCTGATTGAACGCGTGCTCACCAATCTGTTCGACAACGCTCTGCGCCACACCGCCCAAGGCGGGGAAGTCGAACTGAGCCTGCGCCCTCAAGGGTCTTTCGTCGAAGTCACCGTCAGCGATACCGGGCCCGGCATCGCGCCAGAACTGCGCGAAGGGTTGTTCCTGCGCCCGTTCAACATTGGCGGGGCACGGCGCGATGGCGGACTCGGGCTGCGAATCGTGCATCGGATCCTGCAACTGCACGGTCGCGATATCCAGCTGATCGACGTGCCCGGCCGCGGTGCAACGTTCCGCTTCACACTGCCGGTTGATCAACAAACCGCAGAGCAATGGGCGGTGCGGTCGATGAATCTGAATTCACCGGGGAAATAGTCGCCGCAACCGCTATGATCCCGACTTCACTTTTCGGCAAGGACGCTGCTCGATGCTCAACACCCTGGAAAATACCCCGCTGTGGGTTTATGCAGTATTTCTGCTGCTCTGTTACTACGGCATCAAAGCCCTGTCCCCGACCCGTGAAAGCAAGTTTTCACTGCTGATCACACCGCCGATTTTGTTGGGCTGGTCGCTGTATTCGTTGAATCTGACACCCGACTTCTCACTCTCAATCAGTTGCTGGCTGGCTGCGGTGATCGTGGGTAGCTTCGTCGCGCTGGTGATTTTTTCGCGCAAGGGTGTCGAGCTGGATAAAACGCAAACCGGGTTGATCGTGCCGGGCACGGCAAAAACCCTGGTGCTCTACCTGCTGTTTTTCGCTGTTAACTATTACTTTGGCTATCAGGCCGAGGTTGATCCTCAGCACTCGGCGACGCTGCCGATGGTGTTGCTCAAGGCCTGTGCATCAGGCTTTTCGAGCGGTTTGTTCTGCGGACGCTCATTCCGGTTTTATCAAACGTTCCGCTCCCTGAAGCCCGCCATCCTGTAGGAGCCATCGCCAGCAAGCTGGCTCCTACAAGGTGGTGGTATCCAGTTCTTTTGCCCGCTCGCCTGTTCACCCGTGACAACGCCGCGCAGGTCCAATAGATTAGGCGGCCTGAAAAAGCCCTGTGCTTTTTCGCCCCAATTCAAGTTAAAGAAGTAGTGAAATTTCAATGTCCGATTCCAATACCGCTGAATCCGTAGTCACCTTGTCGTCCAAAGCGGAATACGAAAACTCCATCAATCTTTCACAGCACGTGCCCCAGGCCAAGACCATCGCCGAGATGGTGCTGGACGCTTTCCAGTCCACCCGGGAAAGTGACCAGATCCGCGAGCTGCGCGCCGCGATTCGCCAGGCCCACGACCGCTTCGACGACGATAAAGCCTATGAATTGATGGGCGAACTCAAGCAACTCAAGGACGCCGAGGCAGCCGATATCGCGGCCCTTGAAGACCTGAGCAGCAAGTTCTCGATCAGCCGGATCCTTTCCAGCTTCAAGGACGATCCTGCGTTTCAGGAGATCGTCTACGGTCTGGCCCTGAAAGTACTGAACCAGACCCATCAGGCCATCAGCAACCCAACCAGTGGCAAGAGCAAAACGGCCCGCGCCAAGAAAGATGTCGAAGTGTTCACCATCAGCAAGGACGGCATCAGCGTCACGCTACCGCTGCGCACTCCGCGTTCGCGCCTGAACGTTGACCGTGAGGCCCTGGAGTTCCTCGGCTTTACCTTTGTCGGCGAAGGTGATGAAGCAGAGCTGGAAAGCGAATCGTTCCTGGACAGTAGCGGAACCGAACACGCCGTTAACCGCAAAAACATCATCACCGCGCTTCAGCAGCAAACCGCGTTCGATGGCTACAGCATCGCCGCGCAGTAACACTTCCCGCTCAGCAGCGCCTCAAGCGCCACTGACCTAAAAGCCCCGCCCTAGAGCGGGGCTTTTTATTGCCCGCGATTCCGGCAAAAGCGCGATTACTCTCTGTGTATCGACGCCAGAAAAAAACTTCCCTTAACCCTTGAGCACCACGGGTCCGCCTGCGGGGAACGTCAACTTTCTTTCCAGCCCAAGACCTCAGTGGTGCGATTGCTGAGGTCATCATGCACCCGACCCCCTTGTATCGTCAGTTAGCCAACCACTACCTCGACGCGATCCGCAGCGGCACCTTGAAAACCGGGGAACGCTTCCCCTCCATTCGGCTGATGATGGAAAAACACGCTGTCAGCCTGTCGACCGCGGTGCAGGTGTGCCGGGAGCTTGAGGACTATGGCGTCCTGGAAGCCCGTCCGCGTTCCGGCAACTACATTCGCCAGCCGGACACCTTGCCCAAACCGGTCGTGACCACAACGCCTGCACCCCTTGATACCGAGGTCTATCTCGGCATTCACGAGCAAGTGTCATCGGTGCTCAAGGCCAGCCAACGCGCGACGGTCAAGGTCAACTTCGCCAGCGCCTACTGCGCGCCGGAACTCTATCCGTTGAAGATTCTGCAAGACCATATGAGCAAGGCATTGCGTCAGGATCAGAAACTGCTGGGTGCGACAGGCCCGACCTGCGGCAACATCGAGTTGCGCAACATCCTTGCCCGGCGAGCGTTGACGGCAAAGGCCAACCTGAGCGCCGAAAAAATGGTGATCACCAACGGCGCGACCGAAGCGATCAACCTGGCCTTGCGTGCGGTGACCCACCCCGGCGACACCGTGGCCGTGGAATCCCCGACCTTTTACGGCCTGCTGCAAATTCTCGAAAGTTTGAACTTGCGAGTGCTCGAAGTCCCGGCAACGGCCCATTCGGGCATCAATCTGTTCGCGCTCGAACAGCTGTTGCAAGGCCCCGAACGGATTCGGGCGCTGATCGTCATTCCCAATCTGCAGAATCCGCTCGGCAGCATCATGCCCGACACCCACAAGGCGCGGCTGGTGCAATTGTGTGCCGAGCACGGCACCGTGCTGATCGAAGACGATACCTACGGCGACCTGGTGGACACCGAGCAGCCGTTATCCACGCTCAAACACTGGGACCGCACCGACAACGTCATCTACTGCGCGTCGCTGAACAAAACGCTGGCACCGGGCATACGCCTGGGCTGGATCAGCGCCGGGCAATGGCACGACCGCGTGGAAATGCTCAAACACACGCAGTCCCGAGGTTGTGAAGCGTTGTCGCAACTGGCGGTCAGCGCGTTCATGAAGACGCCGTCCTACGAACGTTACCTGCGCCGCTTGAGGAAAACGCTGACACAGCAGCGCCAACAGATGAGTGCGGCGATCACTCGCTATTTTCCACCGGGCACCCGCATCACCCATCCACGGGGCGGTACGTTGTTGTGGGTGGAACTGCCGGCTGAACAGGCGTCCATGGCGTTTTTTCATGCGGCGTTGAAGGTGGGCATCCAGATTTTGCCTGGGGATATCTTTTCCAATGCCCAGCGCTTCAGTCACTTTGTGCGGATCGGTTGTGGGGCGCCGTATTCGCCGAAGATTGATGAGGCGCTGGCGACCCTCGGCCAGCTCCTCAAAAACCAGAGCTGACGTATTTCCTGTAGGAGCGAGGCTTGCCCGCGAAGAACGATAACGCGGTCATTCAGGAGAACCGCGTTATCGTTCTTCGCGGGCAAGCCTCGCTCCTACAAGGGTGTGTCATCAATTCGGGAGTTCGTGCAGGCAAATGATGTGCGGGTCATCGTTCCAATGCGGGAAGCGCTCGGCGATCAACGGGTCATGGCCGGGAATGACGTGGTCTTCGCCGTCGGCCAAACGGTCGATTTCGATAAACGCTTCCAGCGTCTGAGCCAGATCATCAATGATCGGGAACGGACTGCGCTGACGAATGTTCGCCCACAAATGCGCCGCATCCGATGCAAGAACAATCCACCCTCGTGCGGTATTCACCCGCACCACTTGGCTACCCGGCGTATGCCCGCCTACCGGGTGCAGCGTCACGCCGGGAACCACCTCGACCGTGCCGGTATGCAAACGCAACCGGCCTTCGAACAGCGGTGGCAGCGCCGACATCACATCCTCGACCTCGTAGGTTTTGTTCACCGTGCGATGGGCCATTTTCGGACCGGTGCAGAAGCGCAGCTCCGCTTCCTGCAAATGCACCGTGGCTTTCGGAAACAACCCCAGGTTGCCGGCGTGGTCCCAGTGCAAATGGGTGAGGATCAGGTTCTCGACCTGCGCCGGATCGATGTCCAGTTGACGTAGGGAATCTTCCGGCAGGCGATACATCTGACGGTTGCGCCGATCCGCTGTCGCGGGTTGAAAGCACGTGTCGACCACAATCACCTGCTGCTCATTACGAATGACCCAGAAGTAGTAATCCAGCGGCATCGACGCATTCGGATCACCGCAGCAGGCGTCGTAAAGAAAGTTCTCCCGGGCAGTGCGCTGGGCATTGGCGCCGACACGGATGGCGAACACTTCGTACACAGGAACGGACATATTCACCTCCCGATCAGGCCACTGCAGCGGTTTTGAGGGTCGGACGGAAGTCGAAATCGATCTCGTCGCTAATCCCCAGATCCTGCGCCAGACGATGCAGGCCGCTGTAGTCGCGCATGATCGTGGCGTTCTTGTTGCTCTCCCGGGTGTCGGCAATGATCAGTGCCGCGTCCTCGACGCCGAGTTGCGTCAGAATCGCCTCCCACATCGAGTAGTCCTGAGCGACAAAGGCACTCAGCGCCACCGACAACGTCTGTGCGAAAAATGCCCGTTGAGGCGGCTGCATGTTGGCGTACATGACCTTCGCCACTTCCGCGAGAATCTTGCTGTGGGCATATTCGTCGCGGTTGTGCAGTTCGGCGACGCGACGGTTTTGCGGCTGAATGGTTTGATCGTCGGCCAGCAGATCCAGGTAAGCGTTGACGCTGATCTCGGCCACTACCGCGAAAGTGATCGCCGCCAGATCGCGCTGCCACTGCTCGGGCAATTCCTCACGCAGCGCGGCAAGACGCAGATAGGTCACCGACGGCGGCAGGTCCAGATCCTGATCAAGCGCTCGATCCTCTTTGGTCCGTTCGATGGCCCGCAGGTGCATGAGCGTGTGGTAGTGCTCGTCGATCAACGTCTGCTGCATCGCTTCGCGAAAATGCCAGTCGTTTTTGCCCAGGTACTGATTGGCGATGACGCTCAGCGCAGGGTTCACCACGTGCTCTTCAGCCGTGACCGTGCGCAGGTTGTAGCCGATCCAGCCCCAGGTCACCACGGTGCTTTTGAGCTCGTCGCTCAGGGCCTGGAATTTCGGGTGATGGAAAAACGGCACCATGCACTCCGGGTAATCCGGGCGCGCCGGGTCGAACGTTTCGCTGACCGAGGTCTTGTCCGGTGCGCACACCGTGGCCCTTTTGGTCCAGGCCTGATTGAGCCGCACGACCAGTTGGTGATCGACCTTGGCGATCTCGATTGCTGTTTGCATGACGCGATACCTGTAAGACGCGTACCCGCCGAGGGGTACGCCGATGGAATTGTGGGCGACGGATGAATCAGGCCAGCCAGTAGCGGGTCAGGTTTCGCGCCGGGTCAGTGTATCGACTGCGGGCGTGGATCATTCGCCAATTGTCCCAAATCAGCATGCAGCCGTCGGGAATCAGCACCGGCGTGTTGTGCTGGATGAAATAGTCCTCGCCGAGCTTCGCGAACCTGGCCAGTGGCGATGAGCTGTTCGTCACCTTCGATTGCTGCAGATCCTCCTCGGAAGGGTTCACATCGCCGTAGTGAAACTGGTTGTAGCTGAAGCGGAAAATGTCCCCGTCCTCTGTAGGCGTCAGGATGTATTCCTTGACCCGCGTTTGCGCCACTTCACCCGGTTTGGCGGTGGCCACGAACTCCACGGGCGTGTCGTCGATCAATTCGCGCAACTCGGGCTCCGTGCGTTCGAGGAATGCCAGGAACTCGATCCCGTCGACCAACCCGGTATGCCCGCCACCGCACGTGGCCTGATGATGACAATGCAGCGCCAGATAACGCGGTGGTGGGCCGTAGACCGGCGCTTCGGTGTGCGGGCCGATGCCGTTCATGCTCTGGGAGTACGGCAACGCTTCGTACCCCGGTTTGCGGGTAATGGCGAAGGCCGTCTGCCCGTTGAATTGCGGAATGATCTGACCGAACGCCTGCAATGTGCCGACGACATCGTAGGCAAATTCGGCTGGGGTCAGTACCGTCCAGCCGCGGGACGACAATTCGTCATGGCGGTGGCCCAGTGAAACGTAAGGTGTAGACGCAACAATCCCTTGATCTGACATGGTGAAGTTCCTGGCGGTTTATCAGGCGTTAACGGTTGAGGTGTAAGCGGCAATGAATTCGCGGCAGGCGTTGCCCGGTCGGTAGCGCTGTTCGTCGATGCTCTGCACGGGGGTGATTTCGGCGGCGGTGCCCGTCAGAAAACACTCATCGAAATCGCCAAGCTCCGTAGGAAGAATGGTGCGCTCGACCACCTGGTAATCCAGCGCACCGGCCAATTCGATAACGGTCTGGCGGGTGATGCCATTGAGGAAGCAATCGGGTAGCGGCGTGTGCAGCGTCCGGTCCTTGACGAAGAACACGTTGGCGCTGGTGGCTTCGGCGACGTGACCGCGCCAGTCGAGCATCAACGCGTCGTGAAAACCGTTGTTTTCCGCATCGTGCTTGCTGAGCGTGGCGATCTGGTAATGCCCGGACGCCTTGGCTTCGAACGGGCTGCTGCTGGGTGGCGGACGCCGCCACTGCGCGGTCTTCAAGCGAATGCCGCCCATGTGCCCCGCCGGGTCGAAGTAACTCGGCCATTGCCAGCAAGCGATCGCCACGTGCACGCGGTTGAAACGAGCCGAGGTCGAGATCATTTCACTGCCGCGCCACGCCACCGGCCGCAGATAGCCGTCCACGACGTTGTTGCGTTGCAGCAGTTCATGACTGGCTGCTTCCAGTTCGGCCAGCTCATAGGGAATCGCGAAATCCATCAACTGTGCCGAGCGATACAGCCGCTCGCTGTGTTCGCGCAGCTTGAAGATCTTGCCGTTGTAGACGCGCTCCCCTTCGTACACCGTACTCGCGTAATGCAGGCCGTGACTCAGCACATGCAGTCGCGCCTGGGACCACTCGACGAACTCGCCGTCGAGCCAGATAAAACCTTCTCGCTGATCAAACGGAATACTGCTCATATCCTTATCTCCTGATGAATCGTCCTACGCCGTTTCGAGCAGGACCGGTATCAATTCGGGCGCTGCCACAGGCTCCGGCTGAAAGAAGAACGCACGTTCGCCAAACGCTGGCCGTAACTCATCGAACCAGGTCGCGTTCGGATCAAAGCGCGCATAAAACGTGCGCAATACCCATTGCGGGTCCCGAGCCTGGAGAAACTGCAGCACGAAGACTTTCTCCCCGGCCACAGTCTCGATGCCGTTGATCAATACCTTGCCGTAGAAGGTGCTCATGGACGGCCCACGCACGGTGCGCGCCAGCCCGGACACCGTGCGGTAAGCCGCCTGGAAGATCTCGAACGCACGCGCCAACGGCATCGCGAAGTAGTGGCTGGGCCCGGTATCGCGCTCGACGAACATGTAATAAGGCACCGCTCCCAGCCGCACGCCTTCAGTCCATAGTTCGGCCCAATCTGCAGGGTTCTCGTTGATGTGGCGGATCACCGGCGCCTGCATGCGCAACGTCGCGCCGGTGGAACGAATGCGTTCGACAGCCTGTCGGGCAATGTCCTGGCGAATCTCGACCGGGTGGTTGTAGTGCCCCATGACCGACAGGTTTTTCCCGGCCGCAACGATGCGCTTGAACAGATCCAGCAGCTCCGGCGCATCCTTGTCGCTGACAAACCGTTGCGGCCAATACGCCACGGACTTGGTGCCGATGCGGATGCTTTTGAGGTGTGGCAGCGCCAGCAGCGGCTCGATGTAACCGGCCAGCGAACGGGTGTTCATGATCATCGGATCGCCACCGGTGATCAGCACATCCGTCACTTCAGTGTGCACCCGCAAGTAATTCACCAGCTCCTGGGACTCGCGCGCGTTGAACTTGAGCTCTTCTTCACCGATGAACTGCGCCCAGCGGAAACAGAACGTGCAGTAGGCGTGACACGTCTGACCGGCACCGGGGAAAAACAGCACGGTCTCGCGGTACTTGTGCTGAATGCCCGGCAGGACTTTTCCGTCGAGGGTCGCGCCGTTGTGCGTCAGCTGCCCGGCCGGATGCGGGTTCATGCGCAACCAGATTGCCTCGATCCGCCGCTTGATGGCGACGGCGTCATCGCGTTCGATCAGTTGCTTGAGCGACGCGTATTCGTCCGGTAGCAGCATGTCCTTGTGGGGAAAGGTCATGCGAAAAATCGGATCGTCCGGGATGTTGTTCCAGTCGATCAACGTGCCCAGCACATATTCATTGGTGCGAAACGGCATGACCCTGGCCACCACGGTCATGGCTTCCTGCAACGCTGGCGTCAGTTTCTGCCAGTACGGCGTGTCGCGAATGGTGCGTGAGTTGTAGGGTTTGTATCTTTCCAGCTCCGACGGTCCCTGCATGGCAGCGCTCCTGGTGATTGCCTGGCGTTAGTTACTGGATGGCCGGCGCTGCGCGCTCTATGTCCATCCATGCCCGAACGCTGTCGCGATCCCACTGCCGACGCACATAGGCCGCGAGCCGCTGAGGAACGCGGTCGCCATTGGCGAGCAGTCGATTGAGCATGATTGCCAGGTCGGTGTCGGCAATGCTCCAGTCACCAAACAGGTGATCGGCGCCCTCCTCCAGCAACCGATCCGCGACGAAGAACAGCCTTGCGACAGCGGCCTGGGCTTCGTCCGACAACGGGGTTTCTTTCTTGCCGAAGTAGATGAGGTCCGCCGGGCGCTCTTTGCGAATCACCAACAAATCACTGCGCAGCCAGGCCTGGAGTTGACGAGCGCGAGCGCGCTGCTTGATGTCGAGCGGGAACAGTTTTTTATGCCCCGGCGCTATTTCTTCCAGGTATTCGGCAATGGCCGAAGATTCAGACAGTGCAAAACCATCGTGAACCAGCGTGGGAATCTTGCAGGTCAGCGATACATCACGATAACTCGTCAGGTAGTTATCACGCGCCTTTAAATCAACCTTAACAAGTTCAAACGAAAGTTGCTTTTCTTTCAGCGCGACAAATGCCGACATTGCAAAAGCACTGACAAAATCTGCGCCAACATACAGTTTAAGCTTCGTACTATCCATAGAACGCTCCCTTGCACTAACCACAATAATCCGTTGCATTGGAATCGATCGTAGTTAGTTGGCCAGGTGCTGAACAGATACAGAAATTATCTGTTTCTACGGATACAGAAAGTCAAAACAGTCATGGCCTGCCGGGGTAGCAGAAATGAAAAAGGGAGTCTGCGCATGCGGACTCCCTGGTGGGCAAAACGGGAAGATTGAGCGTGTCAGACCGTGGCGTCTGCAGCATTGGAGAGCAACGCCATCTGGGGCATGTTGCTCATGTTCAGCATGGCCAGCGGCTCAGTGGCGCTGGTGTTGACGAAGCCGTGCCGGGTCCAGGCCGGCACCAGCAACACGTCGCCGGGGCTGATGTTCACTGCATCGGCATCGCCCAGGGTCAAGGTGCCGCTGCCGGACTGAATGATGAACAGGTGCCACCACGAATGAGCATGACCGTTCAGTTCGGTGCCGGGGTTCAACCATTGCATCGACACCGCCATCCCTGGCGTCAACTTGCAACCTTCGCTGCTGTCATGGTGGGCCAGCGCGACAATATCGACCTCGCTGGCCGCAAGGCTCTGGCGCATATCGGTAAGTTCATCGCCCTTCCACACCCGTGCACTCACCGGCGGACGGGTTAAACTCTGGCGAAAATCCTTATATGAAAAAAACCCACCTTGAATGTTATTCATCCGTAAACACCGAGTTATGAGCGACTTAAGTGAGCAGACACTAGGCGAACAATTGATCACTGTAAAGTCGGCGCACTAACACTCACAAGACCGAAGGCCGAAGCGCCACAATCATGTCAACTTCTACGGCGGCATTTTTCGGTAACTGATAAACGCCGACGGTGGTTCGAGTATGTTTGCCCGCATCGCCCAGCACATGGCTGAAGACATCCGAAGCACCGTTGGCAACTTCGCTGAGGTCAACAAAGTCCGCCGTGGACTTCACGTAAACCGTGATACGTATCAGCGACTTTATTTTGTCCAGCGAGCCGATGGCATCAACGATCAAGGCCAGCCCGCGCATGGCGCTGATACTGGCGGCTGCTTGTGCATCGGCCAGGCTGAGCTCCAGCCCTACCCTGCCGGGGTAGCGGATTTCGCCGGTCATGCGCGGTACCAGGCCGCTGAGATAGAGCTCATCGTGATGCCGAATCAGCGGCGCGTAATGACCACCCGCGGTGTTTTCGCCGTAGATGTCATAGTCCAGCTCTTTCGCCAGGGCTATAAAGCGCTCATCACAGGTCATTTTTTGCTCGATCATTGAAACAATCCTCTCAACTCAAAAATACCAAAACGCAGGTCCGGGAGACTTAACCCGCGGCTCTCGCCGGGGCCGCCAGGCTAGTGACCTCGACACGTGATTCGATCGCGTCAGCCAGGCGCAGCAGGTTTTCGCTGAGCTGTGCGTAGTCTTCGCTGAACAACACGATGTGGCCGATAAACGAAGTGTTGTCCTTCACCAGTGCGGTGACCGAATCACTGAGGCGTTTGGTGTAAACGGCTTCTACCAGCTCGATGTTCAGGTCCCGGGCCAGGGACTCGATGTCCGGCACGTAGCGCAGCAGGCCGCCGGCCGGCGCCCGGACTAGACGGATGCCGCAATAGCCCCGAGCGACGGGATCGCGCGGGTCGGTCTTGCCTTCCACCGCCCACCTGACCCAGCGCTCCCACGGATTGAAATCGACGAACGCCAGGCGGGCCAGGTCCCAGATGTGCATGCCGCCGGGGCGCATGTTGGTTTCCACCGCCGACGTCAGGCCGTCGCTGCGCAGGAACACCTCGTTGTGGTACGCGCCGTTAGCCTGCGAGACCAACCCGGACATGTGCCGACCGGCAGCCGCCAGTCTGGCTTGCACGTCTGCCGCCAGCGGTGCCGGCACCACTTGCTGGATTTCCGCGCGATAGGCGCCTTCGGTGGTGGTTTTCTCCGTGACCCACGTGCTGCCCGCGACGTAATCCCAGCTGTATTCCCGGGCATTCTGAATCAGTTCTTCAAGGACGATGCCGCCCTCGCGATACGGCTTGAGTGCCTGCCACGCCTCGTCGCATTCGGACGGATGATGGATGACCCGGCAGCCCCTGCTCGCGCCTTCGCAGGCCGGTTTGATGAAGGCTTTGCCGCCCAGCTCGACGACCCGCTGACGCAGCTCGGCGAGGCTTTCGATGCGCACGGAAAACACCGGACGATAATCTTCCGGCGACTGCTCGGCCGCCGCTTCCAGCTTGCGAAAAATTTGTTTATCCAACCCCGCACGTGCCTCGGCCGGGGTGATGCCGGGCAAGCCGTAATGGCTCGCCAGCGCCGCGCCGAGCAGCACGCCACGGTCGGAAAACGGCAGCACGCCGATCAGTTTCCAGTGATCGGCACTCAAGCAACCCGCCACCAGTTCCAGGGATTCGGTGACGTCTTCCGGCGCCAGGGACGTGCTGCAGACGTGATCGGCCACCTGGTCGTCTTCGGGCTGAATCTTCTCGACCAGCAGGATCAACCGGGCGTTGTAGAGCGTTTTGCAGAGTTCGCGCAGTTTCTGGATGTCGTGAACCCGATTGCCGTTGTACCCGACCACCACTACGCATGACGTCGTATTCATGAAGCCTCCGACCTGTGGAGTAAAAAACGCAAACGCGGTGACTCAGTCGTGCAGCGACGCGTTGGATCTACGGTTGAGCCAGTACCAGGCGAGGATGCCTCCCGCGCCGATGGCAGCCAGTACCAGGGCGCTATAGGGCGGCGGCATGACCCGCATGATCAGCACCGTCAGGCCGGCACCGACGCCCAGGGACACTTCCTTGACGAACATGTTGTTTTGTTTGACGGAGAAGTAATCGAGGTAGCTGAACGCACACTCGGCGATGGACAGCAGCGCCACCCAGATCAACGCGCCCACGAGGGTTTCGACGTGGAATGCGCCCGGCGACGAGAGCACCGCGAAGCCGCCGATGATGATCCCGATGACCGCCACCACTTTGAAGCGTCCGGTGCGCTCGATCAGTTTCATCACCGGCACTTGGGCGAAGACCACCACGGCGCTGTTGAGGATCAGCATCAGGCCATACCAGGCCGGCAGTTCGCCGGTTTCCAGCAGGATTGCCTGGGGCAGGATCGAGAACACGCCAAACAGCTTGATGCCCATGATGATGCCGGCGATCACCCATGGCAGTTTGTTGCGCCAGCCGCTGCCGTCATGAGTGACCGGGCTGGCAACCACCGGTTGGGAGGTGAAGGTCGCGCCCATGGCGATGGGCAGGCACAGCAGGACGAAACCCGCCGCGCCGAGGAAAAACAGGGTCGGGGTCAGCAGCGGCGAGAGCAGGATCAGCCCCGCCACCAGACTGCCCATGTTCATGGCGACGCGGTTGTAGGCCGCGCCCTCCTTGGTCTGGGCGGCTTCGCTCTTGATCAGGTAACCGGCAATCGCGATGCCGTAGGCGAACAGCGCGGCGGCGAACATCACCATGCCCTGGTTGCTGGTGACCGCCAGCAACACCAGCCCGAGGGCGGCGCACAACAACGTGACGCTCAGGGAGCGGCGGCCAAGCACCAATAACGTCAGCGGCAGCAGCAACAGCAACGCCCGATAACCGAGGGCGAGGATGCTGTTGGTGGCGGTGTCGAGCCAGACGTTGGCCTTGCCCAGCACGGCAAACAGCGACACGGCGGTGATGATCCGGATCGTGAACAGGCGAATATTGATCACCGGTTTAGCGACGGCGACCGTTGTTTGAACACTCATGCAACACCTCTGGAACCAGCGATTGTTCAGGCGTTCAGCGCGAACAATCAGGAAAGTCTGTAAGGTGATGGTAGAGAGAGTCGCTTGTTTTCATCAGAGCAAGTTCGTATAGAATCAAACGAACTTTACTGCCGGAGAGACCAGTAAAATGCAGGTTCAGCGCGCAGTGATCGCCGCCATCGAGTTCCAGCCGGGTGTGCCGCTGGTCCAGCAGATTGTCGATCAATTGTCGGTAGCGATCAGCCAGGGCGGGCTGCCTCACGGCTCGCGGCTGCCGCCGATTCGCGAACTTTCCGAGTTGATGAACGTGGGCAAGTCCACCGTGGTGGATGCGCTGGACCGCTTGCGCGCCAAGGGTCTGGTGGTTTCACGCCAGGGGTCGGGGCATTACGTGCACCGCTCCAGCGCCACGCTCAAGACCGATGCCGGCCCGGACCTGCAACCTCAAGACACCCTCAGCGTGGTCCGCCGCGCGGTGCTGCAGGACAACGGCTCGCTGCGCCCCGGTGCGGGTTTTCTGCCTTCCTCGTGGCTACCGGCGGACGAACTGCTCAAAGCCGTGCGCGGCACCCTGCGCGCAACGTCCCTGCGCATGGGCGAATACGGCGTCGCCGCCGGTTACCTGCCGCTGCGCGAAGCGTTGCGGGTCAAACTGGCAACCCTGGGCATCGAAGTACCGGTGGACCAGATCATCACCACGGCCAACACCGTGCAGGCTATCGACATGCTGATGCGCCTGCTGGTCAAACCCGGCGACACGGTGCTGCTCGACGATCCGTGTTACTTCACCATGCACACCAACCTGGCCCTGCATGGCGCCCGGGTCATCACCATCCCCCGTGGCGCGGACGGCATGGACCTGGACGCCTTCGAGCAATTGCTGATTGTCCATCGGCCCGTGCTCTACATGACCAATAACACCCTGCACAATCCGACCGGACACTCCTTCTCCCCGGCGCAGGTCTATCGCTTGCTGGAGCTGAGCCACCGTTACGGTTTTCACATCCTCGAAGACGATTTGTATTGCGACATGCAGCAACGAACGACCCCGCGCCTGGCAGCGGGCGGGCTGGACAACGTCAGTTACGTCTCCGGTTTCTCCAAGACCCTGACGGCGAACAGTCGGGTCAGCTATGCGGTGCTTTCGCCGCAACTGGCGGCACGGATGGTCACCCTGAAAATGGCCTGCGGTGGCATGACGTCGGAACTGGCGGAGCAGATTATCTGCACGATGCTCAGCGACGGCAGCTACGCCAAACACACCCGGCGCACGGTGGATCGGCTTTACGAGGCGAGCAGTCGGGTAAGCAGTTGGCTGATGGAAGCCGGTTGCTCGGTGTCATCGCTGCCCCATGAAGGATTGTTTATCTGGACACGATTGCCCGAAGGGCATCATGCCGAAACGCTGGCGAGGAAAGGCCTGGACATCGACCTGGTGCTGGCGCCCGGCACCTTGCTCAGCAAAGCACCGGATGCCAGTCACTTCCTGCGTTTCAACGTGGCGCACAGCGATAACGTTCAGGTGCGGGAGCGGTTCCTTCGGTTGCTCGACACACCAAGTAAATAACTGACCACCACCGTCCTGTAGGAGCGAGCGGTGCGGCGACCCGACTTGCCCGCGAAGAACGATAACGCGGTGTATCAGCCAGACCGCGTTATCGTTCTTCGCGGGCAAGCCTCGCTCCTACAGGGGTCTGTATTTGGAGCAACGCCGATCCATTGTAGGAGCAAGCTTGCTCGCGATAGGGGCAACACGGTCTACGGGAATACGGGCAATAAAAAACCCCGCACCATCTCTCAAAGGGCGGGGTTTTTCTTTACAGCATCCGACGCTTAAGGCGCGTACGTCAGCAACAGCTCGGTCGGCACTTTGAAGTCCAGGGACATCATCACGCTCAACGCGGTAATGGTGAAGATCGAGAACACGAACAGCTTGCGTGCCCAGACCGTGTCATCCACTGCCTTGTAGCCGGTCCAGGCCATGTACAACCAGTACATGCCCATGGCCGCGGCGACGGCGAGGTAGCTCATGCCGGCATAGCCGCTGAAGGTCAGCATCAAGGTCGCCACGAGGAAGGCCAGGATGTAGATCAGGATGTGCTTCTTGGCCACTTGAATCCCGCGCTTCACTGGCAGCACCGGAATCGATGCGGCCAGGTAATCGTTGAAGCGGAAGATCGCGATGGCATAGGAATGCGGCATCTGCCACAGGCTGAACATCACCAGCAGCGTCAGTGCAGCCATGTCGAAGGTGTTGCTCACCGCGACATAGCCGATCACCGGCGGCATCGCGCCCGACAGACTACCCACCAGCGTGCCGTGAACCGACTTGCGCTTGAGGTACAGGCTGTAGAAGCCGACGTAGATGACGAAACCGATCACGGCGAACAGTGCAGCCAACGGATTGGCCACCTTGTACAGCAACGCAACGCCGGCAACACCTAGGACGGTCGCGAAGGCCAGGGCCAGTTTCAGGGAGACAAAGCCCTGCACCAGCGCCCGGTTCTTGGTGCGTTCCATCTTGATATCGATGTCGCGGTCGATGCAGTTGTTGAACACGCAACCGGAAGCCACTACCAGGGACGTGCCGATCATGGCGGCCAGGAAGATGGCCAGATCGACATGCCCTTTCGAGGCCAGGAAAAATCCGCCTGCCACTGAAAGCACGTTACCGAAAATGATCCCCGGTTTGGTGATTTGGATAAAGTGCTTCAAGGACATCCGGATTTACCTCAGTGCGCCATCATGTTGGTGTGGATGCTGAACATGATCCACAGCGACAGGCCAACCAGCAGGACGATCACGATCGCGGCGAACACAAACGCAATCACGTTGTTACGCTGCGCGGCCGAACGGTCCAGGTGGAGGAAGTACACCAGGTGCACCAGCACCTGGATCACTGCGAAGGCCAGTACGATCCACAGGGTCAAGGCTTTCGGCAGCGATGGGTACATCACCAGGCCGAAAGGAATGACTGTCAGGATGACCGACAGGATGAAACCGATAGCGTAGGACTTGACGCTGCCGTGGCCGGCGTCGTGGCTATCGTGGGAATGAGCGTTAGCCATTTACATAGTCCCCATCAGATAAACAACGGTGAATACGCAGATCCACACCACGTCCAGGAAGTGCCAGAACAGGCTCAGGCAGCTCAGACGGGTCTTGTTGGTCGCCGTCAGGCCGTTTTTCTGCACCTGGTACATCATGATCGCCATCCAGATCAGACCGCTGGTCACGTGCAGACCGTGGGTGCCGACCAGGGTGAAGAACCCGGACAGGAAGCCGCTGCGGCTAGGACCGAAGCCCTCGGAGATCAACACGTGGAACTCGTTGATTTCCATACCGATGAAGCCGGCGCCGAACAGGAAGGTCATGGCCAGCCAGCCCAGGACCTGGTTCTTCTTGCCCTTGAACAACGCCAGCATGGCGAAGCCGTAGGTGATCGAACTGAACAGCAGCAGAGCGGTTTCGCCCAGTACGTAAGGCAGTTCGAAGATGTCGTGGCCCGACGGGCCACCCGCTACGTTGTTAACCAGTACCGCGTACGCCGCGAAGATCGATGCAAACAGGATGCAGTCGGTCATCAGGTAGAGCCAGAAACCGAATACGGTCATCTCGCCCGAGTCGTGGTGATGGTCATCGTGCCCATGTCCATCGACATGGGTGTGTCCAGCATTGGTCACTAAGTTCGACATGGTTTAAGCCTGTTCCAACGAGGTTTCAACACGGGTGGCGGTGGCTGGAACTTTCCCGGCCGCTACCAGACGCTTGTGCTGCTCGGCTTCGATGCGCTCGATCACGTCGACCGGCACCATATAGCCTTGATCATCACGTGCAGCGTGGATCACGAAGTACACCACGGTGCCGATCAGGCCGAATGCAGCCAACCACCAGATGTGCCAGATCATCGCGAAACCGAACACGGTCAACAGAGCACCCATGACCACACCGGTCGCGGTGTTGTTTGGCATGTGGATCGGCTCGTACTTGGCCGGAGCCTTGTACGCAGTACCGTTTTCCTTGGCTTCGGTGAACGGATCGATGGTTTCTGCTTTTGGCAGGACCGCGAAGTTGTAGAACGGTGGTGGCGACGAGGTCGACCATTCCAGAGTGTGTGCATTCCACGGGTCGCCGTGTTCGCACATGTTTTCTGGCTTGTTGCGGTCACGCACGCTGACGTACAGCTGAATCAGCTGGCAAGCGATGCCGACGGCAATCATCACCGCACCGAACATGGCGACGTACAGGTACGGCACCCACTCAGGGTTGGTGGTGGCGTTCAGACGACGGGTCATGCCCATGAAGCCCAGTACATAGAGCGGCATGAACGCGACGAAGAAGCCGGTGATCCAGAACCAGAACGCTGCCTTGCCCCAACCTTCGTGCAGCTTGAAGCCGAACGCTTTAGGGAAGTAGAAGCCGAAGCCTGCGATGTAACCGAATACCGCGCCGCCGATGATCACGTTGTGGAAGTGCGCGATCACGAACAGGCTGTTGTGCAGAACGAAGTCGGCACCCGGAATGGCCAGCAGTACGCCGGTCATGCCGCCGATAGCGAAGGTCACCATGAAGCCCAGGGTCCACAGAACCTGGCTGGTGAAACGCAGACGGCCCTGGTAGATGGTGAACAGCCAGTTGAATAGCTTCACCCCCGTCGGGATCGAAATCAGCATCGTCGCCAGACCGAAGAAGGCGTTGACGCTGGCACCCGAACCCATGGTGAAGAAGTGGTGCAGCCAGACCATGAAGCCCAGGATCGAGATCGCGCCCGAGGCGTAGATCATCGAGTGGTGGCCGAACAGACGCTTGCCGGAGAAGGTCGAAATGACTTCGGAGAAGATCCCGAACGCCGGCAGAATCAGGATGTAAACCTCGGGGTGACCCCAGGCCCAGAACAGGTTGACGTACATCATTGGATTGCCACCAAGTTCATTGGTGAAAATGTGGAAATCCATGTAACGGTCAAGCGTCAGCAGTGCCAGGGTAGCGGTCAGGATCGGGAACGAAGCCACGATCAGGACGTTGGCCCAGGTGCAGGTCCAGGTGAAGATCGGCATGTCCATCAGTTTCATGCCAGGGGTACGCATTTTCAGCACGGTCGCCAGGAAGTTAACCCCGGTCAGCGTCGTACCCAGACCCGATAGCTGTAGCGCCCAGATGTAGTAATCCATCCCCACACCAGGGCTGTATTGCAGGCCCGACAGCGGTGGATAGGCAACCCAGCCGGTCTTGGCGAATTCGCCGACGCCCAGGGACAGGTTGATCAGCACTACGCCGGATACCAGCAACCAGAAGCTCAGGGAGTTCAGGAACGGGTAGGCAACGTCACGCGCGCCGATCTGCAGCGGCACTGCAAGGTTCATCAGGCCGGTGAAGAATGGCATCGCCATGAAGATGATCATGATCACACCGTGAGCGGTGAAGATCTGGTCATAGTGTTCAGGTGGCAGGTAGCCAGGCGAACCCTCGGTGGCCATGGCCAGCTGGGTACGCATCATGATGGCGTCGGCAAAACCGCGCAGCAGCATGACCATGGCGACGATGATGTACATCACGCCGATTTTCTTGTGGTCGACCGACGTCAGCCACTCGGTCCACAAGTAAGTCCACTTCTTGAAGTAGGTGATTGCAGCGAACAGCGCCAGACCACCGAGCGCGATCATGGCGATGGTCACCATCACGATCGGCTCGTGGAACGGGACCGCTTCCCAACTTAATTTACCAAACATCGTTTACTCCTCTGCCCCGGCAGCTGAATGCGAACTCATGTCCATCCCTTCCATGGCGGCCACTTCGTGCTCTTTCTTCTCGTGGTGCATCGGCTTGCCTGGTTTCATGCCTTCGTACTTGTCGACGATGATCTGGAACAGGTTCGGCGTGACCGAGGAGTAGAGCTCGACTGGGTTGTTCTGGCTTGGCTTGGAAAGGGCTTCGTATTCAGCTTTTTCAAGCTGTTTAGGTGCCTTTTTGACTTCGCTGACCCAGGCGTCGAAATCTTCCTGGGAAGTGGCGATAGCTTTGAACTTCATGCCGGTGAAACCCGCGCCGCTGTAGTTGGCGGAGATACCGTCCATTTCAGCGTTCTGGTTGGCGATCAGGTGCAGTTTGGTCTGCATGCCGGCCATCGCGTAGATCTGGCCGCCCAGCGCCGGGATGAAGAACGAGTTCATCACGGAGTCCGAAGTCACCTTGAAGTTGATCGGCGTGTGCGCCGGGAACACGATCTTGTTGACGGTGGCGATGCCTTGCTCCGGATAGATGAACATCCACTTCCAGTCCAGCGCGACCACTTCAATGGTGATTGGCTTGACGTCGGAGACCAGCGGCTTGTAAGGGTCCAGTGCGTGGGTCGACTTGTAAGTGACATAACCCAGGGCAATGATGATCAGCACTGGAACAGCCCACACCGCGATTTCGATCTTGGTGGAGTGCGACCACTTCGGCGTGTACACGGCGTCGGTGTTGGACGCGCGGTATTTCCAGGCGAACAGGAAGGTCATGACGATGACCGGAACCACGACCAACAGCATCAGCAGCGTTGCGGTGATGATCAGGTTTCGCTCGTCCAGGCCAACCTGGCCCTTGGGATCGAGCAAGGTCATGTTGCAGCCTGACAGCAACAACGTGCCGATCAGCGGCAATAAGCCTAGTAGTCTGGGGTACCTGTTTTTACTCATCTCACGACCTCTAAAGCAGCTTGCGCAATGCAGTTGGGTTTTGATCGCCAACACTTCACCCTGCCAAGGGTTGGCATTTTCTTGGATTGAATAAGGGCCGCCCGTCGCGCGTCAGACGCTGCTCGACAATTCCTGGGCAAGCGGTGAGTTCTTATTCGAATTCGTGGTCAAAGGCCTTGTTACAGACCAATTCCATTTGGTGCGGATAGTTGGAAGGCACCGACACCAGAGGAGTCGCATGAAGCCATCCGGCCCCTCGACGTCCTATTGCTGCTCAAGCACCTGAAGCAGGGTGAGCAGTGCCGGGAATTCAGTGCGGGCGATTGTAGATATGTAACGATTCATAAACCATGTCTCATCCCGAAATAATTTTTATCCATTCCAGCAACAATCATTAACGGTTTTCGCAAAAGTGCGGCATCTTATCGAAATTCATTCTCAACAAAAACACCAAAATAAGTAGGGCTACCACGCGCAGTTCAGACAGTATCGAAAGCTCTGCCTCTGCCCTCTACCCTGCCTTAGCCCCCATGTGACAAGGGCTCTGGCAATTTGCCAAGGCCTGTTAAAACTGCCTGTTCCAGGTTGAGAGCGCTAAAGCCTGCTGCGAAATCAGAAGGCCATTTTCATTGCGTCTACGCATACCAATCCGACACGCTGAAACGCCTTGCGACACTCGCGCTGTGACAACATGTCGCACATGCGCCGCACCCGTTCTTGTCGCGCATCAAGGTCTTTTTACCCGCACCCTGAATGGCAAAACGCCCCGGCTCTCTCAACGAGGGCCGGGGCGTTTTCATGTGTTACGCAGCGATACCGCGAATGACCTCAGCGCAGTGCCTTGCGGTTGCGCGAAGTGAGCAATGGCACCAGCACCACCACCAGGACAAAGGCGATCAACGCCCACTGTGCCAGCGACAGACCGAGGATCGGCGGGTACGGCGTGGAGCAGAAACCGTCGACCTGGAACCCCAGCGGGAAGATCTTCGCCAGCGGCAGACCATCGACTATCGGTTGCAACACATCGATGCCGCAGCTGACCGCCGGATAGAACTGGGTATAGACGTGATGCCCGGCGACGCCGACGCCTGCCAGGGCGCAGATCACCACCAGGGTTTCAAACACCGTGATGCTGCGGCGGGTGCGCATTGCCGCGCCGATGAACGCGAAGATCGCGATCAGCAACAAGGCATAACGTTGCAGGATGCACAGCGGGCACGGCGCCTCGCCCAACACGATCTGCATGTACAGCGCGCCGCCGATCAGCGCCAGACAGATGATGCCCAGCAACACCAGGTAGCGCCGCTCACGGCCCAACCGCATCGTTTCCTCGCTCATTGCGTTTCCCTTCTAGATATCGATTGACCGGAAGTCTACACGCTGGCCCGGACCTTGGAGAGCCCGGGGCGTGTGGAATAGATGTCGGGGAATAAACGACAGGGCGGTTAAGAAGGGATTAAAAATCCAGCACTTTCTTGAATTTGATTAAGCCAAAAGCTTCGCGAGCAAGCCCGCTCCCACAGGGGATTTTTGCAGTACACAACATTTGTGTTCGCGCAGATCTACTGTGGGAGCGGGCTTGCTCGCGAAAGCGTTCGATCAGTCGCCGTAGATATCAGACTTGAAGTACTTCTCGGAAATCTTCTGGTACTCGCCGCTGGCGCGAATACCGTCGATGGCCGTGTTCAGTTGGCTGACCAACTCGGCGTTGCCCTTGCGCACGGCAATCCCGGCGCCCTCGCCCACGTATTTCGGATCCTTGAGCTCTGGCCCGACGAAGGCGTAACCCTTGCCGCGCGGCATCGACAGGAAGTCATTCAGCGGGATGGTGTCGGCGAAAATGGCGTCGAGGCGACCGGCCGCCAGGTCCATGTAGATCTCTTCGTTGTTGCCGTAACGCTTGACAGTGATGCCCTTGGGTTCAAACACCTCGGTGGCATAACGGTCCGTGGTGGTCGCACGTTGCACGCCGACGGTCTTGCCTTTGAGGCTGGCGTACTGATCATCCACCACCGCGCCTTCCTTCATTACCAGGCGCGATGAGGTGAAGTAGTACTTGTGGGTGAAGTCCACCGACTTCTTGCGGTCTTCGTTGATGGTCATGGACGACAGCGCCATGTCGATTTTCTTCACTTTCAGGGAAGGAATCAGACCGTCGAACTCACCTTCGACCCAGACGCACTTGACCTGCATCTGCGCGCAGAGGGCATTGCCGATGTCGTAGTCGAAACCGACGATTTCACCTTTGTCGGTTTTCGACGCGAACGGTGGGTAAGCCGCCTCGATGCCGATGCGCAGGGTTTTCTCGGCGGCAAACAGAGTGCTGCACGCCAACAGGCTCAGGGCCAGACCGGTGATGAGGGGGAATTTCTTCATGTTCGTTCTCTCGCGGGTTGTTGTTGGTTTGGCAAGACAGAAGAAAGAGCAGAAACAGGGGCACGCCTTTTTTGTACTTATAATTCCATACTGGACTTTTATGTATGAACCGTCAATTGGGGGCAACGCGGATGTGCCGGCCGGTGGTCGGGCGGTGAGTCAGGAAGGTATTGGGTGATGCAGATGGCCTCTTCGCGGGCAAGCCTCGCTCCTACAGGGTTTTGTGTCGTTCACATAATATGCGTATGACACAAATCCCTGTAGGAGCGAGGCTTGCCCGCGAAGGCGTACTCAAAGGCGCCGCAGGACTTACTGCTTCCAGCGATCCGCCGCCGCATGATCACTGTCACGCCCTTCCACCCAACGCGCGCCTTCACGGGTGTTCTCTTTTTTCCAGAACGGTGCGCGGGTTTTCAGGTAGTCCATGACAAAGGCGCAGGCATCGAACGCGGCCTGGCGGTGGGCGCTGGCGGCGCCGACGAAGACGATCGGCTCACCCGGTTCCAGGGCGCCGATGCGGTGCAGCACTTCCAGCTTGAGCAACGGCCAGCGTTGTTCGGCCTCGATGGCAATCTTGCCGAGGGCCTTTTCGGTCATGCCCGGATAGTGCTCCAGGAACATCCCGGCCACGTCGAGCCCGTCATTGAAGTCGCGCACGTAACCGACAAAACTCACCACCGCACCGACGCCGACATTGGCGGCGTGCATGGCGTTGACTTCCGCACCCGGATCGAACGCCGTGGACTGCACGCGAATCGCCATGGTTCAGCCCCCGGTCACGGTCGGAAAGAACGCCACTTCATCGCCATCACTTACCGGCTCGTCGAGTTGGCAGAGGTCTTCGTTGCGGGCGCACATCAGGTTCTGCTCGCTCAACACATCGGCGCCGTCACGCTTGGCCAGCAGTGCGCGAACGTCATCGACGGTAGCGAAATCACCTTCAACTTTCACTGAGTCGACGCCCAGTGCTTCTCTATAACGAGCGAAAAACTTCACGGTGAGGTTCATGACTGATCCGCCTGGTAATGACCGCTCTTGCCCCCGAGTTTCTCCAGCAACCGCACGCTCTCGATGGTCATGCCACGATCCACGGCCTTGCACATGTCATAAATCGTCAGCGCCGCGACACTGGCTGCGGTCAGCGCTTCCATTTCGACACCGGTCTGCCCGGACAACTTGCAGCTCGCGACGATGCGCACGGTGTCGTCGCCTTCGGCACTCAGTTCGACCTTGACGCCGGTGAGCAGCAACGGATGGCACAGAGGAATCAGATCGCTGGTTTTCTTCGCCGCCTGAATGCCGGCGATGCGCGCTACAGCGAAGACATCACCCTTGGGGTGACCGCCGCTGACGATCATTTGCAGGGTTTCGGGCAGCATGCGCACCCGCGCTTGAGCGGTGGCTTCACGGAACGTTACGTCTTTTTCAGTGACGTCGACCATGTTGGCGCGACCTTGGGAATCGAGATGAGTCAGCACAGGGTTACTCCTGATCAAGAGCCCCGATTGTAAACCCGTGGGTCAATCTTCCGCACGTTTGATTATTGGATCATTCACAACCCTGTAGGAGCCGGCTTGCTGGCGATGGCAGCCTTAAGATCAACGCAAGGCTCAAGGCCCTATCGCCAGCAAGCCGGCTCCTACAGGGTTTTATGTCGGGCACAAAAAACCGGGCGGCTTTTGGGCCGCCCGGTTTTTTGGTGAGGGTTACAGATGCGATTCGGCGTATTCGGCCAGAATCGAGCGAGGCACCCCTTGCAGGGTGATGTGCACGCCGTTGGGGAAATCCTTGAAACGTTCAGTCAGGTAGGTCAGCCCGGAGCTGGTCGCGGACAGGTAAGGAGTGTCGATCTGCGCCAGGTTACCCAGGCACACCACTTTGGAACCGGCGCCGGCACGGGTGATGATGGTTTTCATCTGGTGCGGCGTGAGGTTCTGGCATTCGTCGATCAAAATCAGGCTCTGCTGGAAGCTGCGACCCCGGATGTAGTTGAGGGATTTGAACTGCAACGGCACTTTGCTGAGGATGTAATCGACGCTGCCATGGGTGTTTTCGTCATCCATGTGCAAGGCTTCGAGGTTGTCGGTGATGGCACCCAGCCACGGCTCCATTTTTTCCGCTTCGGTGCCGGGCAGGAAACCGATCTCCTGGTCCAGGCCCTGAACGCTGCGCGTCGCGATGATCCGGCGATAGCGCTTGCTGACCATGGTCTGCTCGATTGCCGCCGCCAGTGCCAGGATGGTTTTGCCGGAACCGGCCGCACCCGACAGGTTGACCAGGTGAATGTCCGGATCGAGCAAGGCGTACAGCGCCAGGCTCTGATAGATGTCACGCGGTTTCAGGCCCCAGGCTTCCTGGTGCAACAGGGGTTCCTGATGCAGGTCGAGAATCAGCAGCTTGTCTTCGTCGATCTCCTTGATCCAGCCGACAAAGCCCTGCTCGTCGATGATGAACTCGTTGATGTGAACGGCCGGCAGGTTGTCGGTCAGCTTCACCTGGTGCCAGGTGCGGCCGTGGTCCTGACGGGTTTCGACATTACTCACGCGATCCCAGAAGGAGCCGTCCATGTTGTGATAACCGTTGGGCAACAGCGAAACGTCGTCAACCAGTTGGTCAGTGCTGTAGTCCTCGGCCGCGATCCCGCAGGCACGGGCCTTGAGGCGCATGTTGATGTCTTTGGTGACCAACACCACGGGCAGCTTTGGCGCGCGCGCGTGCAGGTCGATCAACTGGTTGATGATGATGTTGTCGTTCAGGTGCTCGGGAAGAATGATGTTCGGTTCGGCACGTTTGCTCATCAGAATTGACAGCAAACCCTTGGGCCCACTTTTGCCACGCTGGATCGGCACCCCCAGCTCAACGTCTTCAGGGCTGGCTTCGCCCAGGGTCTTGTCGATCAGGCGAATCGCCTGACGGCATTCCGCAGCCACGCTGTGATGCCCGCTCTTGAGCTTGTCCAGCTCCTCAAGCACGGTCATCGGAATCGCGACGTGGTGTTCTTCGAAGTTCAGCAGGGCGTTTGGATCGTGAATCAATACGTTGGTATCGAGTACATAAAGGATTGGCTGGTTGGAGGAAGAACTACGTCCGTGATCATCCATACTCGGTCACCTTTGTGGGAGCCATTCGACGCAATACCTTGGCGGTGCTGCGCCTCGAAGTGACTACCGAATTCACCTGCGGGGACTCAAGTGAACTGCATCCATAGCTGGGTCTTGGGAGACGCCACCTGTGTTGCAGGTTTCGGCGGTCTGTCTTCGTAATACTCCAAAACATGTGACAGAAAAAAGCACTTTGACGCTTTTTTGAAGTTTATTTTTCAGAGTGACGAATAGCCCTTGGCCTGCAGGCAATGTGCCGTTAAAGTCGGAAGTCCGCCTGCACTGAATTCCCCTCCAAAATCGCCTTTCCCCCAATGTTTATGGGCTTTCCCGCTTTCAGCGAAACGCATCCTGACAATCTTCCCAACCGATCCCGCTGAGCGCCGTTTGCGTCACAAGCCAGGGCATCGCCGTCTTCACACCATCTTGTTTAATGTTGAAATTGATCACCCCATGCCGCCACAACAGCATCAGGGTCAGCACGCGCTGCGCGCTCTGACTGGCCTTGAGTTTGCCGGCGCCGTCCTGGGCATCGATGTCCCACAGCGCCACTTGCAGGCCCTGGGATCTGAAGAAGCCTTGCGCGTCTGAACGGCGCTGACCATCGGGCGGACGAAACAGCGGCACGTAGTTCTCCGGCAATTTGCTTTTGACCAGTTCGGCGCTGCGCCGCACCGAGTCCTGCCAGTCCTGCCAATGGCTGTGGGAGCGAAACTCCCAGCCTTGCACGCCGATGCACTGCGCCGAGTAAGTGGCCTGCAGGTTGGCGACGGAACGATCGCTCAGACGCGCCTGAATGTCCTTGCCAAGGACGAAAAACGTGCCCGTCATGTTGGCCTTGCGCAGGTACTCGGTGACCCACGCCGTGTTGTCCGGCGCGGCATTGGCGGCGCTGTCGAAGGTCAACAGGAACAGCCGGTCATGCATCTGCTCGCCGTTGCGCTCGTAGTCGCCAAAACGATCGATTTCGCTGCTGGTTTGCGGAAACAGCGCAGCCTTGCGCAATTGCTCGTCGAGGTACTGCGCATGGAACAGTCGGCTGGGCTCGGACCACTTGATGTAGTAGCTGTCGGCGCTGACCTGAAACTTGGCGGCTTGTTGGCGCAAGGTGGCCATGTCCTCCACCAGATAACACCAGGAAGCGTCCTGATCGCAGCTCTGTTGAGCGAAGTTGTAGTTGGTCAGCAGTCGTTGCCACATGCGCTGGCGCAGATGGTTGACCGAATCCGGATTGATCGTGCGCAGGCCCAGGCGCTGGGCCAGGCTTGCGTCATCCAGCGACTCGCTGGCCAGCAGCACGCGCGCGAACATCAGTATCTCTGCCCGCGAGGCGACATCGAACAGCGTCGGGCTGCTGAGCTGTTCAGGCCAGGTGCTGCGATCGAGCGTCGCCACATCGCCCGGCGCCGCCAGGGCACCGAAACTCAACAGCCACGCCGAAAAAAGAAAAACGATACGCAATGGGATGTCTCCAGAACAAAACCCGCGCGGCACTATAGCTGATCCCGCCCTGGCCACGTTCCCCTGTAGGAGCGAGGCTTGCCCGCGAAGGCGGTGTGTCAGTTGGCATCATCGGTAACTGATACACCGCTTTCGCGGGCAAGCCTCGCTCCTACAGGAGATCGTGGCCGTCGATCACCTATGGACTTGATAGCTGGAGTCAACACGGACAACCCCCTAGAATCGCCCCACGATTAAAGGAGACGACTTCATGCTGATGGTGATTTCCCCCGCCAAGACCCTCGATTACGAAACACCGCCGGCCACCCAGCGCTTTACCCAGCCGCAATACCTCGACCATTCCCAGGAGCTGATCCTGCAATTGCGCGACCTGGCGCCGGCGCAGATCAGCGAGCTGATGCATGTCTCCGACAAGATCGGCGGGCTCAACGCCGCGCGTTTCGGCAGCTGGACGCCGGCGTTCACGCCTGAAAACGCCAAACAGGCCCTGCTGGCGTTCAAGGGTGACGTTTATACCGGTCTCAACGCGCAAACCTTCAGCGAAGCCGATTTCGATTACGCCCAGCAGCATCTGCGCATGCTGTCCGGCCTGTATGGCCTGTTGCGTCCACTGGACCTGATGCAGCCGTACCGTCTGGAAATGGGCACCAAATTGCCCAACGCCCGTGGCAAGGACCTGTATGCCTTCTGGGGCACGCGCATCAGCGAATGGTTGAACGAAGCCCTGGCCGATCAGGGCGATGATGTGCTGCTGAACCTGGCGTCCAACGAGTATTTCTCGGCGGTCAAACGCAGCGCCCTGAATGCCCGCATCATCAATACCGAGTTCAAGGACCTGAAAAACGGTCAGTACAAGATCATCAGCTTCTACGCGAAAAAGGCCCGGGGCATGATGAGCCGCTTCGTCATCGAAGAACGCATCAACGACCCCGCCGCACTCAAGCAGTTTGACGTTCAGGGCTATCGGTACAGTGCCGAGCAGTCTAAACCGGACAACCTGGTGTTCCTGCGCGATCACGCCCCCGAGTAAATGCACCCGGTCGGTGCACGACCGCAAAAGCGTCGTGCACCGCCTTCAAATCTCCAAACAATCCCCCGCCTTTTACGCCAGTTATTTGGCGCCATTTTTCAAGCAATCAAAATCCTAACTTTAGTTTCACTCGACTTTCGTGATTTTTTTCAGTAGTGGCACTAAAAAAAATTATCCGTAGTGGCATAAAACTATCTAATCCAACGACGACCCTATGTATCAAGGGTGAAACAGCCGTTGCTATCAATATGAAAGCAGTGCCATCTTTTTCAATATTTCAAGAAATTTCAGAATTCGCGATGGGTGGACTGGAACTATGTCCAAATGCGTAGCTCATACCACCGGTAACCATTATCTCTGAACATGTACGAGATAACTTACGCAGAGAAGAGATTCACGTAGCGAAGTTGTCACAATAACTTCGGCTACATAATCCCTGATTTGGGCAACATCTGAAGGAAAGGAGATAACGCATCACTACTATCCCCTACACGGCCAAGGCAGCGCCCCTATAAACGTGCTCACCTGAGCACCAAACCGCTTGATTTACGGGCTTTCGGCCTGGCATTGAGCGCGCAAGACCTTTGCACGAAGGACCTCGACCAGAGGACTCGGCTGCATAACAGGGCAAGTCATAATAATAAGGCCTGGTTACGCACACCTTGAGTGCACTTATTTAGACACTCGGAACTTAGTATGCCTGTACACGGCATTGTGGCGCCTGACTGCCGCACTTCCGAGCGCACTACAACTGCTGAACACACTTAATTCCGGCCATGTAATGGCTTGTTGAACACAGTCTTGTTAACGAGAGGTAAATGCGATGCGCATCAGCATATTTGGTTTGGGTTACGTCGGTGCAGTATGTGCCGGTTGCCTGTCTGCACGGGGCCATGACGTCGTTGGCGTCGATGTCGCCAAAGACAAGATCGATATGATCAACGCCGGTAAATCACCGATTGTTGAACCGGGCTTGGGCGAACTGCTGGCCAAGGGTATCGAGACCGGTCGACTGCGCGGTACGACCAACTTCGCGGAAGCGATTCGCGACACCGACCTGTCGATGATCTGCGTCGGCACGCCGAGCAAGAAGAACGGCGACCTGGAACTGAACTACATCGAAGCCGTGTGCCGCGAGATCGGTTTTGTCCTGCGTGACAAGACCACCCGCCACACCATCGTGGTTCGCAGCACCGTTTTGCCGGGCACTGTCGCAAACGTTGTCATCCCGATTCTCGAAGACTGCTCCGGCAAGAAAGCCGGTGTTGATTTCGGTGTGGCGGTGAACCCTGAGTTCCTGCGCGAAAGCACCGCGATCGCCGACTACGACCTGCCACCGATGACCGTCATCGGCGAATTCGACAAGGCGTCCGGCGACGTTCTGCAATCGCTGTACGAAGAACTCGACGCGCCGATCATCCGCAAGGACATCGCCGTTGCCGAGATGATCAAGTACACCTGCAACGTGTGGCACGCCACCAAGGTGACCTTCGCCAACGAGATCGGCAACATCGCCAAGGCGTGCGGCGTCGATGGTCGTGAAGTGATGGAAGTGGTCTGCCAGGACAAGACACTGAACCTGTCCCAGTACTACATGCGCCCTGGTTTCGCCTTCGGCGGTTCGTGCCTGCCCAAAGACGTGCGCGCCCTGACCTACCGCGCCGGCGCCCTGGACGTGGAATCGCCGCTGCTGAACTCGCTGATGCGCAGCAACGAATCCCAGGTGCAGAACGCCTTCGACATCGTTTCCAGCCACGACAAACGCAAAGTCGCCCTGCTGGGCCTGAGCTTCAAGGCCGGCACCGACGACCTGCGCGAAAGCCCGCTGGTTGATCTGGCAGAAATGCTGATCGGCAAAGGCTACGACCTGAGCATCTACGACGCCAACGTCGAATACGCCCGCGTTCACGGTGCGAACAAGGACTACATCGAGTCGAAGATTCCTCACGTCTCGTCCTTGCTCAACTCCGACTTCGACGAAGTGATCAACAACTCCGACGTGATCATCCTCGGCAACCGTGACGAGAAATTCCGCGCCCTGGCGCAGAACGCTCCGCACGGCAAGCAAGTGATCGACCTGGTCGGCTTCATGTCGAAAGCCACCAGCGTGAGTGGCCGCACCGAAGGCATCTGCTGGTAACACGCCGCGCTCTGTAGGAGCCAGGCTTGCCGGCGAACCAGGCGCCCCGGTGTGTCAGGCAGGCAGCCTTCGCGGGCAAGCCTCGCTCCTACAGTTTTTACGCCTGCCTTAACCCATTCGGGCCTCGCCCGAGATCGAGACGGATGCAGATTATGCACAGGCTAAAGCACGGCCTACTTCAGGCCGCCGGTTGGCTGTTTTACTTAAGTATTTTGATGGGCATCGCCATGGCGTTGCCTGTGTCCACGTTCGACTCCGAGTCGAAGGACTTCATTTTCCTGATCGGTATCGTCGGTATCTGGCGCTACTCGATGGGTGCCACGCACTTTCTGCGCGGCATGCTGTTTCTGTACGTGGTCTACCCGCACCTGCGGCGCAAAGTGCGCAAGCTGGGTAAAGCGGCAGACCCGTCCCATGTGTTTTTGATGGTCACCAGTTTCCGTATCGACGCGCTGACCACCGCCCAGGTCTACGCCTCGGTGATCCGCGAAGCGATCGACTGCGGCCTGCCGACCACCATGGTCTGCTCCATCGTGGAAATGTCCGATGAGAAGCTGGTGAAAAGCCTGTGGACCAAGATGAATCCACCGGAGCGCGTCAAGCTCGACTTCGTGCGCATTCCCGGCACCGGCAAGCGTGATGGCCTGGCCTACGGTTTCCGCGCCATCTCCCGTCACCTGCCGGACGACCGCGCCGTGGTGGCCGTGATCGATGGCGACACCGTGCTCGCCGAAGGCGTCGTGCTCAAGACCGTGCCGTGGTTCCAGCTGTTCGGCAATGTCGGCGGCCTGACCACCAACGAATTCTGCGAAGTGCGCGGCGGCTACATCATGAGCGAGTGGCACAAGCTGCGTTTCGCCCAACGCCACATCAACATGTGCTCGATGGCCTTGTCCAAGCGCGTGCTGACCATGACCGGCCGCATGTCGGTGTTCCGCGCCACCGTGGTCACCAACCCGGACTTCATCGCCGATGTGGAAAGCGACTCGCTGCAACACTGGCGCCTGGGCCGCTTCAAGTTCCTCACCGGTGACGACAAGTCGAGCTGGTTCAGCCTGATGCGCCTGGGCTACGACACGTTCTACGTGCCCGACGCGGCGATCCACACCGTGGAACACCCGCCGGAAAAAAGCTTCATCAAGGCCAGCCGCAAACTGATGTTCCGCTGGTACGGCAACAACCTGCGCCAGAACGCCCGCGCCCTGGGCCTGGGGGTTAAACGCCTCGGCCTGTTCACCTCGGTGGTGCTGTTCGATCAGCGCGTGTCGATGTGGACCTCGCTGCTGGGCTTGACGGTCGCGCTGATCGCCAGCTTCAAGTACGGCACCGCGTTCATCCTCGTGTACCTGCTGTGGATCGGCATTACCCGCCTGATCCTGACCGTGCTGCTGTCGTTGTCCGGTCACCGGATCGGCCCGGCTTACCCGGCGATTCTCTATTACAACCAGATCGTCGGTGCGCTGGTGAAGATCTACGTGTTCTTCCGCCTCGACCAACAGTCCTGGACTCGCCAGCCCACTTCCCTGACCCGTGATCTCGCCAGCTTTCAACGTTGGTTCAACACCTGGTCGTCTCGGACCATGACCTTCTCCGCCGGCAGCATTTTTGTCGCCGTGCTGCTGATGATGGTCTGACCGCCCCCTTATTGAATTAACCAGGAAATCGCCCCTATGAATACCGCCGTCAACGCCAATGTAGTGCATGAATCCGAAGCCCAGCGCCAACACGCCCGAGTGAAAATTCCGGCCAAGCTGCGTTTCTTCGGTCCGGACCGCACGCCGGTTGAAGCCCGGGTCCTCGACCTCTCCGCCGGCGGCCTGGCGTTCAACGCCGGTCAGCTGCCGCTGAAGGTCGGCGATGTGCACAAGGCTCGCCTGCAATTCGTCATCGATAACCTCGGCCTGGCCATGGACGTAGAGATGCAAGTGCGCTCCTTCGACCGCCAGACCGGCCGTGCCGGTTGCCAGTTCCAGAACCTGGAACCCCAAGACATCTCGACCCTGCGCCACCTGATCACCTCGCACCTGGCCGGCGACATCGTCAGCATGGGTGAAGTGCTGGCCACCCTGCAGCGAGACAACTTCACCAAGGCGCGCAAGATGAAGGACGGCGGCCACGGCATGACCGCGTTCGGTCGCCTGCGCGCCGTGACCTTCAGCCTGGGGATTTTCCTCGTCGGCCTGACGGCGTTCGGTTTCATTTTCAAATCGGTGTACGGCATGTATTTCGTCAGCCACGCGCAGGCCGGTCTGGTCAGTGTGCCGGGCATGAGCATCACCATGCCGCGTGACGGCACCGTGCAAAGCCTGATCAAGGCCGACGGCGTTGCCGCCAAAGGCGCTCCGCTGGCAACGTTCAGCACCAGCATGCTCGACGTGCTCAAGGGCCATCTTGACGACAATCAACTGCAACCGGCCAAGGTTGAAGAACTGTTCGGCAAGCAAATGACCGGCACCCTGACCTCACCATGCGATTGCACTGTGGCCCAGCAACTGGTCGCCGACGGTCAGTACGCCAGCAAGGGCGACGTGATCTTCCAACTGGTGCCGCGTAACAGCGAAGCCAACGTTGAAGCGCGCTTCTCCTATCGCCAGTTCAGCGACGTGCGCCCAGGCACCAACGTCAACTTCCAGATCGCCGGCGAAGACAAGACCCGCACCGGCAAGATCGTCAGCAGCACCAGCCTGAAAAGCGCCGACCTGTCGTCCGACATCCGCGTGCTGATCCAGCCGGACGAGCCGCTGGACAGCAAGTTCGCCGGTCGCCCGGTTGAAGTGAACAGCGACCGTGGCCCGAACCTGAACTGGCTGATCGATAAAGCCATGGCTTCCGGTCTTTAAGTCGAGGACATGCCTGTGACGACTCCTACCTTGAACACACCGCAGACCCTGTGGGAGCGAGCCTGCTCGCGATGGGATCAACGCGGTTCAACTGATGCACCGCGCTGCCTGAATCGCCAGCAGGCTGGCTCCCACATTGGAACAGTGTGTGCCTTGGCATTGGCAGTCAGCCTCGCCGGTTGCGCCGGTCTGCCCGATCAGCGTCTGGCCAATGAAGCGCTCAAGCGCGGCGACACCGCGCTGGCTCAGCAGAACTACAAGCAACTGGCCGACCTGGGTTACAGCGAGGCTCAAGTAGGCCTCGCCGATATCCAGGTCGACAGCCGCGACCCCGCGCAGCTCAAGCAGGCCGAGGCGACTTACCGCGCGGCGGCCGACGTTTCGCCGCGAGCGCAGGCTCGCCTGGGTCGCTTGCTGGTGGCCAAACCCGGCTCCACCGAAGCCGAACAGCACGAAGCTGAAACCCTGCTGAAAAAGGCTTCGGCCAATGGCGAAGGCAATACGCTGATTCCGCTGGCGATGCTGTACCTGCAATACCCGCACAGTTTCCCCAACGTCAACGCGCAGCAGCAGATCAGCCAATGGCGCGCCGAAGGCAAACCGGAAGCCGGCCTGGCCCAGGTGCTGCTCTATCGCACCCAAGGCACTTACGACCAGCACCTGGACGAAGTCGCAACGATCTGCAAAGCCGCGTTGAACACCACCGACATCTGCTACGTCGAGCTGGCCACGGTTTACCAGAAACAAGGCAAACCGGAACAGCAAGCCGAGCTGATCAAGCAGATGCAAGCGGCGCATACCCGTGGCACCGTTTCCGCTCAGCGCGTGGACAGCGTCGCTCGTGTGCTCGGTGATGCAAGCCTGGGCAAGACCGACGAAAAAACCGCTCAGGCGCTGCTCGAAGACATCGCCCCCGCCTACCCCGCTTCGTGGGTCAGCCTGGCGCAATTGCTCTACGACTTCCCGGAACTCGGCGACGTCGACACGATGATGAAGTACCTGGACAACGGCCGCGCCGCTGACCAGCCGCGCGCCGAACTGTTGCTCGGCAAGCTCTACTACGAAGGCAAATGGGTGCCGGCGGACGCGAAAGTCGCCGAAGCACATTTCCAGAAAGCCGTCGGCAAGGAAGTCGCCGCCGATTACTACCTCGGCCAGATCTACCGTCGTGGTTACCTGGGCAAGGTCTATTCGCAGAAGGCACTGGACCACTTGCTGACCGCTGCGCGCAACGGCCAGAACAGCGCCGACTTCGCCATCGCCCAACTGTTTTCCCAAGGCAAGGGCACCAAGCCCGACCCGCTTAACGCTTATGTCTTCAGCCAATTGGCCAAGGCCCAGAACACCCCGCAGGCCACCGAGCTTGCGCAAACTCTCGAAGCCCAACTGCCGCCTGCCCAGCTGGCCGAGGCCCAACGCCTGTTGAAACAAGAACAGGCCGTTCGTGGCGCCTTGAGCCAGAACACGCTGGAACTGCATGCCCTGCAAGAAGAAGACGGCGAGGAATCCCTATGAAGTTGAATCCATTCATGAAGGCCGGCATCGGCCTGACGTTTGCGCTGATCTGGTCTTGCCCGACCCTGGCGGCAATCACCGAAACCAAGAATTTCGGTCTGGACGTAAAAATCACCGGCCAGTCCGAAGACGACCGTGACCTCGGCACTGCCAGCGGCGGCGACGTCAATGGCGTCGGTCTCGACCTGCGTCCCTGGGTCTACGGCGAAAGCGGCGCGTGGAGCGCCTACGCCATGGGTCAGGCCGTGACGTCCACCGACATCATCGAAACCGACACCTTGCAGCAGTCCGACAGCGACGGCACCCAGACCACCGACAACGGTGATCGCAAGACCAAGAAAAACTACCTGGCGATGCGCGAATTCTGGGTCGGCTACAGCGGCCTGACACCGTATCCGGGCGAGCAGTTGAAGCTCGGTCGTCAACGCCTGCGCAACGACGACGGCCAATGGCGCGACACCAACATCGAAGCCCTGAACTGGACCTTCGACACCACACTGTTGCGCGCCAACGTCGGCGTCGCCGAACGCTTCAGCGAATACCGCACCGACCTCAAAGAGTTGGCGCCGAAAGACAAGGACCGCCTGCACGTTTACGCCGACACGGCGTATCAATGGACACCGGGCAACTGGGTCGGCATTCGCGGTCATCACACCCACGACGACGGCAAACTCGACTACCCGGAACCGGGCGTGCCCGGCGACTCGCTGGACAAGAAACAGAACGGCGACATCAGCTGGCTCGGCCTCACCGCTGACAGCGACGCCTACAACTACCGCAACACCAACACCGTCAATTACTGGGGCAGCATCACCGGCATGAGCGGCGACACCGACACGGTGAATCAGCTCAACGCCGACGGCACTCGCCCGACGGAAGCCAAGCGCGGTGAAGACCTCAACGGCTGGGCCACCGATATCGGCGTGCGCCTGCGCCTCGATCCGCAATGGCAAGTGGGTGCAGCCTATGCCCGCGCCAGTGCCGATTACGAACAGAACGGCCTGGAAAGCAACCGCTCGAACTACACCGGTACTCGCTCGCGGGTTCACCGTTTCGGCGAAGCGTTCCGTGGCGAAATGAACAACATGCAAACCGCTACGTTGTTCGGTTCGTGGATGCTCAACGACGAATACGACGCCAGCGTGATCTACCACAAGTTCTGGCGCGTTGACGGCAACAAGCCGGTCGGCAGCAACGGAATCAACGCCGTCGAGAACGACACCGACCCAACCGGCGCGATTCTCTCCAGCACGTCCCTGCCGCTGGAAGATGGCAACAAAGACCTCGGCCAGGAAATGGACCTTGTGGTCACCAAGTACTTCAAGCAAGGCCTGTTGCCTGCTGCGCTGAGCCAGTCGATCGACGAACCGTCGGCCCTGGTGCGCTTGCGTGGCGGCGTGTTCAAGCCGGGCGATGCCTATGGCAAAGAAGTCGACTCGTACATGCACCGTGCGTTTATCGACGTGATCTGGCGCTTCTGATGCGAACCGCTAAGGGAGTTCCTGACATGAACAGTCCGAAGAGAGGCTCGTTGACTTTGCTGGCCGGCGCGATGCTGCTGGCAAGCTCGGCCGCCTTCGCCAATGTGGAGCCAGCCAAGCCGGTGACCATGGCCAAGGAACTGCAACAGGCCAAGACCTACACCGTCAGCAGCGCCCCGACCGCGCCGCTGGAACTGGAAAAGCCGACACTGCCAGATACCGCCGGCTACACCGCCGACGCCATCGCCGCGAAAATCGTGCGCACCAAGGCCGGCAAAATCAGTGTGCGCCGGATGATGCAAGAGAACGCGCTGAAGGACTTCATCGGCGGCGACAACAAGATGGCCGAATGGGTGGTGCGTCAGCACGGTATCCCGCAGGCGATCTTCATCGACGACGGCTACATGAACCTCAAGGACCTGGCGAAGAAGCTGCCCAAGCAGTACTTCAGCGAAACCTCGCCGGGCGTGTTCCTGGCGAAATTGCCGATTGTGGTCGGTGAGAAAGGCATCCTCGAAATCGACAAGCAGACCCAGGAATTGCGCCTGTCCCAAGAGGCCGGTTCATTCCTGGTCAACGACGGCCAGCTGTTTGTGCGCGACACCAAAATCACTGGCTGGCGCGAGAAGGACAACGGCCCGGCGACGTTCAAGTCGCCGAATGAATTCCGTCCGTTCCTGCTGGCCTGGGGCGGCACCCAGACCTACATCGCCAACAGCAAGATGGCCAGTTTCGGCTACGCCAACAGTAAGTCGTATGGCGTGAGTATTTCCCAGTACACGCCGAACATGGCCAAGGTGCTCAAGCGTCCTGAACCGACCGGCTGGATCATCGGTTCCGAGTTCTCGGACATGTGGTACGGCTTCTACTGCTACGAAACCCGCGACTTCGTGGTCAAGGGCAACACCTACAAAGACAACATCGTCTACGGCATCGACCCGCATGACCGCTCGCACGGCCTGATCATCGCCGACAACACCGTTTACGGGACCAAGAAGAAGCACGGGATCATTATTTCCCGTGAGGTCAACGACAGCTTCATCTTCAACAACCGCAGCTACGACAACAAGTTGTCGGGCCTGGTGATCGACCGGAACAGCGTCAACAACATCATCGCCTACAACGAGATCTACAAGAACCACACCGACGGCATCACCCTCTACGAGAGTGCCGACAACCTGCTGTGGGCGAACAAGGTGATCAGCAACCGTCGCCACGGCATCCGCATTCGTAACAGCGTGAACATTCGCCTGTACGAAAACCTGTCCATGGCCAACGGCCTGACCGGCGTCTACGGCCACATCAAGGACCTGAGCGACACCGACCGGGACATCAAGCTCGACCCGTTCGACGCCCAGGTGTCGCTGATCGTTGTCGGCGGCGAACTGGCCGGCAACGGCAGTGGCCCGCTGTCCATCGACTCGCCGCTGAGCGTCGAGCTGTATCGCGTGTCCATGCTTGCCCCGACCAAATCCAGCGGCATCAGCTTCAGCGGGATTCTCGGCGAGCGTCAGGATGAAATTCTCGACCTGCTGGTACGCCAGCAGAAAGCCGTGCTGATCGACCCTGTCGAACGCCAGACCGAAATGCGGGACTGAGGATAATTTTATGCACCCACACTTGATCAAATTACTCAGCCTGTCGGCCCTGACCGCCGGCATTCTCGCGGCCAGCGGCGGCGTTCGTGCAGATGAAGCCAAAGCGCCGACATTCAGCGCCGAACCGTGCTGCAACCTGTGCCCCGAAGCCCACGACGCGAAGAACTACACCACGCGTTATCAGCAGAACTTCACCACGCTGGTGCAGGCTCAGGGTGACTGGTTGTTCCGTACGCAAGAAGACTTGCGCACCGAATTCGACACCACCCCCGCCGGCTACAAACGCATGAAAGAACTGCACGATGCGTTCAAGAGCAAAGGCGTGGAGCTGGTGATTGTTTACCAACCCACTCGTGGCCTGGTGAACCGCAACAAGCTCAATCCGGAAGACAAGGCCAGGTTCGATTTCGACAAGGCGCTGAGGAACTACAAGACCATGCTCGGCCGCTTTGCCGCCATGGGTTACGTGGTGCCGGACCTGTCGCCACTGACCAACGAGTCGCTGCCCGACACCCTGCCCGCCCACGACTTCTACTTCCGTGGCGACCAGCACTGGACGCCGTATGGCGCCCAGCGCACGGCAAAAATCGTCGGCGAGAAAATCAAGCAACTGCCTGAGTTTGCCGGCATTCCCAAGCGTGAATTCGAGAGCCACAAGTCGGGTCGCATGGGCAAGACCGGAACGTTACACAACATGGCCGGTCAACTCTGTGGCACCAGCTACGCGATCCAGTACATGGATCAATTCACCACCGAGCCAAAAGGCGAAGCAGCGGATGGCGATCTGTTCAGTGATTCCGGCAACCCGGAGATCACCCTGGTCGGCACCAGCCACAGTGGCAAGAACTACAACTTCGCCGGTTTCCTCGAAGAGGCCATCGGCGCCGACATCCTCAACGTGGCGTTCCCCGGCGGTGGCCTGGAAGGTTCGATGCTGCAGTACCTGGGCAGCGAAGAGTTCCAGACCAAGCCGCCGAAGATTCTGATCTGGGAATTCTCGCCGCTCTACCGCCTCGACCAGGAAACCATCTACCGCCAGATGATGGCGCTGCTGGACAACGGTTGCGAAGGCAAGGATGCACAGATGTCCGGCAGCACCACGTTGAAACCGGGCAAGAACGAATTGATGGTCAACAGCAAGAACCTGAACCTGCAAAACAGCAGTCACCAGGTCGACATCCGTTTCGCCGATCCGTCGGTGAAAACCCTGCAAGCCACCCTCTGGTACATGAACGGTCGCCACGAGGACATCAAGATCGAAAAACCGGAAACCTCCGACACCGACGGGCGTTTCGCCTTTGAGTTGCGCACGGACGAAGACTGGGCCTCGCAGAATCTGCTGGCCGTCGAAATCCAGGGTCCTGAAGCAGGTGCCGCGCAGCAGAAAGTCGAAGCGAAAATCTGCAAACGCAACGTGTTCCCGAGTGCCGAGCAGCGTACTGCTTCGGTCGGGCAATGAGGCAATCATGCAAACCCGAACTTTGAAAAAGCTACTCGCGCCCTCCCTGCTGACGCTGGCCATGTTCACCGGCGCCACCCAGGCCGCCGCGCCGCTGCGTCCGCCACAGGGTTACTTCGCGCCGATTGAAAAAGTCAAAACCGGCGACAGCAAAGAAGGCTGTGACGCGATGCCGACGCCGTACACCGGCGCGCTGCAATTTCGCAGCAAATACGAAGGTTCCGACAAGGCCCGTTCGACCCTGAACGAGGTCTCGGAAAAAGCCTTCCGCGACACCACGGCCGACATCACCAAGATCGAGCGCAGCACCAGCAAGCGCGTGATGCAGTTCATGCGTGACGGTCGTCCGGAACAGCTCGAATGCACGCTGAACTGGTTGACCGCCTGGGCCAAGGCCGATGCGTTGATGTCCAAAGACTTCAACCACACCGGCAAATCGATGCGCAAATGGGCGTTGGGCAGCATGGCGTCTTCGTACATCCGCCTGAAATTCTCCGACTCGCACCCGTTGGCGAACCATCAGCAAGAGTCGCAGTTGATTGAAGCCTGGTTCAGCAAAATGGCCGATCAGGTGGTCAGCGATTGGGACAACCTGCCGCTGGAACAAACCAACAACCACTCGTACTGGGCCGCCTGGTCGGTGATGGCAACATCCGTCGCCACCAACCGCCGCGACCTGTTCGACTGGGCCGTGAAGGAATACAAGGTCGGCGCCAATCAGGTCGACGCCCAAGGCTTCTTGCCCAACGAACTCAAGCGCCAGCAACGCGCCCTCGCCTATCACAACTACGCCCTGCCACCGCTGGCGATGATCGCCAGTTTCGCTCAGGTCAACGGTGTGGATCTGCGTCAGGAAAACAACGGCGCGTTGAAACGTTTGGGTGATCGAGTTCTCGCCGGGGTTAAAGACCCGGACGAATTCGAGAACAAGAACGGCAAGGAACAGGACATGACCGACCTCAAGGTCGACTCGAAATTCGCCTGGCTCGAACCGTTCTGCACGCTCTACACCTGCTCGCCGGATGTGCTTGAGAAAAAGCACGAGATGCAGCCGTTCAAGACCTTCCGCCTCGGGGGTGACCTGACCAAGGTCTACGACCCGGCGAAAGAAAAAGGCAAAGGTTCTTAACGCATAACCCCTGTAGGAGCGAGGCTTGCCCGCGAAGAACGATGACACGGTTCATCAGTTCCACCGCGTAACGGCCTTCGCGGGCAAGCCTCGCTCCTACAAGGATCGCGGTGGTTTGAATGCAATACATCTCCCCAGGTTTTTGGTGGGGGGGTTTGGGGGGGCTGCGGCCCTTGACTGTTGGTTAAACATGGAGAGACCGGGATGGTATTTTCATCCAACGTGTTCCTGTTTTTGTTCCTGCCGATCTTTCTCGGCATGTACTACTTGAGCGGAATACGCTATCGCAACCTGCTGCTGCTGATCGCCAGCTATGTGTTCTATGCCTGGTGGCGCGTGGACTTCCTGGCGTTGTTCGCCGCTGTCACGCTGTGGAACTACTGGATCGGCCTCAAAGTCGGCGCCGCAGGCGTTCGGACCAAACCGGCCCAGCGCTGGCTGCTGCTCGGCGTGGCCGTCGACCTGTGCATTCTCGGCTACTTCAAGTACGCCAACTTCGGTGTCGACAGCATCAACGCGATGATGACGTCGGTCGGTCTGTCGCCGTTCATCCTGACCCACGTGCTGTTGCCGATCGGGATCTCGTTCTACATCTTCGAGTCCATCAGCTACATCATCGACGTCTACCGTGGTGACACCCCGGCAACACGCAACCTGATCGACTTTGCGGCGTTCGTGGCGATCTTCCCGCACCTGATTGCCGGCCCGGTATTGCGTTTCCGCGACCTCGCCGACCAGTTCAACAACCGCACCCACACCCTCGACAAGTTCTCCGAGGGCTGCACGCGGTTCATGCAGGGTTTCATCAAGAAGGTCTTCATCGCCGACACCCTCGCGGTGGTGGCCGACCATTGCTTCGCCTTGCAAAACCCGACCACGGGCGATGCCTGGCTCGGCGCGCTGGCGTACACCGCGCAGTTGTATTTCGACTTCTCCGGTTACAGCGACATGGCCATCGGCCTGGGCTTGATGATGGGTTTCCGCTTCATGGAAAACTTCAAGCAGCCGTACATCAGCCAGTCGATCACCGAGTTCTGGCGTCGCTGGCACATCAGCCTGTCCACCTGGCTGCGTGACTACCTGTACATCACGCTGGGCGGTAACCGCAAAGGCACGCTGATGACCTATCGCAACCTGTTCCTGACCATGCTGCTCGGTGGTCTGTGGCACGGCGCGAACATCACCTACATCGTGTGGGGTGCGTGGCACGGCATGTGGCTGGCGATCGAAAAGGCTCTGGGCCTGAACACTTCGCCACGCAGCATCAACCCGATCCGCTGGGCGCTGACCTTCCTGCTGGTGGTGATGGGCTGGGTGATCTTCCGCGCCGAAAACCTGCACGTCGCCGGCCGCATGTACGGCGCGATGTTCAGCTTCGGCGAGTGGTCGCTGTCGGAACTCAACGAGGCCAACCTCACCGGTCTGCAAGTAGCGACTCTGGTGGTGGCGTACGCAACCCTGGCGTTCTTCGGCATTCGTGATTTCTACAGCAACCAGCCACCGGTCAAGACCAAACCTGCGGTCAACGTCGAGGCCGATGGCCCTGCCGGTGCGACACCAGGAATGATCAAAGCCGTACCGGGCGACAACCCGGCCAGCATCCACCAACCGGGCTACACCGTTGGCGTTGAAGCCACCGTGCAGCCGGCTTACTGGACGGCAGACTGGTCGCGTTACGTGATGCGCACGCTGGTACTGCTGCTGTTCATTGCCTCGATTTTCAAACTCTCGGCGCAAAGCTTCTCGCCGTTCCTTTACTTCCAGTTCTGAGGGATCTGACCATGACCCGCTCATTACGCATCTTCTATATCAGCCTGTTTATGGTGACCTTGCTGGTCCTGGGCCTGTGGTCGACGCGCAGCTTCTTCGGCTTCAGCACCAACGCCGATGCGACGGTGCTCAATGGCCGTTGGGCCAAGGCTGTCGAAACGCACTACGACGACGAGTTCCCGATCAAGCGCCTGGGCACCAACCTCTGGGCTGCGCTGGATTTCAAACTGTTCAACGAAGGTCGTCCGGGCGTCGTGCTCGGTCGCGATCAGTGGTTGTACAGCGATGAAGAATTCAACCCGATCGTCAACGAAGAGTTGAACCTGCAAGGCAACTACGCGCTGGTCGAAGGCGTGCGCCAGGAACTGAAAGAGAAAGGCGTGAAACTGGTGATGGCGATCGTGCCGGCCAAGACTCGCCTGTATCCGGAACACCTGGGCGAAGTGAAGCCTTCGAGCATTCACGCCAATCTTTATGAGGACTTCCACGCTCGTCTGGCGGCCAACAAGATCCTCGCACCCGACCTGTACGGCCCTCTGCTGAAGGCCAAGCTCGACGGTCAGCAAGTGTTCCTGCGCACCGACACCCACTGGACCCCGGAAGGCGCGCAAATCGCCGCCCAGACCCTGGCCAAAACCATTGCCGAGAAAACCCCGCTCAGCGGCGAGCCTCAGCGCTTCGTCACCGAGCCGGCAGAGAAAGTGACCCACAAGGGTGACCTGCGTTTGTTCCTGCCGCTCGACCCACTGTTCGAAAACCTGATGCCGGCGACCGAGCCGTTGCAGAAGCGCAACACCGTGGTGGCCGACGATCAGGCTGGCGGTGATGACGCGCTGTTCGCCAACACCGAAGTGCCGGTGGCCCTGATCGGCACCAGCTACAGCGCCAACCCGAACTGGAACTTCGTCGGCGCGCTGAAAGAGGCGCTGAACAGCGACGTGGTCAATTACGCCGAAGACGGCCACGGCCCGATTCTGCCGATGCTCAGCTACCTGAAAAGCGATGCCTTCAAGAACAGCCCGCCACAGGTGCTGATCTGGGAGTTTCCTGAACGTTATCTGCCTGTGAACAACGAAATCGGCGACGCCGACCCGCAGTGGGTCGCAGCGCTCAAAGAAGCCGGCGCTCGCCAACAAAACGTAGCCGTAAACACTAAATCCGAGACGCCCGACCGGGCGCAAAACTGAAAGAGAGGTACACCATGACTTTCACTACTACTCCTCGCCGTCTCGCCAAGACCTTTGCTCTGGCCGCAACCTTCAGCGTGCTGTCCATGAACGCCTTCGCCGCCGGTGACTCGGCCCTCTACGGTCCGACCGCGCCTAAAGGTTCGAGCTTCGTACGGGTCTATAACGCCGGTAACGCTGAAGTCAGCGCCACCGTCGGCAGCACCAGCCTGAGCGACGTCGCGCCGCTGTCCAGCACTGACTTCAGCTTCATGCCGGGCGGCGACTACAGCGCCAAGGTCGGCAGCCAGACCCTGCCGGTGAAACTGGCCGGCGATCACTATTACACCCTGGTCAACAACGCCAGCGGCGCGCCACAACTGATCGAAGAGCCGCCGTTCAAGAACAAGCAGAAATCCCTGGTTCGCGTACAGAACCTGAGTGATAAGGCCCTGACCCTGAAAACCGCCGACGGCAAGACCGAAGTGGTCCCGTCCGTGGCCGCCAAGGGCCGTGGCGAGCGTGAAATCAACCCGGTCAAAGTCAGCCTGGCGCTATACGATGGCGCCACGAAAGTGGGCGACGTGAAACCGGTTGCCCTGGAACGCGGTGAAGCGGCGGTGCTGTACGTCACCGGCAACGGCAGCAGCCTGTCGCCAGTCTGGGTAAAACGCCCGGTTTCGACGCGCTAACAAATTTACCCGGTTGACCCGTGCCCTGTAGGAGCACGGCTTGCCGGCGAAGAGGCCCTCGAGACCGCCTTCGCTGGCAAGCCATGCTCCTACAAGGGACCGAGATGTCAGTCGGGACACGAAACAAAAACAAGAGTGAAACGACAGAACGCAGTAGCTCTGACCCATACGATTTTCAAGGAGTAACAACATGATTCCGGTGATCTTGTCAGGTGGTAGTGGCTCACGTCTTTGGCCGCTTTCCCGTAAGCAGTTTCCTAAACAATTCCTGGCCCTGACCGGCGAACACACGCTGTTCCAGCAAACCCTGGAACGCCTGGTGTTCGAAGGCATGGACACCCCGATCGTGGTCTGCAACAAAGACCACCGTTTCATCGTCAACGAGCAACTGAGCAACCGTAAGCTGGAAACCCAGCGCATCCTGATGGAACCGTTCGGCCGCAACACCGCGCCGGCTGTGGCCCTGACCGCGATGATGCTGGTCAACGAAGGTCGCGACGAACTGATGCTGGTGCTGCCGGCCGACCACGTACTGGAAGACCAGAAAGCCCTGCAACGCGCCCTGGCCCTGGCCACTGTCGCCGCCGAAAACGGCGAAATGGTGCTGTTCGGCGTCCCGGCGACCAAACCGGAAACCGGCTACGGCTACATCAAGTCGACCAACGACTCGCTGCTGCCGGAAGGCGTCAGCCGCGTCTCGCACTTCGTTGAAAAACCGGACGTGAAACGCGCCACCGAGTTCGTCCAGTCCGGCGGCTACTTCTGGAACAGCGGGATGTTCCTGTTCCGTGCCAGCCGCTTCCTCGAAGAGCTGAAAAAGCACGATCCGGACATCTACGACACCTGCCTGCTGACCCTGGAACGCAGCCAACAGGATGCCGACACCGTCACCATCGACGAAGCCACCTTCGCCTGCTGCCCGGACAATTCCATCGATTACTCGGTCATGGAAAAAACCCAGCGCGCCTGCGTCGTACCGCTGACTGCCGGCTGGAGCGATGTCGGTTGCTGGGCGTCGCTGTGGGAAGTAAATGACAAGGACATCAACGGTAACGTCACCAAAGGCGACGTGGTCATTCAGGACAGCAAAAACTGCATGATCCACGGCAACGGCAAACTGGTGTCGGTGATCGGCCTGGAAAACATCGTGGTCGTCGAAACCAAGGACGCCATGATGATCGCGCACAAGGACTCGGTCCAAGGCGTGAAACAGATGGTCAACACCCTCAACGAACAGGGCCGCAGCGAAACCCAGAACCACTGCGAAGTCTATCGTCCGTGGGGTTCCTACGACTCGGTGGACATGGGCGGTCGCTTCCAGGTCAAGCACATCTCGGTCAAACCGGGCGCGTGCCTGTCACTGCAAATGCACCACCACCGCGCCGAACACTGGATCGTGGTCAGCGGCACCGCTGAAGTGACCTGCGACGAGAACGTGTTCCTGCTGTGCGAGAACCAGTCGACCTACATTCCGATCGCTTCGGTTCACCGTTTGCGCAACCCGGGCAAGATTCCACTCGAGATTATTGAAGTGCAATCGGGCAGCTATCTGGGTGAGGACGATATCGAGCGGTTTGAAGATATCTACGGTCGGTCTACGCCGATTGAGCGTGGGGTTTCGGTGAAAACCATCGCGCAGTAAGTCATCGGTAAAAAGAAGCCCCCGTCCAGGTCACTGCGTTCCCTATCCGCAGTGGGTTGGGTGGGGGCTTTTTTATGCAAATCATCGAAGTTTCGGGTTCAACCTCGAAAGTGGCAGGTGGGTAGGCTCGGACTTCAATTTTGCCTTTAGTCTTTCCGCCACCTCCAAGTCTCTTTTATTTGATGAGTCAAACAGCACAGATTTCATGTTCGTTTTTTTGCCCACCTCGTTCAAACTCCGAACCGTAACGAAGGTTCGCACCCCCTCCAGCACAGGTATAGATTCTCTTCCAGGCAGATCTTTGAAGCCGCTCCTCACATCGGGTCGAATCAAAGGGTTCAGAATAACGCCACTGACAAACGCCCTGTCTTCACCAGCGGTGCGCTGAATTATCGATATGTTCTGAATGGCCAGGATTTCTCGCTTTCCGTTTTCCGTCTTTGCTTTCATCAATGCAAAAAAGCGAGGCTTGTTCGCTGCTGCCGAAGCATCTGATCCATCAATGCCCTCAGCGAGATCACGCATCTGCCCTGCTTGATTTGAAAGTTCTATCATCGACAGGCCCAACTCCGACTTTCGAGCAGTGGATGCACGTTTCGCCAGGTCCAGGTACGTCTTGCGGTAGCCCTCCAATGCCTCAACGATTTCCTGCCCAGTCAAGGCGTACTCCGGATCACCCACTTCGAAAACTCGATAATCATGGGTTTCTTCGTAGCCTCGCTTTGTCTTGTCATAGCGCTGCAACAGGAGATTCAACAGTTGAGTGTCAAGCAAGTGCAGTTTCCAGCCTTGGGTTGAAAGGTCAAGCTCATAGAGAAATGCGTTGGATAATTCGTCACCTGCCAAACCGTTGTAGTCTCGCAACACCATTGGATTGTTTCGAACCATGGCATAGAAATTCAATCCATCAATCGTGCCCGCAGGATCTGGATTCAGCCAACGCTGCAACCAAGGCACGTAATACCGAAATCCATAGTAATAAAGCCCCGTCGCATCCTGCTCTTTCCCCGAGTAGCGCACCGTTTTATAGCTGACCTGCACTGCCTCGCCGTTACTCCATGCCGTGCCGCCAAACGGGTAAAACCTTTCCTGGGTGATGACATTGGCGTGCTGATCCAGCTCAAGCGTGCTTGAGCCCAGCCGGTCCGTCAGACTGTAACGCTGCTGGTTGTTGCTGATCTCGTTCGGTCTTCCCGCTTCCCAGTGCAACACCCGCACACTGCCGCGCCCGGCCTGGACGTTGATCACGTGCAGCACTTCGCCGGTGCCACTGTGGGTGCGGATTTCCAGACCGGGCAAATACAAGGTTTCGATGATGTTCGTTTGGGCATTGGTTTGCAGCGAGCGGACTTTGCGCACGCGCAGGCCGTCGGCTCCGTAAACGTAATGCTCGCTGTCGCTTTCGGCGCTGTCACGTTCGACCGGACGGACTTCACACAATTGATTGCGCGCGTCCCAACGCAGCGTTTGCCCCGGTTGCAGCGTCAGCAGGTTGCCGTTGGCATCGAAACTGTCACGGAAGTCTTGTTCAGTCGGCTCGACACCATCGCGCACCGGCAGGCAGCGGTTGCTGTGAGCATCGGCGACCAGACGATGGCCGGGGTTTTGCGGGCCGGTGTGGGTCAGTTCGAGCAGGTTGTTGCCGGCGTCATAACGGTAGGTCTGGCGGTAGTTGCCGGGCATGGCGGGATCCGCCGTCATCGCCGACGACGGACCGTGTTTGACCGAGCCGGCCTCCCAGCCTGTGGCCGCGATCAATCGGTAAAGCGTGTCGTAGCAAAAATGGCTGATCGGCTCGATACGCTGATTGGCGAAGTAGCGGATCGGCAGCGCGGCGTCTTCGATGCTCAGCACATTGCCGACTGGGTCGTAGGTGTAACGCAGATCCTGCAACGGCTGGTTCTGGCCGAGCCGGGATAACAGCCGTTGTAGACGCCCGTCCTCGGCGGCGTATTCGAGGGTGGTGATCACGCCATTGCCGGCGACTTCCCTTTCGACCTGGCCGTGGGCGTTGTAGGTGATGGCGCTGACCATCGGCAGGTGTTGAGTCGTGTTGCTCAGGCGCAAATCCACGGCGCGCAACTGTCCGTCCACAGTCTGGCTGAAGCGTTGTTCATTGCCTTGGGCATCGGTTCGGGAGAGCAGGTCACCCGCTGGGTTGAAGCGTGAATGCGTTGAAAACGACTGCGCGATGTCGACGAGACGCCGCTCTTGTTCGAGTAGCGTGCCGGTTAATCCGTAGTCGTTGAACAGCAGAACACCGGCAAGGTCTGTGTGGCTGATCAGTTGGCTGCACTGGTTGTGAGCGGCGGAAACGGGATCGTTCGCTGCATAAGTCAGACGCTCTGCGCAAACCGCTTCGCCCTCTAACGTTTGCTCGAACAATGCCGTCAATCGCAGTTGATTGTCATAGTGCATCCAACGTTGCGAACCCCGGCCGTCCCAGGATTGAACCGGTTGATCTGCCTCGCCGAAAAGATTCACGCGCAAGCCGGCATCGACACTGACGGTACTCAACGCAGTGTCGGACAGTGACAGGATGCTGCTGAGGTTGGCCGGTGCCGAAGCCTCTAACAACCGCGGATCCCATTGCGCAATCGCCCGCCCCGCCGGGTCATGAACCGTACGATTGACCCGAGCTTCGGCGACTTCACCCTGCGCGGCACGGTAATAATCCACCGAACGCACGGCCAGCCCCCGCGGTTCAACGACCGTCATGCTTGGGGTGTCGCGGTGCAGGAAAGCCAGCTGAGGCTGCATCAGGCGTCTTCATGTCGATTTGCACCAGCTAATGCTGAAAACCCATGCATGGCTACTGTCACAAATTACAGGCTCGACAAACGGTCGCCCTCACCACGCCCATCGCCAAGCACACCCGCCCTTAGGTAGGATGAGCCTCTCTCCTGCGAGGTTGTGCGACATGTTCATCGGCGTCCTGTTGGTCATCACCTGGCTGATCCTGTTGCTGCGCTACCCGTCCAAGGCCCTGCCCGTTTCGGTGGCGGCCGCCATCGGACTGGGGCTGGTGGCCACCTGGGTGGTCTGGCTGGCCAATCGCGAGGTCAAGCAATTAGCGCGCCTTGAGTTGCGCATCACTTATGCGCCGGAGCACTGCCCAGCGGATCGCCCGTTGTTATTGAAGATGAACAACGGCAACGACGTGCCGCTGACCGAACTGCGCTGGCGCGTCGCTGCCTACGCGCCGGGCGATACGGTCAACCTCGCCGACAATCAATACGCTGCACCGCGTTATCGCGGCCCAGGCGAACTGCAAGCCGGGGCGAACTGGGAAGATTGCCTGCCCATGCCGCCGCTGCGTCCCGGTTATCGCCCGCAAACCCTGGAGTTTCGCGCCGAGCGTTTGCAGGGTAGTTTCTCCGACTGATCTCCACTCTTCCCTTTGCACAAGGACCGCGCCATGCCCGTTGCGTTGATTACCGGTTGTTCCAGCGGCATTGGCCGCGCTCTGGCGGATGCCTTTAAAGGTGCCGGTTATAAAGTCTGGGCCAGCGCCCGCAAGGCTGAGGACGTTGCCGCGTTGACGGCGGCCGGTTTCACCGCCGTGCAACTGGACGTCAACGATGGGGTGGCACTTGAAGCGTTGGCCGGGCAGATCAACCAGCAACATGGCGGCCTCGATGTGTTGATCAACAACGCCGGTTATGGCGCCATGGGGCCGCTGCTGGACGGCGGTGTGCCGGCCATGCAGCGGCAGTTCGAAACCAATGTGTTTGCGATTGTCGGTGTGACGCGCGCACTCTTCCCGGTGCTGCGCCGGGCCAAAGGGATAGTGGTGAATATCGGCAGCGTTTCCGGGGTTCTGGTCACGCCATTTGCCGGTGCTTACTGCGCCTCGAAAGCCGCAGTGCACGCCTTGAGCGATGCGTTGCGCATGGAGCTGGCGCCGTTCGGTGTGCGAGTGATGGAGGTGCAACCGGGCGCCATCGCGTCCAGTTTTGCCAAGAATGCCGGGGCCGAGGCGGAGCAGTTGATCAGCGAACAGTCACCGTGGTTTCCGCTGCGCGAAGGCATTCGTGCACGGGCCAAGGCGTCCCAGGACAACCCGACGCCGGCCAGTGAGTTTGCCGCCGGTTTGCTCAAGGCTGTGCAGCAGGACAAACCGCCGCGCCTGATTCGTTTGGGCAATGGCAGCCGGGCGTTGCCGTTGTTGGCCGGGTTGCTGCCCAAAGGGTTGCTGGAGTCGGGGTTGATGAAGCGGTTCGGGTTGCGCGGGCAGCTTTGAGACCGCGTTATCGTTCTTCGCGGGCAAGCCTCGCTCCTACAGGTTTTGCGCGAGCCTTGTAGGAGCGAGGCTTGCCCGCGAAAGCGTCAGAACAGACTCTGCAAAATCTTCAGGAAGTAACATGACCGACTACACCGAATACTTTGACGAAGTGATCCAGGCCCACGTCGCCATCGAGCAATGGCTGGCCGAAGAACGAAACGTCACCGAACTTGAACACTTGCTCGCCCGTTTTTCACCGCAGTTTTCCATGGTCTCGCCGTTGGGCCGCGTGCTGGATTTCGACGCGCTTGGCGAGTTGTTCCGGATGGCGGGCGGGAAGAAGCTCGGGTTCAGGATTGAGCTCAGCGAGTTGCGTGGCATTGCGCTGTCCGACAACGGTGCGACCGTGAGTTATCGCGAGCAGCAGACCGATGCGACCGGCCAGCAGACGGACCGGCGTTCGACGGTGGTGTTTGAGAAGCAGGCCGGTGGAAAGGTGGTTTGGCGGCATTTGCATGAGACGTTTTGCAAGGAGTGAGCTGTAAGACCGAGGCGCCTGAATCGCCAGCAAGCCGGCTCCTACAGGTTTGCGCCGAACACAAAAATGTGTGTACGACACCTATTTGTAGGAGCCGGCTTGCTGGCGATGCAGACAACTCGGTCTAACTATTGGTTAACCACCACCGTGCACGTAATCCCCGCCGCCAACAACACCCCTTCCGGCACTTCATCAATGTGAATCCGCACCGGCACCCGCTGTGCCAGGCGCACCCAGTTGAACGTCGGGTTCACGTCTGCAATCAGCTCGCGGCTTTCCGGGTTATCGCGGTCGTAGATCCCGCGAGAAATACTCTCCACATGCCCCTTGAGCACTTCGCCACTCATCAGTTGCATATCAGCCTTATCGCCCACCCGCACGTGCGGCAGTTTGGTTTCCTCGAAGAAGCCATAGACCCAGAACGAGTTCATATCGACCACGGCCATTTTCGCTTCGCCGATGCGTGCGTAGTCGCCGCGATGTACGTTGAGGTTGGTCACGTAACCGTCCACCGCCGCGCGCACTTCAGTGCGTTTGAGGTTCAGTTCGGCGGCTTCCAGTTGCGCTTGCGCGTGCTGGTAATCGGCGAGGGCGGAGTCTGCGATATTGCTGGCGTCGTCGCGGTTTTCTTTGGAGATCACCAGGGCATCCATGTCGGCGCGGCGATGGGCGTTGACCTTGCGCATCTCCCACGTCGACTTGCGTGAAGCCACCAGTGCCTGCGCCTGTTTGACCGCGATGCGGTAGTGCTCGGGGTCGATGCGCATCAGCAGATCGCCCTTCTTCACCTGTTGGTTGTCACGCACCGGCACTTCCACCACTTCACCGGTGACGTCGGCGGCGACGTTGATGATGTCGGCGCGCACCCGGCCGTCGCGGGTCCACGGCGTGTTCATGTAATGCACCCACAGGGTTCGGCCAATCCATAGCGCGAGGGCCAGCACCAGCAGAGTGGCGAGCAGGCTGAAAAGCTTTTTCATCAGAGCCTTCTTCAGAGATAGAGAGTCAGTGGTAGACAGTCAGCGCCAAAGCACCAAACAGACAGGTAAACAAACTCAGGCGCAGCAGTGCCGGGTGCCAGAAAAAACGGTACAGATCGAACCCGGACAGGAACCTGTCCAGCGCCCAGGCCAGCACCGCGGCGATGAAAAACATCAGCGTCATGGTCGGCATGTACACGCCGTGGAAGGCGATTTCACGAGGCATGTTCAAGTCCTTGGGGCGTGGTCATTGCGTAGGCGGCAAGCGGTGATTGCGGGTCGAGCAATGAGGTGCGGATGAAATGCAGGTAGCTCTTCACCCGGCGCAACGCCGAGGTGTCGAAGTGCGGCGCGAAGGGCTCGTCGGTGGCTTGCACACGGCTGATCGCATGGTCCACCGCGATCAGGCAGCGCTGTAGATTGCTCTGGCCCGGTTGCAGAAACAGCCGCACCAGCGAACGGCCCATCACGCGGATAGCCTGGCGCCACGGCTGCGATTCGGCGTACGCCGGGTGCACCGGCAGAATCGCCTGTTCCTTGCGCAACTCGATGATCGCGTGACCGACTTCCAGCACCACGAACATCCAGCGCAGCAAGTCCCGTTGAACCTGCGGCTGGCCGGCGGCGAGGCCATAAGCCTGATGCAGCAAATCCCGCGTACGGCTTTCGAAACTCGACGCCAGGCCCTTCAGTTTGCCGCTGATCGCATACACCACTTGCCCGCGCAGATCCTGCTCCAACCGGCGCCATAACCAGCGACTGTTCGGCGGCAGGATGATCGCCCCCGCAGCGGCGCACACCAGCATGCCGAGCACCATGGCGATGTAGTCGTTGATGAAGGTGTAAGGGTTGTAGATGGTGAGGTTGTCCGGCACCGAACCGGTGCTGAAGAAGATCAGCAAACCGAGGCCGACACCGGCGTATTGCGGGCGCGAGGTCAGGAACGAACCGAGCACGATCACCGGCGCGAGCATCACGCACAGCAACGGAAAACCATCGATCCACGGGAAGATGAAAAACATCTCGACGAAGCCGATCAGCGCACCCAGGAATGTGCCGCAGGCCATCTGGAACGCCATGCGTTTCGGGTTCGGCGTCGCCGCCGAAAGGCCCACGGTGGCGGCGGCAATCAGGGTCATCATCGCCCCGCTCGGCCACGCGGTGGCCACCCAGTAACTGCCCAACACCACCAGAATAAACGCCGCGCGAATCCCCGAAGCGGCGGACGCCATCCAGTTGGTTTGCGGGGTGAAAGGCTCGTCCCACTGCTCCCGTTCATGGCTGTGATCAGCCAGGGACGCGTGGGTTTGTGCATAACCGTGCAGGTCGTCGACGAAGCGATAAAGCAGCTCATACGCGGTATGAAAATCGAGTTGCTCGGCGTCGCTTGGCTCGCTCTCCTGAAACGTCGCGCGCAGGCTGCGTACACGCGCCGGCAGCGCTTCCTTGTAGGCGCTCAGCGCAATCACCAAGCGTGCGGCGTCAGGGCTGGTCAACGCGCGACCACTGAAACCGTCGAGCACTTCCGCGAGGTCCTGCAAGCCCGGTTTGATTGCCGCGACCACATGATCGGCGTCACTGCTGCGCAAGCGTTCGAGCAGTTGGTGCAGGGCATTGAACCGGGTGGTAATGCCCATGAACTCACTGTTCAAGCGACTGAGCCGACCGTTGCGCCGACGCATGTGCGGGTCTTCGAACACGGTGACGCTGCGCAGCCCTTCCAGGCCGACCGCCTCGGCGATGAAGCGCACGTTGCTCGCTTCAAAAGCGTCCCGTTTGCTGCGACCGCGCAAGCCATCGGTGACGAACAAGGCGAACACACCGAAGCGCTGGTACAAGGCGTTGCGCATCGCCGCGCTGGCGGTTTGCGGCAGGATGGCTGCGCTGACCAGCGTGGCGCAGAGAATCCCCAACGAGATTTCCAGCACGCGCCAGACCGCCGCCATGAACGCGCCCTCCGGGTGCGCCAGGGCCGGCAAGCCGACCATCGCGGCGGTGTACCCGGCCAGCACAAATCCGTAGGCGCGGAAGTTGCGAGAACGCGCCGCACCGGCCGAGCAGATGCCAACCCAGATCGCCAGCGAACCGAGGAACAACTCGGTGTTCTGTGCGAACAAGGCAATCAGCGCGACCATCACCGCCGACCCGGTCAGCGTGCCGAGAAAGCGGTAGAAGCTCTTGGCAAACACTTGGCCGCTTTGCGGCTGCATGACAATGAACACGGTGATCATCGCCGTGCGCGGTTGCGGCAATTCCAGACGCATGGCCAGCCACAGGGTCAGGAACGCGGCGAACAACACCTTGAAAATGTAGACCCAGGTCACGCCGTCGCTGCGTGCCCAGTCAAAGAAACCCCGGCGCCATTCAAGGGAATACAGCCAGCGCAGCAGTGCGGGCAAGGGAGTCATGAAATCCTGCTTAATTCAGTCTGACCGGGGACCTGTAGGAGTGAGCCTGCTCGCGATAGCGGTGTGTCAGGCGACATCATCATTGGCTGACACTCCCTCATCGCGAGCAGGCTCACTCCCACAGGTTTTGTGTTCAACGCAATAGAACCGGGGTTTTCGGGGGCTGGGTTTTCTCAGCATTCGGCACGTCATTACCCGCACCGAGACCACCACCGAGCGCCGTCACCAACTCGGCGTGCGCACTGAGCCGCGCAGCCTGAACCTGTTGCTGAACCTGCTGCTGTTTGAACAACAAGGTCTGGGCATTGAGCACGTTGAGGTAATCGGTGAGCCCGCGTTGATAAGCGATCATCGCGATGTCGTAAGTCTTCTGCGCGGTGGCCACGGATTCGGCGGCGAAGGTTTGCTGTTTGTCCATGGATTCGCGGCGGATCAACTGGTCGGAGATGTTTTTCAGCGCATTGACCAGCGTCTGGTTGTACTTGGCCACGGCGATGTCATAACCGGCCGAGGCTTCCCCCAACTCAGCGCGCAACCGGCCACCGTCGAAGATCGGCAACGAGATCGCCGGGCCGACGCTGTAGTTGAGTTTCTTGCCGGTCAAAAACTCCAGCGCACCACCGCCGGTGGCCATGTAGCCGAGGCTGCCGACCAGATCGACGTTGGGGTAGAAACCGGCGTGAGCGACATCAATGCCCCGCGCCTGAGCCGCCACTTGCCAGCGGCTGGCGACCACGTCGGGACGCTGGCCGAGCAATTGCGCCGGCAACGACGATGGCAGTTTCAGCGCTGTGCCCAATGCCAACGTGGGTCGCTGCAACTGCGCGCCGTCGCCCGGGCCTTTGCCTGCGAGTGCGGCAAGCTGGTTGCGGCTGAGGGCGATTTCTTCGTCGAGTGCATCGAGCTGGCGGTGGGTTTCCGGCAGCGGCGTTTCGGCCTGGCTGACTTCGAAGTGGGTGCCGATGCCGCCGTTCAAGCGCTTCTGTGCGAGGTCGAGAATTTGCTGCTGCTGTTGCAGGGTCGCGGCGACGATGTCCCGTTGCGCGTAATGCAGCGACAGTTCGATGTAGGCGCGAACGATGTTGTTCTGCAGTTCGAGCTGGGCCAGACGCGCTTCGGCGGCGCTCATGTGCGCCATGTCGACGGCGCGCTCGGTGGCGTTGCTTTCACGGCCCCAGAGGTCGAGGGCGTAGCTGAAGCCCAGCGCGGCGTTGTTGTCCCACGTCGTCGCGTTGGCCAGCTCGCCCGGCCCGTAGAACTGATCGGTGGGCCAGTTGTGGCGCTTGAGGGTGGACCCGCCATTGATCTGCAGCGACTCGGCAGACTCGGCGATGCCCGCCATGGATTTGGCCTGACGCACCCGCGCCGCCGCCATGGCCATGGTCGGACTGCCTTGCAGGGCAAGGTCGATCCAGCGGTTCAGTTGCGGGTCGCCGTAGGCCTGCCACCAGTGCGCGGTAGGCCAGTGAGCGTCCTGCGCGGCGCTCTGGATGGCGTCGTCGGTGGCCAGCGAATTGGCCTCCAGTGCCTTGCCCTGCGGGGCAATACCTGCGGTTCCGATGCAGCCGCTGATTGCCAGGGTTAAAGTCAAAACACTGAGCGTCTGAAGCGCTCTGCTGATGCGACGCGGCACTGCTGCGATTTCCCGAGAAAGTGGACTGGATCCCGTAGGAGCGAAGCTTGCTCGCGAAGAACGATAACGCGGTCCATCTGTTAAACCGCGTTATCGTTCTTCGCGAGCAAGCTTCGCTCCTACAAGGAACGGCGCAATTCTAGGGGGCGGGTTTGATGGCGATAAGCTGGGATTCCTGTGAATCTTTGTTACCGTTAACGCGATAATCCCTTGGTCGGGGTCTCAGACTCTGAAACTTCGTGTCACAATTTGCCATCGCACCCGAGAGCACCCCATGGACACTTTGCAAAACATGCGCGCCTTCAGCTACGTGGCCGAGGCCGGCAGCTTCACCGCCGCCGCCGTGCAACTCGACACCACCACGGCCAACGTCTCGCGCGCGGTCTCCAACCTGGAAGCCCACCTGCAAACCCGCCTGCTCAACCGCACCACTCGTCGCATCGCCCTGACCGAGGCCGGCAAGCGCTATCTGTTGCGCTGCGAGCAGATCCTGGCGTACGTCGAAGAGGCTGAAGCCGAGGCCAGCGATGCCCACGCGCGCCCGGCCGGGCAACTCAAGGTGCACACCATGACCGGCATCGGTCAGCACTTCGTGATCGACGCCATCGCCCGCTACCGCAAGACCCATCCCGACGTGACCTTCGACCTGACCATGGCCAACCGCGTGCCGGACTTGCTCGACGAGGGCTACGACGTGTCCATCGTCCTTGCCAGCGAACTGCCGGACTCGGGCTTCGTCTCCCAGCGCCTGGGCATCACCTACAGCATCGTTTGCGCCTCGCCCGCCTACGTGAAAGCCAACGGCTGCGCACACAAGCCCAGCGATTTGCTGAACCACGCGTGCCTGCGCCTGGTGAGCCCGGTGATTCCGCTGGAGAAATGGAATTTCGACGGCCCGGAAGGCCAGGAAATGGTCACCATCAACAGCTCGCCGTTTCTGGTGAACTCCGCCGATGCGATGAAAACCGCGATCATCAGCGGCATGGGCGTCGGCGTGTTGCCGGTGTATGCGGCGATCGAAGGCTTGCGCAACGGCACGCTGGTGCGGGTGATGCCGAACTACCGCTCGCAGGAACTGAATCTGTATGCGATCTATCCGTCGCGGCAGTATCTGGATGCGAAGATCAAAACCTGGGTCGAGTACCTGCGCGGGTCGTTGCCGGAGATATTGGCGGCGCATCAGGCGGAACTGGCGGCGTATGAGTTGAGCGGAACGCTGGGTGGGGCACGATTGGCAAACTGACGACAGAACACTGTGGGAGCGAGACCGGCTTGCCGGCGATGGTCGTGAACGATAACGCTGTGAACCTGATACCCCGCAGTGTTCTCACGTTTTTCGCGAGCAGGCTCGCTCCTACAAAAAGCGTGGTGTCCTAGGATGTTTCCGACGCGTTCTGTCGGTTGTCGGGTGGGAAGCGAGATGGGTAGGCTTTGAGTGTCGCTGGCGAATCAGCGACCGGGCCTGGAAAACCCGAAGAACAGGATCACCGCACATGCCATAATGCGGCGCTTTTTCAGCGCTGCATGTTGAGTTATGGCGGCTGTACGTGGGAGACCTTCGGGTCTGCCGGGTTTGATCCTTCTCGGTTTTTCCAGCTTGCGTACAGCTGCCACCCTTTGTCTGGAAAACAAAAAGTGGCAGCTCCTAGCCTCTAAGGATCGTTGCCATGAAAAAGCCCTCACCCAATCCGCCAGATGCGGAAGTCACCTCCCCCCAAAACTCATTCACCCTGAAAGCCTTGATCCCGCCTCACACCCCCAGCCATTTATTCACCGTCGTCCCCGACATCAACACCGAAACCCTTTTGGTCCACGCCAGCGAATCCCTCGCCTCGGCCAGCGTCATGGCCAGCGACCTCGCCGGATTTCTCGACGGTCCCCACCGCAACACCCTGCTGGGCATTCAACAAGTCATCATGCTGGGCGAACTGGCCGTCAACCGCGCGCTGGATAACATCGACCCGCAGGATTAGACACCCCCAATCTGTAGGAGCCGGCTTGCTGGCGATCACTGCAACGCGGTGCGTCAGACAGACCGAGGTGCCTGGATCGCCAGCAAGCCGGCTCCTACAAATTTGCGTACGAAGTACCTTTTGCGCATCACCCATCACCTGTAGGAGCCGGCTTGCTGGCGATCCATGCGACGCGGTGCGTCAGACGGACCGAGGTGCCTGGATCGCCAGCAAGCCGGCTCCTACAAATTCGCGTACGAAGTACCTTTTGCGCATCACCCATCCAACAGGGGGAATGCGTGCATCCGAACCATCCGGGCACTCGCACAAAAGCGCGGAAGAATGTTAGCGTGCTTGGCATTCTCCACGCCCGACGAGCCCGCCTCCCATGAAAAAGACCGTCCTCGCTTTCAGCCGCGTCACTCCCGCCATGATCGAACGCCTCCAGCAGGATTTCGACGTCATCGTGCCTGACCCGAAAAAAGGCGACATCAACGCCCAATTCAACGAGGCCCTGCCCCATGCCCACGGTTTGATTGGCGTGGGTCGCAAGCTCGGTCGCGCCCAACTGGAGAACGCGAGCAGCCTGGAGGTGGTGTCCAGCGTCTCGGTGGGCTACGACAACTACGACGTCGCGTACTTCAACGAGCGCGGGATCATGCTGACCAACACGCCGGATGTGCTGACCGAAAGCACCGCCGACCTGGCCTTCTCCCTGATCATGAGCAGCGCCCGCCGCGTCGCCGAACTCGATGCCTGGACCAAGGCCGGTCAATGGCAAGCCACCGTCGGCGCCCCGCTGTTCGGCACCGATGTCTATGGCAAGACCCTGGGCATCGTCGGCATGGGTAACATCGGCGCCGCCATCGCCCGGCGCGGTCGGCTCGGTTTCAACATGCCGATTATCTACAGTGGCAACAGCCGCAAAACGGCACTTGAGCAAGAGCTCGGTGCGCAATTCCGCAGCCTCGATGAGTTGCTGGCCGAAGCCGATTTCGTTTGCCTAGTGGTGCCGCTCAGCGAAAAGACCAAACACCTGATCAGCCGCCGTGAACTGGCGCTGATGAAGTCGGACGCGATTCTGATCAACATCGCACGCGGCCCGGTGGTGGACGAGCCCGCGCTGATCGAAGCGCTGCAAAACAACCAGATCCGTGGCGCCGGGCTGGATGTCTACGAGAAAGAACCGCTGGCCGAATCGCCGCTGTTCCAACTGAAAAACGCCGTGACGTTGCCGCACATCGGCTCCGCCACCCATGAAACCCGTGAAGCGATGGCCAATCGCGCCTTGGCCAACCTGCGCAGCGCCTTGTTGGGTGAACGACCGCAGGACCTGGTGAACCCGCAAGTCTGGAAAGGCTGAAAAAAAACGGGCAGGCGATTAAAGCGCCTGCCCGTCTACAACTAAACCTCACACATTACAAAACAACAAATACACAACTTGTAATTTAGTCCACCCCTCAACAAATACACTTCGCTATAGACTCTCCTTACTTACCCGCCCTGACGGGAACCCGTTCTGGAGAACTATTACCTTGAACCACTTGACGACCGAGCAAACAATTAGAATCAGCAAAGCCACATTGATGCTATTTATAAGCTTCTTTGGTTTTTTAATGTTGTTTAGCAACTTCACCGACTACCCTTCCAACTACGAATACATCGCCCACATCCTCAGCATGGACACCACGCGCGAGGGCGAGAAATACAGTTATCGCGCCATTACCTCCCCCATGGCCCATCACAGGATTTACTGGCTGATCATTACACTCGAAGTCCTCTTCACCGCCTTTTGCATGATGGGCACTTACCAACTATTCAAGAATATAAACACCAGCGCCAAAAAGTTTCACGAGGCAAAGAAATATGCACTGATTGGCTTGCTGATTGCCGTATTTATCTACTACGTGTGTTTTCAGATTGTGGGTGTCGAATGGTTCAACATGGATGAATCACAACAATGGAACTATAAAGACTGGGCCCGACATATCGTTGATTTCATCATGCCGCTAATGATCTATGTGGCCATCCGGATCGAGCGCTGAGTGCACACGCACCCGATCCGTAACATCTTCAAGCCAGCTTGCCGCTCCCCTGCACCATCGGTGCCTTGGGTTTGCGAAACACCAGCACGTTGCCCAGCATCACCAACACCAGGCCCATCAGCGCCGGCGCGGTCCATTGGTAGCCTTCGGCAAACGCCGAGACGTTGAGCGCCACCACCGGGAACAGCACCGTGCAATAGGCTGCGCGCTCCGGGCCCATGCGCCCGACCAGCGTCAGGTAGGCGGTGAAGCCGATCACCGAACCCGGAATGACCAGGTACAGCAGCGAGCCGATGTAACGCGCATTCCATTCCATCTCGAACGGAATGCCTTTGACCAGGCACCACACCGACAGCATCGCCGCGCCATAAGCCATGCCCCAGGCATTGGTTGTCAGCGGCTTGAGCCCGGCCTTCTGTTGCAGGCTGGACAGCATGTTGCCCGCCGAGAAGCACAGCGTGCCCAACAAGGCCAGGCCCAGGCCCAGCAAGGTTTCCGGGCTGGCGGTGTGGCCGGCCAGCTCCGGCCAGAACAGCAAACCCAGCCCGAACAAACCGAGCGCGCCACCCAACAGGACGTTGCGGGCAATTTTCTGGCCGAAGAACACCCGCGCATTCAGGGCATTCCACAGCGTGGCAGTGGAAAACACCACGGCTACCAAGCCACTGGGGATCCATTGGCTGGCCGTCAGGAAGCACATGAAGTTGATGCAAAACAGGCAAAGGCCCTGCGCCAGGCAGATCAGGTGCCCGCGACGGTTCATCACTTGCAGCTTGCGGCTGAGCAACAGCATCACGAACAGCACCAGCGCGGCGAGGCCGAAGCGATAGACGATCGACACCGGAATGGCCACCACGCCCAGTTGCCATTTCAAGGCAATCCAGGTGGTGCCCCAGATCAGCACGGTCAGCAAATACAGCGAAAGGTTCATGGCGAAGGCTCCTCAATAGGTGCCCAGTGTCCTGCGCCAAACTTTTTCGCACTTGCATAAACTTGCGCTTTTGTCGGTGCAGAGGCTGGCAGGCCAACGTCTACGGAGTAGGATGCAAGGCGTTGGAGAGAACCGCTCATGCCCGCACTGGAATCACTGCAAGTCTTTCAAGCCCTCAACCGCTCGCCCAATGCTCGCCTCGAGCACAGCGCCGAGCTCGGTGACGGCATGGCTGCAGCCCTGTGGAGCAACCATCACGACGCCCAGGACTACGAAGCGCCGAGCCATCACACCTTGTCCTGTTACATCGCGGGCGGCACCGGCACTTTTCGCCGCGACCAGCCCGGTACCAAGGGCGGTCCGGACAAACTGTGCATTCTGCCGGCCGACCATCAGTCAGGCTGGGTGATCAATGGCGACATTCGCCTGGCCCATCTGTATTTCAGCCCGGAACAATTCGCCCTCGGTTGCGTCACGCTGCTGGATCGCGAACCTCGCGAATTGCAGTTGCGCGAAGGGACTTTTCTCGACGACCCGCAGCAAGCCCGGCGCTTTCGCCAGATGCTCACGCTCAACTGGGATGAACCCGGCGAACGCCTGCTGACCAGCAGCCTGGCCCATGAAATGCTCAGCCACGTGTTACTCGGCCAGGTCGGCATGCGCGACGGCTTGCGGCTCAAGGGCGGATTGGCGGCGCACCAGCGACGGCAACTGGTCGAGTTCATCGACAATCAGTTGGCCGAAGCCATCAGCCTCGGGCAGTTGGCGGGGTTGTGTGCGCTGTCGGAGTATCACTTTGCGCGGATGTTCCGGGAGAGCTTTGGCTTGCCGCCGCATCAGTATGTGTTGGCAAGGCGACTGAGCCGGGCGCGGGAGTTATTGCGTTCGACATCGCAGCCGTTGGGGGAGATTGCATTGGCGTGCGGGTTTGCCAGTGCCAGTCATTTCACCAATCGGTTTCGGCAGGTTCTCGGTGGGACGCCTGGCGAGTATCGGCAGGCGTTCTTGCGATAGATACGGCGATCGCTTATAGATGTTTATTTTTTAATTTCGAATAACAATTAAAACTTAACAAACCCTGTTACTTATGACAGTAGCAAAGCAGACAAACAAAACGGACACTTCGGATCTCAACCTCTGGAGTTCAATCAAAATGTTCGAAAACTACGACACTCGTACAGGAACCACTGTTTATCCCCCGACACCTTTTGCGTCCGGTTCCTTAGAAGCGACAATCGAAACACACCCCGACTTTAAGAGCAGCAGGGTTTCCTTCAGAGCATCGTCTAACCTAACGTTTGAAATTTATGCCACAAACGATGAATTCCCCGACAAAAGAGGCTGGTCATTTAGATTCGATTACAACATAAAAGCCGGAAAATATTTCATTAATGACAATGCAGTTAAAAAGGTTTGGTACACCCGCCAGATCCCAGGCCAGCCCCCTGGTAATGACAATGTTTATTTACCTGCCAAGGTCATCGGAACAGTAACTATCAAAGAAATTGATCTCACCAAAGGAAGATTCAACGCTGATTTTGATTTTTCAGTCATACACATAGTAGAAAATAAAATATTCAAAACAGAGGGGAAAATCGACGTGTGGGACATGGAGAAAATCCCATCTGATTCCAACTGACGCTGGCTGTCCACGCCCTTGCCACAGACGCGACAAGGGCTCGGTAGGCCCTTAAGTTGTCCTGCTACATCGCCAACGGCACTGGCATCTTTCGTCGCGACCGGCTCGGCACTAGATGCCGCCCGGACAAGCTATGCATTTTTCCCAGTGTTGCTCGGCCAGGTCGGCATGCGCGACGGCTTGCGACTCAAGGGCGGATTGGCGGCGCACCAGCGACGGCAACTGGTCGAGTTCATCGACAATCAGTTGGCCGAAGCCATCAGCCTCGGGCAGTTGGCGGGGTTGTGTGCGCTGTCGGAGTATCACTTTGCGCGGATGTTCCGGGAGAGCTTTGGCTTGCCGCCGCATCAGTATGTGTTGGCAAGGCGACTGAGCCGGGCGCGGGAGTTATTGCGTTCGACATCGCAGCCGTTGGGGGAGATTGCATTGGCGTGCGGGTTTGCCAGTGCCAGTCATTTCACCAATCGGTTTCGGCAGGTTCTCGGTGGGACGCCTGGCGAGTATCGGCAGGCGTTTTTGCGCTGACCCGGAAGCCGCCTTCGCGGGCAAGCCTCGCTCCTACAAGAACGGCGCCGAACCTGTAGGAGCGAGGCTTGCCCGCGAAGAACGATAACGCGGTCTGTGATCAGAACTCCAAGGTACTGGACAACGACACCTGCCGCGAATCCCCCATCGACACAAAGAACCGGCTCGCCGCCGAGGTGTAGTAAGTGCGGTCAAACAGGTTTTTCACGTTGAGCTGAAACTTGACCTTCTGCCCCTCGACCTTGGTGTCGTAGGTGGCGAATGCATCGGCCACGGTGTAGCTCGGCAGGTCGAAATCGTTCACCGCGTTACCCGCCCGCTCACCGACATACCGCGCGCCCGCGCCGACCCGCAACTGATCGCCACCAACGATGGTGCCGAAGTCATAGACCGCTGACAGCGAGCCGGTGTTCTTCGCCACGTTTTGCAGTTTTTTGCCTTTGTAGTCCGGGTCTTCGGTGACTTCGGCATCGGTGTAGGCATAGCTGCCGATCATGCTCCAGCGATCGCTGAGCTGACCGCTCAGATCCACTTCCAGACCACGGGAACGCACTTCGCCGGCGGCGCTGTAAAGGGTCACCGGACCTTCGGCATTGGCCACCAGCACGTTGCGTTTCTTGATGTCGAACAGGGCGACGTTACCCGTCACACGCCCCGGAATATCCAGCTTGGCGCCGACTTCCCAGGACTTGGCTTCTTCCGGCGCGATGCTGCCGTCGAGCACGGTGCTGCTGCCGCTCAACGGGGCGATGGTCGAGTTCGGTTTGAACGATTCGGTGTAGCTGCCGTAGAACGACAACGCGTCGGTGTACTTGTAGACAAGGCCGGCACGCGGCACCCATTTTTGCCCGTTGCTGTCGGTGTTGGCCTTGAACGGCACGCCTTTGCCGGCGTACTGGTCGTACTCCTGGAAACGGCCGCCGGCCACCAGAATCCACTGGTCGGTGAGGTGGATCGAGTCCTGCAGAAACAGCGAATCGCTGCGCAGCAGATCGGTCTGCGCGCTGTCCGCCGGGCTGACGGTGGTCCCGGCGACTTCACGGCCATAGACCGGGTTGAGGTAGCTGAAAGTGGTGAGGCTTTTCTGACGGATCAGGTCTTCGCGGTAGATCTTGCGGTACTCGTCATCGACGCCGAACACCAGGTCATGTTGCATGCCCAGCGCATTCACTTTGCCTTCGAGGCTGGCCGTGGTGAAGCGGTCGGTGCTGATCGCGTTTTGCGTGCCGTCCATGCTGCGGGTCAGCGTGCCTTTCTTGGTGTCGATGGCGGTAACGCGTACTTGGCTGGCGTCGTAGGTTTCACGGTTCCAGCTGTAGCCAAAGTGCGCTTTCCAGTTGTCGTTAAGCTCGTGGTCGGCCTCGAAGTGATAGAGGTCCGAGCGCCCTTCCATGTTGTTGAACGGCTCGTCCAGGCGACGCTCGCGGGAGATGTCCAGCGGGTGGTTGTCGCGTGGGTCGATCAGCGTGCCACGGTCGAACGGGGTGAGGAATTCACGGTGTTCGTAGGCAAACAACAGCTTGGTGCTTTCACCGAACCAGGCCAGGGACGGCGCCACCAGAGTCTCGCGGTGGGTGCCGAAGTTGCGCCAGTAATCTTCGTCTTCGTGGTCCAGCACCATGCGGTAGGCCAGCCCGGAATCACCGAGCGCGCCTGTGCTGTCGAAGCTGCCGCCGCTGCCGTTTTTGCCGTCGCCGTACGTCGAGCCACGCACGGTCAATGCGTTGTACTGCTCAAGTTCAGGCTTCTTGCTGACCATGTTGACCACGCCGCCCGGGTCCTGGATGCCGTAGAGCAATGAGGCCGGACCCTTGAGCACTTCGACCCGATCGACTGTGGCGTTGAGGCCACGGCCCTGCACCACCGGCATGCCGTCGCGCATGATCGAGCCGTTGCGGTTGTCGCCGAAGCCGCGGGTCATCACCGAATCCTGGGTGCTGCCCAGCGTGTTGCCCTGGGTGATGCCGCTGACGTTGGCCAGCGCATCGTCGAGGTTGCGCGGCGCCTGATCGCGAATGACCTGGGCCGGGATGACGTTGACGGTCTGGGGGATTTCCTGGAGCAAGGCCGAAGAGCGCATCACCGAACTGGTCGGCGGCGGCTGGTAGCTCATGGATTGATCCATCACCGAGGTGATGGTGGTGGCGCCGAGGTTCAAGGCGCCTTCGGTGGGCTGCGGTTCCAGCGCCATGGTGTGCGCATCGGTGCGACGGAAGGTCAAACCCGAACCGCTGAGCAAACGCTGGATCGCCTGTTCGGCGCTCATCTGCCCGCTGACCGCTGGCGCGGTCATGCCGTACGGCGCTTCATCGGTGTAGACGACGCTGATGCCGGTGATCCGGCTGAAGTCACTCAGGGCCTGGGGCAGCGGTTTGGCGGCCATCGCGAAGCTGAACTGCGTGCGCTGCTGCGTCGTGCCCGCTTCAGCGGCCAATGCCACGCTCAATGGCAGCAATGCCAATGCCGAAATGCTCAGCGCCGAAGCGCCCAACCACTGTTTGACCGAACCCGATTTTGCCCTGGACTTCATTGCTCATGACCTGTGTAGAACCGCTACGGATGCGAATGACTCGCAGTTTCAGTCACTACACGGATGGGGCTTGGGTTTACCTCACCATCATTTTGAAAATATTTTAATTTGAGTGATGGGGTGTTTGATTTGACGCCTTCGCGGGCAAGCCTCGCTCCTACGGATCACACTGTTCTGTAGGAGCGAGGCTTGCCCGCGAAGGGGCCGGACGCCTCAACGCAAAATAATCAAATGCCCCACGGCATGCTGCTCAAACCCCATCACCCCCTGCAACGAACTCAACACCGCCTGCGGATCCTTGCTCGGAAAACTGCCACTGATCCGCCGCGCCGCCAGCTCATCGTTGAGCAGCACAATCCGCCCAGGGTAGTAACGCCGCAAATCCTGCACCACGTCAGCCAGTGGCGCCTTGTAGTAATTGAGCCAGCCCTGACGCCACGCCAACTGTGCTTCGCTGTCCACGGCATGCAGTTTTTCCGCCGTGCCTTCGCCGTAAGCCACTTGTTGGCCGGCGGTCAGAATCTGCTGCTCGGCATGCTTGTCCGCCGTCACGCCGACCCGGCCGGACAACACCGTCACTTGCGCGCCGTGAGGTTGCAAACGCACTTCAAACTGCGTCCCCAGCACCCGCGCCTGGCCCTTTTCAGCCTCAACCACAAACGGCTCGCCGGTGTGCGTCACGCTGAAAAAACCAGCGCCGCGACGCAACTGCACGTGACGCTCACCGCGACTGAAATCCACCGCGATGGCGCTGTCGGCATCCAGCGTGACCTGCGATTGATCCGCCAGCGTGACGGTGCGAACTTCCCCCGGCGACGACACATAGTCAGCACCCAGATCATCCACCCAGCGCATCGGCTGCCAGCCTGAACCGAGGCTGACCATCAACAACAGGCACGCCGCCATTGCCAGCGCTCCGGACCAGCGCCGAACGCTGCTGCGCCGCGAGCGATTCATCGCGTTGAGGTAACCCTGCAAGGCAAACGCGTCTTCGTTGGCCAGCGTCCGCGCCGGGCCTTCGCTCAACTCCCACACCACTTGCGCCTGGGCATAGGCCTCGGCATGCGCGGGGTCGGCCTGCAACCAATGGCTGAAAGTAGCCTGATCACCGCTGCTCGGCTGGTCATGCAGCAGACTCAGCCAGGCGAAAGCGGCCTGTTCCTGAGCGGGCGTCGGGGTGACGCGTTCGATGTGATTCACGGTGCTTTCCCTGGCGTGCGCGGTTCGGGGTCCCGCAGGCTGGCCTTGCAGGCTTCGAGGGCGCGCATCATATGTTTTTCCACGGCGCTTTGGGACAAACCCATGGCCTTGGCGATCTCGGCGTATTTGCGGCCATGGATGCGATTGAGCAAAAAGATCTGCCGCGTGCGCTCGGGCAACGCACGCAACGCCGCTTCGACATGACGCAAATCGTTGCCGGCCTCCAGCGCGGCTTGCGGCTCACTGCCGTGGCTGTCCGGTTGATCCGGTTGCCAGCCTTCAGTGACCCGCACCCGCGTGCCTTCGCTGCGCAAGTGGTCGATGGCAATGTTGCCGGCGCAACGCAACAGGTAGGTGCTGAGCTCTTCGACCTGCACCAGCGGCCGGCGCCAGAAGCGCAAAAACAAATCCTGCACCAGGTCCGCCGCCGTTGCCCGGCAGCCGACGCGACGGTTCACCAGCGCTTCCATCTGCGAACGCTGGGACAGGAACACTTGCAGGAAATGCGCACGTGCTCCGCGAGGTTCGTCGTCATGGGAATCCGGAGGGCTAGTCATCATCGGGTCAGTACTGCGCAAACGCGGCAACGGGGCTGACGAGCAGGCTCAATGCAGCCATCGACAGCGCCAGGCGCGGGCGATAGGGCATCAACAGCACCAGCAGCAACGCGCTGAGCATCAACACCGCACACCATTCCACCAGGCCAAGTCCCCAGCCGGTCGAAGACACCGCCGCCCACAGAGACAAGACCAGCAACAGCCAGCCACCCAGTTTCAATAACTGGCGACGACGGGCCGTCGGCTTGCCGCCCAACAGTTCGGCGTGATGCCGGTCCATCGATAAACACAGCGCGGTGAAACCGCCGTAACAGAGCAACAGCGACAGCAACATTCAGTTCGCCTCTCGCTCAAGGGTGATCGGTTGTGCACGCTGCCGGATGACGATCCTGGCCTGTCCCGAACGCTGCATTTTCCACGCAGCCCAGGCGAAAAACACACCGCTGCCCAGGCACGTCAGATCGAAACCGGCCATCGCCCAATCGCCCTGCGCCAACGTCACGCCCAAGTGATACGGCGTGGTCATGGCGTTCAGCAGCGGCATCGCGCCAAACAGCAATGCCACCAGTGCCAATTGCTCGATCCACGCCGTGCGGCCCCGGCGGACCATGGCATGCAGCACACTCAAACCCCAGACGATGAAGAAGCTGTTCACTTCCCAATCCGCACGTCCGGCCATGTCGACCGGCAACACCCGATTGGCCCAAAAGAACGCCGCCACCGCCACCATCAAACCGGACATGCTGGCGATGTTCAGCACTTCCACCAGACGCAATTCGAACGGCATCACGGCGCTTTTCGCGTGTTTGAGCTGACGCTTGCCGAGCCAGATCACCAGCCCGGTGCCGATCATCGCCGTGCCGGCCAACCCGCAAATGAAGTACAACCAGCGCAGCACCGGGCCGGCGAAATGGCCCATGTGCAAACCATAGAAACTGCCGGCAATCGCCCTCGGCAGCGATTGCTCAGGAGTCGTGCCGAGCAATTGCCCGGTCACGCCGTTGAAGGTCACCGCGCTGCCGAAGTCGTGGACCACACGGTCCGCGCCATCACGCACGAGCACCACCGAGGCATTCGCGTCGCCCGGATTGTTCACCGTCAGCCGCCCGACGCGCCCGCCCAACCACTGCTCGCGCGCCTTTTCCAGCAGCGTTGCCAACGGCGCCAACTGCGCCGGTTTGTCCGCACGTTCCGGTGTGGTGGAGGCCGGGAACACCTCATCGTAAAACGCCCGCGCATCACCCTTGTACGCGGCAAGAATGCTCGCCGGCATCACCATCGACATGAAAATCACCAGGCTGCTGTAGGTGATCATCAGGTGAAACGGCAGCACCAGCACACCCACCGCGTTGTGCCCGTCGAGCCAGGAACGCTGGCCTTTGCGCGGGCGGAAGGTGAAGAAGTCCTTGAAGATTTTCTTGTGGGTGATGATCCCGCTGATCAGCGCGACGAACATCACCATGGCGGCGATGGTCGACAACCAGCGGCCCCACGGATACGGCATTTGCAGCTGAAAGTGGAAGCGGTAGAAAAACTCGCCGCCGGTGGTTGCCCGGCCCTGCACTTCGGCGCCGGTTTGCGGGTCGAGGAGTTTTTCTGTGAACTGGCCGCGTTCGCCACGTTTGGCCGGAGTCTGCTGCCAGCGTACCGACAGGCCGGGTTCGCGGGCATCGGGCAGGTCGATGAGCCAGCGTGAGGCGCCGGCAGCGTGTTGCTGAAGGTAGTTTTGCGCCACGGCCAGGCTGGCTTCGGAGGTCACCGAACGCGCAGGGATTTCCGGCTGCATCCAGTGGCTGATCTCGTCCTTGAAATACGCGAGTGTGCCGGTGAGGAAAATCGCAAACAGCAACCAGCCGAAGATCAACCCGGTCCAGGTGTGCAACCAGGCCATGGCCTGACGAAAGCCCTCTTTCATGAGCGGCCCATCCAGTACGCGAGGCCCGAAATCGCCGCCAGCACCAGGCTTGGCACGATCAACCCGAGCCAGGCCCGCCATGCGCTGCGGCAGGCGAAGCACCAGATCACTGCGCCGAGGTAGGCCAAAAACGAGGTCATCATCCCGGTCACCACGGCGTCGGCGCGGGCCATGGGCACCCACAGCGTCAGGCTGACACTGGCCAGCGCCGCAACGATGTAGCCGCCCAGCACGGCGGCCAGCACCCGGGAGGTGACGGCCAATCGATAGGACACGGGGATTACTTTCATGTTTCGACCTTGAAACCGGTGAGGCCTGGGGAAAATCACGAGGCCAGGGCGGCAATATTAATGATAAATATTCTCATACGCAAAAGAGATACGATCAGCGCCGATTGCCGGAGCGGGTTCGCACCTCTACAATGCGAACAATTCTTGTTCTCTAACGCATTAAACCGCGCTCGGAGTTACCGTTGCAGCCAGCCCACACCGTCGAAGTCCTTTATCACGCCCATCACAACTGGCTCACCGGTTGGTTGCGGCGCAAGCTCGGCTGCCCGGACAGCGCGGCAGATCTGGCCCAGGACACGTTCATGCGGGTGCTGACCGCACGAGACACGCCGCAGATCATCGAGCCGCGAGCGTTCCTCACCACCCTCGCCAAACGCGTGCTGTTCAATCATTACCGCCGTCAGGATCTGGAACGCGCCTACCTCGACGCCCTGGCGCAGATGCCGGAAAGGGTCGCGCCGTCGGAAGAAGAACGGGCGATCATCCTGCAAACCCTGATGGAGCTGGACCAGTTGCTCGACGGTTTGCCGCGCCTGGTCAAGCGCGCATTTCTGTTGGCCCAGGTCGATGGCCTGACGTACCCACAGATCGCCGCCGAGCTGGGAATTTCCATCGCCACGGTCAAGCGGCACCTGAATAAAGCGGCGATGCGCTGCTACTTCGCCCTATGAACGGCACCCCGGATTTTTCACCGCAAGTCGCCGAGCAAGCGGTGCAATGGTTGATGAAAATGCAGCAAGGGCCGTTGAGCCCGCGCCAGCAAAACGCCTGGCAACAATGGCTCGATGCGCACAGCGAGCATCAACGGGCGTGGGAGCATATTCAGCGGGTCAACCAGCGCCTGCGCGGTTTGTCTTCGCCGCTGGCGCATGCGGCCCTGAATGCACCGACGTCCAGCAGCCGGCGTCAGGCGCTGAAGTTGTTGCTGATTCTTGGTGCCGGTTCGGCCGTCACCTGGGGCATGCGCGAGCACAACCTGCTGCCACCGTTGCTGGCCGACTACCGCAGCCCCATTGGCCAGCGGCGCAAGATCGCGCTCGCAGACGGCAGCCAATTGCAACTCAACACCGCGAGTTCGGCGGATGTGCAGGTCGAGGGTCAGCAACGGCTGATCCGTTTGCTTGAAGGCGAGATGCTGCTGACAACGTCCAAAGCGTTTCAAGTGCGCACGGCGCAAGGCTTGTTGAAAACAGAAGGGGCGCGCCTGAACGTTCGGCAGTTTGCGGATCGCACGCAGGTCGCGGTGTTTGAAGGCCGTGTCGAATTGACGCCTGATGGCGGTTCACCCTGGGTACTGCAAAGCGCCCGGCAGTTGAGTTTTGACGCTCGCGGAATCGGCAACCCCGTGCCTCTGGACGCCAACAGCGGCGCCTGGGCCGACGGCATGCTGGTGGCTGCGCACATGCGCCTCGGGGATTTCCTTGAGGAACTTGGCCGCTATCGTCGCGGGCAGTTGAACTGCGATGCGAAAGTTGCGGACTTGTTGATCTCCGGGACTTATCCACTGGACGACAGCGAGCGGATTCTGGATCTGCTGGAAATCAGCTTGCCGGTGAAGGTGAAGCGCTTTACGCGGTATTGGGTAACCGTCGAGGCGCGCGCCTGACTCTTGTAGGAGCCGGCTTGCTGCGGGCGGCGTTCCGACGATCGGCACGCCGCGGTCTGTCTGATACACCGCCTTCGCCGGCAAGCCAGGCTCCTACAGTTACGGTGTTTGTTCAGAAATCCTGTGGCAGCGGGGTTGCTTGCGAGAGCCCCCAAAAATATTCACACAACCGTGAGCCGTTTTTCAGATCTGGCGTGACAGAGAAGGAAAGCCACCTTGATTCCACCTTCTCAGGATCGTCCTCCATGCACCCCACCCGCCTCACCCCGCTGGCCCGCACCTTGCGCCAACTCTTGCTGGGCGCCAGCCTGAGCTTCGGCGCGCTGCCACTCGTCCACGCAGACGATGCCAAGCCGTACCACATCGCGCCATCGTCGCTGGAAAACGCCCTCAACCAGTTCGGCCGTGAAGCCGGCGTGTTGATTTCGTTTGGCTCGCAAGTCACCAGCGGTGTGCAGAGTCGTGGCCTGGAGGGCAACTACACCGCCGAACAGGGCTTGAACGTCTTGCTCGAAGGCACCGGCCTTCAGGCCCGCGCCGAAGGCAACAACGCGTTCAGCCTGCAACCGGTGGGCAATGCTGCGCTGGAGCTGGACACATCGAAAGTGGTCGGCGACTGGCTCGGCGATGCGCAGCAAATCAACGTCTTCGAGCATCCCGGCGCGCGTGACGTGATCCGTCGCGAGGAGTTCGAACGCCAGGGCGCAACCCAGGCCAGGGACGTGCTCAACCGCATCCCCGGCGTCAACGCGCCGGACAACAACGGCACCGGCAGCCATGACATGGCATTGAACTTCGGCATTCGTGGTCTCAATCCGCGCCTGGCGTCGCGCTCGACGGTGTTGATGGATGGCATCCCGGTGCCCTTCGCGCCTTACGGTCAGCCACAGTTGTCGTTCGCGCCGATCAGCATGGGCAACATGGACGCGGTCGACGTGGTGCGCGGCGGCGGCGCGGTGCGTTATGGCCCGCAAAACGTCGGCGGCGTGGTCAATTTCGTGACCCGCGCGATTCCCGACGAGCCCACGGTGAAAGGCGGTTTCCAGACCGAAACCAGCCCCTCCTCCAGCCACGACGGTTTCAAGACCACCGGCAACCTGCTGGCCGGCGGCACTGCCGACAATGGCCTGGGCGGCGCGTTGTTGTATTCCGGCACACGCGGTGGCGACTGGCGTGAACATAGCGACACCGAGATCGATGACCTGATTCTCAAAGGCAAATACCAGCTCGACGACGCCAACAGCTTCAATGCCATGGCCCAGTATTACGAAGGCAAGGCCGACATGCCCGGTGGCCTGAACGTTGCCGATTACGATGCCGATCCGTACCAGTCGACCCGCCCGAAAGATCAGTTCTGGGGCCGCCGGACAATGTTCAACTTCGGCTATCGCTACCAGGAAGATCGCCGCGAATTCACCGCCAACACCTTCTTCACCAAAACCCTGCGCAGCGGCTATCTGGATCAAGGGACGTTCCTGTCGCTGTCACCGCGCGAATACTGGGTACGTGGTCTGGAAACCCGCTTCGCCCAGGGTTTTGATGTCGGCCCGACCAGCCATGAAGTCGGTGTCGGCTATCGCTACATCAACGAGGCCGGCCACGAACTGCGCTATCGCACGCCGATTGCCAGTAACGAGTATCCGACCACCAACAGCCGCAACGACCGCGATACACGCGGCGGCACCGAGGCCAATGCGTTCTTCGTCGATGACCGGATCGACATCGGCAAATGGACAGTGACGCCGGGCATCCGCTACGAAATGATCGAATCGCAACAGACCAACAACCTGACGAACGAGAAGTACAAGGGCGACTACAACACCGCCCTGCCCGCGCTGAACGTGCTCTATCACCTGACCGACAGCTGGAACCTCTACGCCAACACCGAAGGCTCGTTCGGCAGCGTGCAATACAGCCAGATGCCAAATCGCGTGACCAGCGGCGAAGTCAAACCGGAAAAGGCGCGCACCTGGGAACTGGGCACCCGCTACGACAACGGTGCGTTACGCGCGGAAATCGGCACGTTCCTGATCAACTTCGACAATCAGTACGAAAGTAATCAGACCAACGATTCGGTGATCGCTCGGGGCGAGACTCGCCATCAGGGCATCGAAACCAGCGTCAATTACGCACTCGACGATTTGAGCCCGTCACTGGCCGGTTTCGATGTCTACGCCACGTACGCCTATGTGGACGCGACCATCCGCGAAGACGGGCCGAACAAGGGTAATCGTGTGCCGTTCTCCTCGAAACACAAGGGCACCGTGGGCGTCGGTTACACCGAAGGTGCGTGGAAGTTGAACCTGGACAGCAGCTATCAGAGCGACCAGTTTGCCGACAACGCCAATACGTCGAAAGAAAGTGCCGACGGCAGCACGGGCACGATTCCTGGCTACATGCTGTTCAGCAGCCGCGCGGCGTATGACTTCGGGCCGAAGTTGTCGGATTTGAATGTGGCGGTGGGGGTGAAAAACATCTTCAACCACCAGTACTTCACACGCTCGTTCGATGACAACAACAAGGGCAAGTACGTCGGGGAACCGCGAACGGTGTATGTGCAGACGTCGGTGGCGTTCTGATCTGAAACTGAACAGCCTCGTTGCAATTCACCCCTGTAGGAGCGAGGCTTGCCCGCGAAGGCGATTTAACGAGCGACATATGAGCTGGATTTCCGGGCCTCTTCGCGGGCAAGCCACGCTCCTACAAGGAATCGCGGCGCCGCGATAATCGGCACAAACAACAACGGGCCTGCAATGCAGGCCCGTTTTTCGTTGGGACGTTAAATCAGGCGTCAGCCGTTTTGTGCAGCCTGTTCATTCTCGAGAAACTCGTCTTCCAGCAGCGCATCGGCTGCACGTCTCTCGAACGGCACCACAGCGGCACGTGGTTTGCCCCGCAGTTTGCCAAACAGATGTTCCAGTGCATGTTCGAGTTTTTCAGCCGCACCGTCGATCGCCAGTTCCAGGTTTTCGGCTTTATGGGTGACAGAAATCGGTTGGTGGCCTTTTGGCCGCGCTTCCAGCTGGCAGCGCAAATCATGGGGACCGGGCTTGTCGCCGTTCTCGTCCCGCAGATGGACCTCGACGCGTGTCAGGTCCTCTTCATAACGTTCGAGCGTGCTCTCAATGGTAGTACGTACCCACTCCTCCAGTCGGATGCTGCTTTGAATATGGTTATCGCTGTTGACTTGGATTTGCATAGTTCATCCCTTATTTCAGCTAGCTCGCGAGAGGCCCCTCGGCTGGCCCTTGGGCGTCATCACCGTGACCTCTTGGTTACACAATCGGTCTGTACGACGAACAATTCAACCCCTGAAAAAAGATAAATTTTCATACGCAAAAAAAGCCGGACAAGGAGCAAAAGCGCTGTTAAGGTCGGGAGTTGGGTCGCTTCACTTCTTTGTCATAATTACTCACATCTGCCGCTCCGCCAGCGGGTGCAGGCTGCGAAAAACCCCCGCCTCCTCTACCAGCCAGTCATGCACCGCGCGCACGCCCGGATGGCTCAGCGCCCCCGGCGCGTAAAGCAGCACATAACGTTTGTGATTGGGCACCGCCAACCCGAACGGCACAATCAACGTCCCGCGCTCCAGCTCATCGTTCAACAGCGTTCGCCGCGCAATCGCCACGCCCATGCCGGCAATCGCCGCTTCGATGGTCAGGTGATTGCGATTGAACGTGTGCCCGCGCCGCACGTCCGCGCCTTCGAAACCGATGGCGTTGAGATAGAACTCCCACTCCGCGTACTCGTAACTGCCGCGCCAGGCCGTAATGTCGTGCAACAGCGGAAAGTGCGACAGGTCTGCCGGGCCATGCAACGGCGGCCGTCCGCGCAACAGGCTCGGCGCACACACAGGGAAGATCTGTTCGTCGAGCAAGGTTGTGGATAACAAGCCGGGGTAGCTGCCGTCGTTCAGGTCGATGGCCAGGTCAAAGTCGCCCTCGTGCAACGGCACGCTGCTGTCCTCGGCCACCAGGCGCAACTGAATGTCCGGAAAACGCTGCTGCAAGCGCGGCAGGCGCGGGGTCAGCCATTTGCTCAGGAACGATGGAATCGACCGTACCCGCAGAATTCCGCTAATCATTCCCGCGTCCAGTCGTCGCAATTCCGCGTCGATGCTGCCGTAAGCCTCGTTGACCGTAATGGCCAGTCGCTGGCCTTGCGCGCTCAACTCCACGCCCCGGGCACGCCGGTGGAACAGTCGAAACCCCAGCCGTTCTTCCAGTTGTCGGATTTGCTGACTGACCGCCCCCGGCGTGATGTGCAGTTCTTCGGCGCAACGGGTGAAGGACAAGTGCCGCGCGGCACAGGAAAACACGTGCAGCCAGACGTAAGTCTGGGCGTGCAATTGGCGACTCATTGTTTAGTCCTGCTAAAGGCTGTCTTAGGAAGTTTCGTTGGTCACGTAGGACCGAGGTAGGCAGTATCGCCGACATTGCGCTTGTCCTACAAAAATGGCAGCGATTTCTCTTCCATTGCTTGTATAGGCTTTAGCATGGCTATCAGTGTTTTTGATCTTTTCAAAGTCGGCATCGGTCCGTCCAGTTCTCACACCGTCGGCCCGATGCGCGCCGCCGCGACCTTTGCCCAGGCACTGATTGACCAGCATTTGCTGGACGCCGTACGCCGAGTGGAAATCCGCCTGTACGGCTCCCTTTCCGCCACCGGCGTCGGCCACGCCACCGACCGTGCCTGCGTCATGGGCCTGATGGGCGAATGGCCGGACAGCATCGATCCGACCAGCATCGACAGCCGCATCAAAACACTGCTCGAGACCGGCGAACTGCATCTCGCCGGCAAAAAAACAATTGCCTTCAACTGGCAAAGCGATCTCCTGCTGCTCGACGAGAGCCTGCCCTACCACCCCAACGCCATGTCTCTGACAGCTTTCGGCGACACCGGTGAGCTGTCGGAGCAAACGTACTACTCGATCGGCGGCGGTTTCATCATCGAAGCCGCCGAAGCCGAGTCCGGCATCGCGCCGACCAGCGACGTGGTGCTGCCGTATGATTTTTCCAGCGCCGCCGAATTGCTCAAGCTCTGCAATCAGCATGGCCTGCGGGTTTCCGAGTTGATGATGGCCAACGAACGGGCCTGGCGCAGCGAAGCCGAAATCCGTCAGGGCTTGCTGCACATCTGGTCGGTGATGCGCGAGTGCGTCGAGCAGGGTTTACGCCACGAAGGCATCCTGCCCGGCGGTCTTAATGTTCCGCGCCGCGCAGCGAAATTGCACCGCAGCCTGTTGGAAATCGGCAAGCCGAACGTCATCACATCGACGCTGTCGGCGATGGAATGGGTGAACCTGTTTGCCCTCGCCGTGAACGAAGAAAACGCCGCCGGCGGACGGATGGTCACCGCGCCTACCAACGGCGCGGCCGGGATCATTCCCGCCGTCCTGCACTACTACATGAAATTCAACCCGGATGCGTCGGACGATGACGTCGTTGCGTTCTTTTTGGGCGCCGCGGCCGTAGGCATTCTCTGTAAGAAAAACGCCTCGATCTCCGGCGCCGAAGTCGGCTGTCAGGGCGAAGTCGGTTCGGCGTGCGCCATGGCCGCCGCCGGTCTGGCCGACGTACTGGGCGCCACGCCCGAGCAACTGGAAAACGCCGCCGAAATAGGCCTGGAACACAACCTGGGCCTGACCTGCGACCCGGTCGGTGGCCTGGTGCAAGTGCCGTGTATCGAGCGCAACGCCATCGCGGCCGTGAAGGCGATCAACGCCACGCAAATGGCCCTGCGCGGCGACGGCAAACACTTCATTTCCCTGGACCGGGTGATCCGCACCATGCGCGATACCGGCGCCGACATGCACGACAAATACAAAGAGACTTCACGGGGCGGCCTGGCTGTCAGCTGGGTGGAGTGCTGAGGAGCATTCCCGACCGTCCGCAACACGTGAGCCCGAGCAAGAATAATAACGAGGCCAATAACGATGACCGATGTACGTACACCTGCTGCCGATAATCCTGCTGTAGACCTGACACGCAATACAGAAACAGCCCACAAGGGTTGGAGCAAACACGACACCACCTGGATGCTGGGCCTCTACGGCACGGCGATTGGCGCCGGCACGCTGTTCCTGCCGATCAACGCCGGCGTGGGTGGCTTCTGGCCGCTGCTGATCCTGGCGGTGCTGGCGTTTCCGATGACCTTCTTCGCCCACCGCGGCCTGACTCGCTTCGTGCTGTCGGGACGCTCCGGGGACATCACTGAAGTGGTGGAAGAACACTTCGGCATCGGTGCCGGCAAGCTGATCACGCTGCTGTATTTTTTCGCGATCTTCCCGATTCTGCTGGTGTACAGCGTGGCGCTGACCAACACCCTCAGCAGTTTCATGGAGCATCAGTTGCACATCGCCCCGCCACCTCGGGCGGTGCTGTCGCTGGGGCTGATCCTTGGTTTGATGGCGATTGTCCGCTGTGGCCAGGGCGTCATCGTCAAATGCATGAGCGTGCTGGTTTACCCGTTCGTCGCGGCGTTGCTGCTGCTCGGTATCAGTCTGATTCCGAACTGGAACGGCGCGTTCTTCGCCACTGCCGGTGAAGGCATGCCGATGCCACTGTTCTTCAAAACGCTGTGGCTGGCGATCCCGGTGATGGTGTTTTCGTTCAACCATTCGCCGATCATCTCCGCCTTCGCTGTCGATCAGAAGCAGCGGTACGGCGAGCAGGCCGAGCGCAAGAGCAGCGGCATCCTCGCCATTGCCCACGGGATGATGGTGGTGACTGTGATGTTCTTCTGTTTCAGCTGCGTGCTGGCCCTGTCCCCGGCTGATCTGGCGGCGGCGAAGGCACAGAACATCTCGATCCTGTCGTACCTGGCCAACCACTTCCAGACCCCGGTCATTGCCTACGCCGCGCCGCTGATTGCGCTGGTGGCGATCACCAAATCCTTCCTCGGCCATTACATCGGCGCCAGCGAAGGCTTTCAGGGCCTGATCGTGAAAAGCCTGCGTGGTCGTGGCCGGGTGATGTCGGCGAGCTGGCTGAACCGCATGACTGCACTGTTCATGATCCTCAGCTGCTGGGCCGTGGCCACTTTCAACCCGAGCATCCTTGGCATGATCGAAACCCTCGGCGGGCCGATCATTGCGTGCCTGTTGTTCCTGATGCCGATGTACGCCATCCGCCGCGTGCCGGCTTTGCGCCAGTATTCGGGCCAGGCGTCGAACGTGTTTGTGGTGTTGATCGGTCTGATTGCACTGTCTGCGATCATCTACTCATTCATGCCCTGAAACGGGCAACGTTCTTGTAGGAGCGAGCCTGCTCGCGATGGACTTCAGAGCGCCACGTTTACCCGGTAAACACGCGTTATCGTTGACGAACATCGCGAGCAAGCTCGCTCCTACATTGTTCGACAATCTTTCCGGCATGCCCCTTGCTACATCCCTGACGAGGCAAAAAGGATGTTTGAAAACCTCCGCGAGCGACAGGCCAATGGTCCGGTGTTGCGAACCAACCCGATCATGGCCGGTCAATAACTGCACGTTCAATCAGGCGGTGACGCATCATGGACAACCCTTTTCAGCTCATTACCGATGCCTTTGCACCGGATTACCAGATCAACCTGAGCATTCAGGGGCTGGACGGCAGCATCATGCTGACCCTCTCCAACAGCGGCCGCGTCGTGGCCAAGCGAATGATCAGCGCCGAACAACGCAATGACCCCAAGCGCCTCAAACGCCTGGTGCAAAGTATTCAATTCGGCATCGCCATCGAGCAGGGTCACAGCGCAATGACCATCCTCGAAGCCATGACCGACAGCGACAATCGCACCCCGCCGCCGCCATCGACCAAAGCCCACCCGCGCCCCGCCATGCGGTTTTAAATCTCGCCCTTCTCCACTTCGGGATGCTCACTGGAACCCGCACCGGTCTTGCGTTGCGGGTGTTCGATCTTCACCGAAGGGAATTGCGACGAGGCGTAACGCACCACCAGAATCGCAAACGCCAGCAGCAGAATCCCGCCGCACAGGTAAATGATGCCCAGGTCCGGCGGATTGTGGTGCGAGACGTTGGAGATCAACAAACGCGTCAGCGCGGTGATCGCCACGTAGATCAGGAAACGCACCGGCATGTGATTGGTCTTGAAGTAAATCCCGACCATTGCGCCCAGTTCGAGGTAGATGAACAGCAGCAAGATGTCGTCGATCTTGATGTGCCCCGCTTCGATCATCCCCAGAAACTCCATCACCGCCGCCCAAGCGGTCACCGCACCGATGGCGAACAACGCCAGGTAGTGGAAGGTCTCGACGAACAGATTGCCCAGGGATTCGGCCAGTTGGTGCACGTTCTGCCGCAGGTTCTCGGCCCAGTTGATTTTCACGATGATTCTTCCTTAGCTCGGTTCGAGCGGATGATGCCGGTTGGACGTGACGGTTGTTCTGCATGCAGAAAAAAGGCCAGAGGTTGATGGTGAGATGGCGATAGGCTGCCAGTGGACACTTTTGTGGTGTCTGGACGGGCGCCTTCGCGGGCAAGCCTCGCTCCTACCTAGCGTTATTGCCCTGTAGGAGCGAGGCTTGCCCGCGAATGAAGCAACGCGGTCTACCTGACAAACGCTGATTTCGGTCTACATTAAAAAGCCACTACCCAAAGCGCAGGGATTCGCTTATCCTTTTCGCTGTATAAAAACACAGTGGTCGAAACAGACAACTATCGTGAAGGCATGTGAGGTGGTGAATGGCCGTCGAAGTGGTATACCGCAGCAGCCGAGATCTGGAGCGCTTGTTCATGGATAAAGCCGAAGCTGACCGTCATGACAAAATGCTCGAACTGGCCGAATTGCTGGCTGAAGTGTTGCAAAAAGCCGTTCCGTCCCTGACCGAGCAGCAAGTGGAAGAAGCCGGGATCTACATGGCGAAGAACCGCGATGTGTTCGCCAAGGCGTTCAAGAGCCAGCCGGATGCGTTGTCCGAGCTGCTGAGCGCGCCTGTTGAAGTCGCGGAACAGGTTGAAGTGACAGAAACAGCTGAGCCGACCAAGCCAGCCAAAGCCACTAAAACGCCGAAGTAAGCAACAGCCGAATTGAACAGGCCCTGAGTCGAATGACTCAGGGCCTTTTTCATGCCTGCGAAAAACGCGGCTCAAACCGTTCGCGGCGTTCGCTCGTCTGCAGCTGTCGAGCCTCCACGTACTGACGCACCCCATGGTGACTGCGGAGAAAGTCCCTGGATGACGTAGAGATACGTTTCTTGCGCAGCGTAGTCGAGCACGCTGATCAAACCGCCGACATAGCTACCGTTGTAAAGGAAACCATCAAAGTTATAGGTCACCGTGAAGGTGATCTGTGCCTCGGCACTTTTGCCCGAGGCCTCGATGATCGTGCCCGCCAACGTTGCTGGCGATACGGTGCTTCCCTCGTACGGGATCGGATCCTGGTAGAAATCCGGTAGCGCCAATGCGCCCGTCACCGAATCGGTGTCGAACGTCAACGTGCCGCTCTGCCAAACCTGCAACCCGTTCGGGTTGGCGCTCGCGTCGAACAGGCTGACGGAGAAGGTGTAAGAAGTGCTCATGATTTCACCCATGGCCGTTCAACGACGTTCAGCAGGTAGACCTCTTCACTGTCAGGCGTCAGTGAAAACAGGTAGCCATTGTTGAGGAAGTCCTCGTGATCGCTGACATCGATGGGCCAACCGGGGTACTGATTACCGTCGGCGTCCAGCACCCACATGAACTTGACGTTGTAGTCTGTCGGGGTGGCCGATTTGTAGACACCGCCGGCGACCTGCGTCCCGTCGTCAAACCGCGCCCATGCCATGACGACCGGCGAGCCAACACTGATTTCATCGGGCACCGGGGCATTGCCCTGCATGATCAGCGTCCACGCCTCTTTACCGCCGGCAGGCAGCATCATTCGCGCAACGTATTGCGGCGTCGGCGATCCTGCTGCCTGTCCCGTAACGGCGCCCTGACCAACGCCCGTGCCCTGCGCGACATTGAGGGTATAACCAAACGTGTTTTCACCGGGTTGCTGCACCGGGCCGGTGATGGTGCAGATCAGGCCATTTTGCTGGGCGACCTCCACGTAGGGGTCCCAGGAACCGGGCGTCGATCCCGAATTGATAACGCAGTTGATGGCCGGGTTTTCAGACTGGTAGAGGGTGAAGAAGACGTTGCCGTCGTTGTCCCATAAACCGGTGCTCACCGGACCTGCGGTGCCGGGGGTGAAAATAGTGATCTGCCCGCCGTAATTGGCGCCGTTATCGTCGCTGACAAACGACACGCCAATATCAAGGCTGGAGTTGATCGTGAAATTGCAGGTGAGAGAAGAACTGGAAGACATGATTCGCTCCTTGAAATCACGAAAAAGCAGTGCGCCAGTCATGATTGCCCCAGACGCTGGCAGGCCCTCATCAACCGGGCGGGTGGCGTTGCGCCATCCCGCTTGCAGCGTAGTCAGGTCTTTAGAATTTGCCAGCGAAGTGAAGGGCGCGGCGAGCCTTTACCGGTACAAGACTTTCTCCGCCAACTCGTCTGCCACCCGGGCGGGGGAACGTTTCTCAGCCTGGGCATGGGCGAACACTTCGGTCAGCCGTGAGCTGATTTTCGACAAGTGCGCGGTGATGGTCGTCAGCTCTTCGCCACGGTGTTTGAGCGACACGTAGATCAGCCCGCCGGCATTGATCACATAATCCGGCGCATAAAGAATGCCTCGCCGTTCCAGTTGATCCGCGACATCCAGATGAGTCAGTTGGTTATTCGCCGAACCGGCCACCGCCGAGCATCGCAGTTGCGTGACGGTATTGCTGTTGAGCACGCCGCCGAGGCCGCACGGCGCGAGAATGTCGCAAGGCGTGCTGAGCAACGCCTCGTTGGCTATCGGGTGAGCGCCGAGTTGCTCCATCGCCAATTGCACCTTGCCGTGATCGATGTCGCTGACCAGCAGTTCGGCACCGGCAGCGTGTAACTGCTCGGCCAAGGCATAACCGACATTGCCCAGGCCTTGAATGGCCACGCGCAGGCCTTCGAGGTTGTCGCTGCCCAGGCGGGCCATGGCGGTGGCACGAATGCCGGTGAATACGCCCATCGCCGCGTGAGGCGCCGGGTCGCCCGCCGAAGTGGTGCTGGTGACGTGCTGGGTCTGTTGGGCGATGCAATCCATGTCCGCCACGGAGGTACCGCTGTCGATGGCCGTGATGTAGCGCCCGTCGAGCTGATTGATGCAGCGCCCGAACGCTTCGAACAGCGCGGCTCGGTTTTCCACATGGACCGGTCGAACAATCACCGCCACGCCGCCACCCTGAGCCAGGCCGGCCAGTGCCGCCTTGTAACTCATGCCTTGAGCCAGGCGAATGGCATCCTCGACCGCGGACTCGTCGCTTGGATAGGCAAGGTAACGACACCCGCCCAGGGCAGGCCCCAGACGGCTGTTATGAATAGCAATGACCGCCTTCAACCCGGTAACCGAGTCGACGCTCAGATGCAGCGATTCAAGGCGAGTGCTTTGCATGAGAGCGAACATCGTAGGGGCTCCCGAATCACTTCTTGTAGTCGCCAGTATAGGCTTGCGCCCAAAATTTGCAGAAGCGCACCGGAATAAGCGGCGCCGCCATTCAGGCTTTCGGACATAACCTGCGCGGCACTGGACGAATGCCGCAGGGGAGGCTAAAACGAGGCATGTCCCGGAGATTTTGATGACGCCCCGCCAACGTTTTTTCGACTGCCTGCAACGATCACCGCCCGCGCTGTTCGAAGCGGCGCTGTGGATTGCCGTCGAGCACGATAAAGAGGTGGATCCGCAGGCGGTACTGGCAAATTTCAAGGAGCTGCAACAGCGCGTCAGTTACGGCTTGCCGATGTTGCCGGTGAGCGAGCTGGCCCAGCCGCTGTTGCGACGCCTGAATGATCTGGGATACGCCCAGGACGATTTCACGCCATTGCGACCGCAAGTGGCCTTGCTCGACAAAGTGCTGGAGCGCCGACGTGGCCAGCCATTGGCCCTGGGCCTGATTGCGCTGGAACTGGCCAGAGGCCTGGAAATCCCCCTGGTCGGGGTCAACTTCCCAGGGCATTTCCTGCTGCGGGTTCCGGGGGCCGATCACCTGCTGGACCCTTGCGGCGGTCGACGGTTGTACCCCAACGATTGCCGGGAACTGCTGCAACGCCAGTACGGCCCGAACATGAAACTCAGCGCCGAACATTTGCTGACGGCCGAGCCGGTGCAAATGCTCCAGCGGTTGTCACGCAACCTGCGCCAGTTGCACCTTTCCCACGATGACTACATTGGCGCGTTGATCGACGCCGAACGCGTACTGGAACTGGGCAACGCCAGCGCCTCCGATTACCTGGCCCGGGCCAGCCTTTACCAGCGACTGGACTGCCCGAACGCCGAGCGTTTCGATCTGGAGCATGCGCTGCTGCTCAGCGACGACCCTATCCAGCGGATCCGCCTGACCGAACGACTCGGCCACCTGCCCCCCAACTCCATCGTCCACTGAACCTGCAGGCGCCAGCTTGCTGGCGATTCAAACACCGCGGTCCCACAGGAACACCGCGTTATCGTTCTTCGCGAGCAAGCTTCGCTCCTACAGGGAATTGTGCGGCAATTGAACCTGTAGGAGCCGGCTTGCTGGCGATTCAAACGCCGCGGTCAGTCAGGAACACCGCGTTATCGTTCTTCGCGAGCAAGCTTCGCTCCTACAGGGAATTGTGCGGTATTTGAACCTGTAGGAGCCGGCTTGCTGGCGATTCAAACGCCGCGGTCAGTCAGGAACACCGCGTTAACGTTCTTCGCGAGCAAGCTTCGCTCCTACAGGGAATTGTGCGGTATTTGAACCTGTAGGAGCCGGCTTGCGGGCGATTGAGACGCCGCGGTCAGTCAGGAACACCGCGTCATCGTTCATCGCGAGCAAGCTTCGCTCCTACAGGGGGCGGTGTGATGTTTTCAAGGAGTGTCTGGCTGATTGGCCGGGTGCGCTTTCATGAACGCTGGATGCGTCGCCGCCAGCGTCGCCACTCGACGAATCCGTGGGTATGCCTCCAGCGAAATGTTGAAACGTTCAGCCGCGTACAGCTGCGGAATCAGGTACACATCCGCCAGCCCCGGTTCAGCGCCGAAGCAATAACCTTCATCACCAATCAACTGTTCCACCGTCGCCAGCCCTTGGCTGATCCAGTGCCCGATCCACTCGACCACCTGCGCTTCATCGTGGCCCAACTGCCGCAGCCTGTTGAGCACGCTGACGTTGTGCAGCGGATGCACGTCGCAGCCAATCACCGCCGCCACACCGCGCTCATGCGCGCGAGCGGCGAGGTCTTTGGACAGCAGCGGCACCTGTGGATAACGTTCCTCCAGGTACTCGATGATCGCCGGTGACTGAATCAGCAACTCGCCTTCGTCGGTGCGCAAGGCCGGCACCCGGCCTTGCGGATTGATCGCCAGGTACGGTGGCTGGCGATGCTCACCGCCCGGCGGCGCGATCAGGTTGATCGGCAACGCCTGGTAATCCAGGCCCTTCAACGCCAATGCGATACGCACCCGGTAAGACGAGGTCGAACGGTAGTAGGTATAGAGTTCCATGACCCGTTCCTCTTAACGCGCCGGCAGCACTTTGCCACGGCATTCGCCGAAACCGATGGAGGCAAAACCGTCGCGGCTGCAACGGGCACGCAGGATGATTTCGTCGCCGTCCTCAAGGAATTTACGCACTTCGCCGGAGGCCAGTTCGATCGGCTTTTTACCGCCCTCGGTGATTTCCAGCAGGCTGCCGAACTGACCGTTTTCCGGCCCCGACAAAGTGCCCGAGCCGAACAGATCGCCGGCCTGCAACTGGCAGCCGTTGACGCTGTGGTGCGCAACCATTTGCGCCACGGTCCAGTACATGTGTCGGGTGTTGCTCAGGGTCAGGCGATGGGCCGGCAGGTTCTGCTCGCGCATGCCTTCGGTCAGCAGCAGCACTTCCAGTTCGATGTCGAAGGCACCCGCGGCCTGGTCACGTTTGTCGAACAGGTAAGGCAGCGGCTGCGGATCGCCTTCCGGACGCGCCGGTTGCGCACGACGGAACGGCTCCAGCGCTTCGGCCGTCACCACCCATGGCGAGATGCTGGTAATGAAACTCTTCGACAGGAACGGCCCCAGAGGCTGGTATTCCCACGCCTGGATATCCCGCGCCGACCAGTCGTTGAGCAGGCAGAAACCGGCGATGTGATCGGCGGCGTCGCCGATGGCAATCGAGTCGCCCATGTCGTTGCCCTGGCCGATCCAGATGCCCAGTTCCAGTTCGTAATCCAGCCGTGCACACGGGCCGAAGGTCGGTTCGGTCTGACCGGCCGGCAGGGTCTGGCCTTTCGGACGGCGAACGTCGGTGCCGGACGGGCGAATGGTCGATGCGCGGCCGTGGTAACCGATCGGCACGTACTTGTAGTTCGGCAGCAGCGGGTTGTCGGGACGGAACAGTTTGCCGACGTTTTGCGCGTGCTCGATGCCGACGTAGAAGTCGGTGTAATCGTTGATTTTTGCTGGCAGGTGCATCTCGCAGTTCGCCGCCAGCGGCAGCAGTTTTGCACCTTGGGCTTCGATCTTGCCGTGCAGGGTGCTGCCTTCCTTGAACAGTTCGATCAAGCGCTCACGCAGGGCAACACGAGCCTCGCGGCCGAGTTCGAAAAACGCATTGAGCTGACCGCCACGGGTGGCTTCGACCGCCGCTTTTGCAGCGCCGTCGAACAGGCCGGCGTCGAGTGCCGCTTGCAGATCGAAGATGTGTTCGCCAATCGCCACGCCACTGCGCGGCGCAGAACCCTTCACGCTGAACACGCCCAGCGGCAGGTTTTGCAGGGGGAAGTCGACATGGCCGTTGGCGGAGGCAACCCAGCTACGAGTGATGGAAGTCTGAGTCATGGGTTATCTCCGGGTCGGGTCGAAAGTGGCGGGCAGCGTAGCCCAGCAGGCGTCGTAATGGGGTTGCAGCTGTGGGCAGTCGAGGGCGAAGCGACTTGGGCGCAGCACCTGGCTGGTCTCGAACATGAAGGCCATGGTGTTGTCGATTTTCGCGGGTGCGAGCGGCGCGTTGATTGCCTTGGTGCAGGTTTCGCCGTCCGGGCCGTGGGCGCTCATGCAGCTATGCAGCGACGCACCGCCGGGCACGAAGCCTTCGGCCTTGGCGTCGTACTCGCCCTTGATCAGGCCCATGAATTCGTTCATCAGGTTGCGGTGGAACCACGGTGGACGGAAGGTTTTTTCGGCGACCATCCAGCGTGGCGGGAAGATCACGAAGTCGAGATTGGCCAGGCCATGGACGCTGGTCGGCGATGTCAGGACGGTGAAAATCGAAGGATCCGGATGATCGAAGCTGACCGTGCCAATGGTGTTGAAACGGCGCAGGTCATATTTGTACGGCACGTTATTACCGTGCCAGGCGACCACGTTCAGCGGCGAATGATCGAGCTCGCAACCCCACAACTGGCCGAGGAATTTCTGCACCAGGGTGGTCGGTTGCTTGAGATTTTCGTAGTGCGCCACCGGGGTCAGGAAGTCCCGTGGATTGGCCAGACCGTTGCTGCCAATCGGTCCGAGGTCCGGCAGGCGCAATGGCGCGCCGTGGTTTTCCGCCATGTAGCCGCGCGCCTGCGGGTCGAGCAGTTCGACGCGAAATTTCAGACCACGCGGCAGCACGGCGATTTCCAGCGGCTCGAGTTCCAGCACGCCCAGTTCAGTGGCAATGCGCAGGCGGCCCAGTTCCGGCACCAGCAGCAGTTCGCCATCCGCATTGAAGAACACGCGCTCCATGGAGCGGTTGGCACGGTAATGGTAAATGCTGATTCCGGCCGGTTTTTCCGCCGCCGAATTGGCGGCCATGCTCACCAGCCCATCAATGAAATCGGTTGGCTCGGTCGGGATGTCCAACGGGCTCCAGCGCAGGCGATTGGGGGTCACTTCACCCAACGGTCCGCCGGCCAGTTGCCGATCCAGTTTGACGAACGCCGGGTGATTGGCCGACGGCTGAATGCGGTACATCCAGGTCCGCCGCGCTTCGGCGCGAACCATGGTGAACGCGGTGCCGGAGAACAGCTCAGTGTAGAGGCCGTATGGGGCTTTTTGCGGGGAGTTCTGGCCGACGGGCAGTGCGCCGGGCAACGCTTCACTGCTGAACTCATTGCCGAAACCGGACTGATAAGCCAGCGCGGGCGCCGTTGAATCGAGGTTCATGGAGCCTCCTGAACAGGGAGTAGGCAATGGCCTGTCGCTCTGTTGCAGAGGTCTCGGCACGCCTGGGTTATTTTTATCGTAATTCAATTACGCATAACGTAATTTGATTGGTATTGACCGTCAAGCTATAAAGACGCCCATTCGTCCCGGGATCAGACTGCCTCCATGGAAACGCCGCGCAACAACGACAAACAGAAAGTCCGCTCGGCCGAGGTCGGCACCGACATCCTCAAGGCACTGGCCGAGTTGTCGCCATCGACTTCACTGTCGCGCCTGGCCGAGCATGTGCAGATGCCGGCAAGCAAGGTTCACCGCTATCTACAGGCGTTGATCGCCAGCGGTTTTGCCGAACAGAACACCGCCACCAACCATTACGGCCTGGGCCGCGAAGCCCTGCGCGTGGGGTTGGCCGCACTTAACAGTATGGACGTGCTGAAAGTCGCCGCCCTGCCCTTGGCCGAACTGCGCGATGAATTGAATGAAACGTGTTTTTTGGCGGTGTGGGGCAATCAGGGCGCAACCGTGGTGCATATCGAACCGGCGGTGCGCGCGGTGACCGTGGTGACGCAATTGGGCTCTGTGTTGCCGTTGCTCAGTTCATCCACGGGATTGGTGTTTGGCGCTTATCTGCCCAAGCGTGAAACGGTGGATTTGCGCGAGCAGGAAGTGCTGGCAAGCAATTCCCATACGCTGGCGGACGATCAGGCTTATGTGACCTTGTGTGAGCAAATCCGCGAGCGCGGCCTGCACCATGTGCATGGTTTGTTGATGCCCGGCGTCGATGCGTTGTCGGCCCCGGTGTTCAACGCGGTGGGAAATGTGGTAGCCGTCATGACCATCGTTGGCCCGGCGTCACTGTTTCACGCCGACGAAAACGGCCCGGCGGCGCAGCGATTGCTGGCGGCGACGCGGGCCGTGAGTTGGCGAATGGGCTATGAGCCATCCGCATTCACTGGCTAACTAAGTTGTCAGCCTACTGCAGTGATTACTTGCTTCGGTAGGACTCGACCACAACACGACCTGCATTATTAAAATCGTTGACATCCAAACCGGCAACTCGATCAGCCTTATCAAAAGTCCACCGTTCGGAAAAGATACCTGCGTAAACATCATTGAAAGCCGGCAACTCATCCGCCTGCACTTTTTCCATGATAGCCCAACTCAAACTCTCGGAGTAATCAACTACCTGTTTGCCCTCATCGTTGACCACTACCGAATTCAGGTAGGTCTCATCGACATGAATGGCATACCCCATATGACAGAACACCTCAGCCAATTTCTTACTTACTTCTTCCAGCAATTTATTACTCACAAATAGCATCCTTACTAATAATGGAAGTCGGCCAAAACACATTCAAAAAATATAAACACTGATTGACGGGCCGACGCCAACTTTATAAACAAACCAATTAACTTAGTACACCCCGCAACTTGTATGCAGACGTAAACATACCGAACACTTCAAATAACAATCCCCAGAACTTTGGCTTTGGCCACAGCCTGAGTCCTTCGCTCTACACCCAACTTTCCATTGATCCGCCGCGCGTGGGTTTTAACGGTATGTAACGATATGAACAATTGATCAGCTATCTGTTGATTGGAGTTACCCAGGGCGACTAACTCAAGCACTTCTATTTCACGCTGACTCAAGCGGTTCTGGACCGAAGCCAGCGGTTCAGCAGGGTTACCCGACTCGGTACGCCCGATCGCCTCCGGCAAGCGTGGCTGACGCAATTGCAGATCGCGCAGGGCCTGTTGAAGATTGCAGCGCTCGACCAGCGCCAAACCTTCCTGCATCGCCTCGCGAGCGGCAGGCGTGTCGCCTGTCAGCCAGGCCACTTCTGCCAGCGCCAGGTGCAATTGCGCTTGCAGCCCCGCCATTCCCCGTTGACGCGCCCAGTGCAACTGAGCCTCGAGCTGCACCAGAGGGTTTTGCGCCTGCCCTCGATACACTTCGGTCAGCACCAGCAGGTATTCAAGGCCGGGAATCAGCTCCAGCGTCGCCGGCGGCGCCTGACGAGCATGGGCGCCGTGATAGTGGCGCAGCACCCGGGTCAGGGCTTCATGGGCCAAATCCGGACGGCCCTGCTGTAGCCAGAAATGGCAGCTGTATTGCAGCAGAACACTGCGGTAGACCGTGTCTGGAATCCGCCGCTGTTGCATCAATCGTTCGGCGTCACGCAGCAGGACAAACGCCTGGGCGTAGTCCTGGCGATTGGCGGCCAATTGCGCGAGGCCGAGGAAACCGTAAAGCACGCGTTTGTCCTGGCTGCGCAGGCAGATTTGCAGGCCGCTCTCGAAGTACGCGGCCGCCTGCGTCTCTCGTCCCTGACACAGGCTCAAGCGTCCGCGCTGCAAGGCAATCCGCCCCAGCAGCGGTTGGGCCAGCGGTTGCTGCTGGACGAGCAAGCCATGCATGTTGGCCAGCAGGGTTTCAGCCCGGCCGGACGCACCACGCTGCTCGAGCAATTGCGCATGATCGAGTTCCAGCAGCCCCTCGAACACCAACGAACCTTGCGCACGCGCCAGGCACAACGCCTCACGGTTGGTCGCCTGCGCCACGTCGAGTTCACCCCTGAGCAAGGCTTGCTGGGTCAGCGCGGACAGGCACATCAGCCGAGCCGTCCAGAGCGAGGGGTCGAGTTCGTCGAGTGCCTCAAGCAAATGCGCGCGCGAAGGCTCCATGCGCCCCTGCAAATGCAACAGCCAACCCTGCATCGCCTGCCAACGCGCCATCAGCTGCCGTTGATGCAACGCCGACGGCTGAGGGGCGAAGCGTGACAAATGCCCGATGCACTCGCCCGCCTGCTCGAACCGCCCGGCAAACAGCAACGCCGCGGTGATCAGCCCCACCAGTTGCGGCGAGCCAAGCATCAGCTCGTCGCCTTTGTGTTCATGCAGACGCAACAACAGCACCACGGTCTGCTCTTCGAACAGGTGCTCGAAACTGAAATGCTGCAACAGGCTGACCGCGACCTCGAACTCTTCGGCCAGCAAGGCTTGTTCAAACGCAGCTTTCCAGTCCAGTTCGGCGGCGAACCACTGACAAGCGCGGCGATGCCAGGAACGTCCCGCCGGCCATTGCTCTTCACGCATCAATTGCGTGAGGGGGGTGAAAATCTGCAGCCAGTCGGTCGAGTCCTGCCAGGGCTCGATGAAGCAGCCCAACGCCTGCAACGTGCTCAGGCATTGGGCGCCCTCGCCTGCACCGAACAGGTGGTCGCACAACCGCGCATTGAATCGCTGCAAATGGGCCAGCACCCGCCAGGCTTCCGCCAGCTCCGGGGTCAGCATGCCGAACAATTCGTGTTCGAGGTAATCGTGCAGGGTGTCCGGCCGACCGTGCAGCGACTCGTTGCGCGACCAGTCGCATTTTTGCAGCAGCGCTATCCGCACACCCGCGCACCAGCCACCGCTGAGTTCGATGATCCTGCCGGCACGTTTCGCTGCCTGCTCCGGCTCCAGGTGATGCAGCAGTCGGGCAATTTCCGTTTGAGTGAAGGCCAGCGTGGCGCGCTCGCAGTCGTACAGCTCATCGGCGAGCAACAAGCGTGGCCAATTGCATTGCGGGCGGCGGCGACCACTGAGCCACCAGGTAATCATCGGGCTGCTGATGGCCAGCAACCGGTCGAGCAGCAGGTCCAGCTCCGGGTTGGGCGTGCGGCAATAGTCATCGAGGCACAGCCAGGTCGGCGTCTGCCATTGAGCCAGCGATGACAGCAATGCGGATTCGTCTGCCGCGGCCAATCCCAACGCGTGGGCCAGCCGCTGCCGAAAATCGGCAGCCTCCATCGGCTCCCCCGCCAACGGCAACCAACAGACCCGGCACTGCTCCGGTGCCTGCAACAGGCATTCGATCAGCAGCGCACTCTTGCCACTGCCAGCCGGCGCACAGAGCAATTTCACGCGTGCGGTCGAGGCCAGCAACGGCTCGATCAGCCGCTCGCGAGACTGGTGATGGGAAGACAAACGGGGCAGAAGTCCAGGACGGTCCAGACACGGGGTCATGGCGGTCATAGTGGTGCGCCTTTTTATAATTGTGGCGCCACCCTAGCCCTCTCTACACGGCTTGTTGAAGAAGTATTCAACACACTTATCGACACCTATAAAAAAGGTGACCGCGAAGTCACCTTTTTCTGCAGAGCCTGTAGGAATGATTACCTCACCCCTGTACTCCGCAGCGCTGCTGGCGTGTAGTCACCTGCTTTGGCATCGATGCCGAATTCGAAGCTGTGCTTCTCCTCGTTCTTCATCCCCAGTGCGATGTAGCGACCGGCGATCAAGTCGTACAGCGCTTCAACGGTGTAGGCCGGAACCTGGTGATCGTAGTAGAACTGGGCATGACCTTCGGCCACACGCCACAGCTTACCGCGACCGTCATAGTGATCGGCCAGTGCCACCTGCCAGCTGTCTTCGTCGATGTACATGTGACGCTTGGCGTACACGTGCCGTTCGTTGGGCTTGACCGTGGCGACAACCTCCCAGACCCGGTGCAACTCGTAGCGTGTGAGGTCCTGATTGATATGCCCGGCCTTGATCACATCGGTGTACTTGAGGTTGGGCGAGTCGAGCTTGTAGCTGTTGTAAGGGATGTACATTTCCTTCTTGCCGATCAGCTTCCAGTCATAGCGATCCGGTGCGCCGGAAAACATGTCGAAGTTGTCGGTGGTGCGCAACCCGTCGGACGAGGTGCCGACGCCGTCATAGGCCACCTGCGGCGCACGCCGCACGCGACGCTGGCCGGCGTTGTAGATCCAGGCCTTGCGCGGTTCCTTGACCTGGTCGAGTGTCTCGTGAACCAGCAACACGTTGCCCGCCAACCGCGCCGGCGCCGTGACTTCCTGCTTGAAGTAGCTGAGCACGTTGTCGTCGCTGCCGGGTTTCAAGTCCCCCAGCAGCGAAGGCACGGCGACTTCATCCTTGAAGCGGATCACCGTGAAATCGCCATTGGACTGTGGCGTGGCCTGGGTGATGGTGCGACGCAAATTGCCGCCGTGATAACGGGTAACGTGGTTCCAGATCACCTCAACGCCGTTCTTCGGAATCGGAAACGCGTAGTAGCGATTGCCGGTGAAATTGGCCAGGCCATTGCCGTCGTTGATCGGCGTTACATTCAGCGCGCTGCGCTTGGCCGACTCGTAGATGTCCGCTGGCAAGGCCACTGTACGGTGGGTCGGATAGACCGGGATCTTGTAGGTCTCCGGGTAGCGTTTGAACATCGCGATCTGGCCGTCGGAGAGCTTGTCCTTGTACTTGTCGACGGTTGCCGCCGTGATGGTAAACAGCGGTTTTTCATTGGCGAACGGGTCGGCAAGGAACCCTTTGCTGTCCACCGCGCCCGCGTTTTTCGGGATGCCGCCGGTCCAGGCCGGAATCGAGCCATCGGCATTACCCGCCTTCTCGGCGCCCAACGGCGTCAGGCTGGTACCGAGTTTGTTGGCTTCGTCCGGCGACACCGCAGCCATTACATCGACGGCCAACAGGCTCAGGGCCAGAACGCTGCATTGCAGAATCATTTTGCGCATTGAAATCATCCTTCTCAGCCAGATCAGAAGTTCACGCCAAAGCTCAGCGCCAGGAAGTCGCGATCTTCCAGGGTGTTGTAGTCACCACCGAAGAAATCGGTGTAACTCAAGCTCGCGGTATAGGTGTTGCGATAGTCCGCATCGACGCCGACGCTGATGGCCTTGGCGCCTTCGTTGAACAGCCCGTTGGGGCCGTAACCGGCGACGTCATGGGACCACGACAGGTTGGGTTTGAAATTGATCCCGGCGATGACGTTGTTGTAATCAAGGATCGCGCGGGCGCGGTAGCCCCAGGACGTCGAGGTGACGAAACCGTCGGTATCACCGCGGAAACCGTACTGTCCGTAGACCGAATCGCGGCCGTAACGCAGCTTGCTTTTGTCTTCCAGCCCGCCGACGTGAACAACGGCCGCCTCACCCACCAGGGTCAGACGGTCCGCACCGGCGATCTGATCGATGAAGTGCGTCAGGGTGCTCTGGATCTGCGTCACTTCCTTGCGGCGATAGCCTTTGTTGTCCGCGCCTGGCCGGGTGGCGATTGGCGAAGCAGCGCCGCCGGCAATCGGGTTGAGCAAGGCCAGTGTCAGGTCGGTGCTGTTGACCTGTACCGGTGCGTTGGGGCGATAGCTGATCTCGCCGGTCCATGCGGTGCCGGTCGGCAAGGTGGTGGAGAAACTCGCACCGTAGAGGCGGATGTCTTCCGGGTATTCGAGGTAGTACTGGCCGCGACCGAGCATCACGCTCTGGGCCAGTGCCGAACCGGTGCCGGGTGCAACGGCATTGGCGGTAGCAACGATGGCCGGTATCCGCGCCAGCGTCCCCGCCCCGGCAGTGGTGGTGCCGACATTCGGCGTGCGGCTGTGGTAGTTCATGAAGTACAGACCGTACTCGGTGTCGTCGCCCAACCAGCGCAACGCCGTGCCCCACTGCCCGGAGTCGCGGGCGTCGCGGTCGCCGCCACGGGGAACGATCACCCCTTCCTTGCCGACCTGGAAGCCTTGGCCAAAAGCGGCAGCGATCGGTTGCAACGGTGCAATCGCCGGGCTGGCGACTGTGTATCCCGTGTTGCAGCCATCTGCCGCCACGTCCCCGCCGAAGAAGGTGCCGCAGTTGTCGAGAACGGTCTGGTCCCACTCCAGTTGATAGAAACCTTCCACGGTAAGTTTGTCGGTCAGGCCCTGAGAGGCGAACAGCATGTTCACCGGAATCAGGCCTTCCTTGATTTCCGCGCCAGGACGACGGAACGCTGAAACGTCGACCGGGTTGATGCTGTTGATCGAGTTGCCGATGAAGGTACTTTCGCCCCAACTGACCACCTGTTTACCCGCGCGCAGGGTGCCCGGCAGATCGGCGATGGAGTAGTTGTGATAGACGAACGCATCGAGGATCTGCGCGCCGGCAGACTTGGAACCTTCTTTGCGATTGTGATCGCTGATCGGCTTGAACTCGCGGTCTTCGTCCTTCAGTTCGAAGTCGTACCAATACTTGCCACGGACGAACACGCCGGTGTCGCCGTACTTCAGTTCGAGGTCGTGAATACCCTTGAAGATCTTGGAGTAGGTTTCGCCCTTCTTGAAGTTCAGACGCCCGTCGTCACCGGTCGACGCCTGGCCGGTCCCGCCGTTGACGATACCCACCAGCGATTTATCGGCATCGCGCATGCCCCAACTCGCGCCGACGGACAGCGAGGAGTCGAATGTCCCCTCGATTTCGCCAATATTGAATGAAACGGCCTGCGCCTGGGCACAGCAACCCAAGGCCACCGCAGCGGCCAGCGCCTGCGGTGTGAAGATGGCGCGCATTGTTGTTTTTGTCATGCGTCTTCCCCGGTGAGTGACAGAAGGCCACACCCTACTGCCGCAGGTCGGGAGCGATAAGCGCACCAAGGAGGTATTCGCTGTGTAGCTCTAAAGGATGAATGGCCTTGCGGCGCGGGGAGTTGCGCGAGGTATGGATGAAGTGGATGGAGGTTCATCAGCCGGATGCATGAGCGCGAGACTGTTGCCCAGGCTGCAATACTGCATGTCTGGAATCGCTATTTTTCCTTTGGACTCAAGCGCTTATTCTTGTCGGGCTTTCACGGCAAACGGCCTGACAGCACACAGCGATGGCGTGCGGTCAGTCCGCGCCACTGGCGACAGATTTCAGATGTGTCGAAGGTTTCGACTCATCGCCCCGTGTTCACTGACGTTGATTTGTAGCTCCTTGATCCAACGTCTTACCTTGGCCGCTGCGTTTGCAGCGGCCTTTTTTATGGGCGATGGTTCTGGGGAGGCAGGACTCAGGCGAGCCCTGCGCGAGGCGAAGGAATCAGAGGGAATACTTCTGCAAGTTGCCCATCATTTCCTTCAGCGCCTCGATGTTGTCCTTTGGATGCGCTGCGCCTTCGAAGTCGCAGATCTGCTGCCAGTGCGCCGCCACATCTTCCGGTGAAAACCCGACCCGTGGATCGAACCCGGCGCCGAGGCTGCGCTCCCAACGCACCTTGCCCATCCAGCCGCCACCGACCTCAAACAGCCCCGAGGTTTCCTGGCAGTTTTCGCTGGCGAGGTACACCACCAGCGGGCTGACCAGTTCCGGCTTGAGTTGTTCGAACACTTGCGGCGGGATCAGGCCTTCGGTCATGCGGGTGCCGCCGGTTGGGGCGATGGCGTTGACCAGGATGTTGTTCTTGCGGCCTTCGATGGCCAGGGTGCGGGTCAGGCCGTAGAGCCCGAGCTTGGCCATGCCGTAGTTGGACTGGCCGAAGTTGCCGTAGATGCCCGAGGTCGATGCGGTGAAGATGACCCGACCGTAATTTTGCTCGCGCATATGAGGCCAGGCGGCGCGAGTAACTTTGTAGGCGCCTTCGACGTGGACGCGATAGACCAGGTCCCAATCGGCATCGTCCATTTTGTGGAAAGTCTTGTCCCGCAGAATTCCGGCGTTGTTGACCACTACGTCGACACGGCCGAAAACGTCGAGGGCGTTCTGGACGATTTTGTCGCCGTCGGTGACGGAGTCATGGTTGGCCTCGGCAGTGCCGCCGGCCTCACGGATTTCCGCGACTACGCGGTCTGCTGCCGAAGCGTTTGCACCTTCACCTTGCGCCGAGCCACCGAGATCGTTGACCAGCACCCTGGCGCCCTGTTTCGCGAACAACAGCGCATGAGCGCGGCCCAGGCCACCACCGGCTCCGGTGATGATCACGACTTTATCTTCGAAGCGCACAGGCTCATTCATTAGGGGGGACTCCAGCAGGCCGAGGGACAATAAGTCCGAGTCTCAGGCAAGGCGCTGCCGGTCACAATGAACACGGGGTAGGCTGAATGGTGCTCGATAAGGCGGGGGGATGATGAGCGCGAGGACCGAGTCACGGCCCATCGCCAGCAAGCCGGCTCCTACAGGACCGAGGTGTCCGCCAACTCATCAAACACCACAAAAACACTGTAGGAGCCGGCTTGCCGGCGATGGCAATCCGACAGGCACCACAAGCCTCGAGGACGCCATCGCCGGCAAGGATTGGGGTGAACACCACCTCACCAAACACCACAAAACCTGTAGGAGCCGGCTTGCTGGCGATGGCAATCCGACAAGCACCACAGGACGCATTCGCCGGCAAGGTTGCGGTGATGTCTACGAACAGGCCACTTTCAGCGGCGTTGAAATCAGCCGGTCGCGAAACGCCAGATAATGCTTGAGCACCTGAGCCGGTGCTTCGGTTTGCGGGTAATGGCCGATGCCGGGCAGCAGGACCGTGTCCGGGTTCGGGATCAGCTCCCGATAGCGTTCGACCATATGCCCGCCGGAGATCGGATCGACCTCGCCATCGATCACCCGCAACGGCACTTCACCGCGCTGCATGGCACTCACCCAACGCTCGCGCTGGACCCTGCGCTCGGGGATGTAGGCAATCAGCTTGTGCATGATCCGTGGCCCGTGATTGGTGTCGATCAGGCTCCAGAAATCATCCATCTCACTCTCGGTAGGACGGCTCTGCGGTCCGAAAATCTGGCGAAAACTCTTCACCAGCGCATCACGGGAAAACGCGCGGCCGATCATCCAGCCCAACGGGCTGAGCAACAGTTTTTGCATCAGTACCGGACGATGGGTTTCAGGAAACAGCCCCCCATTGAGGAACACGCAACTGGCGAGATGAATGCGCGCCTCGTAATGCCGGGCCAACAGTTCCTGAGCCACGCTGTCGCCATAATCGTGGGCAAGCACGTGCACCGGTTGCTCGACGTTCAAATGCTCCAGCAATGCCTGTTGCAGATCGGCCTGCTCCAAGAGGCTGTATTCATGATCCACCGGTTTGGCTGAATCGCCGAAACCGAGCATGTCGCAGGCAATCACCCGATAACGCTGGGCCAGCGGCTGCCACAGGTAGTGCCAGTCCCAACTGGCGGTCGGGAAGCCGTGAATGAGCAACAGCGGCTCACCCTGCCCTGCCGTCCAGTAACGCACCGTCTGATCACGAAAGTCGAACGTCTGGCTGCGCTTGCGCCAGACACACAGGGGGATCTCGGCGAGAGGCATCAGAGTTTATATCCCGCGTCTTGTTTATCGAGTTTGCGCAGCAGCGCCGGCCAGGCCAGCGCGCCGCCCATCCCTTGTGCACTTTTGGTGACGCCGGCGATCATCGCCTTGGCGCCCGCCAGAATCTGCGGTTCGATGGCGATGAGTTCCGCACCACCGTTCTGTGCCAGCACCTGGATTTCGCAGGCGCGCTGGAAGGTGAACATCATCAGGAACGTGTCGGCGATGGTGCCGCCGCAGGTCAGCAACCCGTGGTTGTGCAGCATCAGGAAATTGTTTTCACCGAGGTCGGCTTGCAGCCGCGCCTTCTCTTCGTGGTTCAGCGCGACGCCTTCATAGGCGTGATACGCCAGGCTCGACAGAACAAACAGCGACTGTTGGCTGATCGGCAAAACGCCTTGCTTCTGCGCCGACACCGCAACGCCGGCCGCCGTGTGCGTGTGCAATACGCAGACGACATCGTGCCGCACTTCGTGCACGGCGCTGTGAATGGTGTAGCCCGCCGGGTTGATCTCGTAAGGGCTGTCCATCAGCTTGTTGCCGGCCTGATCGACCTTGACCAGACTCGACGCGGTAATCTCGTGGAACATCAACCCGAACGGGTTGATCAGGAAATCTTCAGTGCCTGGCACCTTGGCGGAAATGTGCGTGAAGATCAGATCATCCCAGCCATGCAGGGCGACCAGACGATAACAGGCGGCCAGATCGACGCGGGTCTGCCACTCGGCGGCACTGACCTGGTCTTTGACACTGTGGGGCGATTGGACGGGGGCTACGCTCACGACAAGGAACTCCTGTTCTTATTGTTTTGCTCACGTTTAGCAGTCTAGTCAGCCCCCGGGGTTCATGTAGTTGCATTGGCAGCCAGCTTGATGACCTAGCGAGTCACTGCGCCAGACAGCTTGGATCCATGTCAAAGTACCGCCGCCAACAAGGGGTCAGCGAACCGGTTCTGCAGCCCCGAAGCGGCACAATCCTGGCTCGCCTTGCTTCGCGAATGGCCAGTCAGCCGCGCAGAGCGGTGACGAGTTCCGCCAGCCAGGGTTCGGCATCGGTTTCCGGGGTGACGCTTTCGCTGGCATCCAGGCGCAGCATCGGCAGCACTTCGCGGATGCCCAGTTCGCCGAACAGCTCGCGCATCAGCTCACCGCCGCCGCAGAACGTATCGCCGTAGCTCGCATCGCCCAGGCCGATCACCGCGCCCGGCAAACCACGCCAGGCGGCCGGCAATTGGTCACGAATGGCGAAATACAACGGTTGCAGGTTGTCCGGCAGTTCGCCCATGCCAGTGGTCGAAGTCACTGCCAGAAAGGCTTGCGGGCCAAACGCCTGAACATCGGCAAGGCTTGCGCGCGGGTTGTGAAAGGTTTCGAAGCCTGCGGTTTTCAAAATATTCGCAGCGTGGCGAGCGACTTCTTCAGCCGTGCCGTACACCGAGCCCGAAAAGATGGCGACTTTCATCAATCTGATCCTGAAGCTGAGTAAAAAGATGAGGGATATTAACAGCCGCAGCAAAAAAGCTGCGATTAGCTCTCATTAAGCATTGAAGGCCGCTAGAGTTCTTTTAGAATGCTGCGCTCAATCAATCTGGAAAGGATTCTCCGATGATCAACGCACAACTGCTGCAAATGGTGATTGACGCGTCCAACGACGGCATCGTGATTGCCGAAAAAGAAGGTGAACACGACAACATCCTGATTTACGTCAACCCGGCTTTCGAACGACTGACCGGTTACACCAGCGAAGAAATCCTCTACCAGGATTGCCGCTTTCTGCAATCAGGTGACCGCGACCAGGAAGCGCTGCCCTTGATTCGCAATGCGTTGAACAGTGGCGGCTCCTGCCGGGAAATCCTGCGAAACTACCGCAAGGACGGCACACCGTTCTGGAACGAGCTGTCGCTTTCTACGGTGAAAAACCCGAGTGACGGTCAGACGTATTTTGTCGGCGTGCAAAAGGACGTCACCGTGCAGGTCAAGGCGCAGCAGCGGGTAGCGCAGCTTGAAGCGCAAGTGGCAGAGCTTCAGGCCGAGCTCGCCGCGCTCAAACCGACGAACGGCGCAAACAAAACCGAGAATTGATTGTCATTAACTACAATCACCGATGACTTTGTTACTTTTCCTTTCGAGCCCATCATGCAGCGCGACGCACTCCTGACCCAGGATGAGCTGGATTTTATCCAGACCATGCAACACAACCCGCAACTCAATGTGCGGGATGCGACGTCGAGTCTGCTTGTAAATGGTGGTTCGCAAATCCGTGACTTGCTCACGCGCCTTGCTGCTCATGAGCAAGTCACGATCCAGGCCAACTTCGAAAATCAGCAAATGACCTTCCCGCTGCATCTGGTGGAAGACGAATTTCACGCGCTGCATTTACGCCTCGGCGTCCCCAGCATTTATGAAGACGGACCGTTGGTCCGGCCATGGCGCCTGCTCCTCGAAGAACCGGTCGCCCTGGAAAATGCCGCCGGCCATCCCGGCACGATGTGGGTGCATGAAGTGTCGTTCAAAGGGGTTTTGCTGGAAGTTCGCAACAAGACCAAACCGCCCAAGCATTTCGCGTTGTGGTTCAGCCCGTCAGGCTACGAACGTATCGCGTTGCGCGGCACCTTCGAGAGAGAAACCGAGAACGGCTTCTTTGCCTATCAGTTGAGTCAGAGCGACAAGGATGAAACCGAGCGCCTTCGCCAGTACATCCTTCAGCAGCATCGACTGACCCACCCGACCCTGCATCTGTGATTCAGGTATCCAGGTTGCCTGCCAGGAACTGTTTCAGGCGCTGACGCATCACCACTCCTTCGTTACCCAGGCAGCCAATGGACGATCCTTCCAGGCTCTCCTGCGACAGTTCCGACGCGTCACCGGCCAGCATCAACTGGCAATCCAGGCTCATCGCCAGACGATTCAAACGTCGCGGCAAATCGCTAGTGGGCGCGTGATTGGAAAACAGCACCAACGCCTGGGGCTTGACCCTTTCGCAGACCAGCGCCAGTTCATCAAAGGGCTGACCGACCGCCAGCAATTGAATGGCCGAATCGACACTGCTCAAAAACAACGCCGTGACCAACAGCTCGAGTTCGCGACATTGATCGTTCAGGGGACAGACAATCACGCGCCGTGGCTGCATGACGCGCACCAGCAGCAGCCGCTGTAACACCCGTGAACGCAAAAAACCGTCCAGGAATAGCCACTCGCTGGCCTGGCCGAACACTTCCTGACGTTGCAGCAATTGCTTCCAGAGTGGCATCAGAATGTCCTGAAACGCCACGGTCAGGGGGTAACTGGAAAAGATCTGCCCATAGACCTGCTCCAGTTGCACCTCATCGAACACGTTCACCGCCGCTTTGACTTGTTCCTGCCACTGCGCGTAGTCAGCCTGCACCAGTTCGTTGGGGATGATGTGCGACAACGCTTGAAGCGGGGCAGTCTTGGCCAGTATCTTGCCGACCTTGCTGACGGCGACGCCACGTTCGATCCAGCCCAGGATGCTGCGGACCCGCTCGATATCGGTCATTGCGTACAAGCGATGCCCGCTTTCGGTGCGCATTGGCTGAATCAGACCATAACGTCGCTCCCACGCCCGCAAGGTGACCGGATTGACGCCCGTCAGCCGTGACACTTCACGGATCGGAAACAGTTCTTCCTTTTCTATGGAAAGAGCACGCGGCAAACCAGCGACATCTTCAGTCAAGACAGGCATAGGGCAGTCAACGTCCGCGTATAAATTGGATCCCATTCTACCTCTCTTGCCCCATCACCATTCAATACATTGATGAACGACGATTGTCGCTGCCATAACCTGTAGAATCCGGACCAATCCTTGCTTGTTCCGAGACGCAGCCCATCACCCCGGCGCTGCGCCTGGCGAAACTCCTATCCGGAGTAACGCAATTGTCATACGGAGATACATAATGTCTACCTCCCCCGTCACGCTGATGGTTGCGCGCCGCGTCGCCGATGGGCGTTATCAGGACCTGATGGCCTGGTTGCGCGAAGGCGAACAACTGGCCACCGACTTCCAGGGTTATCTCGGCTCAGGCGTGCTCGCCCCGCCGCCCGACGATGACGAATTCCAGATCATTTTCCGCTTCGCCAACGCGCAGACCATGCACGCCTGGGAGCATTCGGCCTCGCGTACCGCCTGGCTCGCGCGCGGCAGCGACTTGTTTGCGCATAAGACGGAACATCGCGTGAGCGGCATCGAAGGCTGGTTCGGTGCTGCCGGCGCACGTCCGCCTCGCTGGAAACAGGCCGTGGCAATCTGGTTGGCGTTCTTCCCGGTATCGTTGTTGTTCAACTTCGTACTGGGGCCGTTGCTCGGCGAAATGAGCCTGTTGCCTCGGGTGTTCATCAGCACGCTGTGTCTGACGCCGTTGATGGTCTACCTCTTTATTCCGCTGTCGACCCGAGTGCTCGCCGGTTGGTTGAACAGCACGCCGACACGGCGATTACCTGTTGAACCCACCACCCAGAATCACTGACCGCCACCTGTAGGAGCAAGGCTTGCCCGCGAAGAACGATGACGCGGTTGAATGCCTGGACCGCGTCATCGTTCTTCGCGGGCAAGTCGGATCGCCGCATCGCTCGCTCCTACAAAAGCCACCTCACGGCTCGTCGCTGGTATAGTTTTGCTCTTACCGCGACGCGAGCCGTTCATGACCTCTTCATCCGCCCCGATCCTCATCACCGGTGCCGGCCAGCGTGTCGGCCTGCACTGTGCGCAGCGGTTGCTCGAAGACGGCCATGCGCTGATCTTCAGCTATCGCACTGAACGCCCCGGCGTACAGGCATTGCGTGATCTGGGGGCGACGGCAATCCTCGCCGACTTTTCCAGCGAGGGCGGGATTCTCGCCTTCATCAGCGAACTGAAAACCCACACCGACTGCCTGCGGGCGATCATCCACAACGCATCCGAATGGCTGGCCGAAACGCCGGACACCGACGCCGCAGCGTTTACCCGCATGTTCAGCGTGCACATGCTGGCGCCCTACCTGATCAACCTGCACTGTGCCGACTTGTTGCAACGCTCGACCCCGGCGGACATCGTGCACATCAGCGATGACGTCACGCGCAAGGGCAGCAGCAAGCACATCGGCTACTGCGCCAGCAAAGCCGGGCTCGACAGCCTGACCCTGTCCTTCGCGGCGAAGTACGCGCCTGACATCAAGGTCAACGGCATCGCTCCTGCCCTGCTACTGTTCAACCCTGACGACGACGCGGCGTACCGCGCCAAGGCTCTGGCCAAATCCGCATTGGGTATCGAACCCGGTAGCGACGTGATCTACCAAAGCCTGCGTTATTTGCTCGACAACCCTTATGTCACCGGCACGACCCTGACCGTCAACGGCGGACGGCACCTCAAGTAAGTTGCCCCGCGAGGATATTTCATGACGTTATCCCGGCCCCAGAACGCCCTGTCCCAGAACTACCGCGAGATCCTCATCGGCCTCGGTGAAAATCCCGACCGCGAAGGCCTGCTCGATACCCCGGCGCGCGCAGCCAAAGCCATGCAGTACCTGTGTCATGGTTACGAGCAATGTGTCGAAGAAATCGTCAACGGCGCGTTGTTCGCCTCCGACAACGATGAAATGATCATTGTCGACAACATCGAGCTGTATTCACTCTGTGAACATCACCTGCTGCCCTTCATCGGCAAGGCGCATGTGGCTTATATTCCAACGGGTAAAGTGCTGGGCCTGTCGAAGATTGCGCGGCTGGTGGACATGTTTGCCCGTCGCCTGCAGATCCAGGAAAACCTCACCCGACAAATCGCCGACGCGGTGCAACAAGTGACCGGTGCCGCCGGTGTCGCGGTGGTCATCGAGGCACAGCACATGTGCATGATGATGCGCGGCGTCGAGAAACAGAATTCGACCATGAACACCTCGGTGATGCTCGGCGCCTTCCGCGAGTCGAGCAACACCCGTCAGGAGTTCCTGCAATTGATTGGACGGAGCAAGTAGCAATGCCACAACTTCAACCAGGAATGGCACGCATCCGGGTCAAGGACCTGTGCCTGCGGACGTTCATCGGGATCAACGAGGATGAAATCCTCAACAAGCAGGACGTGCTGATCAACCTGACGATCCTGTATGCAGCCCAGGAAGCGGTGCGTGACAACGACATCGATCACGCGCTGAATTACCGGACCATCACCAAAGCGATCATCGCTCACGTGGAAGGCAATCGCTTTGCCCTGCTCGAACGCCTGACCCAGGAAATTCTCGATCTGGTCATGGCCAATGAGTCGGTGCTGTACGCCGAAGTCGAAGTCGACAAGCCCCACGCCCTGCGTTTCGCCGAGTCGGTGTCGATCACCCTGGCCGCGAGCCGCTGACCGCGTCTGGCGCATTGCTCGCCAGACTTTTATTATCTCGCGCACGACTGAGTAACACAGAGCCCATCATGACTGACCAACAACGCCTCGAACTTGAAGCCGCCGCCTTCCGCCGGCTGGTCGCGCACCTGGACAGCCGCAAGGATGTGCAGAACATCGACCTGATGAACCTCTCGGGTTTCTGCCGCAACTGCCTGTCCAAATGGTACAAGGCCGCGGCTGACGAACGTCAGATCGAGGTCAGCCTCGACGACGCCCGTGAAGTCGTCTACGGCATGCCGTACGCCGAGTGGAAAGCCCAATATCAGCAAGAAGCCAGCGCCGAGCAACAAGCGGCGTTCGCCAAAGGAAAACCCAATGAGTGATTTGAACACCCTGCGCGCCAGCCTCAAGAGCGGCGAACACGTTTTTGCCGACACCCTGGCCTTCATCGCCGCCGGTTACGACTACCAGCCACAGGCGTTCAACAACGGTGGCGTGGAAAACGCCGCCGGGCAAAACGAAGGTTCGTGCAAGACCCTGGGCCTGGCGCTGCTGGAAGGGTTGAGCGATGAAGAAGCGCTGTTGGCATTCGGCGAGCATTACCGCTCCGTCGTGGCCACCCCAGAAGGCAGCGATCACGGCAACATCCGCGCGTTGATTGCCCATGGCCTGGCCGGTGTGAAGTTCACCCAGCAACCCCTGACCCGCCGCTGATTTCTGAGCAACACCTCCCCCTGTAGGAGCCGGCTTGCTGCGGGCGGCGTTCCGACGATGGGTCCCTTGAGGCTTGCATCGCCCTTGAGGACGCCTTCGCTGGCAAGCCATGCTCCTACAGGTTCTGCGTTGTTTTGAATGAATTTGCACAACGCTCAAACCACATCCCGACTTTTAAGATTGACCCGGCAACTTTATTTCGTTTGCCCGGCACCACTGCTCGCGGCTTAGATAAAAAGAAGCCTCCCTTCTTCAGAGTCGGTCATCCATGAGCAGCGAAACCATCAGCCGGTCGATCAACATCGTGCACCCTGTCACGCTCAGCCACGGCAAAAACGCCGAGGTCTGGGACACCGAGGGCAAACGCTACATCGACTTTGTCGGCGGCATCGGCGTGTTGAACCTCGGCCATTGCCACCCGCGCATCGTCGAGGCCATCCGCGAACAAGCCACCCGGTTGACGCACTACGCGTTCAACGCCGCCCCGCACGTGCCTTACCTCGAACTCATGGAGCGTCTGGCCGCGTTCATCCCGGTGGATTACCCGGTCAGCGGCATGCTCACCAACAGCGGCGCGGAAGCGGCGGAAAACGCCCTGAAGATCGTCCGGGGCGCGACCGGTCGCACGGCCGTCATCGCTTTCGACGGCGCCTTCCACGGGCGCACCCTCGCCACTCTCAACCTCAATGGCAAAGTCGCGCCCTACAAACAGAAGGTCGGCGTGTTGCCCGGTCCGGTGTTCCATTTGCCCTACCCGAGCAAGGACAACGGCGTGACCTGCGCCGAAGCGTTGAAGGCGATGGATCGGCTGTTCAGCGTCGAGATCGATGTCGACGACGTGGCGTGCTTTATCGTCGAGCCTGTGCAGGGTGAAGCCGGTTTCCTGACGATGGATGTCGAGTTCGCTCAGGCCTTGCGCAAGTTCTGTGATGAAAAGAACATCCTGCTGATCGCCGATGAAATTCAGTCCGGCTTCGGCCGCACCGGCCAGCGGTTTGCGTTCTCGCGACTGGGCATCGAGCCGGACCTGATCCTGCTGGCCAAAAGCATTGCCGGCGGTATGCCGCTGGGGGCGGTGGTCGGGCGCAAGTCGCTGCTCGACACTTTGCCCAAGGGCGGACTGGGCGGCACTTACTCGGGCAATCCGATCGCCTGCGCCGCTTCGTTGGCGACGCTGGATGAAATGACCGACGCCAACCTGCACGCCTGGGGTTCGCAGCAGGAAGAAGCGATCGTCAGCCGCTACGAAGCCTGGCGAGCCAACAAGGTTTCCCCTTATCTCGGACGCCTGACCGGTGTCGGCGCCATGCGCGGCATCGAACTGGCCAACGCCGACGGCACACCCGCCCCGGCGCAGCTGACACAGCTGTTGGCCCTGGCCCGTGAAGCGGGGTTGCTGCTGATGCCTAGCGGCAAGTCGCGGCACATCATTCGGCTACTGGCGCCGTTGACCACGGAGGCGGCGGTGCTGGAAGAAGGCCTCGACATCCTGGAGGCGTGCCTGAAAAAGCTGACCTGATCACTGTAGGAGCCGGCTTGCTGGCGATGCAGTCGACTCGGTATGACAGGAGCACCGCGCCGCCTGCATCGCCAGCAAGCCGGCTCCTACAGGACAAGCAAAATGAGCGGCACAAAAAAAACCGGCCGAAGCCGGTTTTTTCATTTCAACAGAATCAGAACGAAGCGTTCTGCAGACCATCGAGGTAACGCTCGGTGTCCAGTGCCGCCATGCAGCCGGCGCCGGCCGAGGTGATCGCTTGACGGTAAACGTGGTCAGCCACGTCACCGGCAGCAAAGATGCCTTCAACGTTGGTCGCGGTCGCATTGCCTTCACGGCCGCCGTGCACCACCAGGTAACCGTCTTTCAACGTCAGCTGGCCTTCGAACAGCGAGGTGTTCGGGGTGTGGCCGATGGCGATGAACACGCCGTCGACTTTCAGCTCGTCGAAGCTGCCGTCGTTGTTCTTCAGGCGAGCACCGGTCACGCCCATGTTGTCGCCCAGGACTTCGTCCAGGTTCGAGTTCAACTTCAGGATGATCTTGCCTTCGGCAACACGAGCGTTGAGCTTGTCGATCAGGATCTTCTCGGCGCGGAAGGTTTCGCGACGGTGGATCAGGGTCACGGTGCTGGCGATATTGGCCAGGTACAGGGCTTCTTCGACAGCGGTGTTACCGCCACCGACCACGGCCACTGGCTTGTTGCGGTAGAAGAAACCGTCGCAGGTCGCGCAGGCCGAAACGCCTTTGCCCATGAACGCTTCTTCCGATGGCAGGCCCAGGTAACGAGCGCTGGCGCCGGTGGCGATGATCAGGGCGTCGCAGGTGTAGGTCGCGCTGTCGCCAGTCAGGGTGTACGGCTTGGCGGCGAAGTCCACGGCATTGATGTGATCGAAAACGATCTCGGTTTCAAAGCGCTCGGCGTGCTCACGCATCCGCTCCATCAACGCCGGGCCGGTCAGACCGTGGACATCGCCCGGCCAGTTGTCGACTTCGGTGGTGGTGGTCAGTTGACCGCCGGCTTGCATACCGGTGATCAGCAGTGGCTTGAGGTTGGCACGGGCGGCATAGACCGCGGCGCTGTAACCGGCAGGGCCGGAACCGAGAATAATCACTCGCGAATGACGGACTTCAGACATGACCTGCTCCTGTTGACCGGCCCGGAATACCTGGCGCGGAACGCCGGGTTGCCGGCGGGAATAAAAAAGGACCGTTGAAAGCACTTGGGGAAGGCTTGAACTCGACAGTCCTGTAAAAAGATTGGGTGCAGCGTATCGAGGGGGCGAAGATTAAGGAAATACGGTTTAACAATCCAGCTCATAGGCGGTCTCTATCCCGTCACGGCCAATATATAGACGCCTTTGTTACTGTTGATGTCGATGCTGCGACCGCGCTTTCGCCCGTAAGGCAAAGCCGGTAAGGTCGGCGCGTTTCCCTTCTGCTCGGAGCTCGATATGCCCGCCCCTGTTCTGTCCGGCCCGCAATACCTGCGCGAAGGCCTCAAGCTGGTCCTCAGCCCCAGCCTGCGTTTATTCGTGTTGCTGCCGCTGGCAATCAATCTGGTGCTGTTCGTCGGATTGATCTATCTGGCCGGCCATCAATTCAGTCTGTGGGTCGATACGCTGATGCCGTCCCTGCCCGACTGGCTTAGTTTTCTCAGCTACATCCTCTGGCCGATTTTCGTGGTGCTGGTGGTGTTGATGGTGTTCTTCACCTTCACCATGCTCGCCAACGTCATCGCTGCGCCGTTCAACGGTTTTCTCGCGGAGAAAGTCGAAGTGGTGGTGCGCGGCACCGACGACTTCCCGGCTTTCAGCTGGAGTGAACTGATCGCCATGATCCCGCGCACCCTCGCCCGGGAAATGCGCAAACTCGGCTACTTCCTGCCGCGGGCGATCGGGCTGTTCATCCTCTCGTTCATCCCGGTGGTGAACATCATCGCCGCGCCGCTGTGGCTACTGTTCGGCGTATGGATGATGGCGATCCAGTACATCGACTACCCGGCGGACAACCACAAGCTGGGCTGGAACGAGATGCTCGCCTGGCTGCGTGAGAAGCGCTGGCAGAGCATGAGCTTCGGCGGGAGTGTTTACCTGGTGCTGCTGATTCCGGTGGTCAATATCCTGATGATGCCGGCGGCAGTGGCCGGCGCGACATTATTCTGGGTGCGAGAGCGTGGAGTAGAAAACCTCACCGCCAAACTTCGTTAGGTACTTGCTTTTCGTTGTTATCCACGCGCGGCAATAACTGTGCCCAGAATAATCAGGCCAACGCCCATTGATTTCTGGAGTGTCATTGGCTCACTTAGAATCCAACCACTTAAAAGCAAAACGACAACGAAGTTCAAGCTCATAAATGGATAGGCGTGACTAAGATCAAACTTGGTCATCGCCGCCATCCAGGCTAACGATGCTAAAAACCCCGCTGCGAACCCTGAAACAATCGCCGGATCCAAAAACAGCAAAAAAAGAAATTTGATTTTTTGAGTTGTGTCAGAGGGGAATGCACCGTAGTGAGAGATTCGCCATTTAAGAATAAGTTGCCCATAGACGGTCAGCAGGATGGTTGCAAATATATACACATAATCGAATATACGAGCCATCAGCCTCTCTCCAGCACAGCCAGGCCGAAGCCGGTTTTACCATAGCCATTACCGTTATAAAGCATGTACCGACTTCCCTTATGATCAAACACAAACGGGTATTCGATCATCTCGCTATCCCAGCCTTCCGATGAAACATCGATAGCGGCTTCCTCCAGCGCCAATCGCCATTGCTTGCCTTCGTCAGTGGTTGCGTAGCCGATACGATAGGTTTCCCCGGCTCCGCTGCGATAGGAGAACCACATCTCCAATCCACCCAGATGGTTTTTTGCGACGGTTGGGCGCGAAAACGCCTGAGCGACTCCAAGTTCGAAGGGGATTGCCAAGCCGTTACGCTTCCAGTTTTCGCCATCAAGGGAATGCGCCGAGTTGATCACATGAATCATTTCTCCGTTACCCGAATCCCAAGTACGGGTCGATCCATACCACATGTCATATCCGCCGTTTCCGTCTTCACGCACCCACGGGTAAGAAAGGCTTATAGGATCGTCTTTATCAGCGCTCATGAACGGATTTTTGCTATCAAGCGTCAGCGTAGTATCCGCATTGACAACTAACCTGCCGACATCCCCCCTCCAATGCTGATCAATTGGCGCCTGCCACCCCATGAAAAGCATGTATTGCACGCCATCCACCGTGTAGCAGTTACCAATGCTTATACCATCAGCGTAAAAACTGCCTTTCGGTCCGTGTTCCATGAAAGGTGAAGGGTGTTCTTTGATGATTTTTCGTTTTTCAATATCGATATCCACAGCCCCAACGGAGGAGCGGTTATCAGAATCCCGACCACTGAAAAATACCCGAAAGACATCATCGTGCAGATGTACCGGTAACGGGTTGGCGGCATGAGATAGTAACTTGGGATGACGCGAATCACCCTCGACAAAAAATAATTGCCCGAGCTTTTTCCATGTCGACTTCATAGTTTTCTCAGCTTGCTGCTGGGAACTTTAGAGCGCTCAGTCGCCGTGCCGATAAAGACACCCTCCTGTTCAGCGTTTGCTAACAGCAGTGCACCTGCACCAACGACGCACTTGTCCTCGACCGTTATATGATCGCGAAGAGTCGCATTGACCCCGATAAAACACTGCTCGCCGATATGCACACCACCAGAAATCACTACATGGGATGCGATAAACGTATGATCCTGAATCGTAGAGTGGTGACCAATATGGTTACCGCTCCACAAAGTAATATTATTGCCAATATTAACGAATGGCTGAATGGTATTGTCTTCAAGAATAAAACAATTGTCGCCAATCCGGCCTTCATTGAGCACCGTGGCATGACTGCTTATGTAACTGGCAAGCGTGTAGCCGAGCGCCTTGGCTGCAAGATATTTTTCTTTGCGCACTGCATTGAGCTTCGAGTAGCTCAGGGCAATAAACAGCTCATGACTGTGCGTTGGATAGTGCTCGGCTACGTCTTCGAATGCAACGACTGGCAGACCACAGAAAGTAGGCGCCTCGATATAACTACCGTCCACAGTGAAAGCAACAATCTCATAAGCGGAGTCTGTACTAAAATAAAAGTGGGCCAGCTGCGCAATATCGCCAGAGCCGAAAATCACTAATTTTTTTTTCATCACATTTTCCTTACAAGAATAGTGAATTCGTACAACCCATAATCGTGCAGAAGGGCTACATGACGAGAGTAACGCCGTTTGCATATATCAAATAACAGGCAAGGATCGGCGTAGTACAGATCATCTCGCTTCTTATCTTCGTCAGAGTAGGAGGTGAGGCAATTAAAAGAGAACCCCAGACGACTTGTTCGATCCAGAACATCCAGTGTTTTTTCAAGATAGCTCAGCCACTCGTCGTCTGAGCGACCCAGGCGAACATTAAAAATACCACTGGCAACGCCATAGTCAGCGACAGAGTCGGGCTCGGACCCGGCAATGAATCGAACACCGGACAGTTTTGCGTAACGCTGTTCGGCGGCCTGAATCATCTCTTTTGAAACATCTATACCAAGATATGAAAATTTCTGAGGCTTGTTATTTAAGTAGTCAACCAGCGCACCGTAGCCACATCCCAGATCATTGACAGTACAGTCCTGCGGGCCATCGATTACTTTGCAGAGTTGCTCGAAACGCAGCGCCTGGCCCTGTTCACCATTCCAGTCCACCCCATTCGGTGTCTCGCCATGCAGTGCAAGCTTGCTCGAGTAATAGCTCGCTACTTCATCAAGGAGCTCAGTTTTGTCGCTGTGCATAAATCTGCCTCACGATAGTGTAGGGGCGCTGTTTTGACTCGGAAAATATCTTGGAAAGATAGATCCCCACGACACCGATAAACGAAATTATCATGCCGCCAAGTAGCCAGATAGAGGCCATGACCGACGTCCAGCCGCTCATTGGCTTTGCGAGAAACATCCAGTGCGCTGTCAAATATAGAATATAAAGTAGTGCGAAAAACGAAATAGACACACCTATATAAAAAATACCAATCAATGGCGCATTGCTGAACGATGTTACCGAATTCACCAATATAGACATTTTTCTTCTGAGTGTATAAGTCGTCTGACTGGTACTGCTCTTTTTGACCGTCTGCGGCTGCTGTTCAAACCCGGTAATATGCCAAAGACCGGCAATAAATACCTCTCGTTCCTTATGGCGCAGTAAAGCGTCCACGTAGCGACGAGTCATTAATCTTGCAGTGACAATATTCTCTGGCAGGGCGAGTCCAGTCAGGGCTTGAAAGAAACGATAGAACCACCGGCCGCTCCATCGCTCAAACCAGCCGCCTTTGCGCTGCTCCTGCACTCCGTAAACAACATCACAGGCGGTCTGATTGATTTGCTGGTCAAAGCTGAGCAAACACTCCGGCTCTTCTTCCAGATCGCTGTCAATCAGGAATATTTTTTCGCCTTTTGCGTGGGAGAGCCCCGTCATCATGGCCTTATGATGGCCGAAATTACGGGAGAGATCGATAAGTACGACATGATGGTCTCGTTCAGTGAGCGAGATGGCGATATCAAGACTGTTATCGGGAGATCCATCATTCACCAGCAGGATCTCATAATCATCCCCTGCAAGCGTCATCGCGACAGCACTCACGCGCGAATGAAACTCCTCTATGTAAGAGGCTGACTGATAAAGAGTGGCTACGATTGAGAGCTTCATGGAGCAACATGCCTCATTTGGCGATGAGCGTCTTTTCCACAATTAAAAAGCAGGTCAAGGACCGTGACGCCATGGGTAAACTCGCCCCATAACTGCGAATACTCCGGATAACCTGAGTAATCGAACCAGGTTAACTTTATATTCATCGCTTCAAATACAGCTTCATCAACGTAGTCCTTGGCAGATGGCCCGGAGACGTACTCGCTCCCCCCAGCCTGTGCACAAAGATTGGCAAGGCGTTCCGTCTTACCGTCGACCAACTCATAATCCGATGAACGACTAATAACTGTCTTGATTTCCAGGTAATCGCAAATAGCCTGAATAAATCGCTGATTAAGCTCTGAAATATGAGTATAACTTTCATTCAGATAAAGCGGCTCAAGCCATTTTGCAATTTCATTGAAGTGCGGAGCGCGACTGTAATTTTGAACCAGAGACTTCCAATGTGAAGCGGCCCAGTCAACACCATCTATCTCAGTTTCCCTGATCTTCTGATGATATTTTCCTTTCACTAAAACTGGCACGGTCAACCATTGCACACCTTGCGGGGTTTTAATCTGATTACGATTTCGCCAATCACGCCGAGTATATTGCATGTCATCATAGAGAATGAACTCATCCACTGATGCGATCATGTCAAAATACCCTTTCCAAGGGATGTAGTTGGATTGAAGTATCGCGACTTTTTTCAACGCACTGTTCCCTGGCGACGGTGAATCTTCATTGAGAAATGTAATTGTGAAGTAGAACGAGCACTTAGACGCACAGCAATATCACTACACAATTTTTAAGGCTGTCATATTAATCTGCAATGGGGGGAAGCGTCACCCTTTTCATGGTTTTTTGCCTCAGCAAACGCTCGAACGAGTTAACGTTTTGTGGACGCGACGCTAGCCCACGCCCATCCTCAGTCGCCCGACAAATGACATTCAATGCTCGCGCGGTCACAAATCCATCATCAAAACGCCACAACGACGACATGGCCCCAGCCGACACTGAGGTCATGACGACAGCTCTGCATATCACCCTGATCACCGAAACCTTCCCTCCCGAAATCAACGGCGTGGCCAATACCCTTGGCCGCTTGTGCGACGGTTTGCGCGCGCGCGGGCATCAGGTTGAACTGGTGCGGCCACGCCAGGGTTGCGATCAGCAGCTGGGCAGCGACGATGAATTGCTGCTGTGCCGGGGCTGGCCGCTGCCGGGGTATCCGGGTTTGCAATGGGGTCAGTCGTCGATGCACAAGCTGCTGCGACGCTGGAAGCGCCAGCGCCCGGACGTGCTGTACATCGCCACGGAAGGACCGCTGGGCTTGTCCGCGTTGCGCGCGGCACGGCGCCTGGGGATTTCGGTGGTCAGCGGTTTTCACACCAACTTCCAGCAGTACTCCAATCAGTACGGGCTCGGATTGCTCACGCGTCTGCTGACCCACTACCTGCGCTGGTTTCACAATCGCTCGACCCTGACGCTGGTGCCGAGTGTCAGTCAGCGACTGGAGTTGGAGCGCCGGCATTTCGAGCGGCTGGCATTGCTGTCCCGTGGGGTCGACAGTCAGTTGTTCCACCCGACCAAACGGCTGCAATCGTTGCGTGAGCAATGGGGCCTTGGCGAGAAGGACATCGCAGTCATCCACGTAGGACGCCTGGCACCGGAGAAGAACCTTGGTTTGCTCAAGCGTTGTTTCGACACGTTGAAAGCGACTTATCCACAGCGAATCCTAAAGCTGATCATCGTCGGTGACGGTCCGCAACGAGTGGCCCTGGAACAGGAACTGCCCGAAGCGATTTTCTGCGGCACTCAGCGCGGCGAGGCCCTGGCCAGCCACTATGCGTCAGGGGATGTGTTTTTGTTTCCGAGCATGACCGAAACCTTCGGCAATGTGGTGCTTGAGGCACTCGCGTCAGGGTTGGGCGTGGTGGCTTACGATCAGGCTGCGGCGGCGCAGCATATTCGCCATGGCTACAACGGCGTGCTGGCGATGCCGGGGGATGAGGAAGCGTTCAGCGATGCCGCGGTGTGGCTGTTGGAGAAGCGCGAAACCTTGCGATGCGTAAGGCTCAATGCGCGCCAGCATGCGAGTCGGCAGGGTTGGGCAGCGATTATCGAGCAGTTCGAGGGGCAGTTGCGGGGGGCTTGTTCGCAGGAACAGGTTTTGCCTGATGTGGCTTTGTTGCCTTAAAAGCTTCGCGGGCAAGCCTCGCTCCTACAGGATTTGAGTCGATCCGAATTATTGTGTACGACTCAAATCCTGTAGGAGCGAGGCTTGCCCGCGAAGAGGCCTTTCCAGTCGCCGCTTAAACCAGCGTCATCAACGCCTCACGACTGAACGGCAGGATATCTCCCTCACGACCGTCACGCACTTTCTGCGCCCAGTCCGGGTCCACCAGCAGCGCACGCCCCACCGCCACCAGATCGAACTCGTCGTTGTTCAAACGCTCCAGCAGTTTTTCCAGGCTGGCCGGCTGCGCGATCTTGTCGGTGTTGACCATGAATTGCAGGAACTCGCCATCCAGGCCGACGCTACCCACGGTGATGGTCGGCTTGCCGGTCAGTTTGCGCGTCCAGCCTGCCAGGTTCAGCTCGGAACCGTCGAACTCCGGCTCCCAGAAACGGCGCGTCGAGCAGTGGAAAATGTCCACGCCAGCGTCGGACAAAGGCTTGAGGAACTCGCCCAAGGCCTCCGGTGTTTGCACCAGACGCGCGGTGTAATCCTGCTGCTTCCACTGAGAGAAACGGAAAATGATCGGGAAGCCTTCACCAACTGCCGCACGCACCGCCTGAATCAGTTCGATGGCGAAACGCGAACGGTTCGCCAGGTCGCCACCGTATTCATCGGTGCGCTGATTGCTGCCTTCCCAGAAGAACTGGTCCACCAGGTAGCCATGGGCGCCGTGGATTTCCACGCCGTCCATGCCGATGCTTTGCGCGTCTTTGGCGGCTTGAGCGAACGCGGCGATCACGTCCTGGATATCCTGTTTAGTCATGCCGTGAACCACGACCTGACCGTCCTTCAGCTTTTCCGACGGACCGTAACCCGGCACGCTGGCGTCAGGCTCGGTGCCGATGCGACGCACGCTGCCGACATGCCAAAGCTGCGGAACGATCTTGCCGCCTTCGGCATGCACTGCGTCGACGACTTTCTTCCAGCCGGCCAGCGCGGCTTCACCGTAGAAATGCGGCACGTTCGGGTAGCCGTTGGAGGCCTTGTGGCCGACGGTGGTGCCTTCAGTGATGATCAAGCCCACGCCGGCGGCGGCGCGACGACGGTAGTACTCGATCACTTTGGAGTTGGGTACGCCACCCGGCGAAAACGAGCGGGTCATCGGCGCCATGACGACACGGGTCGGCAGTTCGAGGGTGCCGAGGTGGAACGGTTTGAACAGGGCTTTGACAGGCATGGGACGCTCCACGGGAATAGACTTTATGACGGCGATAATATGGAGTTGGGAACGCCTTGAATAGCACTATTGATTTTGGTGATTAAGGAATAAAAGGTGGAAAGCATCGTAGGAGCGAGCGGGCGGCGCTCCGACTTGCCCGCGAAGGCGGTCGGTCAGTCGACATCATTACTGACTGACCTGACGCCTTCGCGGGCAAACCTCGCTCCTACAGGGGGGGGATTTCAGCTCAGGGCTTTTTCGATTGCCTGAATGACAGTGGGATCATCCGGCGCCGTACGCGGTGAGAACCGTGCCAGTACGCGACCGTCCTTGCCGAGCAGGAATTTTTCGAAGTTCCAGGTGATATCACCCGGGAATTCAGCCCCCTCGCCCGCCAGCAGGCGGTACAACTGATGACGCTCATGACCGTTGACTTCCAGCTTGCTGGACAACGGAAAGGTCACGCCATAGTTGAGGCTGCAGAACTCCTGGATCTCTTTCTCGGTACCCGGTTCCTGTCCGGCAAACTGGTTGCACGGCAAGCCCAGCACGCTGAAGCCTTTACCTTTGTATTGCTGGTAAAGGTTTTCCAGCGCCGCGTATTGTGGGGTCAAGCCACATTTGGAGGCGACGTTGACCACCAGCACGACATGCCCCTTGAAGGGCGCCAGAGGTAGCTCCTGACCATCCAGGCCTGTCAAATTAAGGTCGTGAAAAGCACTCATGACGTACTCCAGATTCCCGTGTTCTTCTCGAAACAGCCTCTTGGTGAGGCCACCAAGGACAGCCGCGGACTAAAAAGGCGCCCTCGGGCGCCTCTCCAGTTCTCTGAGCTTAGCGCAGAAAATCAGTGGTGATGGCCACCTTCGCCATGGACGTGACCATGAGCGATTTCTTCCTGGCTGGCGTCACGGATGGCGATGATCTTGACCTGGAAGTTCAGGCGCTGACCGGCCAACGGGTGGTTGCCGTCGACGGTGACATCGTCGCCGTCCAGATCGCGAATGGTCACGATCTGCATTTGGCCGTCTGGTGCGGAAGCGTGGAACTGCATGCCCACTTCCAGCTCGTCGACGCCTTCGAACATGCTGCGGCTCAGCGTGCTGACCAGTTCGGCAGCGTATTCGCCGTAAGCGTCTTCAGGTTCAACGGCCACGGTCAGCTCGTCGCCGACTGCTTTGCCTTCCAGAGCCTTTTCCAGGCCCGGAATGATGTTGCCTGCGCCTTGCAGGTAGACCAGCGGCGCGCCGCCGGCGGAGCTGTCGATGACCTCACCAGCGTCGTTGGTCAGGGTATAGTCGATGGAGACAGCCTTATTGGCGGCGATCAGCATGGGGCGAGACCTTTTGCATAAGAATTTAGAAAGGCCAAGTTTAGCGAAGCAATCGTCCGAAAGCGAACACAACCCGGACAGACGGAATGCGGCGCCAGGCTCGACGGTCACAGGTTTCCATCAGGACGAGGACGGGCATTGGGTGGCCGAGCTGTCCTGTGGCCACACGCAGCACCTGCGCCACCAGCCACCGTGGCAATCGCGCGCCTGGGTCATGGACCCACTGCTGCGTCATGAAAAAATAGGTCAGCCCTTTGAATGCGGTTGGTGCGCACAAGGCTCGGTTAGCGATAACCTTGGCGACTGAATTTCGGTAGATCGTCAGCTATAGATGATCACCTTTGTCATGCTCCCTTAGAGAATCCGCATGCAAACTTTTTTTATCGCGCCCACCGATTTTGGTGTGGGTCTGACCTCCATCAGCCTCGGGCTGGTGCGCACCCTCGAGCGGGCCGGCCTCAAGGTCGGCTTTTTCAAACCGATTGCCCAACCGCATCCTGGTGATACCGGGCCGGAGCGCTCCACCGAACTGGTGGCGCGAACCCACGGTTTGAAACCGCCGCAACCGCTGGGCCTGGCGCACGTCGAGCGCATGCTCGGCGACGGCCAGCTCGATGAGTTGCTCGAAGAAATCATCACGCTCTATCAGCAAGCGGCCATCGGCAAGGACGTCCTGATCGTCGAAGGCATGGTCCCGACCCGCAGCGCCAGTTACGCCGCGCGGGTCAATCTGCATTTGGCCAAGAGTCTGGATGCCGACGTGATTCTGGTTTCGGCACCGGAAAACGAAGTGCTGACCGAGCTCTCCGGTCGCGTGGAGTTGCAGGCGCAGTTGTTCGGCGGGCCGAAAGACCCGAAAGTCCTCGGCGTGATCCTCAACAAGGTCAAGACCGACGAGAGCATGGAGGCCTTCGCCTCGCGCCTCAAGGAGCATTCGCCGTTGCTGCGCAGCGGTGATTTCCGCTTGCTCGGTTGCATCCCGTACCAGCCGGAACTGAACGCGCCGCGCACCCGCGACGTGGCCGATCTGATGGGCGCGCAAATCCTCAATGCCGGCGACTACGAAACCCGGCGCATGACCAAAATCATCATTTGTGCGCGCACCATGCGCAACACCGTGGAGCTGCTCAAGCCCGGCGTGCTGGTGGTGACGCCCGGAGATCGCGACGACATCATCCTCGCCGTCAGCCTCGCCGCCATGAACGGCGTGCCGCTGGCCGGCCTGCTGCTGACCAGCGACACCCTGCCCGACCCGCGCATCATGGACCTGTGCCGTGGCGCCTTGCAGGCCGGTTTGCCGGTGTTGTCGGTGAGCACCGGCTCCTACGACACCGCGAACCAGCTGAACGGTTTGAACAAGGAAATCCCGATCGACGACCGCGAGCGTGCGGAGATCATCACCGACTTCGTCGCCAGCCACCTCGACGCCAACTGGCTGCACCAGCGTTGCGGCACGCCTCGGGAAATGCGCCTGTCGCCTGCGGTGTTCCGTTATCAATTGATCCAGCGCGCCCAGGCCGCCAACAAACGCATCGTGTTGCCCGAAGGCAGTGAGCCGCTGACCGTGCAAGCCGCGGCAATCTGCCAAGCGCGCGGCATTGCCCGTTGTGTGTTGCTGGCGAAACCGGCGGATGTCGAGGCCGTGGCGCGTGCCCACGATATCGAACTGCCGCCAGGCCTGGAGATTCTCGACCCGGACCTGATTCGCGAACGTTACGTCGAGCCGATGGTTGCGCTGCGCAAGACCAAAAGCCTCAACGCGCCGATGGCCGAGCAGCAACTGGAAGACACCGTGGTGATCGGCACGATGATGCTGGCGCTGGATGAAGTCGACGGCCTGGTGTCCGGTGTCATTCACTCCACCGCCAACACCATCCGCCCGGCCTTGCAGTTGATCAAGACCGCGCCGGGCTGCACCCTGGTGTCGTCGGTGTTCTTCATGCTGTTTCCCGAAGAGGTGCTGGTCTACGGCGACTGCGTGATGAACCCGCACCCGAGCGCCACGGAACTGGCCGAGATCGCCCTGCAAAGTGCGGACTCGGCAGCAGCGTTCGGCATTACGCCGCGCGTGGCAATGATCAGCTATTCCAGCGGCGAATCGGCCAGCGGCGAAGAGGTCGAGAAGGTCCGCGAGGCGACGTTGCTCGCCCACGAACAACAACATTCGCTGCTGATCGACGGTCCGTTGCAGTACGACGCCGCCGCCAACGAAACCGTTGCCCGGCAACTGGCGCCGAACAGTCAGGTCGCCGGCCGCGCCACGGTGTTTGTGTTCCCCGACCTGAATACCGGCAACACCACGCACAAAGCCGTGCAGCGCAGCGCCGACTGCGTCAGCCTCGGCCCGATGCTGCAAGGCCTGCGCAAACCGGTGAACGACCTGCCGCGTGGCGCGCAAGTCGACGACATCGTGTACACCATCGCGTTGACCGCGATTCAAGCTGCCAACCGACCTCTGGATGTTTAAATGCTGGATTTCCTGCCTGCCGCCGCACGCGGCGTGATTGCATCGTTGTTGCTGGCACTGAATACGATTCTGCTCTGCTCGTTTCTGTTCTGCGTGGCGATTTTCAAGGTGTTGCCGTTCGCCCTGACCCAGCGTTTCACACGCTGGCTGATGAACCATACCCATGAAGCCTGGATCAGCAACAACAAGGCCTGGATGAACCTGGTCCGCCGCACCCGCTGGCACCTCAGCGGCCTTGAAGGGCTGGACTATCAGCACTCGTACCTGATCACCAGCAACCACCAGAGCTGGGTCGACATCATGGTGTTGCAGTACGTGCTCAACCGTCGTATCCAGCCGCTGAAGTTCTTTCTCAAGCAAGAGTTGATCTGGGTGCCGGTGATTGGCCTGGCCTGGTGGACACTGGGCTTTCCGTTCATGAAGCGCTATTCCAAGGCTTACCTGGAAAAGCACCCGGAGAAGAAAGGCAAAGACCTGGAAACCACGCGCAAGACCTGTGCGAAGTTTCGCGATAACCCGGTGGGAATTTTCAATTTCGTCGAAGGCACGCGCTTCACCGAAGGCAAGCATGCGCAGCAGAAATCACCGTTCAAGTACCTGCTCAAACCCAAGGCCGGTGGCATTGCGTTTGTGCTGGACGCGATGGGCGAACAGCTGGAGTCGATCGTCAACGTGACGATTCACTATCCGGGCGGGCGTCCGGGGTATTGGGATCTGTTATGCGGGAACGTTGCGGACGTGGTGGTGCACTTTCAGGAGTTGAAGATTCCGCCGCAGTTTATTGGCAAGAACTACGACCAGGATGGGGAGTATCGGTTGCAGTTTCAGGGGTGGATCAATCAGCTTTGGTTAGACAAGGATGCGCTGCTGACGCAGATGCATCGCGAATACCCCGATAAACACTGACCTACTGTGGGAGCCAGCCTGCTGGCGATAGCGGGTTCACATTCAGCAGATTTATTGCCTGAATCACCGCAATCGCTAGCAGGCTAGCTCCCACAGTTGACCGAGTTGCCCCACAAAAAAACCCGCCGATGATCACTCATCGGCGGGTTTTTCATGAGCAGCTAACGCTTAGATCGCGCCATGCTTGCGCAGCAGATCCAGCACTTGCTTGACGCTTTCTTCCAGCGACAGCGACTGGGTGTCGACCACGAGGTCGGCGTCCAGCGGCACGTCGTACGGGAAGGAATCGCCCGGAATGTTATCCCCGGCCGCGGCGTACAAGCCTTGCGGATCACGCTCGGCACAAACAGTCGGCGAGGCCTGGACGTAGACCGTCAGCAGACGCTCCTTGCCGATCAGGTCCTTGGCCTGCTCACGCCCTTCTGCACTCGGCGCAACAAACGCAGCGAGGGTCAGCAGACCGGCTTCGTTGAACTGACGCGCAACGTGCGCGGCACGACGCCAGTTCTCGGTACGCCCGGCGCGATCCTGTGGCAGACCTTTGTTCAGGTCGTGACGCAGGTTCTGGCCATCGAGCACAAACACCGCACGGCCCAGGTCGAACAACTTGCGTTCAACCGCATACGCCAGAGTGCTTTTGCCCGCGCCCGACAAGCCGCTGAACAACACGGTGGCCGGCTGTTGGCCGAAACGCTGAGCGCGTTCTTCGGTGGCAACGTGCGCCAGTTTGCCGTGGTGCGTGCTGCTGCCATGCGCCAACGGCTGAGCGATGATCATGCCGGCGGCAACGGTGCCGTTGGTCAAACGGTCGATGACGATGAACGAACCGGTGGTGTGGTTGCTCGCGTAACCGTCCAGCGCGATGGCGGCGTCGAGGCTGATCTTGACGCGACCGATCTCGTTCAACTGCAACGCGCTGGCAGGACCTTCTTCCAGGGTGTTCACGTCAACGCGATTGACGATGCTGGTGATCGAACCCGGCACATACGTCGTAGCGCGCTTGATGTCGTATTTCTTGCCCGGCAGCATCGGTTCTTCGGCCATCCATACCAGCATGGCGTCAAAGGCGTCAGTCACTTGCGGCAGGTTGTCGGCGTGCACCAGCAAGTCGCCGCGAGAGATGTCGATCTCGTCTTCCATGGTCAGCGTCACCGCTTGACCCGGACCGGCATGCTCCAGCTCACCTTCGAAGGTGACGATGGATTTCACGCGGCTGCTCTTGCCCGACGGCAGCACAACGACTTCATCGCCCTTGTGCACGACGCCGCTGGCCAGGGTGCCGGCGAAACCACGGAAGTTCAGGTTCGGACGGTTGACGTACTGCACCGGGAAACGCAGGTCGGTGTAGTTGCGGTCGCTGGCGATTTCGACGGTTTCGAGAATTTCCATCAGCGACTGGCCGGTGTACCACGGCGAGCGCTCGGACTTGTTCACCACGTTGTCGCCCTTCAGCGCCGACATCGGCACGAAGGCCATGGTGGTCGGCTTGAACGCGATGCCTTCGGCGAACTTCAGGTAATCGGCCTTGATCGACTCGAACACGCTTTCGTCGAAGCCGTTGAGGTCCATCTTGTTGATGGCGACCACGATGTGCTTGATGCCCAGCAACGAGGCGATGAAGCTGTGGCGACGGGTCTGGGTCTGCACGCCGTAGCGGGCGTCGACCAGGATGATCGCCAGGTCACAGGTGGATGCACCGGTGGCCATGTTGCGGGTGTACTGCTCATGGCCAGGGGTGTCGGCGATGATGAATTTGCGCTTGGCGGTGGAGAAGTAGCGGTAGGCGACATCGATGGTGATGCCCTGCTCACGCTCGGCCTGCAGGCCGTCGACCAGCAATGCCAGGTCGATGTCTTCGCCGGTGGTGCCGACTTTTTTCGAGTCGCGGGTGATGGCTTCCAGGTGATCTTCGTAGATCATCTTGGAGTCGTGCAGCAGGCGCCCGATCAGGGTGCTCTTGCCGTCGTCGACGTTGCCACAGGTCAGAAAGCGCAGCATTTCCTTGCGTTCGTGCTGGCCCAGGTAGGCGAGGATGTCCTCGCTGATCAAATCAGATGCGTGCGACATGACAACCCCTTAGAAATAACCCTGACGTTTCTTTTCTTCCATCGAGCCTGCGCCATCGTGATCGATGACCCGGCCCTGGCGTTCGGAAGTTCGCGTCAGGAGCATTTCCTGAATGATGTCGGTCAGGCTGGTGGCCTCGGACTCGACCGCACCGGTCAGCGGGTAGTCACCCAATGTACGGAAACGGACTTTCTTCTTGACGATGCGCGCCTTGTCTTCGTCGCTCAGGTGATTGAGCAGGCGTTCGTCGTCGATCATGATCCAGGTGCCATTCATCTCGATGACGTCGCGCTCGGCGGCGAAATACAGCGGCACAATCGGGATGCCTTCGAGGTAGATGTACTGCCAGATGTCCAGTTCGGTCCAGTTCGACAATGGGAAAACGCGGATCGATTCGCCCTTGTTGACGTTGCCGTTGTAGACGTTCCACAGTTCTGGACGCTGGTTTTTCGGGTCCCAGCGGTGCTTGGTGTCGCGGAAGGAATACACGCGCTCTTTGGCGCGGGACTTCTCTTCGTCGCGGCGAGCGCCACCGAAAGCGGCGTCGAAACCGTACTTGTCGAGCGCCTGTTTCAGGCCCTCGGTTTTCATGATGTCGGTATGCTTGGCGCTACCGTGGGTCAGCGGGTTGATGCCCTGGGCCACGCCATCGGGGTTCACGTGCACCAGCAGGTCCAGGCCGAGTTCTTCGACCATACGGTCGCGGAATTCGTACATTTCCTTGAACTTCCACCGGGTGTCGACGTGCATCACCGGGAACGGCAATTTGCCCGGGAAGAATGCCTTGCGCGCAAGGTGCAGCATCACGGCGGAATCTTTACCGACGGAGTACAGCATCACCGGGTTATCGAACTCGGCGGCGACCTCGCGGATGATGTGGATGCTTTCGGCCTCCAGCTGTTTCAGATGCGTCAGTTTGTCGACCATGGCTACTCACGAAAACGATCTTATGGACGGCCAGCGGGCCGTGTTCGAGCGGGGAATCCTAGCACAGCGACCTCTTCTAATCAGGACGCGAGCTAGATCGAAAGGGTATATGAATATACCCCCTCGTTTGGGCCCAGGGACCTTGTAGGAGCGAGGCTTGCCCGCGAAGAACGATAACGCGGTGTGCATGATGTACTGCGTTATCGTTTTTCGCGGGCAAGCCTCGCTCCTACATGAAACTAGATCGGATTCGGGCAATCGATGAAGATGTGCTCCAGCGCAAACCGTCGCGCCAGGTAATCCCCCAGCGCCTGCACACCATAACGCTCGGTGGCGTGGTGACCGGCGGCGATGAAGCTGATGTCGTTTTCCCGGGCGCTGTGGAAGGTTTGTTCGGACGCCTCACCGCTGAGGTACAGATCGACGCCCGCCAAGACCGCCTGATCGATATACCCCTGGCCGCCACCGGTGCACCAGCCGACCCGACGAATCATCTCGCTGCCTTCAATCAGCAGCGGCTCGCGCCCCATGACTTCCTGCACGCGGCGAGCGAAATCACGCGGCGTCATCGGTTCGTTCAACGAGCCGACCAGACCGACAATCTTCAGGTTATCCGGATCCAACGGCCCTTCGACGGTGATGTCCAACTGACGGGCGAGCTGCACGTTGTTACCGACTTCCGGGTGCAGGTCCAGCGGCAAGTGATAGGACAGCAGGCTGATGTCGTGCTTGAGCAGAGTTTTCAACCGACGCTGCTTCATGCCGGTGATGCACGGGTTCTCGCCCTTCCAGAAGTAACCGTGATGCACCAGCACCAGATCGGCCTGCGCTTCAACCGCTGCATCCAGCAACGCCTGACTGGCCGTGACGCCACTGACGATGCGCATCACCTGCGGCCGGCCTTCGACCTGTAACCCGTTGGGGCAATAATCGGCAATCTTTGCACTGTTCAGATAACGGTCGGCTTCTTCGACCAGGGTGCTCAGGGCGACGGCCATAAAAGACTCCTAAATATCCCGTTCAGAGGCGCGCGCGGCCTCGTATAATGCGCGACATTATGGGCGGTCTCTAACCGCCTGCAACCTCTCAGGACGTGCTTAATGCTCAAGGCGCTGCGTTTTTCCGGCTGGCCGCTGTTGGCCGGCGTGCTTATCGCTCTATTGATCATCCAGCGTTACCCGCAGTGGGTCGGGCTTCCAAGCCTCGACGTCAACCTGCAGCAAGCCCCGCAAACCACCACCATGCAACAGGGGCCGGTGTCCTATGCCGACGCAGTCACCACCGCTGCGCCGTCGGTGGTGAACCTGTACACCACCAAAGTCATCAACAAGCCGAACCATCCGCTGTTCGAAGACCCGCAGTTCCGCCGCTTCTTCGGCGACAACGCGCCCAAGCAGAAACGCATGGAATCGAGCCTCGGCTCCGGCGTGATCATGAGCCCGGAAGGCTACCTGCTGACCAACAACCACGTGACCAGCGGTGCCGACCAGATTGTCGTCGCGCTGAAGGACGGGCGTGAAACCCTGGCCCGCGTCATCGGCAGCGACCCGGAAACCGACCTCGCGGTCCTGAAGATCGATCTGAAAAACCTGCCGTCGATCACCGTCGGCCGCTCCGACAACATCCGCATCGGCGACGTCGCACTGGCCATCGGCAACCCGTTCGGCGTCGGCCAGACCGTGACCATGGGCATCATCAGCGCCACCGGCCGTAACCAGCTGGGCCTGAACAACTACGAAGATTTCATCCAGACCGACGCCGCGATCAACCCCGGCAACTCCGGCGGTGCGCTGGTGGATGCCAATGGCAACCTGACCGGGATCAACACGGCGATCTTCTCCAAGTCCGGCGGTTCGCAAGGCATCGGTTTCGCGATCCCGGTCAAACTGGCGATGGAAGTCATGAAGTCGATCATCGAACACGGCCAGGTGATTCGCGGCTGGCTCGGTATCGAAGTGCAGCCGTTGAGCCAGGAACTGGCGGAGTCGTATGGCCTGTCGGGACGTCCGGGCATTGTGGTCGCGGGGATTTTCCGTGACGGTCCGGCGCAGAAGGCCGGCCTGCAATTGGGTGACGTGATTCTCACCATCGACGGCGAACCGGCCGGTGATGGTCGTCGCTCGATGAACCAGGTCGCGCGGATCAAACCGACCGACAAAGTCACGGTTCAGGTGATGCGCAACGGCAAGGAACTGAAGCTCACCGCTGAAATCGGCTTGCGCCCGCCACCGGCGCCGGTCAAAGAGAAAGAAGAACAGTAAGCACTCCCCACACGATCCCTGTAGGAGCGAGCGGTGCGGCGATCCGACTTGCCCGCGAAGAACAATGACGCGGTGTACTTGATACACCGTGTCATCGTTCTTCGCGGGCAAGCCTTGCTCCTACAGGGGTTGTGGGGTGTTTAGAGGTCGCCGAGGCCGTCGATCAGTGCCTGATTCTGTTCAGGTGTGCCAATCGAAATCCGCAGGAACTGCGCAATGCGCTCCTGCTTGAAGTGCCGGACGATCACGCCTTGCTCGCGCAACTTCGCCGCCAGCCCCGCTGCATCGTGCTGCGGATGCCGGGCGAAGATGAAGTTCGCCGCTGACGGCAGCACTTCAAAGCCCTTGGCTTGCAGTTGCGCGACGACCTTCTCGCGATTCTCGATCACCAACCCGCAGGTCTTGTCGAAGTACTCGCGGTCTTCGAACGCGGCGGCTGCACCGACGTTCGCCAGGCGGTCCAGCGGATAAGAGTTGAAGCTGTTCTTGATCCGCTCCAGCGCCTCGATCAGGTCCGGATGCCCCACCGCCAGACCGACCCGCAGGCCGGCCAGGGAACGGGACTTGGACAACGTCTGAGTCACCAGCAAATTCGGATAGCGGCCCACCAGACTGATCGCCGTCTCGCCACCGAAGTCGATGTAAGCCTCATCCACCACGACCACCGAATCCGGGCTGGCCTTGAGGATTTGCTCAACCGCGTCCAGCGCCAGCAGGCAACCGGTCGGGGCGTTCGGGTTCGGGAAGATGATCCCGCCGTTCGGCTTGGCGTAATCCGCCGGGTTGATCTGGAACTGCTCGTCCAGCGGCACCGCGTCGAACGTGATGCCGTACAACCCGCAGTAGACCGGGTAGAAGCTGTAGCTGATGTCCGGGAACAGCACCGGCTGATCGTGTTGCAGCAAACCGTGAAAGATGTGCGCCAGGACTTCATCGGAACCGTTGCCGAGGAACACCTGATTGCTTTGCACGCCGTAGTACTTGGCGACAGCGTTCTTCAACAGGTCGCTGTTCGGGTCCGGGTACAAACGCAGGTTGTCGTTTAGCTCGGTCTGCATCGCCGCCAGGGCTTTTGGCGATGGGCCGTACGGGTTTTCGTTGGTGTTGAGCTTCACCAGTTTCGCCAGTTTCGGCTGCTCGCCCGGCACGTAAGGCACTAGGTTCTTGACGAACGGGCTCCAGAATTTACTCATCTCAGTTCCCCTGCTTGTCGTCGATGATGCGGTATTCGGCACTGCGGGCGTGGGCGGTCAGCGACTCGCCACGGGCCAGCACGGAAGCGGTCTTGCCCAGTTCCGACGCACCCTGCTCAGAGCAGAAGATGATCGACGAGCGCTTCTGGAAGTCGTACACGCCCAGCGGCGACGAGAAACGAGCAGTGCCGGAGGTCGGCAGCACGTGGTTCGGGCCGGCGCAGTAGTCGCCCAAGGCTTCGGAGGTGTGACGGCCCATGAAGATTGCGCCGGCGTGACGGATCTGCGGCAACCACGCTTGTGGATCGGCGACCGACAACTCCAAGTGCTCCGGTGCGATGCGGTTGGCCACTTCGATGGCTTGCTCCATATCGCGAACCTGGATCAGCGCCCCACGACCATTGATCGAGGTTTCGATGATCTCGGCGCGTTCCATGGTCGGCAGCAGTTTGGCGATGCTGGCGGCGACCTTATCGAGGAATGCGGCGTCCGGGCTGACCAGAATCGCCTGGGCGTCTTCGTCGTGCTCGGCCTGGGAGAACAGGTCCATGGCAATCCAGTCCGGATCAGTCTGGCCGTCGCACACAACGAGGATTTCCGACGGACCGGCGATCATGTCGATGCCGACCTGGCCGAACACGTGACGCTTGGCGGTGGCGACATAGATGTTGCCCGGGCCGACCACCTTGTCGACCTTCGGCACGCTTTCGGTGCCATAAGCCAACGCGGCAACCGCTTGGGCGCCACCGATGGTGAACACACGATCGACGCCAGCGATGCACGCTGCGGCCAATACCAGCTCGTTGATTTCACCGCGCGGGGTCGGTACCACCATGACCACTTCGGTCACGCCCGCCACTTTGGCCGGGATCGCATTCATCAGTACGGACGACGGGTACGACGCTTTGCCGCCCGGGACATAAAGACCGGCGCGATCCAGCGGCGTGACCTTCTGGCCCAGCACGGTGCCATCGGCCTCGGTATAGCTCCAGGAATCCTGTTTCTGCTTTTCGTGGTAGCTGCGCACGCGGGCCGCGGCTTTTTCCAGCGCTTCACGCTGTGGCACAGTGATGCGGGTCAGCGCCAGTTCCAGGCGCTCGCGCGGCAGGATCAGGTCGGCCATCGAGGCGACTTCCAGGCCGTCGAACTTCTGGGTGAATTCCACCAGCGCCGCATCACCACGCTCGCGCACGGCCTTGATGATGTCCAGCACCCGCTGATTGACCGAGTCGTCAGACACACTTTCCCAGCTCAGCAGATGATCCAGATGATGTGCGAAATCCGGGTCAGCAGCGTTGAGTCGGCGAATTGCAGTCGGTGCGGTCATAGCGAGAGCCTCATAGGAATGGCAAAAACTCAGGCGCCCTAACTTAGCAGTCGTTTCCGCTTGGGCACCTGAGATTCTGGCTATGAGGCGGATAGACGGGCGCGACTCAAGGTCGCGCAGGTGAATCAGCCGCGGTGTCGAGACTCCACTGCCTTGCGCAGGGTGTCGATCAACGCCTGGATACGGGCGTGCTGCATTTTCATCGAAGCTTTGTTGACGATCAGCCGGGAGCTGATGTCGGCAATGAAATCCTGGGGTTCCAGGCCATTGGCACGCAGGGTATTGCCGGTGTCGACCACGTCGATGATCTTGTCCGCCAGACCGATCAGCGGCGCCAGTTCCATCGAGCCGTACAGCTTGATGATGTCGACCTGACGGCCCTGCTCGGCGTAGTAACGCTTGGCAACGTTGACGAACTTGGTCGCCACCCGCAAACGGCCCTTGGGCTCGACATCGCCGACACGGCCAGCGGTCATCAGCTTGCAGAGGGCAATGCGCAGGTCCAGAGGCTCGTAGAGACCCTGGCCGCCGTATTCCATCAGCACATCTTTACCGGCGACGCCCAGGTCAGCGGCACCATGCTCGACATAGGTCGGCACATCGGTGGCGCGCACGATCAGCAGGCGTACATCTTCCTGGGTCGTGGGGATGATCAGCTTGCGGCTCTTGTCCGGATTCTCGGTCGGCACGATGCCCGCTTCAGCCAGAAGCGGCAGGGTGTCGTCAAGGATGCGGCCCTTGGACAGTGCGATGGTCAACATGGGAAACGTCAGTCCTTATCAAGGTACGTGCCCGGTCACAAACGGCGCCGGACACACATCGTGGGTGAAGTACCCTCGACTTGAAACGAATTCAACGGGCACATCCTTATGCCCATGCAGCAAAAAACTAGCCCGGTACGCGGCGGATCTTGGCGCCGAGCATCTGCAGTTTCTCTTCGATGCACTCGTAACCACGGTCGATGTGGTAGATGCGGTCGATCAGGGTGTCGCCTTCAGCGATCAGCGCCGAGATCACCAGGCTGGCCGAAGCACGCAGGTCGGTGGCCATGACTGGCGCGCCTTTCAGCTTCTCGGTACCGGTGACAATGGCGGTGTTGCCTTCGACCTGGATCTTGGCGCCCATGCGGTGCAGTTCGTAAACGTGCATGAAGCGGTTTTCGAAGATCGTCTCGATCACGGCACCGGTGCCTTCGGCAATGGCGTTGAGCGAGATGAACTGCGCCTGCATGTCAGTCGGGAACGCCGGGTATGGAGCAGTGCGCACATTGACGGCTTTTGGCCGCTTGCCGTGCATGTTCAGCTCGATCCAGTCTTCGCCGCAGTTGATTTCGGCACCCGACTCACGGAGTTTTTCCAGGACGGCTTCGAGGATGGTCGGATCGGTGTCCTTGACCTTCACACGACCGCCGGTCACGGCGGCGGCAACCAGGTAGGTACCGGTTTCGATACGGTCCGGCATCACTTTGTAAGTGGTGGTGTGCAGACGCTCGACGCCATCGATGGTGATGGTGTCGGTGCCGGCGCCAGAGATCTTGGCGCCCATGGCGATCAGGAAGTTCGCCAGGTCGACCACTTCAGGCTCGCGCGCGGCGTTGGCCAGCACGCTGCGGCCCTTGGCCAGGGCAGCGGCCATCATGATGTTTTCGGTACCGGTCACACTGACGGTGTCGAAGAAGAAGTGCGCGCCACGCAGGCCGCCTTCAGGCGCCTTGGCCTTGATGTAGCCGCCTTCGACGTCGATGACCGCGCCCATGGCTTCAAGACCACGGATGTGCAGGTCCACCGGACGCGAACCGATGGCGCAGCCGCCAGGCAGTGCGACTTCGGCTTCACCGAAACGGGCAACCATCGGGCCCAGCACCAGGATCGACGCACGCATGGTTTTTACCAGTTCGTACGGAGCGATCAGGGTCTTGATGGTGCGCGGGTCGATTTCGACGCTGAGTTTCTCGTCGATCACCGGCTCGATGCCCATGCGACCGAACAGCTCGATCATGGTGGTGATGTCGTGCAGGTGCGGCAGGTTGGCAACGGTAACCGGGCCATCGCACAGCAAAGTTGCAGCCAGGATCGGCAGGGCAGAGTTCTTTGCCCCGGAAATGCGGATCTCGCCATCAAGACGAGCGCCACCGGTAATAATCAATTTATCCATAAGAATCTCGACGCCCTTGGGCTCAGGTGCGCTCGGCCCAGGCCGCGCTGCTGAAAAATTTCATAGTGACCGCATGGATGCTGCCATCGGTGATCCATGGGTTCAAATGGGCATAGACCTGCTGCTGACGCTTCACCGGGCTCAACGCCGCCAGTTCATCGCTAATCACATTCAGCTGGAAATTGCAGCCTTCGCCTTCAACTTCCACCTTGGTGTTTGGCAGCTTTCCTTCAAGGAAGCTCTTCACTTCTACGGCCTGCATGCTCAACCTCAATCGGCGCCCTGTGCGCGCGGGTCGGACATCATACAAAAAAGCCCCGCGCCTGCGAACCCCGCGAAGCAGGACTCTGACGGGGGGCTTCTCTGTCGATGCGGTTAGGGATGCGCCAACAGCTCGGTCATTTCGCTGACCTGAGCGATTTCGCGCATGTCTTCGGGCATCGCGCGGATGCTCAGCGTCTTGCCGGCCTCGTGCGCATCCCGCATGAAACACAGCAGTAACGACAAGCCGACGCTGCTGGATTTCAACACCGCCGAACAGTCCACCACCAGTGCGGGGGCCTTGCTGGCCTTGATCAGCGCCTGGCCCTGCTTGCGCAGGCCCGGGCCAGTGAGGTAGTCCAGCATGCCGCTGAGCATCAGTTCACCGGATTCGTTCATGCGAATGGCCGATACACTCATTGGGCTTGCTGCTCGGTGGATTGCTTCTGGCTGGCTTCCTTGGCCTTGGCGACTTCACCGGCCCAACCATTGATGGTCTTGTCCAGGTCGTTGCCATTGCGCTGCATCGCATCGGCGAATTGGTCGCGGAACAGCTTGCCAATATTGATGCCGTTGATGATCACGTTACGCAGCTTCCACTCGCCGTTGATCTTCTCGAGCGTGTAGGACACAGGATAGATCGCGCCGTTGCTGCCTTTGACCGTCATGCCAACGCTGGTGCGGTCTCCCGACTCATCCTTGGCAGGGTCGACGACGATGCCCTGGTTGTTGTACTCGAGCAAGGCGTTGCCATAGAACTGGAACAGGCCTTTCTTGAAGTTTTCTTCAAAGGTCTTCATTTGCGCCGGCGTGGCCTTGCGCGAATATTTGACCGTCATGATGCTCTTGGAGATGCCCTCGGCATCCACCACAGGCCCGACGATGGTGTTCAGCGCCGTGTAAAAGTCCTGCGGGTCCTGCTTGTATTTCTCTTTGTTGGCCGACAGATCCGCCAGCAACCGGGTCGTGGTGTCTTGTACCAGTTCGTGCGCGGAAGGCGCCGCCACGGCGTTAGCCATCAACGGCAGGGCCGCGAGTAATACCAACAGGCCACGTCGCAAGGTAGAGATCATTCAAAAGCTCCTCATTTGGCGTCTTTGCTAACGGTATTGAGCAGGAATTTACCGATCAGGTCCTCGAGCACCAGCGACGACTGGGTGTCATGGATGGTTCCACCATCCTTGAGCAGGGCTTCTTCGCCGCCCACGCTGATACCGATGTACTTCTCGCCCAACAGGCCAGCAGTCAGGATAGATGCAGTGGAGTCATTCGGCAGGTTATCTACGCGCTTTTCCAGCTGCATCGTCACTCGACCGGTGAAACTGTCGCGGTCCAGATCGATCGCCGTGACCTTGCCGATGGTCACACCGGCCATGGTCACTTTAGCTCTGACCGTCAAACCGGCGATATTGTCGAAATACGCATAAAGTTTATATGTATCGTTGGTTGCGCTCGGGGACAGGCCACTCACCCGCAACGCCAGCAACAGCAAAGCCAGGATGCCAGCCAGCAAGAAAAGGCCGACACCGATTTCCAGGGTGCGGTTTTGCATCAGAAATCTCCAAACATCAAGGCGGTCAGAATAAAGTCCAGGCCGAGTACCGCCAACGAGGCGTACACAACGGTCTTGGTAGTGGCACGACTGATCCCCTCGGATGTGGGCTCGCAGTCATAGCCTTGGAATACGGCGATCCAGGTCACGACAAAAGCGAAGACAATGCTTTTGATGATGCCGTTCAGCACATCGTCGGCAAAGGTCACGCTGTTTTGCATGTTCGACCAGTAGGAACCTTCATAGACACCCAGCCAGTCGACGGCCACCCACGAACCGCCCCAGATACCCACCACGCTGAAAATCATCGCCAGCACCGGCAGGGAAATGAAGCCGGCCCACAGGCGCGGGGCAATGATGTACTTGAGCGGGTCGACACCAATCATTTCCAGACTGGACAACTGCTCGGTGGACTTCATGTTGCCGATTTCAGCCGTCAGGGCCGAACCGGCGCGCCCGGCGAACAACAACGCCGTGACCACGGGGCCCAGTTCACGCAGCAACGTCAGCGCAACCATCTGCCCGACCGCCTGCTCCGAACCATAGCTGGACAGGATGTTGAACCCCTGCAGTGCCAGCACCATGCCGATGAACACCCCGGAGACCACGATGATCACCAGGGACATTACGCCCACCGAATGCAATTGCTTGATCAGCAGCCCGAACCCGCCGCCGATACCGCCACGGCCGAGCAAGGCATGAAACAGGAAGATCGTCGAACGACCGAACACTGCCAGCACATCGATGCCGGAGTGGCCGAACCGGCGCACGCGCTCCAATAGTGAAATCTTGCGCATCAACGCTTCCCCAGAAGATCTGCGCGGTAATCCGTCGCTGGAAAGTGGTACGCCACCGGGCCGTCGGGTTCGCCGGTCATGAATTGGCGAATTCGCGGCTCCTGCGAGTTCATCAGTTCCTCGGGCGTGCCCTGCCCCAACACCTGGCCTTCGCCCACCACATAGATGTAGTCGGCGATGCTCGCCGTCTCGGCCAGATCGTGGGAGACCACGATGCTGGTGATGCCCAGCGCGTCGTTGAGCAGGCGGATCAGGCGCACCAGGACGCCCATGGCGATCGGGTCCTGACCGACGAAGGGTTCGTCATACATGAGAATCTGCGGATCGAGAGCAATTGCCCGGGCCAGCGCCACACGACGCTTCATGCCGCCGGACAGTTCCTCGGGCATCAGGTCGATGGCGCCACGCAGGCCCACGGCCTGCAATTTGAGCAGGACGATGTCCCGGATCATTTCTTCCGGAAGCTCGGTATGAACGCGAAGCGGAAAGGCGACGTTCTCGAACACATCGAGATCGGTAAACAGTGCGCCGCTCTGAAACAGCACGCCCATGTGCTTGCGAGCGTCGAACAAATCGCTGCGCGACAGCTTCGGCAGGTTTTGACCGTTGACCCAGACTTCGCCCTTGGTGGGACGCAGCTGTGCGCCCATCAAACGCAGCAATGTGGTCTTGCCACACCCGGAAGGCCCCATGATGCCGGTGACCTTGCCGCGTGGAATACGGATATCGACGTTATTGAAAATGCTGCGCGAACCGCGCTTGAAGGTCAGTCCCTTCAGCTCGACCGCGTAGGCGTTATCGGCACTCATCTAAACTCCTTGCGATGCAGCCTCTCACTCGGACGCCTGACTTTCTGACGAAAGCACATACCTCCCGGGCAGGCCGAACTGGCGGCGAACTATATCACTGCAAAGGCCAAGCGCCCAAGCGCCAAGCCGGGCCATGTTCAGCAACATGACAGGCAAAAAGCTTTCACTCGGAGGGTTTCGGTAACAGGGAATGACAAAGCGCGACGAACTTGCGTGAGGGTTTCGATCATTACCGCTATAATCGCCGCCTTTTCATCAGGCTATACGATTTCTGACATGAGCCAATCCAGCGACCTGATTCAATCAGCACAACGCACCATCCGCCTCGAACTGGAAGCCGTAGAAGGCTTGCTGCCCCACATCGACGCAGATTTCGTACGCGCTTGCGAGATGATTCTGGCCAGCAAAGGCCGCGTAGTCGTGGTCGGCATGGGCAAATCAGGGCACATCGGTAACAAGATCGCGGCCACCCTGGCCAGCACCGGCACCACCGCATTCTTCGTGCACCCGGCCGAAGCCAGTCACGGCGACATGGGCATGATCACCCGCGATGACATCATCCTGGCCCTGTCGAACTCCGGCTCCACCAACGAAATCGTGACCCTGCTGCCGCTGATCAAGCGCCTGGGCATCAAACTGATCAGCGTGACCGGCAACCCCGACTCACCGCTGGCCAAGGCCGCCGAGGTCAACCTCAACGTGCACGTCGAGCACGAAGCCTGCCCGCTGAACCTGGCGCCGACATCGTCGACCACCGCGGCACTGGTCATGGGCGACGCCCTGGCCGTTGCGCTGCTGGAAGCCCGCGGCTTTACTGCTGAAGACTTCGCCTTTTCCCACCCTGGTGGCGCGCTGGGCCGACGCCTGCTGTTGAAAGTGGAAAACGTCATGCACGCCGGGCAGGAGCTGCCGCAAGTCCAGCGCGGCACCCTGCTCAAGGACGCGCTGATGGAAATGACCCGCAAGGGTCTGGGCATGACCGTGATCCTGGAAGCCGACGGCAAACTCGCCGGGATCTTCACCGACGGCGATTTGCGCCGCACCCTGGATCGCAGCATCGACATCCACAGCGCGACGATCGACCAGGTCATGACCGCTCACGGCAAGACCGCCCGCGCCGAGATGCTCGCGGCCGAGGCCCTGAAAATCATGGAAGACCATAAAATCAACGCGCTGGTCGTGGTCGATAGCGAAGACCGCCCGGTCGGCGCCTTGAACATGCACGATTTGCTGCGTGCGGGAGTAATGTAATGAGCACGGACCTGCTGCAACGCGGCAAACAGATCAAACTGGCGGTATTCGACGTCGACGGCGTCCTGACTGACGGACGCCTGTACTTCCTTGAAGACGGCAGCGAATTCAAGACATTCAATACTCTCGACGGCCAGGGCATCAAGATGTTGATGGCAGCGGGCGTGCAGACGGCTATCATCAGCGGCCGCAAGACCCCGGTGGTCGAGCGACGGGCGAAGAACCTCGGTATTCCCCACCTTTATCAGGGCCGTGAAGATAAACTGGTGGTGCTTGACGAGCTTCTCGCACAGCTCAATCTAAGCTATGAACAAGTCGCCTACCTCGGCGACGACCTGCCAGACCTGCCGGTGATCCGCCGCGTTGGCCTGGGCATGGCGGTGGCCAATGCCGCCAGCTTCGTGCGTGAACACGCCCACGGCATCACCCAGGCCCGTGGTGGCGAGGGTGCCGCTCGCGAATTCTGCGAATTGATCCTGCGCGCCCAGGGCCGCCTCGATGCGGCCAACGCCGCGTACCTGTGAGCCAACTATGCTGAGCAAGAAATTTCGCAACATCCTGATGTTCGGTTGCATCGCAGCGATATTTGCTGCGGTCGGCTACTGGAACATCAGCCCGGAGCGCTTCCTCGACAAGCCTGTGGCAAAGGTCGATGAAAGCGAAATCGACTACTACGCGATCAACGCGCACAGCGTCCAGTTCCTGCCGGATGGCAAACTGCAATACGAAATGACGTCCGACAAGGTTGAACACCTGAAGGCGACCGAAGTGACGCTGCTGACCAACCCGGACCTGAACCTGTTCCGCGGCACCCAGTTCCCTTGGCACGTCCAGAGCGAACACGGCGAGGTCAACCCGGACGGCACTCAGGTCGAACTGATCGACTCGGTGCGCATCACGCGTTTCGACGAGAAAAACCGCAAGACCCTGATTACCACCACCCGCATGACCGTGTTCCCGCAACAGCAATATGCGCAGACCGAGCAACCCGTTAGAATCGACGGCGCTGGCGGTGTATCGACTGGCAAGGGAATGAAAGCGTATTTGAAAGAAAGCAGGATACACCTGCTATCGAACGTAAGAGGACAGTATGAGGCTCGTTAAAACTCTCCCTATTTTGCTCGGCCTGAGCGCAGCACTGGGAAGCGTGAGCGCCTGGGCTCTGCCGAACGATCAACAGCAGCCGATCCGCATCCAGGCCGACGACGCCCAACTGGACGACAAGAACGGTATTGCCACCTATAAAGGTGACGTGATCATCACCCAAGGTTCGATGATCGTTAAAGGCAATACTGTGACCATGACCCGCACCCCTGCGGGCGACATCGACGTGGTGACTTCGGTGGGCAACCTTGCCTATTTCGAACAACTGCAAACGGCGGGCGACACCAAGCCGGTTCAGGGCTGGGGCGTCACCATCCAGTACCACGCCTCGCAAGACCGCGTTGTGCTGATCGATCGCGCCAAAGTTGTCGATAAGGACGGTAACGTCACCCAAGGCGAGAAAATCGTCTACGACACCAACAAAAAGCTTGCCAGCGCAGGCCGTGCCACGGGCACCAATGTGACCGAGTCGCGTCCACGTATCGACATGGTTATCCAGCCGAAAAAGAAAACCGACGAGCAAAAGGCCCCGTAATGGCAACTCTGAAAGCTCAGCATTTGGCCAAGAGCTACAAGAGCCGTCAGGTCGTGCGCGACGTCAGCCTGTCTATCGACAGCGGTCAGATCGTCGGCCTGCTTGGCCCTAACGGCGCCGGTAAAACCACCTGTTTCTACATGATTGTCGGCCTGGTTCAGGCGGATCAGGGTCGCGTACTGATCGATGATCTGGACGTCAGCCACCAGCCGATGCACGGTCGTGCAAAGGCAGGTATCGGCTATCTTCCGCAAGAAGCGTCGATCTTCCGCAAACTCTCGGTCGCCGACAACATCATGGCGATCCTCGAGACCCGCAAGGAACTCGACAAGGCCGATCGCCGCAAGGAACTGGAAAGCCTGCTGCAGGAATTCCACATCAGCCACATCCGCGACAGCCTCGGCATGAGCCTGTCCGGTGGCGAGCGCCGCCGCGTGGAAATCGCCCGGGCACTGGCCACCAACCCGAAATTCATCCTCCTCGACGAACCGTTCGCCGGCGTGGACCCGATTTCGGTGGGCGACATCAAACAGATCATCTACCACCTCAAGGCCAAGGGCATTGGCGTGCTGATCACCGACCACAACGTCCGTGAAACGCTGGATATCTGCGAAACCGCCTACATCGTCAACGATGGCCAACTGATCGCCGAAGGTGATTCGGCCACCATCCTGGCCAACGACCTCGTGAAAGAAGTCTATCTGGGCCATGAGTTCCGCCTGTAAGCACAGAGGTGTCTGGCTGGCTGTCCGAGCGCTTGTCTCGATAAAAAATCAATACTTTTTTATTGTTACAGCGCTCTAGGCAAACGCTACGGTTTCGGGCATATAATTTGCTTATGTTTGGCGCTTCGGCGCCCTGTAGTGGATGGCGCATGTGCGCCGGCGAATAAGGTGTTTAGCCCCTGCCATGAAACCATCGCTAGTCTTGAGAATGGGCCAGCAGCTGACGATGACACCGCAGCTGCAACAGGCCATCCGCCTGCTCCAATTGTCGACCCTGGACCTGCAACAGGAAATCCAGGAGGCCCTGGAGTCCAATCCGATGCTCGAACGCCAGGAAGAAGGCGACGACTTCGATAACGCCGACCCCTTGGCCGACAAAGCCGAACAGCAACCCAACGCCGACGTTTCAGAACCCTCCTATCAGGAAACCGCCCCGACGGTGGACAACCTCGAGGAAGGTGACTGGAACGAGCGCATTCCCAACGAACTGCCCGTCGACACCGCCTGGGAAGACGTCTACCAGACCAGCGCCAGCAGCCTGCCGAGCAACGATGACGACGAGTGGGATTTCACGACCCGTACATCCGCCGGTGAGAGCCTGCAAAGCCACCTGTTGTGGCAACTGAACCTGGCGCCGATGTCCGACACCGATCGCCTGATCGCCGTGACCCTGATCGACTGCATCAACAATCAGGGTTACCTGGACGAAACCCTCGAGGAAATCCTCGAAGCCTTCGATCCGGAACTCGACATCGAACTGGACGAGATCGAAGCCGTCCTGCATCGCATCCAGCAATTCGAACCCGCCGGCATCGGCGCCCGCAACCTGGGTGAATGCCTGCTGCTGCAATTGCGCCAACTCCCTGCCAAGACACCTTGGCTGGCCGAGGCCAAGCGCCTGGTCACCGATTACATCGACCTGCTCGGCAGCCGCGACTACAGCCAACTGATGCGCCGCATGAAGCTCAAGGAAGATGAACTGCGCCAGGTGATCGAACTGGTTCAGAGCCTCAACCCGCGCCCTGGCTCGCAGATCGAATCCAGCGAAGCCGAGTACGTCGTCCCCGACGTGATCGTGCGCAAAGACAACGAGCGCTGGCTGGTCGAGCTGAACCAGGAATCGGTGCCACGGCTGCGGGTCAACGCCCAATACGCCGGTTTTGTGCGCCGCGCCGACACCAGTGCCGACAACACCTTCATGCGCAATCAGTTGCAAGAGGCCCGCTGGTTCATCAAGAGCCTGCAAAGCCGCAACGAAACCCTGATGAAAGTTGCCACCCAGATCGTCGAGCATCAGCGCGGTTTTCTGGAATACGGCGACGAAGCGATGAAACCGCTGGTGCTGCATGACATCGCCGAAGCGGTGGGCATGCACGAGTCGACGATTTCCCGCGTAACCACACAAAAATTCATGCATACCCCCCGGGGCATATATGAGCTGAAATACTTTTTCTCCAGTCACGTCAGCACCTCCGAAGGCGGTGAATGCTCGTCCACGGCGATCCGCGCGATCATCAAAAAACTGGTTGCCGCGGAAAATCAGAAAAAGCCGTTGAGTGACAGCAAGATCGCTGGTTTACTGGAGGCACAAGGCATTCAGGTGGCTCGCCGCACCGTCGCCAAGTACCGCGAATCCCTCGGGATCGCGCCTTCGAGCGAACGCAAGCGGTTGATGTAGAGCCACGCCACAGCGTTCCAGTGGTAGATCATCTGGTCTACCGCTTTATGCACTGGCAACGAAGGAGAAGCTGTATGCAAGTCAACATCAGTGGACACCAACTGGAAGTGACCGAACCTCTTCGCACCTACATCGGCGAAAAACTCGAACGGTTAGAGAGGCATTTCGACAAGATCACCAACGTGCAGGTCACGATGACGGTCGAAAAGCTGAAGCAGAAAATCGAAGCCACGCTGCATATTCCCGGCAATGAAGTGGTCGCCAACGCGGAACATACCGATATGTACGCGGCGATCGACGCATTGACCGACAAGCTGGATAAACAACTCAAAAAGCATAAGGAAAAGACCCAGAGCCTCCTCCAGGGCGCGACCGGTCGTTAACACTCCCAACCCATGATCCGACTTGAAAGCATCCTGACCCCCGGCCGTTCCCTCGTGAACGTGCCGGGCGGCAGCAAAAAGAAAGCCCTCGAGCAAATTGCCAACCTGATCGCCCGGGAAGTGCCGGATCTGGAGATGCAAGATGTCTTCGAGGCGTTGATTGCCCGTGAAAAACTCGGCTCGACCGGTTTTGGCAACGGCATCGCTATCCCTCACTGCCGGCTGAAAGGTTGCACCTCGCCCATCAGCGCCTTGATGCACCTGGACGCCCCCATCGATTTCGACGCCATCGACGGTGCTCCGGTTGACCTGCTGTTCGTCTTGCTGGTCCCCGAAGCCGCTACCGATGCGCACCTTGAATTGCTCCGCCAGATCGCCAGCATGCTCGATCGCAAGGAAGTCCGCGATCGCCTGCGTAGCGCCCCGAGCAATGAAGCCTTGTATCAGGTTGTCCTGGACGAGCAAAACGGGCACTAATCATGCGCTTGATCATCGTCAGTGGCCGTTCCGGCTCAGGTAAAAGCACCGCGCTCGATGTTCTCGAGGACAACGGCTATTACTGCATCGACAACCTGCCCGCCGGGTTGTTGCCGGAACTGGCCGAACGCGCGCTGGTCCACACCGAACTGCCACAGCCGCTGGTTGCCGTCTCTATTGATGCGCGCAACCTGCCGAGCCACCTGAGCCGGTTTCCGGAACTGCTCGAAGAAGTTCGCAGCAGGCATATCCAGTGCGACGTCCTGTACCTGGACGCCGACGAAGAAACCTTGCTGAAGCGTTTTTCGGAAACTCGCCGTCGTCACCCGCTGAGCAGCGCCAACCGCTCGCTGGCCGAGGCGATCAACGACGAAACCAGCCTGCTCGGGCCGATTGCCGACCTCGCCGATCTCAAGGTCATCACCACCAACCTGAACCTGTATCAGCTGCGCGACACCATCAAGTTGCGCCTGCTGAACCAGCCGGAACCCGGTACTGCGTTTTTGGTGGAGTCGTTCGGATTCAAGCGCGGCATGCCGGTGGACGCCGATCTGGTGTTCGACGTGCGCTGCCTGCCGAACCCCTATTGGAAGCCCGAGCTACGCGATCAGTCCGGGCTTGATGAACCGGTTGCCACGTACCTGGCCGCCCAGCCGGACGTCGAAGAGATGTTCCAGGACATTTCCACGTACCTGCTCAAATGGCTGCCGCGCTTTGCCGCCAGCAACCGCGCTTATGTCACCATTGCCATCGGCTGCACCGGCGGGCATCACCGCTCCGTCTATCTGACCGAACGTCTGGGTCAGGCCCTGCAAAAAACCCTGAAGAACGTCCAGGTCCGCCACCGCGACCTCAGCTAAAGGATTCACATCGCGATGCCTGCTCTGGAAATCGAAATCATCAACAAGCTGGGCCTGCATGCCCGTGCTTCCGCCAAATTCGTTGGTGTCGCCGGCGAGTTCAAAGACTGCACGATCAGAGTCGGACGAACGCCGGAATCAACGGTCGACGGCAAAAGCATCATGGCAATGATGATGCTCGCTGCGGGCAAAGGCACCAAAATCTATATCAGCACCGAAGGCGAAGACGAGCAAAGAGCGCTGGATGCGCTGACAGACTTGATCAACCGTTACTTCGACGAAGGCGAATAACGCTCGCCTAGGCGAGCGCTGTATCCATCACCATCATCAAACAAAACCCGATCAGCAACCCAAGGCTGGCCAGCTTGTCGTGACCATGGCGTCGCGACTCGGGGATGACTTCGTGCGTGACCACCAGCAACATGGCCCCGGCCGCGAGCGCCAGGCCCAACGGCAACAGCAATTCGGCCAGGCTCACCAGCCAGGCGCACAACAGTGCGAAGACCGGCTCGACCAAGCCTGATGCCGCCCCGATCAGGAACGCCTTGACCCGCGACATCCCTGCCCCGGCCAACACCAACGCAATGACCAATCCTTCCGGCACATCCTGCAAGGCGATGCCCATGGCCAGGCTGTCGGCGTCGGGCATGCCGCCACCCGCCGAGACACCGACCGCCATGCCTTCGGGAATGTTGTGGGCAATGATGGCAAACACGAACAACCAGATCCGTGGCGCAATGACCGGCCGCTCCAGCGTGCCGACGAGCATTTCCGGCGAGGCGCCGGAAACCTTTCGATCCACCAGATACAGCCCGAACGCGCCAAGCATGATGCCGAAACTGATCAGACCGCTGGCCGCCCAAGGTGTCAGCCCCAGGCTTTCAGCGGCGGCAATGCCTGGCACGATCAGCGAAAACGCCGTCGCCGCGAGCATCACCCCGGCACCGAAGCCGAGCAGCGTATCGCTGACCGTCTGGGGCATGCGTCGAATCACCAGCACCGGCACCGCGCCCAAGGCCGTGCCCAAGGCGCAAATGGCCCCGCCCTGCAACGCACGCAGCAGTTTCGGCTCAAGGTCCAGCCACGCGAGCCCATGCGCAACCAACAGGCTCATGCCCGCCAGTAGTAACAGCGACCCAAACGCGTAACGAAACATTCGTCCACTTCCGATCGCCAGTGTTTCAGTGCCCATAGCCCGCCCAGGATTGTTTTTATAGAAGACTTAAACCAGTGCAGCCTGATAGCGCGCAGCGACTTCGGGCCAATTGATCACGTTGTAAAAAGCGTTGATGTATTCCGGCCGGCGGTTTTGATACTGCAGGTAATAGGCATGTTCCCAGACATCCAGCCCCAGAATCGGCGTATTGCCGTTCATCAAGGGACTGTCCTGGTTGCCGCTGCTTTCAACGACCAGCGTCTTTTGCGGCGTCACACTCAGCCAGGCCCAGCCACTGCCGAAACGGGTCAGCGCGGCTTTGGTGAAGGCCTCCTTGAAACGGTCGAGGCCGCCCAACTGGTCTTCGATGGCCTTGGCCAGTTCACCGTCCGGCTGACCGCCGCCGTTGGGCACCATCACTTCCCAGAACAGCGAGTGGTTGGCGTGACCGCCGCCCTGATTGATCACCGCCGCGCGGAGCTTTTCCGGCAGTTGCTGGACTGCTGCCACCAGTTTTTCCACCGGCCACTCGGCGAACTCGGTGCCTTCGACAGCCGCGTTGAGGTTATTGATGTAAGTCTGGTGATGCTTGGTGTAGTGGATTTCCATGGTCTGCGCATCGATGTGCGGTTCCAGGGCATCGTAGGCGTACGGCAATGCAGGCAAGCTAAAAGCCATTTCAGTGGACTCCATGATGTAGAGACGCAGGGGGCGACGCGACATCGACGTGCAGCAAACGATGAGTGCGCGGGTATTCGCCATGCTCGCTGATGAAATTCAGCAGTTCGACGTAGGTTTTGCTGCTCTGACGCAGTGCGGCTTCACGCAATGCGGGTGCCAGTCGCGGGTCCTGCATGGTCTTCAACAAGCGCTGGTGGATGGCGCACAGGTATTCGGCACTCTCCTCCGGCTGGTTCAGACGCAAATGCAGGTCCGCGAGGTTGTGATGGGAAATGACGCAGGCCGCCACCGCTTCGTCGGCATCCGCCCAGCGCTCGAACAACACCTGGGCCAGGGCCAATGCCTGCAAGTAAGCCTCGCGGGCATCGACGTATTCGCCCAGCATGAAACAACGGTTTGCCCTTTCGATCGTGCGTTTCCAGTGCTCCATGGTGAGCCTCCAAAGCGGTTGCGGTGATTACACGCCGCCTGCGGTGAGCTTTTCCGGATTGAGCAACTCTTCCAGTTGGCTGCGCGACAGTTCGGTGTGCTCCAGAGCGACATCGATCACCGGCCGGCCTTGCTGATAAGCCTTCTTGGCGATCTCCGCAGCTTTTTGGTAACCAATGATCGGGTTGAGTGCCGTGACCAGAATCGGGTTGCGCGACAGCGCTTCCTTGAGCCTGGCTTCGTTGACCTTGAAACTGGCGATAGCCTTTTCACCCAAGAGGTGGCTGGAGTTGGCCAGCAATTCGATGCTGCTCAGCAGGTTCTGGGCGATGATCGGCAGCATCACGTTCAGCTCGAAATTGCCCGACTGCCCGGCGATGGTGATTACCGTGTCATTGCCGATCACCTGAGCGGCGACCATCGCGGTGGCTTCCGGGATCACCGGGTTGACCTTGCCGGGCATGATCGACGAGCCCGGCTGCAAGGCTTCGAGTTCAATTTCACCAAGGCCGGCCAGCGGGCCGGAGTTCATCCAGCGCAGGTCGTTGGCGATTTTCATCAGCGAGACAGCGGTGGTTTTCAGCTGCCCGGAGACCGCAACGGCGGTGTCCTGAGAGCCGATCAGTGCAAACAGATCGGTGCCCGGCGTGAATTGCACCTGAGTCAACTTGCTCAACTGCTGGCTGAAAAGCCCGGCAAATTCAGGGTGCGCATTGATACCGGTGCCCACCGCCGTGCCACCCTGAGCCAGGGATTGCAGGCTCGGCAGCAGATCCTGCAGATGGCCGATGTTGGCTTTGAGCTGTTGCGCCCAACCGTTGAGCACCTGGCTCATGCGCACCGGCATCGCATCCATCAAGTGAGTGCGACCGGTTTTGACGTGGTGGTGAACCTCTTCAGCCTTTTGCTCGATCACCTGCACCAAGCGCACCAATGCCGGCAGCAATTGCTCATGCAATGCCAGCGCAGCGCTGACGTGGATGGTGGTCGGGATGATGTCGTTGCTGCTCTGCCCGCAATTGACGTGATCGTTGGGGTTCACCGGCTCGCCAAGCAGTCGGCTCGCCAGCGTGGCAATCACTTCGTTGGCGTTCATGTTGGAACTGGTGCCGGAACCGGTCTGGAAGATATCCACCGGGAAGTGCTGCATGAAGTCGTCCTTGAGCAAACCCAACGCCGCTTCGACGATGGCATTGCCCTGGGATTCGCTGATCTGCTTGAGTTCGACGTTGGCGCGGGCGGCGGCGGCCTTGGCCAGGATCAGCGCACGGATGAATTGCACGGGCATCGGCTTGCCGCTGATCGGGAAGTTATTCACCGCACGCTGGGTCTGTGCGCCGTAGAGGGCGTCCACCGGGACCTGAAGCTCGCCCATGCTGTCGCGCTCAATACGTGTCTTGGTCATCAGAAAATCCTTGCACCAGTTCTATGAGAGGAATCGAAGGCTGCAACTCGCAGGTCGCCAGTTGCCAGGTGTAGCTTTGCCAGCGCTTGAGGCGGCACTTGCACAGAGAGAGGCGTTCGAGTTCGCGCAACGGGCGCCATGCCTGGTCCAGGCAATAGGTTCGCCAGTGCCAGGGCAGCGCGACGTCTGCTGCGGTGTCGAGCAATAAACGGAAAGAGGTTTCAGCGATGGTCCAGGGTGAAGTCGCCGTGCAACACGCCAGATACCGGCCTTCGGCCAGGTAGTGGTCGATCAGGCGCGGCTCGTCAGGGTCCATCCCGCAACGGATCTGGCGACTCATCCAGCGCCAGCTTTCGAGGTAAGGCTGCTCGTGCAAGGCAGAACTCATGATCCGGGGCTCATTCGGTAATGAGATTTATTATTAGATGATAATGAGAACCAACACAAGCCCGAGCATGGTCCCTTGTAGGAGCCGGCTTGCTGGCGATTGCTATCTGGCATTCAACATCGATGTCGACTGATTGACCGCAATCGCCAGCAAGCCGGCTCCTACAGGTGTGTTATGCGGGCACAAAAAAAGGCGCGCCACCCATTGGGTGACGCGCCTTTTGTGTAGCGGTCGCGGGTTAGCTGCCGGCGACTGTCATCCGCTCGATCAGCACCGAACCTGTGCGAATGTTGCTGCGCAATTCCAGGTCGTTACCCACCGCAACGATCTGCTTGAACATGTCGCGCATGTTGCCGGCGATGGTCACTTCCTGGACGGCGAACTGGATTTCGCCATTCTCGACCCAGTAACCCGCCGCGCCACGGGAGTAATCGCCCGTGACCATGTTCAGGCCCTGGCCCATCAGCTCGGTGACCAGCAAGCCACGGCCCATGCGGCGCAGCAACGCCGCCTGATCTTCATCGCCATGGGTGACGAACAGGTTGTGCACGCCGCCGGCGTTGGCCGTGCTCGGCATGCCGAGTTTGCGACCGGAATAGGTGCCGAGGATGTAGGACACCAACTCGCCTTTTTCGACGAACGGTTTGGCGTAAGTCGCCAGGCCATCGCCGTCAAACGCCGAGCTGCCCATTGCACGCATCAAATGCGGACGCTCATCGATGGTCAGCCATTCCGGGAACAGCTTCTGACCCAAGGTCCCTTCAAGGAACGACGATTTGCGATACAGACTGCCGCCGGAAATCGCCGAAAGGAAACTGCCGAACAAGCCACCGGCCAGCTCAGCGGAAAACAATACCGGTACTTCACAGGTCGGCACCGGACGCGCGCCCAGTCGGCTCGCCGCCCGCTGCGCGGCACGCTGGCCGATGCTCGCCGGGTCAGCCAGCAAGTTGCCCTGGCGATTGACGTCGTACCAGTAATCACGCTGCATCTGGCCGTCGGCTTCGGCGATCATGACGCAGCTCAAGCTATGACGAGTCGATGCATAGCCGCCGATAAAACCGTGGCTGTTGCCGTAAACGCGGCAGCCCTGATGCGTGCTGAGGGTGGTGCCGTCGGCGTTCTTGATCCGGCTGTCGGTGGCAAATGCCGCAGCTTCACAGCTCAGGGCCATCTCGATGGCTTGTTCCGGTGTGATGTCCCACTGATGGAACAGGTCGAAATCCTGCAGATCCTTGGCCATCAGCGCGGCATCCGCCAGGCCGGCGGCTTCGTCTTCGGAGGTGTGTTTAGCGATGGCCAACGCCGCAGCGACGGTTTCACGAATCGCTTCAGGACCGCTGGCCGACGTGCTGGCCGAGCCCTTGCGCTGCCCGACGTACAAGGTGATGCCAAAGCCCTGATCGCGGTTGAATTCGACGGTTTCGACCTCGCGCTGACGCACTGATGTGGACAGGCCCTGCTCCAGGGACACCGCCACTTCACAGGCACTGGCGCCCTGACGCTTGGCTTCAGCGATGATCTGCTCGACTTGTTCTTGCAGTGCCGGCAACGCTTGTGGGCCGACGCTTTCAACTGCACTCATGCTGTTCTCCACTCAAATTCTGCTTTCGGTAAAGGCCTTCGAGCGACCGGGCCGGACAAGCGGCCCCCGACTGGTTATCATGGCGGCGTTTCTTTGCGGACGGCCACCATGGTTGATTCTTACGACGACTCCCTCGATACGGGAGAAAAAAGCAAATCCCAGGTTAAACGCGAGCTGCATGCTCTGGTTGACCTCGGCGAACGCCTTACAACGCTCAAGCCTGACTTGCTGGCAAAACTCCCGTTGACCGACGCTCTGCGCCGGGCTCTGGGCGATGCGCCCAAGCACACCGCGAATATCGCGCGTAAACGGCACCTTATGTTCATCGGCAAACTGATGCGCGATCAGGACACTGACGCCATTCTGACTTTGCTCGATCAACTCGATGCCTCCACCCGGCAGTACAACGAACGTTTCCATGGCCTGGAACGCTGGCGCGATCGCTTGATCGCGGGCGACGATGCAGTCCTGGAGAAGTTCGTGTTCGACTACCCGGAGGCTGATCGCCAGCAGTTGCGCTCCCTGATCCGTCAGGCCCAGCACGAACTGGCGACCAACAAGCCACCGGCATCGAGCCGTAAAATCTTCAAGTACATCCGTGAGCTGGACGAGACTCAACGCGGTCTGCGTTGAATCTCTTCTCGGGTGAGTCGCCACGCGGCTCACCCGAAGCTCCATCCCTTACGATCCTGTACCACCCACAGTGATCGCATCGATTTTCAGCGTTGGCTGGCCGACACCCACCGGCACCGACTGCCCATCCTTGCCGCACGTGCCCACGCCGCTGTCCAGCGCCAGGTCATTACCGACCATCGACACCTTGCTCATCGCTTCAGGCCCGTTGCCGATCAACGTCGCGCCTTTGACCGGCGCCGTAATCTTGCCGTCTTCGATCAGGTACGCCTCGCTGGTGGAGAACACGAACTTGCCGCTGGTGATGTCCACCTGACCGCCGCCAAGGTTGGCGCAGTAGATGCCGCGCTTCACCGAGGCGATGATTTCCGCCGGATCGCTTTCGCCCGCCAGCATGTAGGTATTGGTCATGCGCGGCATTGGCAGGTGCGCGTAGGACTCACGGCGACCGTTGCCGGTGCGGGCGACGCCCATCAGGCGCGCGTTGAGTTTGTCTTGCATGTAGCCTTTGAGTACGCCGTTTTCGATCAGCGTGGTGCACTCGGTCGGCGTGCCTTCGTCGTCGACGCTCAACGAACCACGACGACCGGCCAGCGTGCCGTCATCGACGATGGTGCAGAGTTTCGACGCAACCATTTCGCCCATACGGCCACTGTAAGCGGAACTGCCCTTGCGGTTGAAATCGCCTTCCAGACCGTGACCGACCGCTTCGTGCAGCAACACGCCGGACCAGCCCGAACCCAACACCACCGGCAACGTACCGGCCGGTGCCGGAATGGCTTCAAGATTGACCAGTGCCTGACGCAACGCTTCACGGGCGTAGCCCATGGCGCGGTCGTCGCTGAGGAAATAACGGTAATCGGTACGCCCGCCGCCGCCATGGCCGCCGCGCTCGCGACGACCGTTCTGCTCAACGATCACACTGACGTTGAAGCGCACCAGCGGCCGTACATCCGCCGCCAGGCTGCCGTCGGTCGAAGCGACAAGAATGCGCTCCCAGACGCCGGCCATGCTCACCGTGACTTGCTGAATACGCGGGTCGAGAGCGCGGGTGGCGACGTCGATGCGTTTGAGCAGTTCGACTTTCTCGGCGCGGGTCATCACTTCCAGCGGGTTGTCCGGCCCGTACAACTGGGCGACGTCCTGGGTGGTGAAGGCCTGCACCGTGCCGTTCTGCCCGGCGCGGGAGATCGAGCGCGCAGCACGGGCTGCAGCGCCAAGGGCTTCGAGGGTAATGGCATTGCTGTAGGCAAAACCGGTTTTCTCACCCGATTGCGCGCGCACGCCAACGCCCTGGTCAAGGTTGAAACTGCCTTCCTTGACGATGCCGTCTTCCAGCGCCCAGGACTCGGAAATCTGCCCCTGGAAATACAGGTCGGCGGCATCGATGCCCGGGCCGGCCAGATCGCCGAGCACACCTTGCAGGCTTTCGATGGTAACGCCGCCGGGCGCCAGGAGGTGTTCACTGACTGAGGACAACAACTCGCTCATATGCTTTACGCCTTAAATTCATCGTTCTGAGGCAGGTCGCCGGGCGCCCTGCGAGAAAAAGCGCCGGTGACTGGACACCGGCATCCGCGCCCGGATGGACGCCTGTTCGCTGCTATCGCGTTCGGCCAGCAGCACGGCCTCGCCTTGATCCTGTTGCGCCAGCACTCGACCCCAAGGGTCGACAATTGCGGCATGCCCCCAGGTTTCTCGCGGCCCCGGATGCGTTCCACCCTGGGCAGCCGCGAGCACGTAACACTGGGTCTCAATGGCCCGCGCACGAATCAGCACATCCCAATGCGCCGCGCCGGTCACTGCGGTAAAGGCCGACGGCGCGGTAATCAACTCCGCCCCGGCAGCGCGCAATTCGCTGTACAACTCGGGGAAGCGCAGGTCGTAACAGACCGTCAGGCCGACTCGACCGACGGGCGTGTCCACGACCACCACGTCACTGCCATAAGCATAGTCATCGGACTCACGATAACGCCCACGGTTGTCCGCCACGTCCACGTCGAACAAATGCAGCTTGTCGTAGCGTGCCACCGTTTCGCCCTGATCATTGACCAGCAGCGAGCAGGCATGCACTTTCGCCGTCGGCTGATCCGCCGGCGGCAACGGCAATGTGCCGGCCACAATCCATAACTTGAGGTCGCGGGCGGTCTGTTTCAACCAGGGCAGGATCGGACCTTCGCCCAACGCCTCGGCGCGGCCGATGTCAGCGATGTCGCGTCGGCCCATGGCGGCGAAGTTTTCCGGCAGCACGGCAAGCTTTGCGCCCCCGACGGCCGCTTGTTCGAGCAGCCGACGGGCCTGGGCCAGATTGGCCAGCACGTCGCTCTGGCTGACCATTTGAATCACCGCTACAGACATGGCCTTCCCTTTACCTGGAAATCAATAGATACCCCGTAGGAGCGAGCGATGCGGCGAGCCGACTTGCCCGCGAAAGCGTCGTTCCTGACACACCTCGGTGGGTCGGTTCGCGGGCAAGTCGGGTCGCCGCATCGCTCGCTCCTACAGAGATTAGCGTCGGAGCATTAGAGCCTAGGGCCATGCTACTCCATAGGCTTGGGGAGTGGCTTTTCAAAAAGGTTTGTCGAAGGTGATTTTCGGCTCTTTCCACGGGCCTTTGACGGTGTATTTCACGCTGGCGAAACGTGCCACGCGGTCACCGATCAGCTTGTCGATCAGGAACAGCGCTCCACCGATGGCCGGTGCACCGACAATCAGCGCGGCAATCGGCAAGTTGTTGGTAACCGGCAAGGTCACCAGCAGTTTCGCATCGATCTGATCACCCACCAGGTCCAGCGTGCCATTGAGCTCGACATTGCTCGACGGACCGGTCAGCAGAATCGGCTCACGGGTCACGTAAACGCCGTTGGTCCCGACCAGCAAGCCTTTGACCCGGTCGTAACTCAAGCCTTTGCCAAACAGATCGGAGAAGTCCAGCCGCAAGCGCCGGCCGATGGAGTTGAAGTTGAGCAGGCCAAATACCCGCAACGCCTGAGCGCCACCCTCGACTTCAACGAACTGGCCTTTGTTCAGCGACGCATCAAGCGTCCCGGAGAAACGCTTGGTGGCCAGCCAGGCCGGTGAACCGGGCCAGCGACCGTCGACATCCATATGAAACTCTTCGCTGGTGACACTGGGCGCAAAGCCCCAGCCTTTCAGCACATCCGCCAGATTCTTGCCGCTGACCCGGCCCTTGTACCAACTGGTGGAAGCACCTGGCGCGCCTTCCCAGCCGCCGCTGCCCTGCAACAGAAGGCCCTTGAGGCCAAGATCCAGCGTATTGAGCGCGATGCCTTTGGCGGTCGGACGCACTTTCAGCGACCAACCCCCTACCAGATCCTGCCCCTGGAACAGTTGATTGATGGTGATATCCAGCGCCGGGATCTTCGTCGGATCCACGGAAGCCAATGGATCCGGCGAATTTTCATCGGCCAAAACCGTTGGGTCCGGTGCCGGCAAACGCACGTATTGCAGATTGATCGCAATCGGTGCGCCTTTCGCATCGGGGATACCGGCGGTGCCCTTGACCTGTTGGCTGTCGAGCTGCAGGGCCCACGCACTCGGCTTGCGGTTCAACTGCACCGAGGCCTGATCAAGCGTGGTACCGATGCCGCTGAGCTTGCCGACCTTGAAATCCGCACCGCTGAGCAACTGCTTGGCGCTGCCGCCCGGATCCTGGCCGGCATACTTGTCCACCAGATCCTTCCACGGGCCGACATCCAGCTCCGACAGCACGCCGCGCACCCGCAGGCCTTTGCCGCCTGGCAATACGGCATCGCCACCACCGAGGAACAGTTCACCGCGACCATCGGCAAAACTGCCGGCCGGCGCTGCAAACGTGAAGCTGGCCAATTCGCCGTACTTGACCCAGTAACGCCGTTCCGGCCCTTGCAGGGTCATGCGGAACGTCGTGTCGCGCCCCACATCGGCCGCCATGCCGAACGGCGCCGGCAAATCGACGGCCACGCCTTTGAGGCTGGAATTGACCATCAACTGGCTGTCTGCGCCATCCAGGTTCAGTTGCAACTGATACGGGATCAAACCAGAGACCGGCAACGGCTGCGTGACACTCAGCCAGTCAGTCAGCTTTTTGACCTCGACCTGGCCGGAAGCGGTGACGCGCGTCTTGATGTCGCCTGGACTGCCATCGGCGAAAATCTGTGCGGTGACGGGTTTGTCAAAGGCACGAGCGGTGATGTTCTGCCCACTCAAGCCTTTGGTGCTGTCGAAGCGGAAATCGCCCTTCAACTGAGTCAGTTCAAGGACTGGCTCGGCCAGTTTCAAGCGCGCCTTGGCGGTCTTGAAGTCGACGAGGATATTCGGCTGTTCGCCTTTGGCCAGCGGAATATCCAGTTTCAGCTTGCCCTTCAGCTCGCCCTCGCCTTCCCATCCGGCGAAGGTGGCGGCGGTGCCGATCGGCGCTTCCTGGAGAATTTTCAGGCCATCGCCCAACCCGCCAGCGAAAGCGCCATCGAGCAACAGGTGAGGGTTTTGCCCGGCGGGCGCGTGGGGAATATTGACGTAAATATCGCTGACTTGTGTGTCGAGCAACTGGCCTTTGCTGGCCAGAATCCGCACGCCACTGTCTTCGATGAACACGTCGCCAGTGACCTTGCTGACATGCGGCCAGCCCGGCTGGAACGCCAGCTCGGCATCGTGCACCTTGAAGAACAGGCTGATGCTGCGCGCGGTGTCGGCGGCGCCATGGTTCAGCGAGCCTTGATACTGGAAGAAGCCCTGGTCCACCGCGCCCTTGAGAATCGCCGTACGCAACCATTCGTCCAGCGCCGGGCTGAGCACTTCGGGCAGGTACTTGGCGGTGTACTTGCCATCGCCCTCCACCAGGCCGACCCGCAGGTCCATGTAGTCTTCCTGGGTGTGATCGAAATGCAGGCGGATCAGGAAGTCGCCGGCAATCTTGCCCTCTTCGCCCAGCACCTTCAGGTACGGCGCGATCAGGGTGAAACCTTCTTTGTCGAGCTTCCAGGTCAAACGGGCGTTGGCCTGAATGTATTGCCATGGCTTGGCGAAAATCGGGTCCAGGTGCAGGGAAAAATCCTTGCTGTCCATGCGCAGTTCGCCGTGACCCAGATCACCGCTGATGCTGCCGCTGACATTCCGCGCTGCCGGGGCGCCGTGATAGGCATCAAAGCCGACCCGGTCGAGGTTGGCGGCAAAACTGACCTTGCTGTCGTCGGTGGCGTTGGGCCGGATGTCGACCAGCACGTTACGCAAACCACCCGTCACCTTGAGCCGCTCGACGGCGGTGGCGACGCCTTCGGGCAATGGCCCCAAGGCATTCAGCAGCGGAGTCAGCGGGGTGAGGTCGAGGCGGTCGGCTTGCAGATGCCAGAGCTCTTCGGTCGTGTCGGTGGCCAGGCTCTGTTTGAGTTGCAGGTGCGATTCCCAGCGGGTCTCACCGAAGTTCATGGACAGCGAGTCCACCGTCACCAGAAAGCCTTCGGCACTGCGCTGGAAATAACTGTTGAGCGCCAGGTTGTTGATCTGGATCGGCTTGCGCTCGGCGTAGGCGCCCTTGAGTTGCGGCGCGTTCAAGCGGATCGCGGCGCTTTGCAGAGCGCCCTTATCCCAGTTGACCCAGAGTTCGCCACCGGCCTTGATTTCGGAGAAGTTCCATTGCTGGGTCACACGCTCGGGCAGCCATTTCGACCAGTCGCTTTGCGGCAGGCTCAGGTACGCATCCGCTGCACCGTCCTGCCACTGACTGGCGCTAATACGGGTGCGAACGCTCATGGCGACCGGCTGGCCGTCGGGCAGGGTCAGCCGTGCGTCGAGTCGCTGCCGGGAGACGCCGGTTTTCAGATTCAGGCCAACGTAGGTCAAGGTCAGCGGCGGGTGATCCAGTGGCTGCAAGGTCACTTGGCTGTCGAGCACCGACAACTGCTGGACCATCTGCATGCGATTGAGCAGTTGTTCCGGATCCAGCGGCTGATCCTGCTGCACCGGCAAGCCTTCCAGCGCCCAATGACCGTCCTCGCCTTCCTTGAGGCTGATCTTCAGACCGTTGAGTTCCAGATGAGCGATGCGCAGTTCACGGGCCGTCAGGCTGGCCCAGAGGTCCGGCACCGCGCGCACCTGATCCAGACGCAGGGCATTGGCGCCCTCGCCGACCATCACGTCGTGAGCCAGCAGAATCGGCGCGAAGCCACTCCAGTTGCCTTCCAGCTCACCGATATGCAGCGGCATGCCCAGGGCTGCGCCGGCTTTGGTTTCGACTTCGGCCCGATACTCGGCCACCAGCGGCGCCAGCTCGCGACCGAGGCTGACGTAAAGCGCCATCATCACCAAAGCCAACGCGCACAGGCCCAGACCCCAGCGGGTCAGTGCGGCCAAAATGCGTGTCAGACGGTCCATGTCAGTTGGCTCCCATGGCAAAATTACTGCAAAAAGCTGAGGCCAGCTGTTCTAGTCGGGTTGAAACACAGCGATTCAGAGCAGCACCACGTCGTATTGTTCCTGGGAATACATGGTTTCCACCTGGAACCGAATGGTGCGTCCGATAAATCCTTCCAGCTCGGCGACGTTGCCCGACTCTTCATCGAGCAAGCGGTCGACGACTTTCTGGTTCGCCAATACACGATAGCCTTCCGCTTGATAGGCGCGAGCCTCACGGAGGATTTCGCGGAAAATTTCGTAGCAGACCGTTTCCGGTGTCTTGAGCTTGCCGCGCCCCTGGCAACTGTTGCACGGCTCGCACAGTACTTGTTCGAGACTTTCGCGGGTGCGCTTGCGGGTCATCTGCACCAGGCCCAACTCGGTGATGCCGATAATGTTGGTCTTGGCGTGGTCGCGCTCCAGTTGTTTCTCCAGCGTGCGCAGCACCTGACGCTGATGCTCTTCGTCTTCCATGTCGATGAAGTCGATGATGATGATCCCGCCCAGATTGCGCAGGCGCAGTTGGCGAGCGATGGCGGTCGCGGCTTCGAGGTTGGTCTTGAAGATGGTTTCTTCAAGGTTGCGATGACCGACGAACGCCCCGGTATTGACGTCGATGGTGCTCATGGCTTCCGCCGGGTCCACCACCAGGTAACCGCCGGACTTCAGCGGAACCTTGCGTTCGAGGGCTTTCTGGATTTCGTCTTCGACGCCGTACAGGTCGAAGATCGGCCGCTCGCCCGGATAATGCTCCAGGCGATCCGCGATTTCCGGCATCAGTTCGGCCACGAACTGCGTGGTTTTCTGGAAGGTTTCCCGGGAGTCGATGCGGATCTTCTCGATCTTCGGGCTGACCAGGTCGCGCAAGGTGCGTAGTGCCAGGCCGAGGTCTTCGTAGATCACACTCGGCGCGCTGATGGTTTTGATCTGCTCGTTGATCTGATCCCAGAGCCGGCGCAGGTAGCGGATGTCCATGAGGATCTCATCGGCCCCGGCGCCTTCGGCGGCGGTACGCAGGATGAAACCACCGGCTTCCTTGATACCTTCCGTGGCCACGCAATCGGTGACCACTTGCTTGAGGCGCTCGCGCTCGGCTTCGTCTTCGATCTTCAGGGAAATGCCGACATGCGCGGTACGCGGCATGTACACCAGATAACGCGAAGGTATTGATAGTTGTGTGGTCAGGCGTGCGCCTTTGGAACCGATCGGGTCCTTGGTGACTTGCACGACCAGGCTTTGGCCTTCATGGACCAGGGAGCTGATGCTTTCGACCGCAGGGCCTTCGCGCAGGGAAATTTCCGAGGCATGAATGAACGCAGCGCGGTCCAGACCGATGTCGACGAACGCCGCCTGCATGCCCGGCAACACCCGCACGACTTTGCCTTTATAGATGTTGCCGACGATACCGCGTTTTTGCGTGCGTTCGACGTGGACCTCTTGCAGGACACCGTTTTCAACCACCGCCACGCGCGATTCCATCGGCGTGATGTTGATCAGGATCTCTTCACTCATGGCAGGGTCTCGTTCAGGCATGTTCACGATAATGGCCGCATCTTGTCAGTACGACGCTCAGCGCGCGTTAAGGGTTTGCCAACAGGGTATGCCGAAATGGCCAAGCAGCTCAGCGGTTTCGCACAGCGGCAGTCCGACCACCGCCGAGTAGCTGCCATTGAGCCCGGCGACAAACACCGCGCCCAGTCCTTGAATGCCATAGCCACCCGCCTTGTCCCGAGGTTCGCCGCTGGCCCAGTAGGCCGCCGCTTCATTGAGATCAATGGGGCGAAAACGCACCAGGCTGCGCACAACACGAGACTCGCAGCGCTCACCGTCAAGCACGGCAATGGCGGTCAGCACTTCATGTTCTTGTCCTGCCAACATCATAAGCATGGCGCACGCGTCGGCTTCGTCCACCGGTTTGCCGAGAATTTTGCCGTTGAGCACTACGGCGGTATCAGCGCCCAGCACGCAAAAATCGGCGTCGGACACGACCGCGCCACACCCGGCTTCAGCCTTGCCGCGCGCAAGGCGCTCGACATAGGCCGACGGCGATTCATGGTTCAAAGGGGTTTCATCGATGTCCGCGCTGATGGCGGAAAACGGCACGCCGATCTGCGTGAGCAGTTCACGCCGACGCGGCGAGCCTGAGGCGAGGAATAGCTGTTTCATCAAGACATCTCCCTTGTCATGGTGTGGGCAAATGCCTGACCGAATCAGTTAATTTTGTAACGTCGACGCAGACCGCGCAAACCGAAGCTGATCCACGGCCAGAGCAACGCGCTGACCAGTGCCGGCAAGACCAGCGCCAGCGTTGGCTGACGATTGCCGGTCAGGGCGCTGAGCCACAGCTGAACAAGCTGCGCGAGGCCGAAGATCACCAGGATCACCAGGCTCTGTTGCCACATCGGGAACATCCGCAGCCGCTGTTGCAGCGACAGCACCAGGAACGTGATGAGCGTCAGGATCAACGCGTTCTGGCCCAGCAGCGTGCCATAAAGCACATCTTCGGCCAGGCCCAGGCACCACGCGGTGACCATGCCGACTTTCTGCGGCAGGGCCAACGCCCAGAACGCCAGCAGCAAGGCGAGCCATAGCGGGCGAAGGATTTCCATGAATTGCGGCAGCGGCGAAACGCTGAGCAACATGCCGATGGCGAACGTCAGCCAGATCATCCAGCCGTTTCGGGAGGCGGTAGCACCGACCATTATTCTCTTCCCCCAGTGGTAGCCGGTGCAGAGACAGGCGGTTTGGCAGCGGGCTTCACGACAGCGGGTTGTGTCGCCGGTGGTTTGGCGGCGGGTGCAGTCGCGGGCGGCTTGGCGGCGGCAGGGTGTGCGGCAGCGGGTTTGGCCGGGGTTGTGGCAGCAGGCTTGGCCGGGGTCGCAGCAGGTGCAGTCGCTGGAACGGCGGCGGCAGCAGCAGGTGCAATCACCGCAGCAGGTTTCGGCACGGTGGCGGGAATGATTGGCCCGCCGCCTTGCGCATCGAGGTTTTCCTGAGCCTGAGCGGCGTCGTTTGCACGCTCTTCCGGTGTACGCGTATCGCTGAACACCAGCAACAGGTAACGGCTACGGTTCAAGGCAGCGGTCGGCACGGCGCGGACAATGGCAAATGGCTGGCCGGAATCGTGAATCACTTCCTTGACCGTCGCCACCGGGTAACCCGCCGGGAATCGCTGGCCGAGACCGGAGCTGACCAGCAAGTCGCCTTCCTTGATGTCCGCCGTGTCGGCCACGTGACGCAGTTCCAGACGTTCCGGGTTGCCGGTGCCGCTGGCAATCGCTCGCAGTCCGTTACGGTTCACTTGCACCGGGATGCTGTGGGTGGTGTCGGTGAGCAACAGCACACGGGAGGTGTACGGCATCAACTCGACCACCTGGCCCATCAGGCCACGGGCATCGAGCACCGGCTGACCGAGGACCACACCGTCGCGCTCACCTTTATTGATGATGATGCGATGGGTGAAGGGGTTGGGGTCCATGCCGATCAACTCGGCCACTTCGACCTTCTCGTTGACCAGCGCGGAGGAATTGAGCAACTCGCGCAGCCGAACGTTCTGCTCGGTGAGGGCGGCAAGCTTTTGCATGCGACCCTGCAGCAGCAGGTTTTCGGTCTTGAGTTTTTCGTTTTCGGCGACCAGCTCGGTACGACTGCCAAACTGGCTGGCCACACCTTGCCATAGCCGCTGCGGCAGGTCGGTGATCCAGTAAGACTGCATCAGCACCAGCGACATCTGGCTACGCACTGGCTTGAGCAGTGTGAAGCGGGCATCGACCACCATCAGCGCGACCGATAGCACGACCAGCACCAACAAGCGCACGCCCAGTGAAGGCCCTTTGGTGAAAAGCGGTTTAATAAGCCGCTCCTCCCAGGCAAATGTTTTCTTTATTCATACGGCAGACCGGCCTGGATACAGACTGACAGAAGGTAAACGCAAACAGGCAGCACTGCAAAGTGCCGCCTGCGCGCTCAACAGCATAGTTGCATCGGGCGATCACTCGCTCGACAGCAGATCCATGGTGTGTTTATCCATCATTTCCAATGCGCGGCCACCGCCGCGAGCAACGCAGGTCAGCGGGTCTTCGGCAACGATCACCGGCAGACCGGTTTCCTGGGCCAGCAACTTGTCGAGGTCACGCAGCAAGGCGCCACCACCGGTCAGTACCAGGCCACGCTCGGCGATGTCGGAAGCCAGCTCCGGCGGCGATTGCTCCAGTGCGCTTTTAACAGCCTGAACGATAGTGGCCAGGGACTCTTGCAGAGCTTCCAGCACTTCATTGGAGTTCAGGGTGAATGCGCGTGGAACGCCTTCGGCCAGGTTACGGCCGCGAACGTCGACTTCGCGAACTTCGCCGCCCGGGTAGGCAGTACCGATTTCCTGTTTGATGCGCTCGGCGGTGGATTCGCCGATCAGGCTGCCGTAGTTGCGACGCACGTAGGTGATGATCGCTTCGTCGAAGCGGTCGCCGCCAACCCGTACGGATTCGGCGTAAACCACACCGTTCAGGGAGATCAGTGCGATTTCAGTGGTACCACCACCGATATCCACCACCATCGAACCGCGTGCTTCTTCAACCGGCAGGCCGGCACCGATCGCAGCCGCCATCGGCTCTTCGATCAGGAACACTTCACGTGCGCCGGCACCAAGGGCCGATTCACGGATGGCACGACGCTCAACCTGAGTGGATTTGCACGGAACGCAGATCAGCACACGAGGGCTAGGCTGCAGGAAGCTGTTTTCGTGAACCTTGTTGATAAAGTATTGCAGCATCTTTTCGCAGACGCTGAAGTCGGCAATGACGCCATCCTTCATCGGACGAATGGCGGCAATGTTGCCCGGCGTACGGCCGAGCATGCGCTTGGCCTCGGTGCCGACAGCAACGACACTTTTCTGGTTACCGTGTGTCCGAATAGCCACAACCGATGGCTCATTCAGGACGATTCCGCGCTCGCGCACGTAAATAAGGGTGTTGGCAGTGCCCAGGTCAATGGAAAGATCGCTGGAAAACATGCCACGCAGTTTCTTGAACATGGGAAAGGGACCCTAGGCAACGCGTGGGTAAAAAAGTGCGGCAAACTCTAACAACGACAGGGATTTTGGGCAAGGCGCCAATATGTTAAATTGGCCGCTTTTCTGTGCACCAACCCCCACAATCGCGGCCTTATGACCGTAGAAATGCGGTAGTGTTCCGACAATCTAACACACGGATAGCATCCGTTCTGTTTTCCTTCCACTGGAGAATCCCATGACGCTTGAACGCTCCGACGTGGAAAAAATCGCTCATCTGGCCTGTCTGGGCCTCAATGATGCCGATCTTCCACACATCACTTCGGCCCTGAACAGCATTCTGGGACTGGTCGACGAAATGCAGGCGGTCAATACCGACGGTATCGAACCGCTCGCCCACCCACTGGAAGCCAGCCAGCGCCTGCGTGCAGACGTCGTGACCGAGACCAATCATCGCGAGGCCTATCAGTCCATCGCACCAGCGGTCGAAAACGGCCTGTACCTGGTTCCGAAAGTCATCGACTAAAGGGAAAGAGCCTGCAATGCATCAATTGACTCTGGCCGAGATCGCCCGCGGACTCGCCGATAAAAAGTTTTCTTCCGAAGAGCTGACCAAAGTCCTGCTGGCGCGCATCGCCCAGCTCGATCCACAGCTCAACAGCTTCATCAGCCTCACCGAAGACCTGGCGCTCCAGCAGGCGAAAGCCGCTGACGCACGCCGTGCCAATGGTGAGAGCGGCGCCCTGCTCGGCGCGCCGATCGCCCATAAAGACCTGTTCTGCACCCAGGGCGTGCGCACCAGCTGCGGCTCGAAGATGCTCGACAACTTCAAGGCACCGTACGACGCCACCGTCGTCGCCAAACTGGCAGCCGCCGGCGCGGTGACCCTGGGCAAGACCAACATGGACGAATTCGCCATGGGTTCGGCCAACGAGTCGAGCTACTACGGCGCGGTGAAAAACCCGTGGAACCTGGAACACGTGCCGGGCGGTTCGTCCGGTGGTTCGGCGGCGGCCGTTGCCGCTCGTCTGTTGCCAGCCGCGACCGCCACCGACACCGGCGGCTCGATCCGCCAGCCGGCCGCGTTCACCAACCTCACCGGCCTGAAACCGACCTACGGTCGCGTTTCGCGCTGGGGCATGATCGCTTACGCGTCCAGCCTCGATCAGGGCGGCCCGCTGGCGCGCACTGCCGAAGACTGCGCGATCCTGCTGCAAGGCATGGCCGGTTTCGACAGCAATGACTCCACCAGCATCGACGAGCCCGTGCCGGATTACAGCGCCAGCCTCAACGATTCGCTGAAAGGCCTGCGCATCGGTGTGCCGAAGGAATACTTCAGCGCCGGTCTCGACCCGCGTATCGCCGAGCTGATCCAGAACAGCATCAAGGAGCTGGAAAAGCTCGGTGCCGTGATCAAGGAAATCAGCCTGCCGAACATGCAGCACGCGATTCCTGCGTACTACGTGATCGCCCCGGCAGAAGCGTCTTCCAACCTGTCGCGTTTCGACGGCGTGCGTTTCGGCTATCGCTGCGAAGACCCGAAAAACCTGGAAGACCTGTACAAGCGTTCCCGTGGCGAAGGTTTCGGGGCAGAAGTGCAGCGCCGGATCATGGTCGGCGCCTACGCGCTGTCGGCCGGTTACTACGACGCCTACTACCTGAAGGCGCAGAAGATTCGTCGCCTGGTGAAAAACGACTTCATGGCGGCTTTCAATGAAGTCGACATCATCCTCGGCCCAACCACGCCGAACCCGGCCTGGAAGCTTGGCGCCAAGAGCAGCGACCCGGTCGCTGCCTATCTGGAAGACGTCTACACCATCACCGCCAACCTCGCCGGCCTGCCGGGCTTGTCCATGCCCGCCGGTTTCGTCGATGGCCTGCCGGTCGGCGTGCAACTGCTCGCCCCGTATTTCCAGGAAGGTCGCCTGTTGAACGTTGCCCATCAGTATCAGTTGAACACTGACTGGCACACCCGCACCCCAACCGGCTTCTGAGGAGAAACACATGCAATGGGAAGTCGTGATCGGGCTGGAGATTCACACCCAGCTCACCACCCGGTCGAAAATCTTTTCCGGTAGCTCCACCACTTTCGGTTCCGAGCCGAACACCCAGGCCAGCCTGGTTGACCTCGGCATGCCTGGCGTCTTGCCAGTGCTGAACCAGGAAGCGGTGCGCATGGCCGTGATGTTCGGCCTCGCTATCGATGCCGAGATCGGCCAGCACAACGTGTTCGCCCGTAAAAACTATTTCTACCCGGACCTGCCCAAGGGCTACCAGATCAGCCAGATGGAATTGCCGATTGTCGGCAAGGGCCACCTGGACATCGCCCTTGAAGACGGTACGGTCAAACGCGTTGGCATCACCCGCGCGCACCTGGAAGAAGACGCCGGTAAAAGCCTGCACGAAGAGTTCAACGGTGCCACCGGCATCGACCTGAACCGCGCCGGCACGCCGCTGCTGGAAATCGTTTCCGAGCCGGACATGCGCAGCGCCAAGGAAGCCGTGGCTTACGTCAAGGCTGTCCACGCGCTGGTACGCTACCTGGGCATCTGTGACGGCAACATGGCCGAAGGTTCGCTGCGTTGCGACTGCAACGTATCGATCCGTCCGAAAGGCCAGGCTGAGTTCGGCACGCGTTGCGAGATCAAGAACGTCAACTCGTTCCGCTTCATCGAGAAGGCGATCAACACCGAAGTGCAGCGTCAGATCGAACTGATCGAAGACGGCGGCAAGGTGATCCAGCAGACTCGCCTGTACGACCCGAACAAGGACGAAACCCGTCCGATGCGCAGCAAAGAGGAAGCCAACGACTACCGTTACTTCCCCGATCCGGACCTGCTGCCGGTGGTCATCGAGAACTCGTTCCTCGACGACGTGCGCGCCACCCTGCCGGAATTGCCACCGCAGAAACGCGAGCGTTTCCAGGAGCAGTTCGGTCTGTCGGTCTACGACGCCAGCGTCCTGGCCACCAGCCGCGAGCAAGCCGATTACTTCGAGAAAGTCGCGAGCATTGGCGGCGACGCCAAACTGGCGGCCAACTGGGTCATGGTTGAACTGGGCAGCCTGTTGAACAAACAAGGCCTGGACATCGATCAGTCGCCGGTTTCGGCCGAGCAACTGGGCGGCATGCTGCTGCGCATCAAGGACAACACCATCTCCGGCAAAATCGCCAAAGTGGTGTTTGAAGCGATGGCCAACGGTGAAGGCAGCGCGGACGAGATCATCGACAAGCGCGGCTTGAAGCAAGTGACCGACACCGGCGCGATCTCGGCGGTGCTGGACGAAATGCTCGCGGCCAACGCCGAGCAAGTCGAACAATACCGCGCGGCAGACGAAGCCAAACGCGGCAAGATGTTCGGCTTCTTCGTCGGCCAGGCCATGAAAGCCTCCAAAGGCAAGGCCAACCCGCAACAGGTCAACGAACTGCTGAAAAGCAAGCTCGAAGGCTGATGAGCATGGAGCCAGTATTCAAGCCTGGCTCTACCCCCTGTGGGAGCGGGCTTGCTCGCGAAAGCGGTAAAACAGTCAACATCGATGTTGAATGTGATACCGCTTTCGCGAGCAAGCCCGCTCCCACATTTGTATGTGGATACCTTTGAATGAAACGTCTACTGGGGGCCTGCGCCCTGTTGTCTTTACTGGCCGGTTGCGCCAGCACCGATGTCGTCGATCCTCACGGTTACGACCAGACAGGCGTGGCGTCCTACTACGGCGCCAAACACCAGGGCAAACGCACCGCCAGCGGTGAACGTTTCGACAAAAATTCCATGACCGCCGCCCATCGCCAACTACCCTTTGGTACGCGGGTGAAGGTCACCAATCTGAAAAACGACAAATCCTGTGTAGTCCGCATCAATGATCGCGGGCCGCACACTCGCGGGCGCCTGATCGACTTGTCTCACGAAGCCGCCGAGCAACTGGGCATGATCAAAAGCGGCACCGCACGGGTTCGCGTGCAAGCCCTCGACTGACTCACGGAGCCCCGACCATTTTCGGACTTGCCGACTTACCCTTGCTCAGCGTGATTGAACTGCTCAGCGGCCTGGTTCTACTGATCGCCGGTGCCGAACTGATGGTGCGCGCCGCCGTGCGCGTGGCCGCGCGACTGCACGTTCGACCGTTGATCATCGGTCTGACCATCGTCGCCCTCGGCAGCAGCGCACCGCAGATGGCCGTCAGCCTGCAAGCCACGCTGGCGCAGAACGCCGACATCGCCGTCGGCAGCGTGATCGGCAGCAGTATCTTCAACATTCTCGTCACCCTCGGGCTTTCGGCGCTGATCATCCCGCTGCGGGTCTCGCGACAACTGGTGCGCCTCGATATCCCACTGATGATCGGCGCCAGCCTGCTGGTGTTCGTCCTGGCATGGAATGAAGAACTGACCCGGGTCGACGGCGTCCTGCTATTGGCGGCGCTGATGGTGTATCTGGGCCTGCTGCTGCGCCAGTCGCGGCATTCGGCACGTCCACAAACGAGCCCGCATGAAGGCCCTGAAGTTCCGTGGTTCAGCAGCCTGCTGATGATCGTCGCGGGCCTGGCGATGCTGATCTACGCCGGGCATTTGCTGCTGGGCGCCGCGGTGTCGGTCGCCACGGATCTGGGGCTGTCGGAACGGATCATCGGCCTGACCATCGTCGCCGTCAGCACTTCGTTGCCGGAACTGGCGACCTCGTTGATCGCGGCATTGCGTGGCCAGCGCGACATCGCCGTAGGCAACGTGATCGGCAGCAACCTGTTCAACCTGTTGGGCGTGCTGGGCGTTACCGCACTGATCGCGCCGTCGCCGCTGTCGGTCTCGCCCAACGCGCTGGATTTCGACTTGCCGGTGATGCTCGGCGTCGCGGCGCTGTGCCTGCCGGTGTTCTATTCCGGCTACCGGGTGACCCGCGCCGAAGGTCTGCTGTTTTTGGGTTTGTACCTGGCTTACGGTCTGCACGTGGTGTCGTTCACCACCGGCATGCCGCTGGCCGGCAAGCTTGAACACCTGATGCTGTTTTTCGTCCTGCCGGCGCTGTTGGCGTTTTTGCTGTTCACGTCGCTGCGCGCCTGGCGTCGCCAACACCACAAGAAGGAATTGCCATGACCGACAATAAAAAAACCGGCGTTGAAGTCCGCCGCCAAGTGATGGGCGACGCGTTCGTCGATCGCGCATTGGGCAATGCCACCGAGTTCACCCAGCCGTTGCAGGATTTCGTCAATGAACACGCCTGGGGCAGTGTGTGGAGTCGCGAAGGGTTGCCGCTGAAAACCCGCAGCCTGATCACCCTCGCCGCGCTGACCGCGTTGAAGTGCCCGCAGGAATTGAAAGGCCACGTGCGCGGCGCGCTGAACAATGGCTGCACCGTGGAAGAGATTCGCGAGGCACTGCTGCATTGCGCGGTGTATGCCGGTGTGCCGGCGGCGATCGATGCGTTTCGGGCGGCGCAGGAAGTGATCGATAGCTATCAGAAGCCGGAGTAAGCAGGTCCGCCGCTTTCGCGGGCAAGCCTCGCTCCTACACGTTCGATGACCTTCTGTAGGAGCGAGGCTCGCCCGCGAATGGATCTAAAGCGCACAGAGAATCTGAAGCTAGATCCACCCACCCCACTGCAACAAAAAGATCCCGATATTGGTGGTCACCGCCGCCATCAGCGTGGTGATCACAATGATCGCCGCCGCCAGTTCATGATTGCCATCGGCCTGACGCGCCATGACAAAACTGGCCGCCGCGGTCGGGCTGCCGAAGTACAGGAACAGAATCCCCAACTCCGCCCCGCGAAAACCCCAGAGCCATGCGCCCAGCGTCGCCAGCACCGGCAGGCCGATCATCTTCACCAGGCTGGAGCTGAGCGCCATGTGGCCGCTTTTGCGCATCGCCGCCAGCGACAGCGTGCCGCCGATGCAGATCAACGCCAAGGGCAACGTGGTTTGCGCCAGGTACTGCCCGGACTTCTCCAGCCAGCCCGGCAAGGCAATATTGAAATACGCAAACGGCGCCGCCGCAAACACGCTGATGATCAGCGGGTTGTTCATCACGCTTTTGCAGATACTCCACGGGTCGGACTTGATCACCGGGCTGTACACCGCCAGCACAATGGTCGACAGCGTGTTGTAAAACAGGATCACCAGTGCCGCGAGAATCGCGCCGAGGGAAATTCCGTAATCGCCGTACATGCTCGCTGCCAGCGCGAGGCCGATAACGCCGTTGTTGCCGCGAAACGCACCCTGGGTGTAAATCCCGCGGTCTTCACGCGGGCACTTCCAGATCGCCCAGCCCCAGGCGATGGCGAAGCTGACCAGCGTGGCAATCGAAAAATAGATCAGCAGCGACGGTTGCAGCGCGGCGTGCAAGTCGGCATGCAGGATGCCCAGAAACAGCAACGCCGGCATGGTGACGTTGAACACCAGAGCCGACGCTGTGTGGATGAAATTGTCGTTGATCCAGTTGATACGCTTTAGCAGCACGCCCAGAAACAGCATGGCAAACACCGGCGCGGTGATGTTCAGGGTTTCGAGGAAGATAGCCAGCATGCCGGGGGTCACCTTGGGTGGGCGTCGTTAGGGGGCTAATGATAAGCCACCCAGGGCGTTGGCGTCTGGTAGAAAGCCTTCGCGGGCAAGCCTCGCTCCTACAGGTTCGGTGATCTTCTGTAGGAGCGAGGCTTGCCCGCGAAGAACGATGACGCGGTCTTACGTGATCGGCGCCGGGTTGAACAGGGTAATGTCGTTATGCAGCTTGTGCCGCTCCGACCACGTCTGCTTCTTCCCGCTGGCCACGTCCAGGTAGTAGTGAAACAACTCCCAGCCGAGATCCTCGATCGACGCTCGTCCGGTCGCAATCCGTCCGGCATCGATGTCGATCAGGTCCGGCCAGCGCTGCGCCAGTTCGGTCCGGGTCGACACCTTCACCACTGGCGCCATCGCCAGGCCATACGGCGTGCCACGCCCGGTGGTGAACACGTGCAGGTTCATCCCGGCCGCCAGTTGCAACGTCCCGCAGACAAAATCGCTGGCCGGGGTCGCGCAGAAAATCAGGCCTTTGCGCTTGAAGCGCTCGCCAGGGCCCAGCACGCCGTTGATCGCGCTGCTGCCGGATTTGACGATCGACCCAAGGGATTTCTCGACAATGTTCGACAACCCGCCCTTCTTGTTGCCCGGCGTGGTGTTGGCGCTGCGATCCGCTTCGCCCTTGGCCAGGTAACGGTCGTACCAGTCCATTTCCCGCACCAGTTCCTGAGCGACTTCCTCGGTTTCGGCGCGGGACGTCAGCAGGTAAATCGCGTCGCGCACTTCGGTGACTTCGGAAAACATCACCGTCGCACCGGCACGCAGCAACAGGTCAGAGGCGTAACCCAGCGCCGGGTTGGCGGTGATGCCGGAGAACGCATCGCTGCCACCACACTGCATGCCGAGAATCAGCTCGGACGCCGGCACGGTTTCCCGGCGACGTTGATCGAGCTTCTTCAAACGGGTCTCGGCCAGGGCCATGATCTGCTCGATCATTTCGGTGAAACCGTGACTCGAATCCTGCAAGCGATACAACCACGGATCGCTCAAATCCACCGAGCTGTCGTTCTCGTGCATCACCTGCCCGGCCTGCAATTTCTCGCAGCCCAGACTGATCACCAGCGCTTCGCCGCCCAGGTTCGGATTGCGCGCCAGGTTGCGCACGGTGCGGATCGGGATGTACGCGTCGGTGGCGGTAATTGCCACGCCGCAGCCGTAGCTGTGAGTCAACGCGACCACGTCATCGACGTTCGGGTACTTGGGCAGCAACTCGTCCTTGATGCGCTTGACCGCATGATCCAGAACGCCGGTGACGCACTGCACCGTGGTGGTAATCCCGAGAATGTTACGCGTGCCGACGGTGCCGTCGGCGTTGCGATAACCCTCGAACGTAAAGCCTTCCAGCGGTGCCTGCGCCGCCGGCACCTCGGTGGACAGCGGCAAGCTGTCCAGCGGTGGCGCGGTGGGCATGCGCAGTTGATCTTCCTTGACCCAACTGCCGCGCGGAATCGGCTGCAACGCGTAGCCAATGGTCTGGCCGTAACGAATCACCTGGCCGCCCTCGGGAATGTCCTCGAGGGTGACCTTGTGGCTCTGCGGCACGAAGTCCACGGTGACCAGGCCATCGGGAAACTCGGTGCCCGCCGGCACGCCCTGATCGTTGACCACGATCACGACGTTGTCTCGCTCGTGCAGGCGGATGTAGCGCGGCGAGTCGGAATGTTCAATCAACTGCATGACGCCGCTCCTCAGGAATGCGCTTGTGACAATTTGTTGTTTGTTTCAGGGCCGCTGACCGGTGGCTCTTTGAGCACCACACGTTTGATCGGGCCAACGATCACCAGGTAGCTGAACACTGCAACCAGTGCGTTGCAACCGACAAACACCAGCGCCCATTTGAACGAACCGGTGGAGCTGATGATGTAGCCGATGACGATCGGCGTGGTAATCGACGCGATGTTGCCGAAGGTGTTGAACAGGCCACCGCTGAGACCGGCGATCTGTTTTGGCGAGGTGTCGGACACCACGGCCCAACCCAGTGCACCCACGCCTTTGCCGAAGAATGCCAAGGCCATGAAGCCCACGACCATCCATTCAACATCGACATAGTTGCAAGCCACGATGCTGCTGGAGACCAGCAGGCCCGCGATGATCGGCGCCTTGCGAGCGAAGGTCAGTGAATGGCCCTTGCGCAGCAGGTAGTCGGAAATCACCCCACCGAGCACACCACCGATGAAGCCGCAGATCGCCGGCAACGAGGCGATGAAACCAGCCTTGAGGATGGTCATGCCGCGTTCTTGCACCAGGTATACCGGGAACCAGGTCAGGAAGAAGTAGGTGATGCCGTTGATGCAGTATTGGCCCAGGTACACGCCGAGCATCATGCGGTTGGTCAGCAACTGGCGGATGTAATCCCACTTCGGACCGTCGCTTTTTTTGCCTTTGCCTTTGTCCTGGTCCATATCGACCATGCCGCCGTTGTCGGCGATGTGTTTGAACTCGGCGTCGTTGATCATCGGGTGCTGGCGCGGGCTGTAGATCACCTTCAGCCAGATGCCCGAGAAGATGATGCCGATCACGCCCATCACGATGAACACGTGCTGCCAGCCGAAGCTGTAGACGATCCAGCCCATCAGCGGCGCGAACAACACGGTGGCAAAGTACTGCGCCGAGTTGAAGATCGCCGAGGCGGTGCCGCGTTCAGCGGTCGGGAACCAGGCGGCCACGATGCGTGCGTTACCGGGGAAGGACGGCGCTTCGGCCAGGCCCACCAGGAAGCGCAGCATGAACAGCGCAACCACTGCCGTGGACATGCCGAACTCGCCGACATAGCCCTGCAGCACGGTGAACAATGACCAGGTGAAAATGCTCAGCGCATAGATTTTTTTCGAGCCGAAACGGTCCAGCAGCCATCCACCGGGAATTTGCCCGGCCACGTAGGCCCAACCGAATGCGGAGAAGATGTAACCGAGGGTGACCGCGTCGATGCCGAGGTCTTTTTGCAGGCTGGAGCCGGCGATTGCGATGGTTGCCCGGTCGGCGTAGTTGATCGTGGTCACCAGAAAAAGCATGAGCAAAATCAAATAGCGGACGTGGGTCGGCTTGGTCGCTTGCATGTAGATGTACTCCCACTGATTATTTTTATGCGGGTAATAACGGTTTTGTTTTTTGTGGGAGCTGGCCTGCCAGCGATGCGGACACTTCGGTATGTCAGTCACACCGCGGTGATGCCATCGCTGGCAGGCCAGCTCCCACAGGTATTGCGTAAATCAGGAACCGATGTAGGAGGTTTTTACGACCGTGTAGAACTCTTGCGCGTAGCGACCTTGCTCGCGGGAACCATAGGATGAACCTTTACGCCCACCGAATGGAACGTGGTAATCCACGCCCGCCGTCGGCAGGTTGACCATCACCATCCCGGCCTGGGAGTGGCGTTTGAAGTGGTTGGCGTACTTCAGCGACGTGGTGGCGATGCCCGCCGACAGACCGAATTCGGTGTCGTTGGCCATGGCCAGTGCAGCGTCGTAATCCGCCACGCGAACGATGTTGGCCACCGGGCCGAAGATCTCTTCGCGGCTGATGCGCATCGCCGCTTCGCTGTCGGCAAACAGCGTAGGCGCGAGGTAGTAACCTTCGGTGTCGCAGGTCACCAGACCGCCGCCGCTGACCAGACGTGCACCTTCGGACTGGCCGATGTCGATGTACTTCATGTCCTGTTCAAGCTGAGCTTGCGAGACCACCGGACCGATGTCGGTGCCGGTTTTCAGCGCGTGGCCAACCTTGATCGACTTCATGCGTTCGGCCATCGCTTCGACGAACTTGTCGTGGATGCCGGCAGTGACGATGAAGCGGCTGGAAGCGGTGCAACGCTGGCCGGTGGAGTAGAACGCGCTCTGTACCGACAGTTCGACCGCTTGCTTGAGGTCGGCGTCGTCGAGGATGATCTGCGGGTTCTTGCCACCCATTTCCAGCTGAACCTTGGCCTGGCGCGACACGCAGCTGACGGCGATCTGACGACCGACACCGACGGAACCGGTGAAGCTGATGCCATCGACTTTCGGGCTCTGAACCATTGCATCGCCAACCACGCGACCGCTGCCCATCACCAGGTTGAACACGCCGGCCGGGAAGCCTGCGCGGGAGATGATTTCAGCCAGCGCCCAGGCACAACCCGGCACCAGATCCGCCGGCTTCAGCACGACGCAGTTGCCGTAGGCCAGGGCCGGGGCGATTTTCCACGCCGGGATGGCGATCGGGAAGTTCCACGGGGTGATCAGGCCAACCACGCCCAAGGCTTCGCGAGTGACTTCGACGTTGACGCCCGGACGTACCGACGGCAAGTAGTCGCCGGACAGACGCAGGGTTTCACCGGCGAAGAACTTGAAGATGTTACCGGCACGGGTCACTTCGCCGATGGCTTCAGGCAGGGTCTTGCCCTCTTCCCGAGCCAGCAAGGTGCCGAGTTCTTCGCGGCGAGCGAGGATTTCAGTACCGACTTTATCCAGCGAGTCGTGGCGGGCTTGAATGCCCGAGGTCGACCAGGCCGGGAACGCAGCGCGAGCGGCGTCGATGGCGGCGTGGACCTGGGCCAGATCAGCCTTGGCGTATTCACCGATGGTGTCGGTCAGTTCGGACGGGTTGATGTTGGCGCAGTATTCACTGCCGGCAACCCATTCACCGTTGATGTAGTTATCGAAACGCTTTGTATCAGCCACAACAATCTCCTCACGCAAAAGGCCGCTGATTGCTCAGCGGCCTTGTTTAATCGGGTGTGTTACTGCGCACCTTGCTTGTCGATCAGCGCGGCGAGCATTTCGTACTCTTCGCCGGTCAGATCGGTCAGCGGCGCACGCACAGGACCTGCGTCATAGCCGGCAATTTTCGCACCCGCCTTGACGATGCTCACTGCGTAACCGGATTTGCGGTTACGGATGTCCAGGTACGGCAGGAAGAAGTCGTCGATGATCTTGCCGACGGCGGCGTGATCTTCGCGAGCGATGGCGTGGTAGAAATCCATCGCGGTTTTCGGGATGAAGTTGAACACCGCCGAGGAGTAAACCGGTACGCCCAAGGCCTTGTAGGCAGCGGCGTAGACTTCGGCGGTCGGCAAACCACCCAGGTAGCTGAAGCGATCGCCGAGGCGACGACGGATCGACACCATCAGCTCGATATCGCCCAGGCCATCCTTGTAGCCGATCAGGTTCGGGCAGCGCTCGGCCAGGCGTTCCAGCAGCGGCGCGGTCAGGCGGCAGACGTTGCGGTTGTAAACCACCACGCCGATCTTCACCGATTTGCACACGGCTTCAACGTGGGCGGCAACGCCGTCCTGGCTGGCTTCGGTCAGGTAGTGCGGCAGCAGCAACAGGCCTTTGGCGCCCAGACGCTCGGCTTCCTGTGCGTATTCGATGGCTTGACGGGTCGAACCGCCAACGCCGGCCAGAATCGGCACGCTGGTTTCGCAGGTGTCGACGGCAGTCTTGATGATTTCCGAATATTCGCTGGCCGCCAGGGAGAAGAACTCACCGGTGCCGCCTGCGGCGAACAGAGCCGAGGCGCCGTATGGGGCCAGCCATTCGAGACGCTTGATGTAGCCCGCGCGATTGAAGTCGCCCTGAGCATTGAAATCGGTAACCGGGAAAGACAACAGACCGGAAGAGAGGATGGACTTCAGTTCTTGTGGATTCATTATTCGAACACCCTGGGTAGCAACGTTTGTTTATGTGTGTGTGTGAGAAAACCGTTCAGCCTGCGCCGAAGTTGTAGGTCATCGTACAACTTAAAAAACAACCGTCAACTGCATTTCATCGCCGCACCCAAAATTTATGCGTCGGAAAAGTATTTTCTTGACGTAGGAAAGATCTCCTCTATGCTCTGAACAACTGTATATACATACAGTTATCTTGAAACATACCGACGACATATCAAGGAGATAGAAATGTCAGGTCTACACACAAAAACTCAGGAAAAACCAAAACAGGTCATTGCTGGCCTGGATGATCTGTTCACCGAAAACGGCATCGCCATCAAGGGCAATGACCATCTGGTCCTGCGCCTCGACGAGCACCGGACCGACACCCACCAGCCATCCGCCCCTGCATCCGGCAACGCCTTGAAAGGCAAGCCACAGCTGAGGTTCGAAGGTGGTGAACACACCGCCATCGGCGATAACACGCTGCTGCGTTTCGTCAAGGATGCACCGGCGATAACAGCCTCGCAGGTCGAGTTGCATTTGCCTAACGGCCTGGCCCTGACGTATGGGCAGGTTGTTGCACTGGGCGGTGATTTCTATGGAATCCCGGACAAACCGGTCAGCGAAGGCGCAACCGCTGCCGACCGGATCCAGCGCTTTACCGAGACCTTCAATTCCCTGGCGGTGCTGCCGGCGTCAAATGCCGAAGCGAAGCTGATCCTCGGCGTCATGCAGAAGGAAATCGCCGCGGTTAAACAGGCGATAAAGGACGGCAAACAGCCCCACGAGGCGTATGACGCATTGGGTGATACGTTGTCGGAAGAGTGGAACAAGATCACCGGCGGCGGCAGTTTCGTCTCGGCCCTGTATCCATTGGGCCGCTACCTGAAACTGGCCGCCAACAATGCTGACCACTTCGCCGAGTGGGCACTGCTGGCCTACATCGCCGGGCATACGGCGGCATTGCAACAAGCGGTGGTCGCCCACAACAGTGGCGATGACGCGTCGCTGGAACTGGCTTACGCGATGAACGCTTTCGCCGATCACTACCTGACCGACCTGTTTTCCGCCGGCCACCTGCGGGTGCCGCGCAAACAGTTGGCAGCGGTGGTCACGCCGAGTGACCTGGGCTCGTTGATTACCCGCTTCATGCACGACGAAGACAGCAAGTTCGGCCTCAATGTGCGCAACGGTGACGGCGTTCAATGGCACGCTTATGGCGACAAGCGCTACTTCGATGCAATCGACAGCGCCAATCGCGCCCAGGTCAATCTAGCGGTCCAGGTGTCGGCGGATGAAATTTTCGCGACGTACCTCAGCGGCATCGCCCCGTCGCCCGGCAGTTTCGCAGCGTTGAAAAAACTGCCTGACCTGCAAGCGGTACTGAACCCGACAGGCAATTTCTCGCCGCTGTTCAAGGTCGAGGGCAACAAGGTGTTGCGGCGCAAGGACGTCAATAACCTGAATGACACCGCCACCGTCGATGACTGGTGGGGCTGGAGCACTTACCTGCTGCTCAAGGATTACAACCCGACTGGCAACGTGGCCTGATAAGGAGATCGATGATGACTATCAAACTGAAACTGGAATTGGCTTCGGGCGATTCGCTGAAGGGTGCGCCGCTGGAATTGCTGGCTGATGGCAAAGCCATTGCCAAGGCGGTGGTGGGCAAGCATGGGGATGTGGTGTTCGATGCCAAGCCCGGTGCAGGTCGGTTGGCGGTGAGGGTGGATCGTTCGATTCTTCGTGCTGGCTGACGCTGTGGTGTAACGGCCGCAGGACTCATCGCCAGCAAGCCGGCTCCTACAGGATTGTCGTCGTACACAAAATTTGCGTATGACACAGTTCCTGTAGGAGCCGGCTTGCCGGCGATAGCGGTCTGTCAGGCGACAGATCAACCCAATTGGAAACCTACCCCCGCTGCGCCTCAGCCTCTTCATGCGCATGACGCAACCGCTCGCGGCTGTTCGTCAGATGCAAGCGCATCGCCGCCCGCGCCGCATCGGAATCCTGACGTGCAATCGCATCGTAAATCTCTTCGTGCTCACGGCTCAGGCGACTCATGTAGTGCTGTTGGTCGTCATGGGCCAGGCGTGCCGAGTTCAGGCGCGTACGCGGAATGATGCTGGTGCCCAGGTGGGTCATGATGTCGGTGAAGTAGCGGTTGCCGGTCGACAGCGCGATTTGCAGGTGGAACTGGAAGTCCGAGGCCACCGCATCGCTGGCGTGGGCCGCGCTTTCGTTCAAGGCGTCCAGAGCGGCGCGCATCAACGCCAACTGCTCAGGGCTGCGACGTTGCGCAGCAAGCCCCGCGGATTCCACTTCGAGGCTGATACGCAGCTCCAGAATCGCCAGCACATCACGCAGCGTCACCACCGTCGCCGGGTCGATACGGAAACCGCTCGGGCTCGGTGTATCGAGCACGAAGGTGCCGATGCCGTGGCGGGTTTCCACCTGCCCGGCCGCCTGCAAACGGGAAATCGCCTCGCGCACCACGGTGCGGCTGACGCCATGGGCATCCATGATCGCCGACTCGGTGGGCAATTTGTCGCCGCGCTTGAGGTGACCATCGCGGATCTGCTCGGACAGCACCGTCACCAATTCCTGTGCGAGGCTGCGGCGCTTGCGAGGGAGGCGTGGTGCGTCGATCGGGTTTTCCATGGTGAACGTCTGTCTCGAAAAATTCGGCTGAAACCGCATCATAGCTCAACGCGGTTGTACGATCACCATCACCCCTTTGTAGGAGCGAGCGGTGCGGCGATCCGACTTGCCCGCGAAGGCCGTTACGCGGATTGTAATTAAGACCGCGTCATCGTTCTTCGCGGGCAAGTCGGATCGCCGCACCGCTCGTTCCTACAGGGATTGTGGTGGTTATGCGGTTACGGCCTGGTCCACCAGATGGCCGTTGTCGATGCGCACATGCCGTGGATGGAAGCGTTTCAGGCTGCTGCGGTGCCCGACGCTGACAATGCTGAGCCCCGGAATCTCATCGATCAACGCCTGATACAGCGAAGCTTCATCCTCTTCATCCATCGCCGAAGTCGCTTCGTCCATGTACAGCCATTGCGGCGCATAAAGCAGCGCACGGGCAAAGGCCAGACGTTGCTGTTCGCCCGGCGAAAGCATGCGTTGCCAGTGATTCGCTTCATCCAGGCGCGAAACCAGGTGTGGCAAACGACAGGTTTCCAGCACGTGAACGTAGCGTTCCTGCGGATAGGTCTCGCCAGGCTGTGGATAACTCAACACCTCGCGCAGCGTGCCAATCGGCAGATAAGGCTTTTGCGGCAGGAACAAATAGCGCGCCGCCGGCAGACGAATGCTGCCATGGCCTGTTGGCCACAAATGCCCCATCGCTCGCAGCAACGTGGACTTGCCACTGCCGGAACGGCCGCTGAGCATCACGCGCTCGCCCTCCTCCACGGTCATGTCGGCATTGGTCAGCAGATGCCGACCGTCCGCCAGATCGAGGCCCAGGTTGTGAATCTTCAACCCATTACCCTGATTCTGTACGTCGATGGCTGGCGCGCGCTCTTCGTTGTCGGTCATGGCCTGACGGAAACTCAGCAGACGATCACAAGTGGCACGCCATGAGGCGAGGTTCTGGTACGCACTGATAAACCAGCTGAAACTCTCCTGCACATTGCCGAACGCCGAACTGATTTGCATCAGATCACCGAGTTCGATCTTGCCAGCGAAATAACGTGGGGCAGCGACCATGAACGGAAAGATGATGGCGGCCTGTTGGTAACCTGCGGTAAAGAACGTCAGACGCTTGGACACCTTCATGATGTCCCAGAAGTTGTGCCAGACCAGCCCGAAGCGGTGGCTCAAGCGACGATTCTCATTGGGTTCGCCGTTGTACAGCGCAATGGTCTCGGCATTTTCGCGAACCCGTACCATGGAGAAACGCAGGTCGGCTTCAAAGCGTTGTTGTTGGTTGTTCAGGCCGATCAGGCGACGACCGATCAGATGCGTCAGCCAGCTACCGATCACGGCATACACCAGCACACACCAGAACATGTAGCCGGGGATGGTGAAACCGAACACTTCGATACTGCCCGACACGCCCCACAGAATGATCGAGAACGACACCAGGCTGACAATGTTGCGCAGCAAACCGATGCCCAGTTCCAGGGTATTGGAGGTGAAGTTGTTGAGGTCTTCGGAAATCCGCTGGTCCGGGTTATCGGTGTAACCGCCCTGCTCCAGCTGGTAGTAATTCTTGTTGCCGAGCCAGCGGGCGAAATGCTTTTCCGTGAGCCAGGCACGCCAGCGGATGGTCAGCATCTGCGTCAGATAGAGCCGGTAAACGGCACCGATGATCGCCACCGCCGCAATCCCGCAGAAATACAGAATCAGCTGCCAGAACGCGGCTTCGTCCTTCTTCTGCAGAGCGTTGTAGAAGTCCTTGTACCAGGTGTTGAACCACACCGAGAGCCCCACGCTGATCAACGACAACGCGATCACCGCGATCAGTAGTGTCCAGGCCTTGACCTTCTCTTCGCTTTGCCAATAAGGCGTGATCATCGCCCAGACTTTGCGAAAAAACTGCCCGCGCACGGCATCGTTGACCGCGGAATATTCAGCGTTCTGATTCATGGAAAAGGCTCGATAAAGAAAAGAACACGCACGAACCGATCATAGATGATCGGCTCGGTTTGTCGCGAGGCGCGGCCGGCATTTGTTCAGCGCAGGTTCAGCGACGAACGGGACGCTTTTGCAGTTTGCGCTGCAGCGTACGGCGGTGCATGCCCAAGGCGCGGGCAGTGGCGGAGATGTTGCCTTCGTGTTCGGTCAACACGCGCTGGATGTGTTCCCACTGCAAGCGGTCCACCGACATCGGGTTTTCCGGCACCAGGGAGTCGAGGTCGGCGTGCTCGGAGAGCAGCGCAGCAAGGACATCATCGGCATCCGCCGGTTTGCACAGGTAGTTGCAGGCACCGCGCTTGATCGCTTCGACAGCGGTGGCAATGCTCGAGTAACCGGTGAGGATCACCACGCGCATCTCCGGGTCGAGTTCGAGCAGTTTTGGCAGCAACACCAGGCCGGAATCGCCGTCCATTTTCAGGTCCAGCGCGGCGTAATCCGGGATATCGGCCTGGGCGATGGTCAGGCCTTCTTCGGCGGAGCCGGCGGTGCTGACGCGAAAACCACGGCGAGCCATGGCGCGCGCCATCACGCGGGTGAACGTGGCGTCGTCATCTACCAGCAGCAAATGCGGCAGTTCTTCGCCTTCGACTTGGATCTCTTCACTCATGTTCGTCTCCTCGGGCGACACGGGGCAGGCGCAGCTCGGTGAGCGTACCGCCTTCCTCATGACTGTAGAGTTTCACTGAGCCGCCGGCGCGTGTCACGCTGGCCTTGCTCAAAAACAGGCCCAGGCCGAAACCTTTGCCCTTGGTGGTAAAAAACGGTTTGCCGATCTGTTCGGCAATGGCCAGCGGCACACCGGCGCCGTGGTCGCGAATGCTGATGGTCAAGTCCTCGGCATTCCAGTCCAGCGTCACTTGCAGCCCTTCGGGGCATGCGTCAGCGGCGTTGTTCAACAAATTCAGCAGCGCCTGGGTCAGGTCCGGCGGCGGCGCCATGCGTGGCACGGTGCCTTGGCCCAGGCGCTGGAAGCGGTAACTGGCTTCCGGGCGCATCAAGTGCCAGCGGTTCAGCGCTTCGTCGAGCCAATCAGTGACGTCCTGCATCTCCACCGCCAAGCGGCGATTGGCCTCGGCGGCGCGCACCAGTTGCTGCAAGGTTTCTTTGCAGAGTTTGACCTGATCCTGCAGCACGCTGAGGTCGTCCTGCAACATCGGATCGTGATGGTCCCGGCGCATTTCCTTGAGCAGCACGCTCATGGTCGCCAGCGGCGTGCCCAGTTCATGGGCGGCACCGGCGGCTTCGGTCGCGACGGCCAGCAATTGCTGATCACGCAGGCCTTCTTCGCGACGGATGGCGCGCAGCTCTTCCTGCCGGCGCAGCTCCTCGGCCATGCGCGCGGCGAAAAAGGTGATGACCGCCGCGGCGAGGGCGAAGCTCAGCCACATCCCGTAGACCTGCAGGTTTTCCCGGGCAATCGGGAAGGTTTGCAGCGGATAGAAACCCGCCAGCAACAAGGTGTACATCGCCAGGGCGATGCCCGACAGAATCACCGAATAACGCCATGGCAACGTCACGGCGGCGATGGTCAGCGGCACCAGGTAATAAGAGACGAAGGGGTTGGTCGAGCCGCCGGAGAAATACAGCAAGGCGCTGTGGATAAACAGGTCGCAGGCCAGTTGCACGGCGTATTCGAGCTCGGTAACCGGCCAGGAGGTACGCAGCCGAATCGCCGTGAACGCGCACAGCAACATAGAGCAACCGAGGGTCGCGGCCAGTTGGAACCAAGGCAGCGGCAGCAAGTCGAGCCAGTAGGCCAGGCCCACGGAACCGGCCTGAGCGGCCAACACCAATGTGCGGATGAACGTCAGCCGCCAGAGATTCTGACGAGTTGCGGAAGTGATTTGAACGGGGGCGAGCATGAGCTCTCCTGATGAGCGCTCCAGGCAGATCGCACGGAGTATAACCAAGCACGGGGGCTGACAGGCAAAAGTGCGGCAAACGGCCACATGGCAGGAATATCAGCTGCGTCTATAAGGCCGCCTTCGCGGGCAAGTCGGATCGCCGCCCGCTCGCTCCTACAGGAAAATGCATTCTGGCGTAGGAGCGAGGCTTGCCCGCGAAGGCCGCGACGCGGTCAACCATCTGTATAGAAGTTGTAACTGTGCGAACCGGATCATTAAAGCTAGAGTCTGATGGTTTCACGCAGGCTCGGACCTAACCCCTGCGCACCGTCCAAGGAGTTTTCATGCACACTTTCCGCCGCAGCGCCGCCCTTCTCGCCCTCAGCGTTGGCACCGTCGCCAGCCTCCCGGCCATGGCCGCCGACGAGCTGCATTACAACCAGATTTCCCTGCGCGCCGAAGTCAGTCAGGAAGTTGCCCGCGACCTGATGATCGTGACCCTCTACACCGAAGAACAAAACACCGACCCGGCCAAACTCGCGGCCGATGTCAGCACCACCATGAACAAGGCGCTGGCCCAGGCCAAGCAAGTCAAAGACATCACCCTGCGCCAGGGCAGCCGCAACAGCTACCCGATCTACGACACCAAGGGCCAGAAAATCACTGGCTGGCGCGAGCGCGCCGAACTGCGCCTGGAAAGCTCCGATTTCGCCGCCCTGTCGAAACTGACCGGCGAACTGCTCACCGACCTGAAAATGGGCGGCATGGACTTCGCCATCGCCACGCCAACCCGCAAGGCCAGCGAAGACGCCCTGCTCAAAGACGCCGTGACCGCCTTCAAAGCCCGAGCACAACTGGCCACCGACGCGCTGGGCGGCAAGGGTTACAAAATCGTCAACCTGAACCTGAACAGCAACGGTTATCCACAACCGTACATGCGTGGGCCGATGATGATGAAAGCGGCCAGCATGGATGCCGCACCGGTTACGCCGGAAGTTGAAGCCGGCACCAGCCAGGTCAGCATGACGGCGGATGGGTCGATTGAAGTATTGATGCCTTGATTCGATAGCCCGTACACAGAAACGGCGATCACCATAGTGATCGCCGTTTTTTATGGCCCCGGAAAATCGACACCACCCGATCCTGTAGGAGCCGGCTTGCTGGCGAAAAATTCCGGATTTTGCGGCGCTGCTACGCACGCCATCGTCGGAACGCCGCCCGCAGCAAGCCGGCTCCTACAAAAGCTCGGGTACATCCGCGAAATCGGGTCGGCTGACAGGCCGCCATCGCCAGCAAGCCGGCTCCTACAAAGGTTCGGGTACATCCGCGAAATCAGGTTGGCTGACAGGCCGCCATCGCCGGCAAGCCGGCTCCTACAAAAGCAGGCCGGCGTACACCCGCTTCTCACCACTCATCAGGCCGAGCGTTAGCTCGCCTGCAGCTTTTGATTTTGATCTGCCCGCCCCTTCGGGAGGCCGAGTGGAGGTTCTGCGCAGTGGGCAGCCCGGCATGGATGCCGGGCTAGCCGCCCCCGGCCATGGATGGCCGATGGCGGCGGGCCCACGGAGCAGGACCGGAGCGAGGGAACGCCGAGCTTTAGCGAGGGGCCGGACGCCGGGGCGAGACCTTTTGGTTCCTTTTGGGGCGTTTGCCAAAAGGGACTCGCCGTAAGGGCGAAACCATAGGCGGCCGTTACCGCAGGAATGGATATGTACGCCCAAAAGGAAATTGGTCGGCCATAAGGCCGCCATCGCCAGCAAGCCGGCTCCTACATTTTGAACGTGCACACAACAGGCAACCAGCCTGAATATACCGAGATAGAGGGGTCCCCCTCACAAACGGATATTTCCGCCCACCCCGTCTACGACGCTACCCTGAGGAAAACACAGCGACCCAAACCCCCGGGGACTCCATGGAAAGAACCACCGTCAAACCACTCCTGCTCGCCCTAGCCCTCGCAACTACCGCCCCATTCGCACAAGCCGCCACCACCCTGGTCTACTGCTCCGAAGCCAGCCCCGCCGGCTTCGACCCCAGCCAATACACCAGCGGCACCGACTTCGACGCCTCGGCCGAAACCGTCTTCAACCGCCTCACCCAATTCAAACGCGGCGGCACCGAAGTCGAACCCGGGCTGGCGACAAACTGGGACGTGTCAAAAGACGGCCTCACCTACACCTTCCACCTGCGCAACGGCGTGAAATTCCACACCACCGACTATTTCACCCCGACCCGCGACTTCAACGCCGACGACGTGCTGTTCACCTTCCAGCGCCTGCTCGACCCGGAAAATGCGTTCCGCAAGGCCTATCCCGCCGAGTCCCCGTACTTCACCGATATGGACCTGAACAAAACGATCAAGAGCGTCGACAAAATCGACGAACACACCGTGCGCTTCAGCCTGAACAACATCGACGCCGCCTTCATCCAGAACCTGGCGATGAGTTTCGCTTCGGTGCAATCCGCCGAGTACGGCGCGCAATTGTTAAAGGAAGGCAAAGCGGCCGACATCAACCAGAAACCCGTCGGCACCGGCCCGTTCGTGTTCAAGCGTTATCAAAAGGACTCGCAGATCCGCTACGTCGCCAACAAGGCGTACTGGAAACCCGAGGACGTGAAAATCGACAACCTGGTGTTCTCGATCACCCCGGACGCCGCCGTGCGCTTGCAGAAACTCAAGACCGGCGAGTGCCAGGTCAGCGGTTACCCACGCCCGGCCGACATCGAGGTGATGGAGAAAGACCCGAACCTGCGCGTGCTCAAGCAGGCCGGGTTCAACCTCGGCTTCCTGGCCTACAACGTCACACACCCGCCACTGGACCAGCTCAAGGTGCGTCAGGCCCTGGACATGGCGATCGACAAACCGGCGATCATCAAGGCTGTCTACCAGAGTGCCGGGCAACTGGCGCAAAACGCCTTGCCACCGGCGCAATGGTCTTACGACCCGAGCATCAAGGATGCTTCCTACGACCCGACAAAAGCCCGGGCGCTACTGAAAGAAGCAGGGGTTGCACCCGGTACCACCATCAATTTGTGGGCCATGACCGTGCAGCGTGCCTCCAACCCCAATGCGCGGATGTCGGCGCAGATGATCCAGCAGGATTGGGAGAAGGTCGGCATCAAGGCCAACATCGTCAGCTATGAATGGGGCGAGTACATCAAGCGCGCCAAGAACGGCGAACACGACGCGATGATCTACGGCTGGACCGGCGACAACGGCGACCCCGACAACTGGCTCGGCGTGCTCTACAGCTGCGCGGCCGTGAAGGGCAGCAACTACGCCAAGTGGTGCGACCCGGCCTACGACAAACTCGTCCAGCAAGCCAAGGTGTCCACGGACAAACAGCAGCGGGTGAAACTGTATCAACAGGCCCAACAAATCCTTAAGCAACAGGTGCCTATCACGCCGATCGCCAACTCGACGGTGTTCCAGCCGCTGCGCAAGGAAGTCACCGACTTCAAGATCAGCCCGTTCGGCCTCACACCCTTCTATGGTGTGGGTATAAATAAGTAACACCGCGCGCCAACCGGGTGCGCCCAGCGCCCCGGTTGCCCTTCGTCAGTGCGTGGTTTGCACCGAAAAAAATACACGCAAACGGTCAAATGCGCGTCAATTTATACATATGCGACATTAAGGTACGTTCGTGCCACTGTTTAAGGCTTGTGGCCATTCAACATCTTGCATTGGGTATGGCCCCTGCATAAGTATCCGCAGGCACGACTCACGAGGTCGTCCTCAAATTCAAAAATGACAACAAATCATGAGGCCACCATGCTTAAACACGCGGTCATTCCGTTTTTAGTCGGCGCCAGCTTGTTAGCTGCCGCACCTTTCGCCCAAGCGGCGACTAACCTGGTGTTCTGCTCCGAAGGGAGCCCGGCCGGTTTTGATCCTGGTCAGTACACCACCGGAACCGACTTCGACGCCTCTGCCGAAACCATGTTCAACCGTCTGACTCAGTTCGAGCGCGGCGGCACCGCCGTTATTCCTGGTCTGGCGACCAAGTGGGACATCTCCGATGATGGCCTGACTTACACCTTCCACCTGCGTGAAGGCGTCAAGTTCCACACTACCCCGTACTTCAAGCCGACTCGCGAGTTCAACGCCGACGACGTGCTGTTCACCTTTAATCGCATGATTAACAAGGATGATCCGTTCCGTAAGGCGTACCCGACCGAATTCCCGTACTTCACCGACATGGGGATGGACACCAACATCACCAAGATCGATAAAGTCGACGACCACACCGTCAAGTTCACCCTCAAAGAAGTAGATGCCGCGTTCATCCAGAACATGGCCATGAGCTTCGCCTCGGTGCAGTCCGCCGAGTACGCAGCCCAGCTGCTCAAGGAAGGCAAAGCCGCCGACATCAACCAGAAGCCGGTCGGCACTGGTCCGTTCGTGTTCAAGAGCTACCAGAAAGACTCCAACATCCGCTACACCGGGAACAAGGACTACTGGAAGCCTGACGACGTCAAGATCGACAACCTGATCTTCGCCATCACCACCGACCCTTCGGTGCGTATCCAGAAGCTGAAAAAGGGCGAGTGCCAGATCACTCTGTTCCCGCGTCCGGCCGACCTGAAGGCGCTGAAAGAAGACAAAACCCTGAAGGTGCCTGACCAGGCCGGTTTCAACCTGGGTTACATCGCCTACAACGTGATGGACAAGATCAAGGGTGACGACAAGCCGAACCCGATGGCCCAACTGAAAGTGCGTCAGGCACTGGACATGGCCGTCAACAAACAACAGATCATCGACTCGGTTTACCAGGGTGCAGGTCAAAAGGCCGTCAACGCCATGCCGCCGACCCAGTGGTCTTACGACACCACCATCGTGGATGCTCCGTACAACCCTGAGAAAGCCAAGGAGCTGCTCAAGGAAGCCGGTGTGAAGGAAGGCACCGAAATCGTTCTATGGGCAATGCCGGTGCAGCGTCCGTACAACCCGAACGCCAAGCTGATGGCAGAAATGCTGCAGTCCGACTGGGCGAAGATCGGTATCAAGGCCAAAATCCAGAGCTACGAGTGGGGCGAGTACATCAAGCGCTCCAAAGGCGGCGAAAACGGCGCGATGCTGATTGGCTGGAGCGGCGACAACGGTGACCCGGACAACTGGCTGAACGTGCTGTTCGGCTGCGACTCGCTGCAAGGCAACAACTTCTCCAAGTGGTGCGACAAGAAGTTCGACGGCATCGTCAAAGAAGCCAAGCGCACGACCGACCAGGGCAAGCGCACCGAACTGTACAAGCAGGCGCAACACGTCCTCAAAGACGCTGTTCCAATGACACCTATCGCTCACTCGACGGTGTTCCAACCCATGCGCAACGAAGTGCAGGATTTCAAGATCAGCCCATTCGGCTTGAACTCCTTCTACGGCGTTAGCGTCAGCAAATAAGATTTGGCAACGGCGACGTTTTTGACGTCGCCGTTGCTTTTTCTACCGAGAAAGCAGGAAACAACCTACATCCTATTCCGCTGAGCATTACAGCTGCGGCGTCGGACGCGTTGCCCTTTCCTACGAGTCTTTAGGACTCTACGCATTTACTGCCAGACTCGCGGCTCTTACCGTCGGGTTCTGACCAGTGCACGCGTGGGCTCTCGGTTATTGCTGCACGTCATGGCTTGAGATCAATGACGCCTCCACGTCCCCGGACGGGACAGCGGCGCATTGAAAACACTTAGCGAAAGAGAAAAGGGAGCGTCATGCGCCATACCTTGGTTTTATCCGCATTGCTGGGCACCGGCCTGCTGGCCGCCACTTCCATCAGCCAGGCCGCCAACAACAGCCTGGTGTTCTGCTCCGAAGGCAGCCCGGCTGGCTTCGACACCGCGCAGTACACGACCGCGACCGATAACGACGCCGCCGAGCCGTTGTACAACCGATTGGCAGAATTCGAAAAAGGCGCCACCAACGTCGTACCAGGCCTGGCAAAGAGCTGGGATATTTCCGAAGACGGCCTCAAGTACACCTTTCACCTGCGCGAAGGGGTGAAATTTCATACGACCAAGTACTTCACGCCGAGCCGTGATTTCAACGCCGATGACGTGCTGTTCACCTTCAATCGCATGCTCGATCCGCAGCAACCTTTCCGTAAGGCTTATCCAACCGAGTTCCCGTATTTCAACGGGATGAGCCTGAACAAGAACATCGCCAAGGTCGAAAAGACCGGGCCGCTGACCGTGGTCATGACGCTCAACAGCGTGGACGCCGCGTTCATCCAGAACATCGCCATGAGCTTTGCTGCCATCCTGTCCGCCGAATACGCCGACAAGCTGCTGGCCGAAGGCAAGCCGAGCGACATCAACCAGAAGCCGATCGGCACCGGGCCGTTCGTGTTCAAGAGCTACCAGAAAGACTCCAACATCCGTTACAGCGGCAACAAGCAGTACTGGGACCCGAGCCGGGTCAAGCTCGACAACCTGATTTTCGCCATCAACACCGACGCCTCGGTGCGGGTGCAGAAACTCAAGGCCAACGAGTGCCAGATCACCCTGCACCCACGTCCCGCCGATGTCGAAGCGCTGAAGAACGACGCGAATCTCAAGCTCATCGAAAAACCTGGCTTCAACCTCGGCTACATCGCCTACAACGTGCGCCACAAGCCATTCGACCAGCTCGAAGTGCGTCAGGCGCTGGACATGGCGGTGAACAAGCAAAGCATTCTCAACGCCGTTTACCAAGGCGCCGGTCAACTGGCGCAAAACGCCATGCCGCCGACCCAATGGTCCTACGACGAGACCATTAAAGACGCCGCCTACAACCCGGAAAAAGCCAAGGAACTGCTCAAGGCTGCCGGCGTGAAAGAAGGCACCGAAATTACCCTGTGGGCGATGCCGGTTCAGCGTCCCTACAACCCCAACGCCAAGTTGATGGCCGAGATGCTCCAGGCAGACTGGGCGAAGATCGGTCTCAAAGTGAAGATCGTCAGCTACGAATGGGGCGAGTACATCAAGCGCACCAAAAATGGCGAGCACGACGTCAGCCTGATTGGCTGGACCGGTGACAATGGGGACCCGGACAACTGGCTCGGCACGCTTTACAGCTGCGACGCCATTGGCGGCAACAACTACTCCCAATGGTGTGATCCGGCTTACGACAAACTGATCAAGCAGGCCAAGGTCGTCACCGACCGTGACCAGCGCACCGTGCTTTACAAACAGGCTCAGCAGTTGCTCAAGCAGCAAGTGCCGATCACACCTGTCGCTCACTCGACGGTCAACCAGCCGTTAAGCGCCAAAGTCGAAGGATTCAAGGTGAGTCCTTTCGGCCGCAACGTGTTCTCGGGCGTCAGTATCGACAAATAACCGATTAGCCAAAAAAACGCAGGGGGCGGATTCCGCCCTCACGCAAGCGTATTGCCGTTATTTGCCGATCAGGCCGACAGCAAACGTTTGCGAAGCCTTGTATGAGTTCCAAAACCAATAGCCGGATCACAAAAAAAGACCGGTATAAAAAAAGAAAGAAAGGAGCTTCACCCATGAAACTGAGCAGCACCGCGTTATTGGCCCTGGCCATCAGCAGCGTTACCGCCACGGCCTACGCTGAGTCCCAGAGCCAGGCTTTCACACCGGTCACCGTCAAGGAAAAGAGCGCCCAAAGCGAAGCCACCGGCTTTGTTGAAGGGCAATCGGTCACCGGTTCCACGCGTAACTGGTATGCGAATGAGTCGTTCAAGCGGGGCGCGACGCTCAACTATCGTAAAAATGGTGAGACTCACACGACTGACCGCCGCATCAACTGGGTGCAAGGCACGATCATCAAGTACAACTCGGGCTTCACCGAAGGCACCGTAGGCTTCAGCACCGAAATCGCCGCCTACAACGCCATTGCCCTGGACCGTGACCGTAAAGACCTCGCCTCCGGCAACGGCGGTGCGCCTGAGCCAGGTCGCTCCGGCCGTGGTAACAACCGTACGCTGACTGAAAATGGCGGTGACGCTGTTGATCAGTGGAGCAAACTGGGCTTGGCCAACGTCAAGGCACGCGTCTCCAACACCACACTGACCGCCGGCCGCCAGAATTTCAGCAGCCCGCAAGTGGATGTCATCGGTAACCGTCCCCTGCCTTCGAGCTTCGAAGGTGTGACCCTGCACAGCGAAGAGCTGGAAAACCTCTCCTTCGACCTCGGCACCTTCGACCGTAACTCGCCGCGTACCGAACAGAGCCAGCGCAAGTTCCGCTCCGAATACGGCGACGGTACTGCCGAAGCGGATCACGTCAACACCGCCGGTATCACCTACCAGCCGTTCGCCAGCCTGACCACCAGTCTGTGGGGCACCCAGGCTGAAGACCTGTGGAACCAGTACTACTTCGGCGCCAGCCATGTGTTGGGCGACAGCTCGATCCTGAGCCTGACCACCGGCCTGAACTACTACAAAACCGTCGACGAAGGTAAAGCCAAGCTCGGCCAGATCGACAACGACACCTACTCCCTGTCGTTCGGCCTGACCCACCAGGCTCACAGCCTGACCTTCTCGTACCAGGAAGTGAACGGTAACGAGTACTTCGACTACCTGCACGAAACCAACGGCATCTACCTGGCCAACTCCCTGTTGTCGGACTTCAACGGCCCGAACGAGAAATCCTTCCAGGTCGCCTACGGCCTGAACATGGCTGAATACGGCGTTCCAGGCCTGAAGTTCAACATCTACCAGGCGCGCGGCTGGGGCATCGACGGTACTCACTACAACAGCACCGGCTACGGCGACGTGAAAGGAATGGACGGCGAGCACCATTACGAATACGGCATCGGTGCTTCGTACGCCGTGCAGAGTGGCCCGCTCAAGGCGACCGCGATCCGCGCGACCTACACCGCTCACCGCGCCAGCGAAAACCAGGCGGATGGCAGCCTCAACGAGTTCCGTCTCGTGACCACCATCCCGTTCAACGTTCTGTAATGCACCCGCCGAACGGCTGATTCAGTGACGAATCTACCGTTCGGCTTTTGTCCTTAACTGATTGCAGAGGGCTCTTGATGAAAATGCTTCCCCTACGTGCGGCCATCGCTGCCGCGTTGCTGAGTGTTGCCGTTGGCGTCTCGGCCAAACCCTTGGTGGTTTGCACCGAAGCCAGTCCGGAAGGCTTCGACATGGTTCAATACACGACTGCAGTCACAGCCGATGCGGTGGCCGAAACCATCTTCAACCGCCTGGCGGACTTCAAGCCCGGTACCACCGAAGTGATTCCGGCACTGGCCGAGTCCTGGGACATCAGCGAAGACGGCCTGACCTACACGTTCCACCTGCGCAAAGGCGTCAAGTTTCACACCACCGAATACTTCAAGCCGACCCGCGACATGAACGCCGACGACGTGGTCTGGAGCTTCCAGCGTCAACTGGACCCGAATCACCCGTGGCACAAACTGTCGAGCGTGGGCTTCCCGTACTTTGAAAGCATGGGCTTCAAGGAACTGCTGAAAAGCGTCGAGAAAGTTGACGACAACACGGTCAAATTCTCCCTGACCCGTCGCGAAGCGCCGTTCCTGGCCGACATCGCCATGGCCTTCTCCTCGATTTACCCTGCCGAGTACGCCGACCAGCTGCTCAAGGCGAACAAGACCGGCGACCTCAACAACAAACCGGTCGGCACCGGCCCGTTCGTTTTCCAGCGTTACGCCAAGGACGCCCAGGTTCGCTTCAAGGCCAACCCGGACTACTTCCGTGGCAAGCCGCCGGCTGACTCGTTGATCCTGGCCATCGCCACCGATAACAACGTGCGCCTGCAAAAGCTCAAGGCCAACGAGTGCCAGGTTGCGCTGTATCCGAAGCCGGATGACATCCCGAGCATCAAGAAAGACGCCAAACTGAGCGTCGATGAACTGAACGCGATGACCGTTTCGTACATCGCCATGAACACCACGCACAAATACATGAGCGACGTGCGGGTGCGCAAAGCCATCGACATCGCCTTCGATAAAGAGGCTTATGTCAACGCGCTGTTTGGTAAAGGCAATGCGACAGTGGCGGTCAACCCGTTCCCGGACACGCTGCTGGGCTACAACCACAGCCTGAAAAACCCGGCCCGTGATCTGGACAGGGCTCGCGCCCTGCTCAAGGAAGCCGGCGTACCGGAAGGCACCACCTTCACCCTGTTCACCCGCAACGGTGGTGGCCCGACCAACCCGAATCCGATGCTCGGCGCGCAGATGATGCAGGCTGACCTGGCCAAGGTCGGGATCAAGATCGACATTCGCGTGATGGAATGGGGCGAAATGCTCAAACGCGCGAAAAACGGCGAGCACGACATGGTTTCCGCCGGATGGGCGGGTGATAACGGCGACCCGGATAACTTCCTGACGCCTATGCTCAGTTGCGAAGCCGCGAAGAACGGCGAAAACTATGCACGCTGGTGCAATGACAAGTTCCAGGCGCTGATCGACCAGGCTCGCGAAAAAACCGATCCGGCCGAGCGGGCAGCGCTGTACGAGCAGGCCCAGGTTATTTTTAACCAGGACCAGCCATGGATCAGCATGGCGCACACTAGAATGTTCACCGCTATGCGCAACAACGTAGAGGGCTATCACATTAGCCCCCTCACCACTAATAACTTCGCCACCACCCAGGTGAAGTAGATAAGAAAACTCCCGGTGTCCCTGACTCCAGGGACACCAGGCACGCCTAACCGGCTGATGAGGTACACCAGAAGATGTTTAGTTTTATTGCCCGCCGATTGGGGTTATTGATCCCCACGTTCTTCGGCATCACCTTGCTGACTTTCGCGTTGATTCGCATGATTCCAGGCGACCCCGTGGAAGTAATGATGGGCGAACGACGAGTCGACCCCGAAATGCATGCTCAGGCAATGGAACGCCTAGGTCTGAACAAACCGCTGTATGCCCAATACCTGGACTACATCGGCAAACTGGCTCACGGCGATCTCGGCGAATCCCTGCGTACCCGTGAAAGCGTGTGGAGCGAGTTCAGCTCTCTATTCCCCGCGACCCTGGAACTGTCCATGGCCGCCCTGTTGTTCGCCGGCATCCTGGGCCTTCTGGCCGGGGTGATCGCGGCACTCAAGCGAGGATCCCTGTTCGACCACGGGGTGATGGGCATCTCCCTGGCGGGATATTCGATGCCGATCTTCTGGTGGGGCCTGATCCTGATCATGTTCTTCTCGGTGTCCCTGGGCTGGACCCCGGTGTCCGGGCGGATCGACCTGCTCTATGACATCGAGCCGCGCACCGGCTTCATGCTCATCGACACGCTGCTGGCCGATGACGTCGGTGCGTTCCTCGATGCCCTGCATCACCTGATCCTGCCGGCCATCGTGCTCGGCACCATCCCGCTGGCGGTGATTGCGCGGATGACCCGTTCTTCGATGCTCGAAGTGCTGCGCGAAGACTACATCCGGACCGCCAAGGCCAAAGGCCTGTCGCCGTCGCGCGTAGTGTTCGTGCACGGCCTGCGCAACGCGCTGATTCCGGTACTGACCGTGGTCGGCCTGCAAGTCGGCACATTGCTGGCCGGTGCGGTCCTGACCGAAACCATCTTCTCGTGGCCCGGCATCGGCAAATGGCTGATCGAAGCCATTGGCGCACGGGATTATCCCGTGGTGCAAAACGGCATCCTGTTAATCGCCTGCCTGGTGATTCTGGTGAACTTCATCGTGGACATCCTCTACGGCTTCGCCAACCCACGCATCCGTCACCAGCGCTGAGATCATGACCATGACCACTCCAGCTTCAACTGCAAATCAAGCGGTAACAGTCGATCAAAGCCTGCTGTACCCGTCCCCGTACAAAGAATTCTGGCAAGCGTTCTCCAAGAACAAAGGCGCCGTCGCCGGCCTGATGTTCATGTTGCTGGTGATCTTCTGCGCGATCTTCGCGCCGTGGGTCTCGCCACATAACCCAAGCGAGCAATACCGTGACTTCCTGCTGACCCCGCCGTCCTGGCTGGAAGGCGGGCAAATCCAGTTCCTGCTCGGCACCGATGAACTGGGCCGCGACCTGCTGTCGCGCCTGATCAACGGTTCGCGCCTGTCCCTGCTGATCGGCTTGTCGTCGGTGGTGATGTCGCTGATCCCGGGCATCCTGCTCGGTCTGTTCGCCGGCTTCTTCCCGCGCATCCTTGGCCCGACCATCATGCGTCTGATGGACATCATGCTGGCCCTGCCCTCGCTGCTGCTGGCCGTGGCGATTGTCGCCATCCTCGGCCCTGGCCTGATCAACACCATCATTGCCATCGCCGTGGTTTCGTTGCCGTCCTATGTTCGTCTGACCCGCGCTGCGGTGATGGGCGAGCTGAACCGCGACTACGTGACCGCCGCGCGCCTGGCCGGTGCCGGTCTGCCACGCCTGATGTTCGTCACCGTGCTGCCCAACTGCATGGCGCCGCTGATCGTTCAGGCCACCCTGAGTTTCTCCTCGGCGATTCTCGATGCCGCAGCCCTTGGCTTCCTGGGCCTTGGCGTACAACCGCCAACCCCTGAGTGGGGCACCATGCTGGCTTCGGCTCGCGACTACATCGAACGCGCCTGGTGGGTAGTAAGTCTGCCTGGTTTGACCATTTTGCTCAGCGTGCTGGCAATCAACTTGATGGGCGACGGCCTGCGCGATGCGCTGGACCCGAAACTCAAGAACGCCGCCTGAGGAGATTCAAATGTCACTGTTAGAAATCAAGAATCTCAACGTTCGCTTCGGCGACAAGAACGCCGTTCCGGTGGTCGACGGGCTCGACATTTCCGTGGACAAAGGCGAAGTACTGGCCATCGTTGGCGAGTCGGGTTCGGGTAAATCCGTGACCATGATGGCGCTGATGGGCCTGATCGAGCATCCGGGGATCGTCACCGCCGACGCCCTGAATTTCGACGGCAAGAACATGCTCAAGCTCAGCAACCGTCAGCGTCGGCAAATCGTCGGCAAAGACCTGGCCATGGTCTTCCAGGACCCGATGACCGCGCTGAACCCGAGCTACACCGTCGGTTTCCAGATCGAAGAAGTGCTGCGCCTGCACCTGAAAATGTCCGGTAAGCAAGCGCGCAAACGCGCCATCGAACTGTTGGAAAAAGTGGAAATCCCGGGCGCCGCCAGCCGTATGGACGCCTACCCGCATCAACTGTCGGGCGGTATGAGCCAGCGTGTTGCGATCGCCATGGCGATTGCCGGCGAGCCCAAACTGCTGATCGCCGACGAACCGACCACAGCTTTGGACGTGACGATTCAGGCGCAGATCATGGACCTGCTCCTGGCGTTGCAGAAAGAGCAGAACATGGGCCTGGTGCTGATCACTCACGACCTCGCGGTCGTGGCCGAAACCGCCCAGCGTGTGTGCGTGATGTACGCCGGCCAGGCCGTAGAAGTCGGTCAGGTGCCACAACTGTTCGACATTCCGGCGCACCCGTACAGCGAAGCGCTGCTCAAGGCGATTCCGGAACACAGCCTCGGCGCCTCACGCCTGTCGACATTGCCGGGCATCGTTCCCGGTCGTTACGACCGTCCGCAAGGCTGCCTGCTGTCGCCGCGCTGCCCGTATGTGCAAGACAGCTGCCGCGCGCAGCGTCCGGCCCTTGACCCGAAAAGCAACAGCCTCGCCCGCTGCTTCTACCCGCTGAACCAGGAGGTGGCGTAATGGCCGTCGTACTTACCGCCCGCGACCTCACCCGTCACTACGAAGTGTCCCGCGGCCTGTTCAAGGGCCATGCGACCGTACGCGCCCTGAACGGTGTGTCGTTTGAACTGGAAGCCGGCAAGACCCTCGCTGTCGTAGGCGAATCCGGTTGCGGCAAATCCACCCTGGCCCGCGCCCTGACGCTGATCGAAGAGCCGTCTTCCGGCTCCTTGAAAATCGCCGGGCAGGAAGTCGCCGGGGCTGACAAGGCTCAACGCAAACAACTGCGCAAAGACGTGCAGATGGTGTTCCAGAGCCCGTACGCCTCGTTGAACCCTCGGCAGAAAGTCGGTGATCAACTCGCCGAACCTCTGCTGATCAACACCAGCCTCAGCGCAGCCGAGCGTCGCGAGAAAGTGCAGGCGATGATGAAGCAGGTGGGTTTGCGCCCTGAGCATTACCAGCGCTATCCGCACATGTTCTCCGGCGGTCAACGCCAGCGGATCGCCCTCGCTCGCGCGATGATGCTGCAGCCTAAAGTGCTGGTCGCGGACGAACCGACCTCGGCGCTGGACGTGTCGATCCAGGCGCAGGTGCTGAACCTGTTCATGGATCTGCAGCAAGAGTTCAACACCGCCTACGTGTTCATCTCGCACAACCTGGCCGTGGTGCAACACGTTGCCGATGACGTGATGGTGATGTACCTCGGTCGCCCGGTGGAAATGGGCCCGAAGAACGACATCTACGAGCGTCCGCTGCACCCGTACACCCAGGCGTTGCTGTCGGCCACACCGACCATTCACCCGGACCCGAACAAGCCGAAGATCAAGATCGTCGGCGAGTTGCCCAACCCGCTGAACCCGCCGTCGGGCTGCGCTTTCCACAAGCGTTGCCCGTACGCGACCGACCGTTGCAAAACCGAAGAGCCAGCCCTGCGCCCTCTCGATAACCGCCAGGTGGCTTGCCACTACGCCGAGCAATTCCTCGACGGCGCGGCATAACAGCGGGCTGAAAAAACCTGTAGGAGGGAGCCTGCCCGCGATGGAGTGTCAGCCAACACGGCTGTTACTGATACTCCATCGCGAGCAGGCTCGCTCCTACAAGGGATAGGTGTTCTGTTCAAAAACCTCTTCTGGTTCGATTGCGCGTCAATCGGGTCGAAGGGGTTTTATTTTACCTGCTACTCAGGCCCCTTCTTCCTCATCACTGTCCGGCTCGTCAGTGGTCGTATCATCATCGTCCGCACTGCCGCCCTGCCCCTGATCACCGGGCTCTGATTCGGACTTGGCAATCATCATGCCGGGGTGCGTCACCTGCCCGCTCGATGCCTGCTCATCATGATCCGGGCATTCAGCCCACGCTGCCGCCGACATGCCGACCGACAGCATTACCAAAACCTTCAGCAACAACACAATGCGTTGAAAAATGTTCATGGCTGATTCCATCCTTATCGCAAGTGAAACGTGGTGGACCGACGGTATTGAGTTTGGCGGGATTCACCGGATAGGACCCGAACGATGGACGGGAAATGCCCTGGGTAGGGAGATTGGTTTGAAATAAGCGTTATCTCCGAATCCACTAACAACGGTGATCCCCTGTGGGAGCGAGCCTGCTCGCGATGGCATTCTTTCACTCAATGAATGTGTTGAATGTCACTCCGCTATCGCGAGCAGGCTCGCTCCTACAAGGGGGATTTGTGTCGGGCATTAAAAAACCCCGGTGCTTTCGCGACCGGGGCTTTTGGTTTTGCAGCTCAGCGCTTAGTGGTGCTCACGCGTCGCACGGAATTTCACGTCCGGCCAGCGCTCTTCCATCAGCGCCAGGTTAACGCGGGTCGGCGCCAGGTAGGTCAGGTGACCACCGCCATCGACCGCGAGGTTTTCCACGGCCTTGACCCGGAACTCCTCGAACTTCTTCTTATCGTCGCAATCGATCCAGCGCGCGGAGTACACGGTGATCGGCTCGTAGGAGCACTCAACCTTGTATTCCTCTTTCAAGCGGCTGGCGACCACGTCGAACTGCAGCACACCGACGGCGCCGAGGATGATGTCGTTGCTACGCTCAGGGAAGAACACCTGGGTCGCGCCTTCTTCCGCCAACTGCTGCAAGCCTTGGCGCAGTTGCTTGGATTTCAGCGGATCACGCAGACGCACGCGACGGAACAGTTCCGGGGCGAAGTGCGGGATACCGGTGAAGCCCAGGACTTCGCCCTCGGTGAAGGTGTCGCCGATCTGGATGGTGCCGTGGTTGTGCAGGCCGATGATGTCGCCGGCAAACGCTTCTTCCAGTTGCTCACGCTCGGAGGAGAAGAACGTCAGGGCATCGCCGATCCGCACGTCCTTGCCGGTGCGCACGTGGCGCATCTTCATGCCTTTTTCGTACTTGCCGGAGCAAATGCGCATGAAGGCGATACGGTCGCGGTGTTTCGGGTCCATGTTCGCCTGGATCTTGAACACGAAGCCGCTGAATTTCTCTTCGACCGGCTCCACGGTGCGCTCGTTGGCGACACGGGCCAGCGGTTTCGGTGCCCAGTTGACCACGGCGTCGAGCACGTGATCGACACCGAAGTTGCCCAGTGCGGTACCGAAGAACACCGGGGTCAGTTGGCCGTCGAGGAATTCCTGCTGGTTGAATTCGTGGCAGGCGCCTTGCACCAGTTCCAGTTGATCAACGAAGCGATCGTACTCGTCGCCCAAGTGTGCGCGGGCTTCATCGGAGTCGAGCTTTTCGATGATTTTCACATCGGTGCGCTCGTGGCCGTGACCGGCGGTGTACACGATGATGTAGTCGTCGGCGAGGTGATAAACGCCTTTGAAATCGCGGTAGCAACCGATCGGCCAGGTGATCGGCGCAGCCTTGATTTTCAGGACCGCTTCGATTTCGTCGAGCAGTTCGATCGGGTCGCGGATGTCACGGTCGAGTTTGTTGATGAAGCTGACGATCGGCGTGTCACGCAGACGGCAAACGTCCATCAGCGCGATGGTCCGTGGCTCTACACCCTTACCGCCGTCGAGGACCATCAATGCCGAGTCCACTGCCGTCAGGGTGCGGTAGGTATCTTCGGAGAAGTCTTCGTGGCCCGGGGTGTCGAGCAGGTTGATCATGTGATCGCGATACGGGAACTGCATGACCGACGTGGTAATCGAGATACCCCGCTGCTTTTCCATTTCCATCCAGTCGGAGGTGGCATGGCGGTCGGACTTGCGAGACTTCACCGTGCCGGCAACCGCAATCGCCTTGCCCATCAGCAAGAGCTTCTCGGTGATGGTGGTTTTACCGGCATCGGGGTGGGAAATAATGGCGAAAGTGCGGCGTTTCGCGACTTCGGCGGCCTGTTTGGTCATGGGAAATCGCCTGGCGGTGATTCAAAAAAGGGCGGCGAGTATAGCGCAAACCGACCGCCACGGACCACCGCCCGCCCGGACGCATAGATCTTTGTAGGAGCCGGCTTGCTGGCGATCGCATCACCTCGGTGCACCTGACAAACCGAGGTGATTCCATCGCCAGCAAGCCGGCTCCTACAGGTGGGTGTTATGGCATCGGGCAGGTACGCGTCGGCATCAAGGGTGGCTATCTGCTGCTAATTATGGAACCTTTTAAAAGGTGGAGGCGTCCACTCCCCTGTTACGGCACTCGTCCCAGGGGCTGAAAAATCAGCAAGTTAGCCTGACGAGGCTGCGCTTATGGCTCGATTCATGTCCCTTCGCAGGCATAGAACGCGCTGCTTCTCGCGAACGCTTACTTCGGCAGCCAGGACTGGCATTGCCACACGAAGCTGCGTTCGCCGACAAAGAAAAAAGGAGTCCGCCTGTGGCTATTCGCTATGGCAAAGGGCTGACAGGAGGTGCGGTTGTCGTCGCCCTTCTGGCCCTGCTGGTCCACTGGATTGGCATCAACACGATCGAACAGTACCGCGACGATTTGTTGTTTTACCTGCAAGCTCATCTGATTCTCGTCCTCGCCTCCATGCTGGCCGCCCTTGTTGTGGGCATACCCGCCGGTATCTTCCTCAGCCGTCCGACCATGGTGGGACGCGCCGAACGCTTCATGCAGATCTTCAACATCGGCAACACCGTGCCGCCACTTGCCGTACTGGCCATTGCCCTGGGGATTCTGGGCATCGGCAGCGGCCCCGCGATCTTCGCCCTGTTCCTCGCCTCGCTGTTGCCGATCGTGCGCAACACCTATGAAGGCCTGAAAAATGTTCAGGGTTCCCTCAAGGAAGCGGCCGTCGGCATCGGCATGACGCCGACTCAAGTGCTGTGGCAGGTCGAACTGCCGAACGCCGTGCCGATCATCATCGGCGGTGTGCGTGTGGCGCTGGCGATCAACGTCGGTACCGCACCGCTGGCGTTCCTGATTGGCGCCAACAGTCTGGGCAGCCTGATTTTCCCCGGCATCGCCCTGAACAATCAGCCGCAACTGCTGCTCGGCGCGGCCTGCACCGCCCTGCTGGCCTTGCTGCTCGACGGCCTGGTGACACTCGCCAGCCGCCTCTGGCTCGAACGCGGCTTGCGCCCGTCTTAAGCCTCGGCAAAGGAATAATCATGAAGACATCAAGCTTTTTACTAGGCTGCGTTCTGCTGTTCTCGGGAATCGCCCAAGCCGCTGAAAAACCGGTGATCCGCATCGGCGCCCGGGTGTTCACCGAACAAACCCTGCTCGCGGAAATCACCTCCCAGTACCTGCGCGCCAAGGGTTATGACACCCAGGTGACTGGCGGTCTGGGCAGCAACCTCGCTCGCAGCGCCCACGAAAGTGGCCAACTGGATCTGATGTGGGAATACACCGGCGTCTCACTGGTGGCCTACAACCATGTCACCGAAAAACTCGACAGCGCTCAGTCCTACGCCAAGGTGAAAGAACTCGACGCGAAAAAAGGCCTCGTCTGGCTGACCCCGTCGAAGTTCAGCAACACCTACGCCCTGGCCCTGCCGGAAAAAACTGCGAAGGCCTACCCGCAGATCAACACCATCAGCGAACTGAACACGGTGATGCAGGCTGAGGCGAAGACTAATCACCTGGTCGCGCTGGACACCGAGTTCGCCAACCGCTCCGACGGTCTGGACGGCATGGTCGACCTCTACAGCATGAACCTGACGCGCAAAAACATCCGCCAGATGGATGCAGGCCTGGTCTACACCGCCCTGCGCAACGGCCAGGTGTTCGCCGGCCTGGTCTACACCACCGACGGTCGCTTGAACGCCTTCAAGTTGAAACTGCTTGAAGACGACAAGCACTACTTCCCGGACTACACCGCCGCGCCGGTGGTGCGTCAGGTTTACCTCGATGCCCACCCGAAACTGGCGCAAGAGATCAAGCCGCTGGCCGAGCTGTTCGATGACGAAACCATGCGCCAGCTCAACGCGCGGGTCGATGTCGATCACGAAAGCCCTTCATCCGTTGCTGCCGATTTCCTGCGCCAGCACCCCATCAACTAAGGAGGAAAAGTCATGGAATTTCTCAACGCCTTTTCCCATCTCGACTGGCCGCTGGTGCTGCACCTGACCTGGCAGCACATCACCTTGGTCGGCATCGCCGTGACCCTGGCGATTCTGGTCGGCGTGCCGCTGGGCATTCTGATGACACGTTTCCCGACGCTCGCCGGCCCCTTGCAAGCCAGCGCCACGGTGCTGCTGACCGTGCCGTCGATTGCACTGTTCGGTCTGCTGCTGCCGTTCTACTCCAAATTCGGCCAGGGCCTGGGGCCGATGCCGGCGATCACGGCAGTGTTTCTGTACTCGCTGCTGCCGATCATGCGTAACACCTACCTCGCCCTGACCAACGTCGAACCGGGCATTCGCGAAGCCGCACGCGGCATCGGCATGACCTTCGGCCAGCGCCTGCGCATGGTCGAACTGCCCATCGCCGTGCCGGTGATCCTCGCCGGCGTGCGCACCGCCGTGGTCATGAACATCGGTGTAATGACCATCGCCGCGACCATCGGCGCCGGTGGCCTCGGTGTCCTCATTCTCGCTTCCATCAGCCGCAGCGACATGTCGATGCTGATCGTCGGCGCCGTGCTGGTCAGCCTGCTGGCCATCTTCGCCGACCTGCTTCTGCAATGGCTGCAACGCACGCTGACTCCAAAAGGACTGCTCAAATGATCGAACTTCAAAACCTCAGCAAGACTTTCCAAAGCAACGGCAAAGATGTGAAAGCCGTGGACTCGGTCAGCCTGACCGTCAATGAAGGCGAAATCTGTGTGTTCCTCGGGCCATCGGGCTGCGGCAAAAGCACCACGCTGAAGATGATCAACCGCCTGATCAAGCCGACCTCGGGCAAGATCCTGATCAACGGCGAAGACACCACCGACCTCGACGAAGTGACCCTGCGTCGCAACATCGGTTACGTGATCCAGCAGATCGGTCTGTTCCCGAACATGACCATCGAGGAAAACATCACCATCGTTCCGCGCCTGCTGGGCTGGGACAAACAGAAGTGCCACGACCGCGCCCGCGAGTTGATGAGCATGATCAAGCTGGAGCCCAAGCAGTATTTGAATCGTTATCCGCGAGAATTGTCCGGTGGTCAGCAGCAACGGATCGGCGTGATTCGCGCACTGGCGGCGGATGCACCGTTGCTGTTGATGGATGAACCGTTCGGCGCGGTCGACCCTATCAACCGCGAGATGATCCAGAACGAGTTCTTCGAGATGCAACGGGCACTGAACAAGACCGTGATCATGGTCAGCCACGACATCGACGAAGCGATCAAGCTGGGCGACAAGATTGCAATCTTCCGCGCCGGCAAGCTGTTGCAGATCGATCACCCGGACACGCTGCTGGCGCACCCGGCGGACGACTTTGTCAGCAACTTCGTCGGCCAGGACAGCACGCTCAAGCGTCTGTTGCTGGTGAAGGCCGAAGACGCGGCGGACAACGCACCGTCCGTCAGCCCGGAGACGCCGGTGGCTGAAGCGCTGGAGCTGATGGATGAACATGACCGTCGTTATGTCGTGGTCACGGACGGTGAGAACAAGGCGCTCGGTTATGTACGACGTCGCGACCTGCACCGTCAGACCGGGGCTTGCGCGCAGTACCTGCGTGAGTTCAATGCCACGGCAGCGTACGACGAGCATTTGCGTATCCTGCTGTCGCGGATGTACGAGTTCAATCGTTCGTGGTTGCCGGTGATGGATGCCGAGCGGGTGTTTTTGGGGGAGGTGACGCAGGAGTCGATTGCGGCCTATCTGAGCTCAGGACGTTCACGAGGCATGAAAACCAATATCGTGTCGCCGGCCGAGGCAGTCGCCTGACAGCCTGAATCGCTGGGTAAAAATGCAAAACCTGTGGGAGCGAGCCTGCTCGCGATAGCGCATGGTCAGCCAACGACGATGTTGAATTTGAAATTGCCATCGCGAGCAGGCTCGCTCCCACAAAAACCGCACAGCCTGTGACCGGAAAAAAATATCAACACCTGCCTCGGCAAGCGGCCTCTAAAAAGGTCCGCCGAAACAGTCAAAAAATCGCTCAGCCGACCTTTTCGCAGCTATCGTCGCCGATGTTGACGCCATCGCAGTTATCTTTGAGTTGGCAGACATAAGCGTCGAACGTGCAGGTATTTTTAACACTTCAGATTTCCTCGGGAACATCGGCCTGTCATCTGTGTCGAGTACAAGGAGAGCTGGCGGCAACGTGCGTCAGACAAGTGCAAAAACGCGACATTTTTTGTTGATCTCAAGCCCCTCACGCCCTAAAGTTCGCGCCGAACGTCCATGCTGGAAACGATCCATCCGGCTCAAGTACTGACGACGAGACAGCAAGGCCAAGGGAAAGCACCGCTTCCCATGGCCTTTTTGCTTTCGGCGACATGCCTTGGGAAGTAGGCGAACCAAAGTGGGGATACGGAGGACGTTCAGGAGGGTGTGTCATCAATGAAATCACGAGTGCGCCGGAGCCTGCTTTTGCGCAGGGCAAGGCGCGAGGCCCGCGGTTTGGTTGTTCCAAATAAGGGACGAGCAACGCAGCCCTGCGCAAAAGCAGGCCCGGCCCTTCGGGTTGTGCCTGAGCGCGCGCCATGCTGCGTTGCAGGCCTTGCGAAGGGAATGACCATTAGCGGCGGCCTGCGCCTTGCCTGGCACGCGCTCAGGCGCAACGCACTCGCGATTTCATTGATGACACACCCTCGCACCCATTGATTAATCTAGTTTGCCAGTAGGAGTTCCCAGCATGTCGATCAACGTCGAAGACTATTTCGCGCGCGATACCTTTCAGAAAATGAAGGCTTTCGCCGACAAACAAGAAACCCCGTTCGTGGTTATCGACACCGCGATGATCAGCCAGGCCTATGACGACCTGCGCGCCGGTTTCGAATTCGCCAAGGTCTACTACGCCGTCAAGGCCAACCCGGCCGTCGAAATCATCGACCTGCTCAAAGAGAAAGGCTCGAACTTCGACATCGCCTCGATCTACGAGCTCGATAAAGTGATGAACCAGGGCGTCGGCCCGGATCGCATCAGCTACGGCAACACCATCAAGAAATCCAAGGACATCCGCTACTTCTACGAGAAGGGCGTGCGTCTGTATGCCACCGACTCCGAAGCCGACCTGCGCAACATCGCCAAGGCCGCACCGGGTTCGAAAGTCTACGTGCGCATCCTCACCGAAGGCTCGACCACTGCCGATTGGCCTTTGTCGCGCAAATTCGGCTGCCAGACCGACATGGCCATGGACCTGCTGATCCTTGCTCGCGACCTGGGCCTGGTGCCTTACGGCATCTCGTTCCACGTCGGCTCGCAACAGCGCGACATCAGCGTCTGGGACGCAGCGATCGCCAAGGTCAAAGTGATCTTCGAGCGCCTGAAAGAAGAAGACGGCATCCACCTGAAGCTGATCAACATGGGCGGTGGCTTCCCGGCCAACTACATCACCCGCACCAACAGCCTGGAAACCTACGCCGAAGAAATCATCCGTTTCCTCAAGGAAGACTTCGGTGACGATCTGCCGGAAATCATCCTGGAACCAGGCCGTTCGTTGATCGCAAACGCCGGCATCCTGGTCAGTGAAGTGGTGTTGGTTGCACGCAAATCCCGCACCGCCGTCGAGCGTTGGGTGTACACGGATGTGGGCAAGTTCTCCGGCCTGATCGAAACCATGGACGAAGCCATCAAGTTCCCGATCTGGACCGAAAAGAAAGGCGAAGTGGAAGAAGTGGTTATCGCCGGCCCGACCTGCGACAGCGCCGACATCATGTACGAAAACTACAAGTACGGTTTGCCGCTGAACCTGGCGATCGGTGATCGTTTGTACTGGCTGTCGACCGGTGCGTACACCACCAGCTACAGCGCCGTCGAGTTCAATGGCTTCCCGCCGCTGAAGTCGTTCTACGTGTAATACCGCTTGCTGTAACAACAGAAGGTCCATGACATGTCATGGACCTTTTTTTATGCCCGGGACCAGTACCGCATTTGTTCAGCCATCGACTTGACCTCTCTCAGCACATGCTCGACCTGCGCCAGAGCGCAGTTCAATTGCGAGAGTTTAATAGTCGACCTGACGTTACGTAATTCAAGCTCCGCTACCGTCAGAAAGTGCTGCATTGCATAGAGGAAGTCGCTCAGATTGTGAATCGCCGAGCAGGCCTCTGTCTTGATCGCGAATAGTTCACGCAGATGCTCGTTCGCCCGCGCCTGACGCGCCTGTGCAGAATCGCCTGGACTGGCAGCGCCACTCAGCCCGGGCAGGCCTGATCCGCCATCCACGTACCAGGCTTCAAGTCGGGAATAGCGCGAGTGGCACTCACAGGATTTCAACGTCAACGACCGGAAAAACCGCTCGAACACGTTCTGGATATCATTGTGCAATTCCTGCGGCACAGCCTTGAAGTCCAACAGTGCAGACTTGGTACGACCCAGGCGCAGAGAAAGCTCGAAAGCCAGGCCGTCGACATCACTGGGAGGAAACCAGATCCACCACTGCGATCGGGACAGGCTGAATAATTTGTAGTTCACGGAGCTGATACTGAAAGAGCGGCCTTGCTTGTGCGACAGTTTGGCCAGTATTCGGCACTCCACGGTAAACACCCAGATGTGGTGCAAGCTCTCGTCACACACCTTACCCAGCGCCGAAATATCAGCCTCAAGCCTTTCCAGATAACCGGTGCTGAATGAAGCCAGCACTTTAAGACGCTCAGCGTCAGGCCCTGGCGTCGGCACATGTCCCTGACGCTGCAAGTTGTCTGAATGGCTTTTCAGTTGATCCAGCGTGGCGGGAAGTGCGCGGAGGAAATCGAAGTATTTTTTCAACGCAACGAAATGCGTCTTCGCAAGCAAAAATTCATACATGGCAAATAACCTGATGACACTGACGAAGGCCAGCGTGGGAAACCGTCGCTGATCAATATCCGGCAGGGGTAGCGATGCTCGATGAAAGCCACCCCTGCCATCAGTGAATGCTGGCGTTACGGCAGTGAAACCGGCGTCAGAAAGCCAATGAACTGGTTCGCTTCTTTTATGGCCCTGGCACTGCGCGTCGCGACATCACCCGCCGTGTTGCCCTCCATGACCGTCAGGAATTGATTGAATGCAGCAACAGCCGGCTTGTACTCGCCCACATAACGCTGACGTTGGTCCTCCAGCGCATGAATCAAATGGATAAACTCGATCTTGCCCACCGACTGATCGATATCCCGGTCTTTGAGCGCAATCTTTCGACCAAGCTCATTGACCTTGTCCTGCAGTTTGTTGCTTTCATGGATCATGTTGACGAACGTGATGCCTGCATTGATATCGTCCATAGCTTTCTTCAGCTCATCGATCACAAACATCACGATCTGAGCTTGCGGCGGCGCCATGCCCAGCTCTTTGAGCTTATCGATGGTCAAGGCAATGTCTTTGCCAATTTTCTCGATACCGGCTTTTTCGATTGCGCTGATTGCCTCGGACAAAACCTTGAGCTCACGTTGAAGCTTGACCTGAGTCTCGCCCAACGCTTGTTTGGACTCCCTGGCGTCGAGTTGGTCCTTTTCCAGACCCGCGATGTAGCCCAATGTGGTACGTCTGTCATACCCGTCGCTGATGTTGGCCAGGCGAATACTCACTTTGCTCGCCTCGCTGCGCGTGATGGCGAGCATTTTTTTCAATGCCGCAATGAGATCCTCTTCAATCTCGTCGAACTCCTCGGAACCCTCAACGGCACCGGTCAGTTCCTTTTCAAGCGCCACTAACTTACGAACCTTGGACTCCAGGTCCATCTTGCTGTTGAGGCTCGATTCACGCAGATCCCGGGCTGCGGCACCGACATCGCCGAGCAACCTTTGAAAGCGATCGAATACACCCGGCAAGTAATTGAGCCGGATAAAAAGGGCTTCGGCCGCGACAGCATCGTCACGCATCGCGTGATGGCTGTCCTTCAGAACCTGAAGATTGGGTTCCGGATAGTTCTGTTTGATGGAAAAAGTTGTCATTTTGGGTACCGCCCTTCCTTGGTCCTGGTTGTATTCCTGATCCGCTTCCTTGAACACTTCGATCAAGAGGTCCGCATCATTGTGGATTTGCACCCAAGGGCCGACGACCTCTCGGAATGACGACATGAAGCGCCTCAAACTCAGCGCATCGGTGATGCCCAACATGGCGTTCGACGACTCATCGACGTACCGATGCATGACATTCCAGACGTGTATGAGATTCTGCGTGGCCAGATCAGCATCAATGGCGATGACGGTCAGGTTTTGCAGATCCTGTTCGACACGCTTTAACGAACCGAGGGTCTGGTTCATGTTTCTCAGGACTTCAATGTCTTTGTCCTGCGCCGCGTTCAGTTCCTTGCGTTTGGCTCGTACCGCCTCCGCTTCGACACCGTAGTAAACAGCCATTCCCAAGCCGAAAATATTCAACCCGGCTGCCGAGCCCAGCGCCTTGTCGACCAACGCCTGGTATTGGGTATTCTTTTCCAGAATCTCTTCGGCACGACGGGCGATGACTTCATCGAGTTTCTTGACTTCCGCTGGATAGGAATTGGTTTGAATCAATGCCACTCGCAACTTGATACCTGGAAGCACTTTTTCACGCAGGTCATAACCAAACTTGTCCAGATCGGTTTTTATACCCCGGACACTCACCAGATTGGATGCAACCCTGTCGAATATTTTACCCAGGTAAAACCTCATGTCCGGAACCGTATCCGCATCAAGTTCTATACCGGGAAACTTATCGCCCAGTTCAAGTTGCAACTTTTTCAGTTGCTCCAGTGTTTTGACATTATATTGTTCAAGCAATGGACCGGACTTCAGATCGAGGTAGACCTCTTCCATGTCTTCGCCGTAGCGCTGCATGCTTGCGCCAAACAGCTTCAGTTCGGTCCCGGTGATCATGATGCGTTCGCGTAGCGGTGACCAGCGCCTGGCGTGATCACGAGTCTCGGCAAACGTCTTCAGGAAGTCGGCGGCCCTGAGTCCGTCACCGCCATCCTGGCCCGCACCGAAGCGCAGATAGTCGGTGACATCCTTCAATGTATAAGGAAGGGCCAAGCCTGCAGCTTCGTACCTGCGCAGATCAATGATCTGTTTTTTGGTCAGTAACAAACCGGCTTCACGCGTCACATTGTCCGCCTCCGCGTTGGACGCATCGGACAGGATCTTTGGAACTTCGGTTGCAAACTCGGTTATTTTCTCGTAGTTCGCTCCCTGTAAAGAGTGCTCCCACAACGTATCATTGCTCATAACTACTCCATTAACTATAGGCATGAATATCTTTAAATAACTTAAAGCAGATCGTAACGGCGCGCTGTCAAATCCAATTTAACTGCGCCGAACAAAAGACTAATCCACTTATAAAAGTGCTGTCAAAGAAACCCTGAGGGGCATATATAAGAAAAGAATACAAACCTGCAAAACAACCCACTTAATGTTTATATGAAGCGTCTTTCAGGCTCGACCGAACAGTGTTTGTTCGTGATGGGCATACTCCTCAGCCAAACACTTGAGCGCAGGGTCGGACGCTTCACGCAAGCGTTGGACACTGACCCGCAGGAACCGCTGATTGCCGTTGACCATCGCCTGGCGCAACCAGGCCATTCCTTCGTCAAGCCTGCCCTGCTCCACCAAAACCGCGCCATGACTGAACTGCCCACGAAAATCCCCGGCATCGGCCGAGCGTCGATACCACTCGCGTGCGCCTTGCAGATCCGCAGGACAAATCCGTCCTTCCTCCAGGTAACGCCCAAGCAGGTTCATCGACTTCGCATGGCCCAGCTCCGCAGCGCGGCGATAGAGGTTCAGCGCTTGTAGCTGATCCTCGATCACCCCGCGTCCGGTCGCCAGCAGGTTGGCGTAGTTGTACATCGCCCAATCCAGTCCGGCTTCAGCGCCGACGCGATAATGCTGCGCTGCAACCGAAGCATCTGCCGCACAACCCCAGCCATGTTCATGACAGCGACCGAGCATGTTGCGCGCCATCAGGTGCCCGCGCTGAGCGGCTATCTCGAACCAACGCAGCGCCAGCGGTTGATCCAGCGCGATGCCCTGTCCGTCCAGCAGAATCTGGCCGAGCAAGGCTTGCGCGTCGAGCACGCCTTCGCGGGCAGCGATCAGGATCGCCTGAGCAGCACGCGCAGGACTTTCCTCAAGCATGACTTTGAGGTGATCGCCGTCGAGCACTTCCTCGCGGCGCAGTTGAAAACTCATACCTCGACCCAGCGACGCAACAGGTTGTGATACGTGCCGGTCAGGCGGATCAGTGAAGGGTGGTCGGGCATGTCCTGCGTCAGTTGCTGGATCGCACCGTCCATCTCGAACAGCAAGGCGCGCTGGCTGTCTTCGCGGACCAGGCTTTGGGTCCAGAAGAATGAGGCGAACCGTGTACCACGGGTGACGGCATTGACCTTGTGCAGGCTGGTGCCGGGGTACAAGACCATGTCGCCGGCCGGCAACTTCACGCGCTGGGTGCCGTAGGTGTCCTGGATTTCCAGTTCGCCGCCGTCGTAGTCCTCCGGCTCACTGAAGAACAGGGTCGACGACAAATCCGTGCGCACACGCTCGATGCTGCCTTTGGGCTGGCGCACGGCGTTGTCGATATGAAAATCGAAACTGCCGCCCGCTGTGTAACAGTTCAGCAACGGAGGAAAGACCTTGTGCGGTAACGCCGCTGACATGAACTGCGGATTTTTCCACAACCGTTCCAGCATCGCCGCGCCGACTTCCTTGGCCAGTGGATGACCTTCCGGCAGTTGCAGGTTGTGTTTGGCCTTGGCCGACTGGTAGCCGGCGGTGATCTTGCCGTCGGCCCAATCCGCCTGTTCCAGAGCCTCGCGGATGCGCTGCACTTCTTCTTTAGTGAACAAGCCGGGAATGTGCAGCAGCATGAGGACCACCTGAAGACAAAGGGGCGTCAATGGTATTGATTCTTATTGACGCTGTAAAACCCCCATGACGAATGAAACAGCAAAAACCGTAAGGGTAAATTGTAAAGAATGTAAATTCAGTGCGAATAGAAACGTTTCGCAATTGATACATAGACGCGTCTACCCTATATTCCGCGGCCTCAAATCCTTGGGGAGGGGAATTCACATGTCACGCCAACAACCACAATTACCTGTCAATTCACCGCGTTTGCTCGCTTCTGCGATTGGCGTGGCAATCACCGCCGGCTCTGCGGGGCATATGGTTTTCGCGGCCGAAAAGACCGAAAAAGCGCCGAACAATGCGATTTCCCTGGACGCCACTGCCATCACCGGCGAAACACAGGACGATACCTCCTACAAGACCGATACCTCGGCCAACAAGAAATACACCGCACCGCTGCGTGAAACGCCGAAAAGTGTCACCGTGATTCCGCAGCAGGTGATCCGCGACACAGGCGCTACCAGCCTGGTCGACGCCTTGCGCACGACACCCGGCATCACCTTCGGTGCTGGCGAAGGCGGTAACCCGGCGGGCGACCGTCCGATCATTCGTGGCTTCAGCGCTGAAAGCGATACGTTCGTCGACGGCATGCGCGACCCGGCGTCCCAAAGCCGCGAAATCTTCAACGTTGAATCGATCGAAGTCAGCAAAGGCCCGGGGTCGGCCTACACCGGCGCCGGCTCCACCGGTGGCAGCCTGAACCTGGTGAGCAAGACCGCCAAACTGGGCAGTTTCTACAATGGCGGCTTCACCTGGGGCTCGGATCAGACCAAGCGCACCACACTCGACCTGAACCAGCAGATGACCGACACCTCGGCCTTCCGCCTGAACCTGATGAAACACGAAGCCAATGTCGCCGGCCGTGACACCGTGGACGTCAGCCGCTGGGGTGTCGCGCCGACGTTCGCCTTCGGCCTGGGCACCGATACCCGCATGACCCTCGGTTACTACCACGTTGAAACCGACGACATGCCGGACTACGGCATTCCGCTGACCCTGAACCCGGCCCGCAGCAAGTACAACGTCGACAAACCAGTGCATGTCGACCGCGACAACTTCTACGGCGTCACCAGCCGCGACTTCCGCGAGACCACCAATGACAGCGGCACCTTCAAGATCGAGCACGATCTGAATGAAGACCTGACCGTGTCCAACAGCTTCCGCATGTCCCGTTCGACGCTGGACTACATCGTCACCAACCCGGACGACAGCAAGGGCAACGTCGCCAAGGGCAGTGTGTACCGTGGCGCCAAGAGCCGTAATTCGACGTCCAGCGGCTGGATCAACCAGACCGACCTGAGCGCCAAGTTCGACACTGGCACCATCGCACACAGCCTGGTCACCGGTATTGAGTTCTCTTATCAAGACACCCACAACCGCCCTTACATCCTGACTTCGGCCGCCAGCGGCACGACGTGCAACACTGCACTCTTCCGCTCCGGCGACTGCACCAGCCTGTACAACCCGACGCCTGGGGATACCTGGAACGGCAAGATCACCGACAGCGCCGCGTTCACCGACACCGACACCAAAACCGCCGCGGCCTACGTGTTCGACACGCTGAAGTTCAACGATCAATGGTCCCTGAACCTGGGCCTGCGTTATGACAACTACCAAGTCGAATCCAGCGGCCACGCCAACGCTAGCAGCACAGCGCCGGCGAACGACTTCTCCCGCGAGAACACCAGCGACCTGGTCAACTACCAGATCGGCGTGGTCTACAACCCGTTGCCTAACGGCAGCATCTACGCGGCCTACTCCACCTCCAGCAACCCGTCCGGTGAAACCAGCGGCAACGGTGGCCTGGATCTGGCGGCGAACAACACCGATCTGGACCCGGAAAAGAACCGCAACTACGAGATCGGCACCAAGTGGGACTTCTTCGGTGACGACCTGTCGCTGACCGCTGCACTGTTCCGCACCGAGAAAACCAACGCACGTATGAACGATCCGGATGGTGCCACCTCGCAAGTGCTGGACGGCGAGCAAACCGTCAACGGCCTCGAGCTGACGTACACCGGTAAGCTGACCCGCAACTGGAGAGTCTTCGGCGGCTACACCTACATGGAAAGCGAAGTGGTCAAAACCACCCTCGCCGCCGATGAAGGCAACCACATGCCGAGCACCCCGCGGAACAACTTCACCCTGTGGTCGACTTACGACGTAGTGCCGGACAAGCTTACCGTGGGTGCGGGTGCCACTTTTGTTGACTCGCAGTTCGGCAACATCGCCAACTCGGTGGAGATCCCGTCCTACTGGCGTTACGACGCGATGGCCAGCTACCGCCTGACCAAAAACGTCGATCTGCAACTCAACGTGCAGAACCTGACCGACAAGCGTTACTTCGACCAGATACTGCAGACCCACTACGCCCACGTAGCGGCCGGCCGTACCGCCCTGCTGAGCGCCAACTTCCACTTTTGACCACACCACAACCCTGTAGGAGCAAAGCTTGCTCGCGAAGACGTCGGCATAGACAGCATTTATGTTGCCTGACACACCGTCATCGCCAGCAAGCTGTGCTCCTACAGGTGTGCAGATGAAGGCTGGAATCAGGGAAAGGCCCCGTTCACGCAATTGAACGGGGCTTTTGTGCGTAAAAAAGAATGCTTCTCGACAGCCCACGGCATAATGCGCGCCGTGATGACAATTTCGAACGAACAAGGCGAGTGACGTGTTGAAGAAAACCCTGTTCCAGTTGCACTGGTTTTTCGGTATCAGTGCCGGGCTGGTCCTGGCCCTCATGGGCATCACCGGGGCGATAGTGTCGTTTGAGGATGAAATCCTGCGCGCACTCAACCCGTCGGTGTTGCAGGTCGAGAAACAGGTCGCCGGCGTGCTGCCGCCCGCTGAGCTGGTGGAAAAAATCGAGGGTGCATCGGGCAAGAAAGTCGCGATGCTCTGGGTCGACACCGACAGCGGTAACGCCGCACGGGTGAACTTCACCCCGCCACCGGGTGAGCGTCGCGGGGAGATGCGCTACTTCGACCCGTACACCGCCGAGTTCATGGGCGACGCCACCGGCCAGGGTTTCTTCGACCTGATGCTGAAACTGCACCGCTTCCTCGCCATGGGCGATACCGGTCGGCAGATCACCGGCGCGTGCACGCTGATTCTGCTGTTCTTCTGCCTGTCCGGCCTGTACCTGCGCTGGCCGCGTCAATGGAAAAGCTGGCGCGCCTGGCTGACCCTCGACTGGAAGAAAACAGGCCGCAGCTTCAACTGGGATTTGCACTCGGTGGCCGGCACCTGGTGCCTGGTGTTTTATCTGTTGGCAGCGCTGACCGGGTTGTCCTGGTCCTATGAGTGGTACAACAAGGGCCTGACCCGATTGCTGTCCGATGCGCCGCAGAATGAACGCGTTCGCAATCGTGGCCCGGCACCGGAAGGCCCGGCACCGACGGCCGATTACGCGTCGATGTGGAGCAGCATTTACAGCGCTGCCGGCCCGGCATTGAGTGCCTACAACATTCGTATGCCGCCTGTGGCCGGGCAACCCGCGACGGTGTTCTACCTGTTGACCACCTCGCCTCACGACCGCGCGCTGAACCAGATCACCCTTGATCCGGCCACCGGCGTCGTCAAACGCCATGACCGCTACAGCGACAAAAGCTTCAAGGCGCAACTGCTGACGAGCATCTACGCGCTGCACGTCGGCAGTTACTTCGGGATTGTCGGGCGGATCGTCCTGACGCTCAGCGCGCTGACCATGCCACTGTTTTTTGTCACGGGCTGGTTGCTGTACCTCGATCGCCGACGCAAGAAAAAGCAGATCAAGGACGCCCGCAAAGGTCTCGAACAACCAAACAGCGATGCTCCGGCGTGGCTGATCGGCTTCGCCAGCCAAAGCGGGTTTGCCGAACAACTAGCGTGGCAGACCGCCGGCCAACTGCAGGCAGCAGGCCTGCCGGTAAAGGTTCAGCCACTGGCCAGCGTCAGCGAGCATGACCTGCGTCATTCCAGCAACGCGCTGTTCGTCGTCAGCACCTTCGGCGACGGCGAAGCGCCGGACAGCGCCCGTGGTTTCGAACGCAAAGTGCTGGGCCGGGCATTGAGCCTGGGGAGCCTGAATTATGCGGTGCTTGGATTGGGTGACCGGCAGTATCAACACTTCTGCGGTTTCGCCCGACGCTTGCATGCCTGGCTCGGCGAGCACGGCGGCAAGCATTTGTTCGCGCCGGTGGAAGTCGACTGCGGCGACCCTTACGCCTTGCGTCACTGGCAGCAGCAACTTGGTCTGCTGACCGGACAAGCCCCCGTGGACACCTGGCAAGCGCCAAGCTACGACAACTGGACGCTGAGCCGCCGCGACGTGATGAACCCGGACAGCAGCGGCTCGCCGGTGTACCTGCTGGGCCTCAGCGCGCCGACCACCAGCAGTTGGCTGGCCGGTGATCTGGTGGAAGTGTTGCCGCGTAACTGCCCATGGGCCATCGAGCACTTCCTCGATGGCCTCGGGATCGACGGTCGCGCCTCGGTGATGCTCGATGGCCTGTCGCAAGCGCTGGAACAAGCACTCGCGACTCGACAATTGCCCGAGAACCGTACGCACCTTGTCGGCTTGCACGCGCAAGCACTGGTGGATGCTTTGGTGCCGCTGGCCATGCGCGAATACTCCATCGCCTCGATTGCCGCCGACGGTGTGCTGGAACTGATCGTGCGCCAGGAACTGCACCCCGACGGCAGCCTGGGTATCGGCTCCGGATGGCTGACCGAACACGCGCCGGTGGGCAGCACCATCAGCCTGCGGGTGCGCCGCAACAGCGGTTTCCATCTGCCGGTCGAACCGCTGCCGATGATCCTGCTGGGCAACGGCACCGGCCTGGCCGGGCTGCGCAGTTTGCTCAAGGCGCGGATCGCCGATGGGCAGCAACGTCACTGGCTGTTGTTTGGCGAACGAAATCGCGAGCACGACTACCTGTGCCGCGACGAACTTGAAGACTGGTTGATTTCAGGGGATATCGAGCGTCTGGACCTGGCGTTTTCGCGAGATCAGGCCGAGAAGATCTACGTGCAGGATCGCCTGCGTGAATCCGCCGGTTTACTCAAGCAATGGCTGGATGACGGTGCCGTCATTTACATCTGCGGCAGCTTGCAGGGAATGGCTTCGGGGGTGGATCAGGTGCTCAACGAAGTGCTCGGGGCTGAAGAGGTTGAGCGCTTGATCGAGCAAGGCCGCTACCGCCGCGACGTCTACTGACCCTACACGATTCAATGTGGGAGCGGGCTTGCTCGCGAAGACTGACTAACATTCAACATCTGTGTTGCCTGTTATACCGCTTTCGCGAGCAAGCCCGCTCCCACATTGATCTAGGCCGGTCGGCTACGTCTCACACCGGCTGCAACTTCTGCTCAAACACACTGACCCCATCCAGATCCCGCAACACCACACTCATCTCCCCCGTCGCCCCCTCAATATTCACCTCGCCAAAAAACTGAAACCCGGCAAACGGCGACATGTTCTGCGCCGGCGGTGCTTTCTCGAACACCACTTCAGGCCCGAAGGTTTTATCCAGCGGATTAGGCCCGAAGCTCCCCGCGTTCAACGGTCCGGCAACAAACTCCCAGAACGGTTCGAAATCCTGGAACGCGGCACGATCCGGATGGTAGTGATGCGCCGCGCAGTAATGCACATCCGCCGTCAGGAACACGAAATTGCGCACCTGTTGCGCCCGCAGAAAACCAAGCAGTTCGGCAATTTCCAGCTCACGCCCCTGGGCCGCGCCCGGATCACCGTTGGCCACCGCTTCCCAGCGCGCCACGCCGGGGCTGACTTCACCGTCCGGTACGCCGAGGCCGATCGGCATGTCGGCGGCAATGACTTTCCACTGGGCGCTGGAGGCTTTCAATTCACGCTTGAGCCAGTCCAGCTGTTCACGCCCGAGAAAGGGTTTGGCTGCACCGAGGTTGTCATCATTGGCCTCGCGATAGCTGCGCATGTCGAGCACAAACACATCCAGCATCGGCCCATAACCGAGCTTGCGATAGATCCGCCCGCCGTTATCCGCGCTCTGCAACCGCATAGGCGCATATTCCAGCCACGCCTGACGTGCGCGGCCTACCAGGCTGTGGATATCCTTGCTCTGGTAACGCTCATCCAGTTGCTTGCCCGGCGACCAGTTGTTGACCACTTCGTGGTCGTCCCACTGCCAGATCTGCGGCACTTCGGCGTTGAAGCGACGGACGTTTTCGTCCATCAGGTTGTAGCGGTAATTGCCGCGATACTCGTCGAGGGTTTCGGCGACTTTGCTCTTGGCGTCGCTGGTGATGTTGCGCCACACGCGGCCACTTTCAGTCACAAGCTGTGCCGGCACCGGGCCGTCGGCGTAGATGGTGTCGCCACTGTGGATAAAGAAGTCCGGCAGGCGCAAACGCATGGCTTCGTAGATGCGCATGCCACCGATGTCCGGGTTGATGCCGTAGCCCTGGCCAACGGTATCGCCGCTCCAGACGAAACGGATGTCGCGCCGGGTTTGCGGCACGCTGCGCAAGTGGCCAAACCAGGGTTCGCTGGTGACACCGCTCTGGGCGTCTTCGAAATGCACGCGATAGAAAATCGCCTGATCGGCGGGCAGACCGGTGAGCTCGACCCGCGCGGTGAAATCGCTACGGGCATCAGCCAGCGACGAAACAAAACGCCGAGGGTTGGTGAACAGGCTACGGGTGTCCCATTCCACCACCATCCGCGCCGCACGATCGCTGCGGCTCCAGACCATCGCCCGGTCGCCCAGAACGTCGCCGGACTGCACGCCATCGGTGAGTTGCGGCCGATCCTTGACCGAGGCAATCACCGCCGGCGCAAGACCGGGAAGCAGAATCCCGGCGCCGACTGCTTGCATGACACGACGGCGACCGAGGTTGAATTCGCTCATGGTGTTCTCCCTGAAAAAGGAAAACTAAAGCATGGCCGTGTGAACCGGGCATGACACAAAATCCACCAACACCACAAATCCCTGTAGGAGCCGAGCTTGCTCGCGAAGACGGTTTAACATTCACCAACGATGCCAACAGTTACACCGCCTTCGCGAGCAAGCTCTGCTCCTACAGGATCTGCGTCGCTCTCCCACACAGGTGGAAATGATCACCGTGAGGCACACAACTTTTCAAGACGTTTCCTACAACGTATCTTGTTGCCGCGTTTCGGTATCGACTCCATAGTTCGTGCTCGCGGAAAACACCCGCGAACGACCTTGGCCGGTCGACCACACCAAACGCATCAGCGTCATTGTTTAGGCATTTTCATGTCTGGATGTCGTGTTATGGCAGCTGTGCGCGGGACACCTTAGGGTGTGCCGGGGTTGGGTGTGCCGGTCGGCCAACCCGCACACAGCTGCCACCTTTTTCGCTTGGCCGCGAACGGTGGTAGCTCTATTTGGAGTTACACCTATGTTCCAAGTCATGCCGCGCTACCTCCCCATCGATACCTACGACGCCGAAACACCGGTGCTCTTCGTCAACACCCACAAAGAACTCAGTGAACTCACCGCCTGCGCCATGCATCGCTTCACCGTGGTTCGCGATTTGGCAGACACGCTGACCAGCCTGAATCTGAAAAACATTTCCGACTGTGATCTGACGCGGGTCACCCGCGCCGTGCATCTGCTGATGCGTGAAGGCTGTGCGGTGCTGGATGTGGTTCAGGCGCGGGCATCGCAGCGGGAGAATGAGTACAAAGCCACGATTTAGCGGTGTTGCCGCCGGCCCCATCGCGGGCAAGCCCGCTCCCACAGTGTTCGATGCCGTACACAAGATTTGTGTTCAACGCCAAACCCTGTGGGAGCGTGGCTGGCCCGCGAAGAACGATAACGCGGACTTACTGACTCACCACCACAGCACCCGGCAACACCATGAAATAGGAAATTTCAGCACCGCTTTTAGGAAACGTCCTAACGCCTACGCCTGAGCGTCCCGGATAGGGTTGAGGCAAACCCGGCTACATGCCGGGATTGTCCAAGGACGAAAAAGAAGCGCTGATGAAAAAGCTCGGTTTCCCGGAAACCCCGGACTATCTGCCCGCCCCAAGACAACTCCCCACGACGGAGGAAGTGCAAGCCTTCCAGGATGCTGGCGCAGCGGTATCCGCCAAGAACGAACGGCATGAACTGGACGCCAATGCCCGTTGGGAGGTCCGTCGAAAAACACGACAAAACGCTCTCGACACAACGTCCGATTCGCACTTCAAAGGTTGCGTGTTCGCCAAAAGCTGCAACCTCCCGGACGGTGTCATCAATCACAACAACCACGCCGGTTATGTCCCCGTCGAGAAACTGGCTGACTACGGGTTGTGGGCGGTACTGGGCACCGGCGCGGCGATTACCGCCGAAGGCACACCGCTTGAATGGGTGGCCGGCTCGGCGACGGGCAACGCCTTTGCCCAACGTCTCGGTGGTTCGCTCGCCCTATCGCTGACGGGTTCGGTGGTGGCGACCGGGGCAGCCGTCGGGACAGTGGCGCTGCTAATGCCCAACACCCGCCTTTCGCCCGACAGCGCCTTCTACAAAAACGAGCAATACGCAGCACTGGAGGCGGGACGCACCCGTGTACGCGTCAACGTAAAGGTCTTGCCGGACAACGCCATCAGCGCTTACGGCTTCTACACCGGCGGAAAAAAAGACTGGGAGTTTGTCCCCGTCATCAAGGCCCGAAAGGACGGCGAGCAGTTCATCGCCGACCTCGGCAACGGCATTGGCCTGACCTGGACACCCGCCGCCAATCCTGACGACGCCCCAACTGTCCCCGCCCTGGAAGGCGCCCCGCCACTGCCGACGATATGGGTGTACCCGCCCACGGAACAGGCCGACAAGATACTGGAGAACCCGGAGCATCCTCCCGAGTACCAGGATGCAATTATCTGGTTCCCGGCGGATGCCGGGCTTGAGCCGATCTACATTGTGCTCAATGCACGGTATGAGCCGGGCGGTGTCACGGGGGTGGGTGAAGATGTTGCGGGGGTTTGGCTGGCGGGGGCCAGTACTGGGCAGGGTTCGCCCATTCCAACACGCATTGCGGATGTGCTTCGGGGGCAAAAATTCAGAGACTTTGATGCATTCAGGAAGGCGTTTTGGACTGCGGTGGGAAATGATGCCGAGCTACTTGGCCAGTTCAAGGCCAGCAACCAAAGTTTCGTTCTGGGTGGCAACTCCCCGTTTGCCCCCAAGACCGGGCGTAACGGAGGAAACGCTCGTTATGAACTGCATCACATTGAACAGATCCAGCATGGAGGTGCTGTTTTCGATATTGATAACCTTCGCGTAATGACACCCAAACAACACGCAACAACCCACAAGGAAGACCGGCAGAAACCATGAAAAACAAAATCGGTGAATACACAGAGAGCGAGTTCGTGGCTTTGCTTCAGAGCATCATCAGCCACGACGGAACGGAAAAAGAGATTGACACATTGGTGTTCCACTTTGAAAAAATCAGTGAACATCCATCAGGGTCAGATCTGATTTTTTACCCGGAAGACGGCGCTGACGACTCGGCAGAAGGTATCACTCGCACACTCAAGGAATGGCGCGCCACTCAAGGTTTGCCGGGGTTCAAAGTCGAGTGACTTTTGCCATCGAGCCACAATTGACCGCCCTTGAAAAAAAATTTGCTGATTTCACCGAAGCAGAGTTTATTCAGCTCATGCAGGAAATCCGGGCCGCGAACCAGACTGCACCGGACGAGATTCTCGATCCTTTGCTGAAACAGTTTTGCGAGATTACAGAGCATCCTGACGGAACCGATCTCATTTACTACCCTGAAGCTGGTGCGGACAACTCAAATGAAGGCATCACGCAGACTGTGAAGCAGTGGCGTGCAGCCCAAGGCCTGCCCGGATTCAAGGAGAAATGAGGCATGGGCATCCTGACTCCGAAAACAAACCAGCCCCACTGTGGGAGCGAGAGCGGTTTAGCATTCAGGAACTATGTTGGCTGGGAAGCCGCTATCGCGAGCAAGCTTGCTCCTACAGGTCCGTGTCGTTCATGCATTTTGTGATCGACTCACACCTGTAGGAGCCGGCTTGCTGGCGATGGCGATTTCAAGACCGATATCGCCAGCAAGCTGGCTCCTACAAAGGTGGATTATGCGTTGACGGGTTCTATTGCCAACTCGGCAACCTCAGGCCGCTTGACCACCGCATAAACCACCGCCGTCAGCAGACTCCCGGCCACAATCGCCAGCAAATACAACAACGCATGGTTGATCGCATTCGGGATCGCCAACACAAACAATCCACCGTGCGGCGCCATCAGTTTGCAGCCGAAGTACATCGACAGCGCACCGGTCAGCGCGCCACCGGCAATGCTTGCCGGAATCACCCGCAGCGGGTCCTTGGCGGCAAACGGAATCGCGCCTTCGGAGATGAAGCACAGCCCCAGCACCAACGCCGCTTTACCCGCCTCGCGTTCAGTCTGGGCAAACTTGCGCCGGGCAATGAACGTGGCAATGCCCAGGCCAATCGGCGGCACCATCCCGGCGGCCATGGTCGCGGCCATCGGCGCGTAACTCTGGGACGCCAATAGCCCCACCGAGAAGGCATAAGCGGCTTTGTTGATCGGCCCGCCCAAGTCGACGCACATCATCCCGCCCAACAACACGCCGAGCAGGATCGCGTTGGTGGTGCCCATGCTGTCGAGGAAATGCGTGAGCCCGGTGAGCATCCCGGCCACCGGTTTACCGACCACGTAGATCATCACCAACCCGGTGAACAGACTCGCCAGCAACGGGATGATCAGGATCGGTTTCAACGCTTCAAGGCTTTGCGGCAATCGCGCGTAACGGTTGATCGCTTGCGCCGCGTAACCGGCGATGAAACCGGCAATGATCCCGCCGATGAAACCGGCACCCAACGTGCTCGCCAGCAAGCCGCCAATCATCCCCGGCGCCAGGCCCGGACGGTCGGCAATCGAGTAGGCGATGTAGCCCGCCAGCAGCGGCACCATCAGCTTGAACGCGGTCTCGCCGCCGATCTGCATCAGCGCAGCGGCGAGTGTGCCTTCTTCCTTGAACGCGGTGATGCCGAACACGAACGACAAAGCAATCATCAGACCGCCCGCCACCACCATCGGCAGCATGAACGACACGCCGGTCAGCAGGTGTTTGTAGATGCCGGTCTTCTCTTGTTTGGCCGGGCCTTTGGCGCCGGTCGCGGCACTTTCCTGCTTGCCTTCGGCCAGCGCTTTATTCAGCGTCGCTTCGGCTTGCTTCAAGGCGATGCCCGTACCGCAACGGTAGATTTTCTTGCCGGCAAAACGCTCGGTCGCGACTTCGATATCGCAGGCCAGCAGCACCACGTCCGCGTCGGCAATCGCTGCCGCGCTCAACGGATTGCGCGCACCGACCGAGCCCTGGGTTTCGATCTGCAGGTCATAGCCCAATCGCTTGGCCGCCTGCTGCAAGGCTTCAGCGGCCATGAAAGTATGAGCAACGCCGGTCGGGCACGCGGTGATCGCGACCAGGCGCGGGGCGCTTTTGGTAACGGCTGCAGGTTCGACGGTGACTTCGGCTGCGGCGTAAACCTGCGCTTCTTCGGCACCGCGTCGCAGCACCGCTTCGACATCTTGCAGGGCGTGGGCCGGGGTGCTTTGGAACACACGCTTGCCGACGAATCGCGACATATCCACTGGTGCGCTGGTGACCAGCAACACCCACTCGGCAGCCTCGATCGTGGCCGCCGACAACTGGCGTTCCGGGTGCGCCACATCCACCACTTCGACACTGGTGCTCCAGCCCTGACGCTGCGCCGCGGCATCGAGCAAACGGGCGCACAGCACGCTGGTGACCATGCCGTTGGGGCAAGCCGTAACGATGGCTAACTTCATGACAAACCCTCTTATTGTTCTGTCAGGGGGCGCACGCGCACACCCTGTTCGAGCCGCGCCAACTGCGCCGCATCGCCGATACCGAAACCGATCTGCGTGACCGCCATCGCCGCAATCGCCGTGGCGGTGCGCAGGGTCTGTTCCGGCGTATCGGGCTTAAGCAAACCGTGAAGCACGCCGGCCAGCAACGAATCCCCTGCGCCTACCGTGCTGGCGACGCTGACCTTGGGCGGCGTGGCGTGCAGCGCCGAACCGACACTGAACCAGTTCACACCGTCGGCACCGTGGGAAATCACCACGTGCTCGATGCCTTGGGCATGCAAACGGCTCGCGGCTTCGGCTTGAGCCGCAACCGAAACAACCTCGCAGCCGAGCACTTCGGCCAGCTCTTCGGTGTTCGGTTTGATCAGCCACGGACCGGCCTTGAGCGCCGCCCGCAATGCTTCGCCACTGGTATCGAGCGCGACGTTCAAGCCGAGGTTTTTCAAGCGCTGTACCAACGCCTGCAACCATTCAGGACTGACGCCTTGCGGCAGGCTGCCGGCCACGACAACCGAGTCATGCCCCGGGGCAATCTGATCCAGTCGATCAAGCAACGCCTGCTGCGCCGCTTCACTGACCTTGGGTCCTGGACCGTTGATGTCGGTGATGCGCCCGTCGCTTTCCGCCAGTTTGAGGTTGCTGCGGGTCTCACCGGGAACGCGGATAAACGCGTCGACAAAACCGCGTTTGGCGAACAGGGTTTCGAACGCCTGAAGGTTGTCCTCGCCGAGAAAGCCGCTGACGGTGAGCGAATGCCCGAGGTCTGCCAGCACCTGCGCCACGTTCACGCCTTTACCGGCGGCGTGGGTGTGCATCTCGTCGCTGCGATTGACCTGGCCGGGCTCAAGGCGCGGCAACTGCACCGTCAGGTCCAGCGCCGGGTTGAGTGTCAGGGTCAGGATCTTGGCCATTACAGGGCCTCCACTAATGCGCGCACTTCATTGGCGCTGCCCACGGCCAGCGCCTGTCGGGCAAGGGTTTGAGTCTGGGTCTGGCTGAGTTCGCGGATGCGCGCCTTGACCTCGGCAATGCTGCGGCCCGACACGCTCAACTCGTCTACACCGAGGCCGACCAGCACCGGCACCGCCAGCGGATCGGCCGCCAGTTCGCCGCACACACCAACCCATTTGCCATGGGCATGGGCCGCGCGCACGGTGATGTCGATCAGTTGCAGCACCGCCGGGTGCAAGCCGTCAGCCTGGGCCGACAAGGTCGGATGACCGCGGTCGATGGCCAGGGTGTATTGCGTGAGATCGTTGGTGCCGACGCTGAAGAAATCGACCTCTTTGGCCAAAACCGGCGCCAGCAGTGCGGCCGATGGCACTTCGATCATGATCCCCAGTTGCAGGTCCGCCACGGGGATTTCCAGGCGCAAGCGCTCGGTCATGTCCCGCGCCTGACGCCACTCGTCAACGCTGCCGACCATCGGGAACATGATGCGCAGCGGGCGGTTGTCAGCGGCCCGCAGCAAGGCGCGCAATTGCGCTTCCATGATGTGCGGACGCTGCAAGGTCAGGCGAATGCCGCGCACGCCGAGGAACGGGTTTTCTTCTTTCGCAATCGGCCAATACGGCAGCGGCTTGTCGCCGCCAACGTCGAGGGTGCGCACCACCAGTGGCCGACCGGCGAGGCCATCGAGCACACGACGGTATTCGACTTCCTGAGTCGCTTCGTCCGGCGCCTGCGAGTGGGCCATGAAAATCAGTTCGGTGCGCAGCAGGCCAATGCCTTCGGCACCCTGCTCCACGGCGCTGGTGACGCCCGCGCTTTCGCCGATGTTGGCGAACACTTCGACCGCATGGCCGTCGGTGGTCAGCGCCGGTTGATGACGTTGTTCGGCCGCGGCTTTCAAGCGTTGCTCGCGGGTGTCACGCTCTTCGGTGGCGCGCTGCAAGGTCGCCGCATCGGCGTCCACGTGCAGGCGACCGCGCTGGCCATCGAGCAGCAACGGTGTGCCCGGCGCCAGCAGCAACACCGCGGCACCTGCGCCGACCAATGCCGGAATGCCCAGCGCACGGGCGACGATGGCACTGTGCGCGGTGGCGCCACCACGGGCGGTGAGAATGCCGGCGACTCGGGTCGGATCGAGACGTGCCACGTCGGAAGGACCGACTTCATCCATTACCAGAATGTACGGTTGATCGGGTTCGCTCGGGGTTTCGACGCCGCTCAGTTGCGCCAGCACGCGACGGCCGATATCGCGCAAGTCCGCCGCACGCTCGGCAAGCAATGCATCCTGCAGCGATTCCTGTTGTTTCGCCGCTGCTTCGATCACCGCCATCCACGCCGCTTCGGCGCTTTCGCCCTGCTTGAGGCGCGTCTCGACTTCATCGGTCAGTTCCGGGTCGTCGAGCATTTCCTGATGGGTGATGAAGATTTCGCGAATGGCTTTGGCCTTGCTGCGTTCGATCAAGCCTTCGATGTCGTGACGCACGTGCGCCAGCGCTTGTTTAAGACGCTCGCGCTCAATGACGGCGGACTCGCCGCGCAGCGGGTATTCGATGGTTTGCAGCACTTGGATATGCGCCGGACCGATGGCGATGCCCGGTGCGGCGGGGATCGCCTGAACCAGGCTGCCGGACGCAGGGGCGAGCAGCACTTCGGCCACCTCGGTGATCACTTCGCGCTGCGGGCTCACGGCAGGCAAAGGCTCGACTTCTTCACCCAGCCCCTCTTCGATTGCCGCCAACAACGCCGGCAAGGCATCGGCGGCGATGCTCGGCTCGGCGATAAATTCCAGCACCTGACCGCGACGGGCGCCGAGGCTGAGCAGTTTGCTCAAGCTTTTCACCGACACCGCGCTGTCTTGGCCATCGACGATGCGCACACGAATTTCGCCTTCAAAACTCTTCGCCAGTTGCGCGAGGATCTTCGCCGGGCGCGCATGCAAACCGTGGGCATTGGCCAGCGCAATGCGTGCGCTCGGCCAGTCCGCCGGCAGTTCACCGCCGAGCACTTCGAGGACTTTTCGGCTGCTGGTGGCGCGTCCCAGTTCATGGCCACGGCCTTCGATCAGCAACGCGCAAAGGCGTTCGAGCAACGCCTGGTGCGCCTCGCCCAAGCTGGCCAGACAGAACAGACCGCTGAGCGGCTGGCCTAGGTAGCGCATCGGTTTGTCCGGCGTGACAAACGCCAAGCCCGGACGCTTCACCGTTTGCTCGCTGTGCAACCACCACAAACCGTCGCCCAGCGGCAACGCGTCGACTTGCTGCAAAACCGCAGAAAAACCATTGCTCACACAATCCGCCTGACGTAGCAAACGGGCACCGCGCCAGACCAGTTCTTCGAAGTCATCGGCCGACACCCCGAGACCGATCATCTGCGCATCCAGCGCCAGTTCCTGCGGCGCGCCTTGCAGCAGTTTCAGCAACGCTTCGGCAGAACTGGCGCGACGCAGGGCCTGGCCCAGATCGGTTTCGCCAAGGGCGCGGGTCAGCAATTGCAACAGGCGCAAATGTTCATCGGATTTGGCCGCAATGCCGATCGCCAGGTAGACGATCTGACCATCGCCCCAATCCACGCCTTCGGGAAACTGCATCAGCCGCACGCCAGTGGAAAACACCTGATCGCGGGTTTGCGGCGTACCGTGGGGGATGGCAATACCTTGACCGAGAAAGGTCGAGCCCTGGGCTTCACGCGCCTGCAAACCGGCGAGATAACCTTCGGCGACCAGGCCGTCGTTGACCAGATGCTGCGCCAACAAATGCAGTGCTGCGGACTTGTCCACGGCCGACTGGCCCATGGAAATCTGCTCTAGAGTGAGCTCGAGCATGCTTTCTCCTTTTTGGCACCTTGAGGCGCCAGGTATTGTTTTGAATGAGTCAGCTTAGGCGCTTAATCATCACTTTTGGCGGTTTCGCGGCAGAACCGGCCAAATGCACCTGATGCGTAGAAAATACGCTTGCTGAAACGTTTAATCTAGAATGATTGGCACGTTACTCGATAATGTCCCATCCTTGAAGTCCAACTTGTCGGATATGTTGCAACAATAGTCCCCTGCCTGAATCGGGTAGGATTGGCGAAAGTATCGGCCGAAAAACAAGGAAATCCCGAGTTGAAACTCAGTGATATCGCCCAACTGGCCGGTGTGTCCGTGACCACCGCCAGTTATGTCATCAACGGCAAGGCGGAACAGCAACGCATCAGCAGTGCCACCGTCGAGCGCGTGCGCGCGGTTGTTGAAGAACATGGCTTTACGCCCAATCCGCAAGCGGCCGGGCTGCGCAGTCGGCACACCCGCACGCTGGGTTTCATTCTGCCGGACCTGGAAAACCCCAGTTACGCACGTATCGCCAAGCTGCTGGAGCAAGGTGCCCGGGCCCGCGGTTATCAGTTGCTGATCGCCAGTTCCGACGATGCGCCGGACAGCGAACGACAACTGCTGCAACTGTTCCGCGCCCGGCGCTGCGACGCGTTGATCGTCGCCAGTTGCCTGCCGTCCGGCGACGACAGTTACCGCCAGTTGCAAGCCAAAGGCATCCCAATCATCGCCATCGACCGGGTCATGGAGCCCGAGCATTTCTGCTCGGTGATCAGTGATGATCGTGAAGCCAGCCTGCAACTGACGCGCAGCCTGCTCGATCCATTGCCCAAGCAGATCGCCCTGATCGGCGCGCGCCCCGAACTGAGCATCAGTCAGGAACGGGCCGCCGGTTTCAAGGAAGCGCTGGCCGGGTTCAAAGGCGAGATCCTCATCGAACACGGCGAATCGTTCAGCCGTGAGTACGGCAAGCAACTGATGGAAGAAATGCTTCAGCGCCTGGGGCATTTGCCGGACGCGCTGGTGACCACTTCCTACGTGCTGCTCCAGGGTGTGTTCGACGCCTTGCACGACTTCCCGTTGAAAAACCGCCCGCTGCGCCTCGGCACATTCGGCGACACGCAGTTGCTGGACTTTCTGCCGCTGCCGGTCAACGCCATGGCCCAGCAACACCAGTTGATCGCCGACAAAGCGCTGGAACTGGCCCTCGCCGCCATCGAGCAGTCCGATTACCAGCCCGGTGTGCAAGCCATTGCGCGGACCTTCAAGCAGCGTATTCGCCAGGACTGAACCGTGGAGCTGATCGACAGCCACACTCATCTGGATTTTCCGGACTTCGACGAGGATCGTCAGGCGCTGCTCGCCGAGAGCCGCGCCCTCGGCGTGCGGCGGATGGTGGTGCTGGGGGTTTATCAGGCCAATTGGCAGCGGGTCTGGGATCTGGTGCAAAGCGATCCCGATCTGTACGCGGCGTTCGGTTTGCACCCGGTGTATCTGGACGAGCATCGGCCTGAGGACCTACGCGAACTCGCCGAGTGGCTGACCCGCCTGGCCGGTCACCGACAACTGTGCGCGGTGGGCGAGATTGGCCTGGATTACTTCATCGAAACCCTCGACCGCGAACGCCAGCAGACGTTGTTCGACGCGCAACTGCAACTGGCGGCGGACTTCAATCTGCCGGCTTTGATTCACGTGCGACGCAGCCATGCAGCGGTGATTGCCACGCTCAAGCGCTTCAAGTTGAAACGCGCGGGGATTATTCACGCCTTCGCCGGCAGCAAGGAAGAGGCCCGCGAGTACATCAGGCTCGGCTTCAAACTGGGCCTGGGTGGCGCGGCGACCTGGCCGCAGGCGTTGCGCATGCACCGGGTGCTTGCCGAGTTGCCGTTGGAGTCTGTGGTGCTGGAAACCGACTCACCGGACATGGCCCCCGCCATGTTTCCCGGTCAACGCAACAGCCCGGCGCATTTGCCGGCGATCTGCTCGGCGCTGGCTGACATCATGGCGATCAGCCCCGAGCAGTTGGCGGCTGCCAGCACGGCCAATGCGTGTGAGTTGTTCAACTGGTAATCAGTCGGCGTGAGCCTTGGCCGCTTCCAGAATCAGCGTCATGTGTTGTCGGTGACGGGCGAACCGGATAACCGCGAAGTAGACCAGAATCGCGATCAACGAAAAATTCAGCTGCTCGACCACGCTGAGCATCCCCACCCATTCCATCACTAATGCCACCAGCAACGCGGTGCATACCATCACCAGCGTGCTCGCCCGCAGCATCGCGAGTGAGTCGAGGGACTTGATGCGCCTGATCTGTTTCGGGTCGCTCAGTTGCAAGGCTTTGTGACAGTGGGAACAGGCGAAGGCTTCATGGATGGCAATGGCGTTGAGTTGCCAGGGTTCGAGCAGGAGTGTGCATCCGCAATGAGCACAATGGCCCTGGATTCCAGTTGTAGCGAAGGACATAACCGAGCCTCCTCAGAGTAGGTCAGGGTTGTGGATCATCCCTCATTGAAGACCAAAAACCAGACTACGGAGAGAAACAGGAAAATCCTGACGTTGAGAGGCAACAATTCTTACAGACCCCATCCAAATCTTGTGGGAGCGGGCTTGCTCGCGAAAACGTCCTGTCAGACAACATCAATGGCGACTGACACACCGCTTTCGCGAGCAAGCCCGCTCCCACATTTGATCCGGTTTATGCCATCAAACCCGGAACGCGCTGATCAACTGCTTGAGCTCCACCACCTGCGCCGACAACGCCCGGCTGGCGTCCTCGGTCTGGTGCGCACCTTCGGCGGTGCGTTCGCCAGCCCGGTTGATCTCGACGATGTTCTGGTCAATGTCGTGGGCCACGGCGGTCTGCTGCTCTACGGCGGCCGCAATCTGCTGGTTCTGATCGACGATCATGCCGACAGCGCCAAGGATGTTTTCCAGCGCCTGCTGGACCTTTTCCGACTGCCCCACCGTGCCGTTGGCCATTTGATGACTGGTGCCCATGGCCTTCACCGCGGCACCGACACCGCTGTGCAGTTTGGCGATCATCTGTTCGATTTCTTCGGTCGATTGCTGGGTGCGTTTGGCCAGGGTCCGGACCTCGTCCGCCACCACCGCAAAACCACGCCCCTGCTCGCCTGCCCTCGCAGCTTCGATAGCGGCGTTGAGCGCCAGCAGGTTGGTCTGTTCGGCGATGCTTTTGATCACTTCCAGCACGCGGCTGATGGACTGGCTGTCGCTGGCCAGTTGATTGATCACCAGCACCGACTGATCGATCTCGCTGGCCAGCGCAGCGATGCTGCCCTGCTGAGACTCCACCAACCCGCGACCGCTGATGGTTTCGTCATTGACGCTGTGAGCGCTGCTGACCGCCGCGGCGGCGCTGCGGGCCACCTCCAGTGAGGTGGCCGACATTTGGTTCATCGCCGTGGCGACCTGTTCGATCTGCGTGCGTTGCCCCGCAACAGCCTGGTTGCTCTGGGCTGACACGTTCTCGACCTGACCGGCCTGACGCTCGACTTCCCCGACCGTTTGGCCGACACGCTCGATCAAGTCATGGATTTTCTTCACCGTGCCGTTGAACACCTCGCCCAACTCGCCCAGCTCATCACGGCTGTTGGCGTTGAAGGTCACGGTCATGTCGCCGGCCGCGACCTTGTCCATCATCGCGCCAAGGCGCTTGAGGGTGGTGCGGGTCGAGGCGTAGAAGCCGCCGTAGAGATAAAAAATCAACACAAACACCACCGACAGCGCCACGGCCTGCAAGACCATGTGCGTGCGGTTCTGGCTCAGTCGTTGTTGCAATTGGGTGTCGAGGAATTTCAGGGTGGCTTCGTTGAGTTGGTAAGTCTGATCCATCAGACCGCTGACCTGATCGTAGAAGGCCAGCCACGGCGCATCGAGGGTGTCGGCCATCACCACCTGCTCTTCGAACAGTTCACTGGCTTTTTTCAGCGACGCCTTGCTGCTCTCGGCCTGCGCCGCCAGGGTTTCACGTGCCGCCTTGCTCGACCCCAGCGCATCCTGCAACTTCAGACCGTACTCGGCTTGCAGCTTTTCAATCTGCACCAGCAATTCATCGAAGCGGGTGCTCGAAGACGAATTGAGAAACCCTTGCCCCAGCGAGTAAGAACCCATGGCGCGGCCATCGCCCAACGTCTGGGTGACGGGCGGTGTGACATTGGTGATGAGTTCGGTGAGCTGACGCATGTCGCTCTGATTGTCACGGCTCAAACCCGCCTGGCTGGCGATGATCTGGCTGAAAATCTGTGCATTGCCAAGCAACTTGCCGATCAGCGCACTTTTGCTTTGCAGGGAGTTTTCCGTTTGCTGGGCCTTGAACGCGGTGATCATTTCGTCGCGCTTGCCATCGAAAACGGTGATCAGTTCCGGATCGGTGGTCATCGCAGTCAGCCCTTGCAGGCGGGCCAGAACGTTTTGCTCCAGGGATGTGATCTGGGATTCGAGATTACCGGCCTTGCCGGACTGGCCAAGGATGACGTTGATCTGCACCAGGTTGTTCAGGGTTTCCAGGTCGCGTCGAAGCGACAGGCTGCTGCCCAGCAGGTCGAGGCTCTGCAGTTCCACCCGGGTGCCCTGGAATTCGCGATAGGAATCACGCACCAGATAAAAGTTGGTCACCAGCATGGGCACCAGGAACAGAACGCTGATCAGGCTGAACTTCATGCCGAAGCTCAGGCGATTCATTAGCGCGACGGCGGGATAGAGCAAGCTCTTCACTGGAAGTCTCCCTTGGGTTTCTTATTTTTATTGGCAGGCACAGACAAGCAGCAGATAGCCACTATTGAGTGCTATCTCTGTATAGCTTAAATCGACGGGAGGTTTTGTAACTTAAGGTTAACGGCAGCCTCGGATCCTGTAGGAGCGAAGCTTGCTCGCGAAAGCGGTGGGTCAGGCGTGTTCAATGTGAATGACACACCGCTTTCGCGAGCAAGCTTCGCTCCTACAGAGAGGATTGTGTTTAGGGGAAGACTGTCCACAGCGCGAAACCGGCGTACCAGAGCACCGCCGCACGCAGCAACAGCTCCCAGATCCGGTCGAGGCTGTTGATGCCATCGGGCCCGACCACCGGCGCAGGAATTTCACCGGCCACCAGCCCGACCTTCTCGATCAATTGGGCGGCACTGATGTTCCAGTTCAGCAGTTCGCTCAGCATCACCCGACTGACGGCGACAAAATTGCCGACCAGCGCAAAACTCGCCGCCAACAGACGCACCGGCACCCAATCGAAGGCGTGACGCAGTTGTGCGGCACGCTCGACGACGGCCGGGTTCTGCCCGTGTTCTTCGGCGAGGGCCAGCAGTCGATAGCTCAGCGCCGCCACCGGACCCAGCAGGAAGTACCAGAAAATCACCGCAAAAAAGCTCTGGTACGCCTCCCAGAGCAGATGCCCCTCGACCCGTTCCAGCAGTTGCTCGCCGTTTTCGGCACAAATGTCCAGGTCACGTTTTGCCACATGAGCGGCAGCTTGCAGGTCTTCCCGGCGCCAGGCATCGCGAAACGGTCCGAGATCGGCCAGCAGATCACCGCGCCCCAGGCTATAAATCACCACCAGCAAATGCACCGGCAGCGCCAACAGACCGTAAGCGACCGGCTCCAGCACCACCAGCAGCAACCCCAGCAATGCCACCGGCAGCAGCACCAGAATCAGCAAAATCAACCACGGACGATTGACCAGACGCGGGTTGACTTCAAGCTTGTGCAACTCGGCCACCCAACCGCCATCACGTTGAACCCGATGGCGCAGGGCCGAGAACTTCTCGATCCAGACCGCCAACAGCAACACCAGAAAACTCATTGTGGTTCCTCTTTGGCCAGGGCCGCGCGATAACGCGCCCAGTCGAACGCAGGTCCGGGATCCGTCTTGCGCCCCGGCGCGATGTCGCTATGCCCGCAGATGCGCTGCGCGGTGATGCCCGTAAAAGCGCTTTGCAGTTGCAAGGTCAGGGCCGTCAACGCGTCATATTGAGCTTCGGTGAACGGCAGATCATCCGTGCCTTCAAGCTCGATGCCCACGGAAAAATCGTTACAGGTTTCCCGGCCGTCGAAACACGACACACCGGCATGCCAGGCGCGTTCAAGACAAGAGACAAACTGAGTGACGGTGCCGTCACGCTCAATCAGAAAATGCGCAGACACCCGTAGGCCAGCGATCCCTTCAAAGTAGGGATGCTCTGTGACATCCAGCCGGTTCTGGAAAAATTCCTGCACCTTGCCGGTGGCAAACTGCGCCGGCGGCAGACTGATGTTGTGGATCACCAGCAGGGAAATTTCGCCCGTGGGGCGCGCATTGAAGTTGGGTGAAGGGCAAACGTTCACGCCCTGACACCAACCGCTCGCGGGGTCCAACTGCATACAGGTTCCTTCAACGACGACTGTGTTGGTGCCCAGTATGCCGCGATAGACCCTCGGCGCGCGATCACTTGCCGCGATTGAGCCGCCGCAGGTTGCCGACCACCGACTCCAGGGCCCGATCGAACAGCAAGGTGTCGTCGAGGGTGCGCACCGCGCCACGACGGAAATCCAGTGCCAGCCCGGTACGGCTGCGCTCCAGCACTTTCATGCCGGTGCGGTTGACGAAAATGTACTTGCCCGTGGCTTCGATGATCGCGGCGAGCTTGCAGCGCAGGGTGTTTTCCTCGTCTTCCTGAAACTCGACCCAGCAACCCGCGTGCAACTGATCGACTTGAAGCAGGCCCGGATCATCCGCCGGCAAGCGCACCGAGGCCGTTTCGACTGGTCCTTCGTCGGCGGTGAGCAGCACGATTTCTTCGCGCACTTCAACCATCAGCGGCGCATCGGCTGGACGGGTGGCGGCCGGTGCCTGGTCCGCTCGTTCGAACAGTTGAACGTGCAAGCCTTCCAGCTCGCTGAAAAACTCTCCGGTGGCGAACGGATCGAACGCCGAACTGCTCAACCCGTCGCGCAAGGACTTGAGCAACCCCGGCACCAGCGCCAACAGGCGCAGGCTTGCGTCAGCGTCGTCATGGCGCTGCACGCTCCAGATCAATTGCTCCATGGTTTGCACATCCGCATGCCACTCGGCGGACTGATCGCCGTGCTTGAGGCAGGTCAGCAGCAGCACCTGGCTCCAGGCGTCCTGAACAAACGCCACCACCCGTTGCGGCAGCACTTTGCCCAACAACGCCTGATTCAACGCCAGCTCGACACGTTGCCGGGCCAGTTCGGTTTTGGCGCGGCCCTCTTCGGCGTCGCGGGTACGCTGCTCCAACAAATCGCTGCGACGACGCTCGTCGCTGGTAAACGCCAGAAAATCCGCCAGCAATTCGGAGAAGATCGCCGGATCGTCGACAAAGTCGTTCAACAAACGCTGCACCACTTGCTCGATGCGCAGGTACAGGCTGTCGCGCTCGTGGTCATCGCACTCGCCCCAGCCCAGGGCCGCGGCGGCGATTTCGTTGAGCAGACGACGGGCCGGGTGACTGCTGCGGCTGAAGAAACTCTTGTCGATCACCGCCACTTTCAGCATCGGGATCTGCAAGCGCCCGATCAGCGCCTTGAGAGAATCCGGCAGATTGCGGTCATCGAGGATGCATTCGAAAAGCATGGCAATCAGGTTGATCACATCTTCGTCAGCGACGCCGACCACACGCGACTTGCCGCTTTTGACGCTGACCCGGGTCAGCAGTTGCTCAAGCTGGTTTCGCAGGTCGAATTCGTCCTGGACCGCCGGAGCCGGCACGTACTGCTGCAAGTGCGAGAGCAGCCGCAGCAGGTCGCGGGTGGATATCGGTTGCGTCTGAGCACTGGTTTCCAGCGTTGGCGCGACACTGCCACGCACGTGGAGCAGCAATTCCTGCAATGCCGCGAACACTTCCTGCACGCTGTCGTCGATTGGCGTGCTGTCCCAACGGTTGCCAGCCTCGTCGGGCTCGGCACGAACACTGGCCTGCGCACGATCAATGGCACGCCGATTCGGGGCCGGCTTCAGGTCGGGCAATATGCCGGTGGCGATCAAGATCTGATTGGCTTCGGTGTAGAGCTGATCGGCATCACTGAGCACATAACGCTCGAAAAGCTTGAGGATGATCAACTTGACCTTGATCTCGACCCCCAGGTTACGCCCGGCCTGCATGAAATACTCACAGAGCATCGCCGGGCCCAGGGGATTGCGCGTAGTCACCAGCTGCTTGCCCAGCAACGTGCTGAGCCGGGCGGTCAATTGATCAAGCGCAAAACCGTCGCGGCTCAGCACTTTATTGACCATGGCCTCGACCGCCACGCGACGTTCCAGCTCATCACCGGACTGTTGCGCCTGAATATCGAGGGTCAATGCCGGCGGCAAGGTCGTCTGAATACTGCCTGCGAGACCGACAAACGCTTCGAAGAACTGTTCAAGAAACGCCCGCTCGATATTTTTGCGCTTGAGGCGCAAGTCGCGCATGGCTTCAAAAAAGATGTTCTGCTCGACGTCATTGCGGGCCCGGTCAGCCATTTCGAACAGCGTGTCGTCCGCGTTATCGAACAGCTCCTGCAGAGCATGCCGGAGCTGTTGAGCGGCCTTGTCGCGAACCTGAAGCAGAATCACAGGCAGGCGGGCGAGCGGCGAGTGACTCGCCTGATCGGTAGTTGCCTTGTGCAAAGGCACTACATTCCCGTCGTTGTGCATCCTGGCCTCCTGAAACGGTGATGCTTCGGTTCGGTTGGAAAGATCGAGTGCGCCAGCCTCACAGCCGCGCGCAACAGAAGACAATGCCCGCCCGCTGTCATTCAATAATCGGCGAACCAAAGACACGTCAAAGTCATGACGTCAAATGCAAGGCGCATTATCTTGCAAAAGATGTCCCGTATGCCAGCAGACTCTGTGTTTCTCTTTGATATAGACGCCCGCAAAGGACCGCTGCCGAACCCCGATGGCTCAAGAGAATCGACCAAATGCAGGTTCCAGAACGACCGGAAGGTCTCGCGCGCCTTGGGTTGCCCCGCGCCATGGCCCTATAATCGAGCCACTTTGTTTGTGGAGTCCGTTATGCCGAATCTACGTCTCGCCGATCTGACCGCCGAAATCGAAGCCAACGTACGCCGTGCGTTGCGCGAAGACATCGGCAGCGGCGACATCACCGCGCAGCTGATCCCAGCCGAACGCCTGGCCAAAGCCACCATCATCACGCGCGACGCCGCGGTCATCGCCGGCACCGCTTGGGTTGACGCGGTTTTCCGACAACTGGACCCACGAGTTGCCGTGCATTGGCAGGTGGCCGATGGCGAACGGGTGAAGCCCAATCAAGTGCTGTTCCACCTTGAAGGCCCTGCCCGCTCGCTGCTCACAGGCGAGCGCAGTGCGCTGAATTTCCTGCAATTGCTCTCCGGCGTGGCCACTCGTGCGCAATACCTGGCGGATTTCGTCGCCGAGACGCAGGTGAAGCTGCTCGACACCCGCAAAACCCTGCCGGGTCTGCGCCTGGCGCAAAAGTACGCCGTGACCTGCGGCGGCTGCCACAACCACCGCATCGGCCTGTACGACGCCTTCCTGATCAAGGAAAACCACATTGCTGCCAGCGGCGGCATCCCTGAAGCGATCAACGCCGCGCACAAGATCGCCCCGGGCAAACCGGTGGAGATCGAAGTGGAAAGCCTGGCGGAGCTGAAGGAAGCGCTTGCGGCGGGTGCCGACATCATCATGCTCGACGAGTTGAGCCTGGATGACATGCGCGAGGCCGTGCGCCTGAATGGCGGCAAGGCAAAACTGGAAGCCAGCGGCGGCATCAACGAAAGCACGCTGCTGCCGATCGCCGAAACCGGGGTGGATTACATTTCGATTGGTGCGATGACCAAGGACGTGAAGGCTGTCGATCTGTCGATGCGACTCAGCCTCTGAAATTTCCTGAACGACATGAAACTGTAGTAGCCGGCTTGCTGGCGATCCAGGCGACGCGGTTTACCCGTTACGCCGCCTTCGCCAGCAAGCCGGCTCCTACATGGGTCAGACCACCAGATTATTCATCTCGCAGTACTCTTCCCACTCGACGCCCAATACCTCGGCCGCCTCTTTGTGCAGCACCAGTCGCGCCGCTTCAAACTCTTCCGGGCTCGAGGTGTACTTGAGCGTCAGCTCCCATGGCTGCAGGCCCTGGGCTTCTGCTTCATCCTCGAACGCCCATTGAATCTGGTCTTTCTGATCGTCGGCGGGCAAGTCCTTGATCTCTTCCAGCAGTTGGGGCGCGTCCAGCACGTACTTCTTCAGCGCTTCTTCGTGCCTGGCTTCCTGGGTCAATTCTTTAACGGTCATGTCGTTCTCGCTGATCGGGGGAATGGAAGATGGATCTGGATCATCAAGGATCTCTCTGACGCAAAAAACCGTGTGAAGCCCGGTTTGTCTGGCCTTCAGAACCATTCGTGGATCATTTGAAAACTGCAGGGTGATGCTCGTGCAATATCCGAATATAGGACGTTTGGAAGACGATTTATATGGACTTTTACATCAAATCTACAAAAAAAATGCCGAGCGGTTTTTCTGAAAATATTCCCTCGCCACACAGGAACAACCTTCAAAAAGCAAAGTCATAGCGATGTGCCATCTAGGCACTTCACAAGGAACTCAGGTGATGCGCATTTTCAAGAAGCTTCCGTCTACCCTGTTGGCAACAGGCATGGCCGCCCTTTTTCTTGGCAACATGGCAATGGCCAATACGGCCCAAGCCGGTCTGGAGTTCGCCTCAGACAACCCTTCCTCCACCGACAGCTTCCTCGTCTTTCACAGACTGTATGGTAAAGACGTCATGGTCAGGAGCAATCTCAGTGTCGAGGGTGTGGAAACACTGCAACGCACCGCTAAAACCAACACGGATGACATCAAGGAACTCAAGAATCTCCTCGAAGCGCAGGCTCGTCTCATCGAGGAACTCAAGCGCAACAACGGAACAAGCTCCAGTTCGAGTGCCAGTGAGATAACCAACCTCAAACGCACTGCCACCGAACAGGACAAGGACCTGAAAGAACTCACCAAGCAATTGGAGGAGTTCAAACGCAACAGTGGTTCGAGTTCCAGCTCCAGTTCCAGCGAAGTGGCCAACCTCAAGCGCACGCTCACTGAACAGGAAACCGGCCTGAGAAACCTCGCCAAAGCAGTGGACGAACTCAAGCGCAACAGCAGCTCGAACTCCGGTTCAAGCGCCAGTTCCAGCGAAGTGAGCGACCTCAAGCGCACGGTCAGTGAACAGGACAACGGCCTGAAAAACCTTGCTAAAGCGGTGGACGATCTCAAGCGCAGCAGCAGCTCGAATTCCGGCTCAAGCGCCAGTTCCAGCGAAGTGAGCGACCTCAAGCGCACGGTCAGTGAACAGGACAACAGCCTGAAAAAGCTCGCCAGCCAAATGGACGATCTCAAGCGCAGCAGCGGCTCGAACTCCAGTTCAAGCTCCAGCTCCAGCTCCAGCGAAGTGAGCGACCTCAAGCGCACCGTCAGCGCACAGGACAACGACTTGAAAAGGCTCGCCAGTCAGGTGGAAGACTTGAAGCGTAGCGCCGGGTCGAGCTCCAGCGCGAGTTCCAGCGACCTGTCCAACCTCAAGCGGGACGTCAGCAATCAGGACAGCCAACTGGATCAGCTGAAACGTGCCGTGGATGATCTGAGAAGCAAGGTGAAATAACAGGGGATGGTGCCCGAGACAGGAATCGAACCTGCGACCTTCGCGTTACGAGTGCGCTGCTCTACCGGCTGAGCTACACGGGCGGTGAGCTAAACCTAGCATCGAGATTGGAAGCGGGCAAATCCACAAACCGTTTCCAGTTTTCGCAGACAAAAAAATGCCCCGCAGTTTTCACTGCGGGGCATTTTTTATAACGTTGAAGCGGTCAGGCGTGGGGAGTGATTAAACGCCCGAAGCCTTGGCTGCTGCTACGTCTTTGATGGAGAGCTTGATACGGCCGCGGTTGTCCACGTCCAGTACCAGCACTTCCACTTCCTGGCCTTCTTTCAGGATGTCGGTCACTTTCTCAACGCGAGCATCGCTCAGCATCGAGATGTGAACCAGACCGTCCTTGCCCGGCAGGATGTTGACGAATGCGCCGAAGTCGACGATGCGCTCAACTTTACCGACGTAGATCTTGCCGATTTCAGCTTCTGCGGTGATGCCCAGAACGCGCTGACGTGCTGCTTCAGCCGCTTCCTTGGTTTCGCCGAAGATCTTGATCGAGCCGTCGTCTTCGATATCGATCGAAGCTTTGGTCTCTTCACAGATCGCACGAATGGTCGCGCCGCCTTTACCGATGACATCACGGATTTTGTCGGTGTCGATTTTCATCGCGATCATGGTCGGAGCGTTTTCCGACAGCTCGGTACGCGACTGGCCAATGATCTGGTTCATCTGACCGAGGATGTTCAGGCGCGCTTCCAGGGCTTGGCCCAGAGCGATCTCCATGATTTCTTCGGTGATGCCTTTGATCTTGATGTCCATCTGCAGCGCGGTAACACCTTTGGCGGTACCAGCTACTTTGAAGTCCATGTCGCCGAGGTGGTCTTCGTCACCCAGGATGTCGGTCAGGACAGCGAATTTCTCGCCTTCTTTAACCAGACCCATCGCGATACCGGCAACCGGTGCCTTCATCGGAACGCCAGCGTCCATCAGGGCCAGGGAAGCGCCGCAGACCGAAGCCATGGAGCTCGAACCGTTGGATTCGGTGATTTCCGATACAACACGGATGGTGTACGGGAACACGTCGGCAGCAGGCAGCATGGCCTGAACCGAACGACGGGCCAGACGGCCGTGACCGATTTCGCGACGACCAGCGCCACCCATGCGACCACACTCACCTACCGAGAACGGAGGGAAGTTGTAGTGCAGCATGAACGGGTCTTTTTTCTCGCCTTCCAGGGTGTCCAGCAGTTGTGCGTCACGGGCGGTGCCCAGTGTTGCAACGACCAGAGCCTGGGTTTCGCCACGGGTGAACAGAGCCGAACCGTGGGTCTTTGGCAGAACACCGACTTCGATGTTCAAAGGACGTACGGTCTTGGTGTCGCGGCCGTCGATACGTGGCTTGCCGTTTACGATGTTTTCGCGAACGGTGCGGTATTCGATTTCGCCGAAAGCAGCTTTGACTTCGCTGGAAGAAGGCTGGCCTTCTTCACCGGACAGCTTGGCAACAACCTGATCCTTCAGCTCACCCAGGCGAGCGTAACGGTCGGCCTTGATGGTGATGGTGTAAGCCTGGGAGATCGCGTCGCCGAACTCGGCACGGATAGCGCCCAGCAGAGCAGTGGCTTCTGGCTGTGGAGCCCAGGTCCAGGTCGGCTTGGCAGCTTCGGCGGCCAGTTCCTTGACGGCGTTGATCACCACCTGGAACTCGTCGTGAGCAAACAGTACCGCGCCCAGCATCTGGTCTTCGGTCAGCTCTTTGGCTTCCGATTCAACCATCAGAACGGCTTCCGAAGTACCGGCAACGACCATGTCCAGGCTCGATGCTTTCAGTTGTTCGTAAGTCGGGTTCAGCAGGTAGCCGGTGCTTTCGTGGAACGCAACGCGGGCAGCGCCGATCGGGCCATCGAAAGGAATGCCGGAGATGGCCAGCGCAGCCGAGGTACCGATCATCGCAGCGATGTCCGGATCGGTCTTTTTGCTGGTGGAAACGACGGTGCAGACTACCTGCACTTCGTTCATGAAGCCTTCCGGGAACAGCGGACGGATCGGACGGTCGATCAGTCGGGAAGTCAGGGTTTCTTTCTCGGAAGGACGGCCTTCGCGCTTGAAGAAACCGCCAGGGATCTTACCGGCAGCGTAAGTCTTTTCCTGGTAGTGAACGGACAGAGGGAAGAAGCCCTTGCCTGGATCGGCTTGCTTGGCACCGACTACGGTCACCAATACGCTGACGTCGTCGTCAACGGTGACCAATACTGCGCCGGAGGCCTGACGGGCGATACGGCCAGTCTCGAGGGTAACGGTCGACTGACCGAACTGGAATTTTTTGATTACCGGGTTCACGGTGTCCTACCTTCTTTTGTGGCTCTTGGGGAACTTGTCTTCTTGCGAAATTCTTGGGCAATGTCGGGAATCGGCCCAACGCCTGTCCAGGGTAAAACGGTGTATCCAGATAAAACTTGAGGCTGGGAGCCTGCCATGCACCAGCGGGAAACCCACTGATGCACGGCAGACAACCAACCTCTAGCGCAATCGCTTATTAGCGACGCAGACCCAGGCGACCGATCAGAGTCTGATAACGACCCAGATCCTTGCCTTTCAGGTAGTCCAGCAGCTTACGACGCTGGTTTACCATGCGGATCAGACCACGACGGGAGTGGTGATCTTTACCGTTGGCCTTGAAGTGACCTTGCAGCTTGTTGATGTTGTGGGTCAGCAGTGCAACTTGCACTTCTGGCGAACCAGTGTCACCAACAGCTTGCTGGTAGTCAGCTACGATTTGAGCTTTTTCTTGAACGTCGAGAGCCATGAGGCAATCCTTTTATCAGGAAACTGTTTCAAAGAAACAGTTTCAACAGGCCAGGGACAAATCCCTGTATCTAAAAATGAGTAGTGACCGTGCCTGTTAACAGCCACCCTCGTCCGGTCATTCTGACCGAATCAATCGACGCGGCGCGATGCGCCCGTCTTCGCTCACTTCACCGATACCGATGAAGCGACCATTGTGATCCTGTACCCGTACCATGCCGAACTTCGGAGCATCCGGGGCGCGAACCGGCTGGCCGTTGAGCCAGTAGAACGCGCTCGCTTCCGAGAACTGCAGCAGTGGCCAATCCAGCAGGCCGCTGTCCGATGGCATCAGGAAGCGGTCGACCGCTTCGTTGCCGCCTTCGGCATGTACCGCTTCCAGCTCTTCAAGCGTGACAGTCTGCGCCAGCGTGAAAGGCCCGGCCTGGGTACGTCGCAATTCAGCAACGTAAGCGCCACAACCGAGTTGCTCACCGATATCCTCCACCAGGGTGCGGATATAGGTGCCTTTGCTGCAATCCACCGCAAGCCGCGCAGTATCACCTTCAAAGGCCAGCAATTCCAAGCGCGCAATAGTAACAGAACGCGGTTCGCGCTCCACTACTTCGCCTGCACGTGCCAGCTTGTACAGCGGCTGGCCATCACGCTTGAGCGCCGAGTACATCGGCGGTATCTGACTGATTTGCCCACGAAATTTCGGCAGTACCGCTTCGACATCGGATCGACCAACGGTCACCGGGCGCTCCAGCAAAACTTCACCTTCGGCATCCGCCGTGGTGGTGGTTTTGCCCAGTTGCGCCAGGGTTTCATAACCCTTGTCGGAATCGAGCAGGTATTGCGAGAACTTGGTCGCCTCACCGAAGCACAACGGCAACACGCCGGTGGCCAGCGGATCAAGACTGCCGGTGTGCCCGGCCTTCTCTGCGTTCAGCAACCAGCGAACCTTCTGCAACGCCGCGTTGGAAGTGAACCCCAGCGGTTTGTCGAGCAGGATAATGCCGCTGACGTTACGACGGATACGTTTGACCTGAGCCACCGATTACTCCTTGGTGTCTTCGACTTCTGCCGCAACCGGGTGCTGATTGTCTTCAGCCACCGCACGCTCGATCAGGGCCGACAGGTGCGCACCACGCACGACGCTTTCGTCGTAGTGGAAGTGCAACTGCGGAACGCTGCGCAACTTCATTTCGCGGGCCAACTGCATGCGCAGGAAACCGGCGGCGGAGTTGAGCACCTTGATGCTTTGCGCGATATCTTCGGCGCTGTCCTGACCCATCACGGTGATGAAAATCTTGGCGTGACCGACGTCACGACTGACTTCAACAGCGGTAATGGTGACCAGGCCTACGCGCGGGTCTTTGACTTCACGACGGATCAGTTGTGCCAGCTCACGCTGCATCTGATCGCCGATACGCTGGGTACGGCTATATTCTTTTGCCATGTCTTGTTACCTGTTACTGCCTCACGGTGAAACCCGTGGGGTCTGAAAGCGGCAAACGCCCGGCCTGACAAAAGCCAGACCGGGCGTTGCGTTTAGAGTCCTGACGCTGTGCCGCGCATTTGCATGCAGCGGCCCATCGTGGCCCTTGAAGTGCGCGAGTTAGAGGCTGCGAGCAACCTGAACCTTCTCGAAGACTTCGATCTTGTCACCGACTTTGACGTCGTTGTAGCTCTTCACGCCGATACCGCATTCCATGCCGGCACGTACTTCGGAAGCGTCATCCTTGAAGCGGCGCAGGGATTCCAGCTCGCCTTCGAAGATAACGATGTCTTCACGCAGTACACGGATTGGACGGTTACGGTGAACAACACCTTCGATAACCATGCAACCGGCGATCGCGCCAAACTTCGGCGAACGGAACACGTCACGCACTTCGGCCACACCCAGGATGTTCTCGCGAACATCACTGCCGAGCATACCGGTCAGGGCTTTCTTGACGTCTTCGATGATGTCGTAGATCACGTTGTAGTAACGCATATCCAGACCTTCCTGCTCGACGATCTTGCGAGCGCCGGCATCGGCACGCACGTTGAAGCCGAACAGTACAGCGTTGGAGGCCAGTGCCAGGTTAGCGTCGGACTCGGTGATACCACCGACACCGCCACCGACAACACGCACTTGCACTTCGTCGTTACCCAGGCCATTCAAGGCACCGTTCAACGCTTCCAGCGAACCACGGACGTCGGATTTGAGGACGATGTTGAGCGTCTTCTTCTCTTCCTGACCCATGTTCTCGAAGATGTTTTCAAGCTTGCCGGCGTGAGCACGGGCCAGCTTGACTTCGCGGAACTTGCCTTGACGGAACAGAGCCACTTCACGGGCTTTCTTCTCGTCGGCAACCACGCTCATCTCGTCGCCAGCATCCGGCGTACCGTCCAGGCCGAGGATCTCGACAGGGATGGAAGGACCGGCTTCTTTGATTGGCTTGCCGTTCTCGTCGAGCATGGCACGTACACGGCCATAGTTCGAACCGACCAGGACCATGTCGCCTTGGCGCAGGGTACCGTCTTGAACCAGAACGGTAGCAACCGGGCCACGACCTTTGTCGAGACGCGATTCAACCACAACGCCACGACCCGGAGCCGACGGAGTTGCTTTCAGTTCGAGAACTTCAGCTTGCAGCAGAACAGCTTCGAGCAACTCGTCCACGCCAGTACCGACTTTCGCCGAAACCGATACGAACGGGGTGTCGCCGCCCCACTCTTCCGAAGTCACGCCGTGAACCGACAGTTCGCTACGGATGCGATCGAGATCGGCGCCCGGCTTGTCGATTTTGTTCACAGCTACAACCAGCGGAACACCGGCAGCCTTGGCGTGCTGAACGGCTTCAACGGTCTGCGGCATCACGCCGTCGTCCGCTGCAACCACCAGGATCACGATGTCGGTCGCCTTGGCACCACGAGCACGCATGGCGGTAAACGCGGCGTGACCTGGGGTGTCGAGGAAGGTGACCATGCCGCGTTCGGTTTCAACGTGGTACGCGCCGATGTGCTGGGTGATACCGCCGGCTTCGCCAGCAGCAACCTTGGCACGACGGATGTAGTCGAGCAGCGAGGTCTTACCGTGGTCAACGTGGCCCATTACGGTCACGACCGGAGCACGGGAGAACGCTTCACCTTCAAACTTCAGGGACTCGGCCAGGGAATCTTCCAGGGCGGTGTCGCTGACCAGGGTCACTTTGTGGCCCAGCTCTTCGGCAACCAGTTGGGCAGTTTCCTGATCCAGTACCTGGTTGATGGTCGCTGGGGTACCCAGTTTGAACATGAACTTGATGATTTCAGCTGCCTTGACCGACATCTGCTGGGCAAGATCGCCAACAGTGATGGTCTCGCCGATCTTCACTTCGCGCACTACAGGGCCGGTTGGGCTCTGGAAACCGTGAGCGTTGCGTTTCTTCAGCTTGGCCTTGCCGCGACCACCACGACGGAAGCCATCGCTTTCTTCGTCGGTAGTACGTGGCGCAACACGTGGAGCAGGCGCTTTCTCTTTAACCGAAGCACGATGCGGAGCGTTTTTGCGCTCGCCATCGCCACTGCCACGACGATTGTTATCGTCGGCACGTGGTTTGTCCGGACGGCGCTGTTCGTTCTGCTTGTTGCGAACGTCAGCAGACGGAGCTGGAGCAGCTGCAACCACCGGAGCGCTTTCACGCACTGGCTCGGCAACGGCAACCGGCGCCGCAACAGCGTCGTTGGTAGCGGTTTGCGCAGCAGCAGGCTGGCGACGCGCTTCTTCTTCGGCGCGACGCTTGGCTTCTTCTTCAGCCTTCTGACGAGCAGCATTTTCTACTGCGCGACGTTCATCCAGTTCGCGTTTGCGCTCGGCTTCGATTTCTTCCGGGCTGCGTTGTACGAAAACTTTCTTTTTACGGACTTCAACACTGATGCTTTTGCTGCCAGCAACACGCAGGGTGCTGGTGGTTTTACGCTGCAGTGTGATCTTGCGTGGTTCTTCCACTTTCGCCTTGTGGCTGCTTTTCAAGTGAGTCAGCAAAGATTGCTTCTCACTGTCAGTCACATGTTCTTCGGCGGCGGTGTGCGGCAGACCTGCCTCACGCATCTGCTGCAACAGGCGCTCTACCGGTGTTTTGACCTCATCGGCCAGTTGTTTCACCGTGACTTGCGTCATGCACTTCTCTCCTCAGGCCGCGCCTAATTACTCGAACCAGTGGGCTCGGGCGGCCATGATCAACTTGCCGGCACGATCATCGTCAATGCCGTCGATGTCGAGCAGGTCGTCAATAGACTGCTCGGCCAGGTCTTCGCGGGTAATTACGCCGCGCACCGCCAGTTCCATCGCCAAATCCTTGTCCATACCCTCAAGCGAGAGCAGGTCTTCGGCCGGATGGGCGTCTGCCAGCTTTTCCTCAGTAGCGATGGCTTTGGTCAACAAACGATCCTTGGCACGAGCGCGAAGCTCGTTGACGGTTTCTTCGTCAAAGCCGTCGATGTTGAGCATTTCTTCCAACGGTACGTAGGCAATCTCTTCCAGGCTGGTGAAGCCTTCATCTACCAGCACCTGTGCCAGGTCTTCGTCGACTTCCAGCTCGTCGATGAAGTTGCGCAGGATGTCGCCGGTTTCTGCTTGCTGCTTAGCCTGGATGTCCGATTCGGTCATCACGTTCAGGGTCCAGCCAGTCAACTGGCTAGCCAGACGCACGTTCTGACCACCGCGACCGATGGCCTGAGCCAGATTGTCTGCGCCAACGGCGATGTCCATTGCATGGGCATCTTCGTCAACGATAATTGCCGCAACCTCAGCCGGGGACATGGCGTTGATTACGAACTGAGCCGGGTTGTCGTCCCACAGGACGATATCAACACGCTCACCGCCCAACTCACCCGACACTGCCTGGACGCGCGAACCGCGCATACCGATGCAAGCGCCCTGCGGGTCGATGCGTTTGTCCTTGGAGCGGACCGCGATCTTGGCGCGCGAACCCGGGTCACGGGAGGCAGCCATTACTTCGATCAGGCCTTCAGCGATTTCCGGCACTTCGATGCGGAACAACTCGATCAGCATTTCCGGCGCGGTACGCGACAGGATCAGCTGCGGGCCGCGGTTCTCGGTGCGGATTTCCTTGAGCAGCGCACGCAGACGCACGCCAACCCGGAAGGTTTCGCGAGAGATGATGTCTTCACGAGCCAGCAACGCTTCAGCGTTGTTGCCCAGGTCGACGATCACATTGTCGCGGGTCACTTTCTTCACGGTGCCGGAGATGATTTCCCCCAGGCGCTCGCGATAGGCGTCAACGACTTGAGCGCGCTCGGCTTCGCGAACTTTCTGCACGATGACTTGCTTGGCAGTCTGTGCAGCAATGCGGCCGAACTCGATGGATTCGATTTTTTCTTCGACTACATCACCAACCTGGGCACCAGGATGCGTTTCGGCAACCTTGCTCGGCCAGGTTTCGATGGCCGGATCGTCCAGATCTGCTTCTTCGACAACCGTCCAGCGACGGAAGGTCTCGTAAGCACCGGTGTGGCGATTGATTTCCACACGCAGATCGACTTCGTCCTCGAAACGCTTTTTGGTAGCAGTGGCCAGAGCCAGCTCCAGCGCTTCAAAAATTACGTTTGCCGGTACGCCCTTTTCATTGGATACCGACTCAACAACCAGCAGTACTTCTTTGCTCATCGTACGCCTCGCCTTTCGCAAGCCATTGGATCCGCGGGATCCGCGTCTCAGTCAAAACTGGGAATAATGTTGGCCTTGTCGATCATATCGATCGGCAACAGGAACTCGTGGTCTTCTACCTGCACCACGACATCCTGCTCTTCTACACCGCGCAGAAGGCCCTGAAAGTTGCGTCGCCCTTCAAAAGGCGAGCGCAGCCTGATCTTCACTTGTTCACCGGCAAATTTTGCAAACTGCTCAATAGTGAACAGCGGGCGTTCCATGCCAGGCGAGGAAACTTCAAGGGTGTACTCAACGGCGATTGGATCTTCAACATCCAGGACACCGCTGATCTGACGGCTGACGATGGCGCAATCGTCCACCAGCACGCCGCCTTCTTTATCAATATAAACGCGCAACATTGAGTGGCGACCTTGAGCCGAAAACTCAATACCCCAGCATTCATAGCCTAGGGCCACGACCACCGGGGCCAACAAGGCCTGCAACTCTTCTAGCTTGCTCGACACCTGAACCCCCTCGTGCATGTATGTGCATGCTATGCAAAATAAAAAAATGGGCGAAACGCCCATCCTTGAAACGCCGTCGAACAGCGGCGTAGAAAGTGTCCAGCTAACAAAAAGCCCCTTAAAAGGGGCTCCTTAAACTGGTTGCGGGGGCCGGATTTGAACCGACGACCTTCGGGTTATGAGCCCGACGAGCTACCAGACTGCTCCACCCCGCGACAAAGCTGGGGCGGAAGTATACGACCGATCCCTGACAGGGTCAATGTAACCTTCCACCTACAAGAAAGCCCGCAACAGCGGGCTCTCCTGATAATTGGTACCGAGAAGGGGACTCGAACCCCTACACCCTATGGGCACAACCACCTCAAGGTTGCGTGTCTACCAATTCCACCACCTCGGCAATACTACGTTTGAAACCCTTCTTACTTTTGCTCTTGAGCTGGAGGTACGTCAGTCGCTGGAGTAGCCGACTTTTGCTCTTGAAGCACCGGTACATCATCAGAAGCCGGTTGTTGCTTTGGAACTTCCAACACTGCTGGATTTGGCAAACCTACTTGAGTCAGCTGGTGAGCCTTCTCTTTAGCAAAGTAACCTAACCCTAAGCTGGTTATGAAGAAACCGGCGGCAAGTATAGCAGTAAACTTACTAAGAAAGGTAGAGGAACCTTGGCTTCCGAACACAGTATTTGAAGCACCTGCTCCGAAAGACGCGCCAGCATCCGCACCCTTACCCTGCTGCAGCAATACCAGAGCAACTACGCCCAATGCACCCAGCAGATGAAAAACGACTACGACTGTTTCCAGCATTTTTTCAGTTTCCCGCGGCGCGAATAATCGCACCGAACTCATCTGCATTCAGGGAAGCTCCACCAATGAGCCCCCCATCGATATCCGGCATGCCGAACAGTTCGACCGCATTGGCCGCCTTCACGCTGCCGCCGTATAGAAGCCGCACACCTTGTGCGACCTCAGAATTCTCTGCCGCCAACTGAGCGCGAATGGCTGCGTGCACATCCTGCGCCTGTTGTGGCGAAGCAGTCAGCCCGGTACCAATGGCCCAGACCGGTTCGTAAGCAATGACTGCATTTGCAAAAGCACCAACACCCAGCTCCTCAATGATACTGCCAAGCTGACGCCCGACAACCTCAAGAGTTTTCCCAGCTTCGCGTTGCTCCAGGGTCTCCCCTATACACAACACTGGAATCAAGCCACATGCCTGTGCCGCTGCGAACTTGCGAATCAGCATTCCGTCCTGCTCGCCCATTTGGCGGCGCTCGGAATGCCCGACAAGTACAAAGGTACAACCTGCATCCACCAACTGACTCGGTGCAACTTCGCCGGTCAAAGCGCCTTGCATGGATTCCACTGCAGAGTTCTGCGCGCCGACCGAAATCGACTTGCCTTTCAAACCTTCAATCACTTGATTGATATGCAGGAAAGGCGGGAATACCGCGACATCAACACCGCTCGGCAAGGCCAAATGACTCAGGCCGTTGATCAGCTCAGCGACGCTGGCGCGGGTACCGTGCATCTTCCAGTTACCAGCTACCATAGGGCGACGCATGCTGTACCTCGTCGGTCAAAGTGGGCGCAGATGTTACCCAACACAATCATGGCTGGCAAGCCGAATTCAGGCAGAAACTTCAGTAACCAGTTTTGCCAGCTCTTCGGCGTAGCCGCGAACCTGTGTTTCGTCCTCGCCTTCGACCATGACACGCACCAACGGCTCGGTGCCGGACTTGCGCAACAGCACGCGCCCACGCCCGGCCATGGCCTTGGTAACGCGCTCGCTGGCCTCTTTGACCGACGGATGATCCAGCGGGCTCGCACCGCCACTGAAACGCACGTTGATCAGCACCTGAGGACACTTGCGCAGCGACTGACGGGCTTGAGCCAGCCCTTCGGAGCGAGTCTGCAATGCCATCAGCACCTGCAATGCGGCAATGATCGCATCACCGGTGGTGGTGTGATTGAAGCAGACGATATGACCCGAGTTCTCGCCACCGACCAGCCAATTGCGTTCCAGCAGATCCGCGATCACATAACGGTCACCGACGTTGGCGCGCACAAACGGAATCGACAGATCTGCCAGGGCCAGCTCCAGCCCCAGGTTACTCATCAATGTTCCGACCACACCGCCTTTCAGCAGATCACGCTCATGCAAGTCGCGGGCGATGATGAACAGCAGCTCGTCACCATCGACAACAGCACCCGTGTGATCGACCATCAGGACCCGGTCGCCATCACCATCGAACGCAATACCGAGATCAGCATGTTCGGCAAGAACGGCAGCCTGCAACTGACCCATATGGGTCGAACCGCAGTTGTCATTGATGTTCAGGCCGTTTGGCTGCGCTGAAAGCACAACAACCTCGGCGCCCAACTCGCGGAACACACTCGGTGCCACTTTGTAGGTCGCACCGTGAGCGCAATCGATCACGATCTTCAGGCCCGTAAAGCTGGTGCCGGTCGGCACGCTGCTCTTGCAGAATTCAATATAACGGCCCGAAGCATCGTTGATTCGCGACACTTTGCCGATCTTGCTCGACTCAACCACGGTCATCGGGGTGTCGAGCAACTCTTCGATCATATGCTCGACTTCATCCGGCAGCTTGGTGCCCTTGCCGGAGAAAAACTTGATGCCGTTGTCATCGTGAGGATTGTGCGAGGCACTGATCACGATGCCTGCTTCGGCATGGAACGTACGTGTCAGGTAGGCGATGGCCGGCGTCGGCATCGGGCCCAGGAGCATCACGTCGGCACCCGCCGAAGTCAGCCCGGCCTCGAGCGCCGATTCGAACATGTATCCCGAGATCCGGGTGTCCTTGCCTACCAACACTTTGCAGGCGCCCATTTTGCGGAACGCCATGCCCGCAGCCCAGCCGAGCTTGAGCATGAATTCAGGGGTAATCGGGTACACGCCGACCCGACCACGAATACCGTCGGTGCCAAAATATTTCTTAGTCATAAGTGCTCCATCATTCTTATTCGGCTGATTCCACTGCGGCAATCATCCGCACCACATCGACGGTTTCGGCCACATCATGGACGCGCAATATACGCGCCCCCTTGAATGAAGCCAGCGCCGCGAGTGCCAAACCGCCATGCAGTCGCTCACCGACCGGGCGATTCAAGGCCTGACCTATCATGCTCTTTCGCGAAACCCCGACCAACAGGGGCCGCCCCAAGGCATGCAGGACTTCCATATGTTTGAACAAGCTCAGGTTGTGCTGCAAGGTTTTGGCGAAGCCGAAACCCGGATCCAGGATGATCCGCTCAGCCGGAATTCCGACTGACGCACACTGCGCCATGCGCTCGACAAGAAACTCGCCGACCTCTCGGGTGACATCCTGATAATGCGGATTGTCCTGCATGTCGCCCGGCTCACCGAGCATATGCATCAGACAGACCGGCAGGCCAGTGGCGGCCGCCGCATCCAGAGCGCCCTCTCGACGCAACGAGCGGACGTCATTGATCAAACCCGCACCCAGCCGCGCCGCTTCACGCATGACCGCTGGCGTGGAAGTATCGACCGAGATAATCACATCCAGCTCGCGGTTGATGCGCTCGACGATTGGCGCTACGCGCTCCAGTTCTTCGAGCGGCGAAACCGCCCTGGCACCGGGCCGGGTCGACTCACCACCGACATCAATCAGCGTCGCACCGGCCAGCACCATGGCTTCGGCGTGGCGCAAGGCCGCATCGAGCTGGCTGTATTGGCCGCCATCGGAAAAGGAATCAGGGGTGACATTGAGAATGCCCATGACATGCGTCTGGGCCAAATCAAGAACCCGGTTGCCGCAAGGCAACCGGGTCGAGGACTGAACAGAAGTCATTTCAAACCTTAAACGTCAGCAGCCGGACCGCCGATCGGAGTTTCCGGGCGCTCATCCTGCACCACCGGAGGCGTTCCGGAGGTACCGGTGCCGCCCGACCAGTCGCGAGGTTCGCGAGGCGTACGACCCGCCATGATGTCGTCGATCTGATCGGCATCGATCGTTTCGTACTTCATCAGGGCATCAGCCATGGCGTCGAGCTTGTCACGGTTATCCGTGAGGATCTGTTTGGCCGTGCCGTAGCACTGATCAATGATGCTGCGCACTTCGGAGTCGATCAGTTTGGCTGTCTCACCGGAGAAGCTTGCACTCTGACCACCGCCGCCGCGACCGAGGAACACTTCGCCCTCTTCTTCGGCGTACATCAACGGACCGAGTTTCTCCGACAGACCCCACTTGGTCACCATGTTCCGTGCAATCTGACTGGCACGCATGATGTCGTTGGATGCACCGGTGGTGACACCGTCAAAGCCCAAAGTCATCTCTTCAGCGATACGGCCGCCGTACAGCGAGCAGATCTGGCTTATCAACGCACGCTTGGACAGGCTGTAGCGATCTTCTTCCGGCAGGAACATGGTCACACCCAGCGCACGACCGCGCGGGATGATCGACACTTTGTAGACCGGGTCATGCTCAGGCACGACGCGACCAACAATGGCATGGCCTGCTTCGTGATAGGCGGTGTTCTGCTTCTCTTTCTCGGACATGACCATGGATTTGCGCTCGGCGCCCATCATGATCTTGTCTTTCGCCAGTTCGAATTCTTTCATCTCGACAATGCGCTTGCCGGTACGGGCGGCGAACAGCGACGCCTCGTTCACCAGGTTGGCGAGGTCGGCACCGGAGAAACCAGGAGTACCACGAGCGATCACGGCCGGAGCGACGTCGTCACCCATTGGCACTTTGCGCATGTGGACCTTGAGAATTTGCTCGCGACCGCGGATATCCGGCAGCCCGACCACAACCTGACGGTCGAAACGGCCCGGACGCAGCAACGCAGGGTCCAGTACGTCCGGACGGTTGGTTGCAGCGATGACGATGATGCCGTCATTCATTTCGAAGCCGTCCATCTCTACCAGCAACTGGTTGAGAGTCTGCTCGCGCTCATCGTGACCACCGCCCATGCCGGCGCCACGGTGGCGACCGACGGCGTCGATTTCATCGATGAAGATGATGCATGGCGCGTGTTTTTTGGCTTGCTCGAACATGTCGCGAACACGGCTGGCACCGACACCGACGAACATTTCGACAAAGTCGGAACCGGAAATGGTGAAGAACGGCACCTTGGCTTCACCGGCAATTGCCTTGGCCAGCAAGGTTTTACCGGTACCCGGAGGACCGACCATCAGCACGCCGCGAGGAATGCGGCCGCCCAGACGCTGGAACTTGCCCGGATCGCGGAGGAATTCGACCAGCTCGCCGACTTCTTCCTTGGCTTCGTCGCAACCGGCAACGTCAGCCAGGGTAGTTTTCACCTGGTCTTCGGAGAGCAGGCGCGCCTTGCTCTTGCCGAAGCTCATCGGCCCGCCCTTGCCTCCGGCACCGCCCTGCATCTGCCGCATGAAGAACATGAACACGGCGATGATCACCAGGATCGGGAAGCTCGCGACCAGCAGTTGAGTCCAGATGCTTTGCTGCTCAGGCTGCTTGCCTTCGACTACCACGTGGTTGTCCACGAGATCGCCGATCAGACCGTTGTCCTGGATCGCAGGACGAATGGTCTTGAAGCTGTCGCCATCGTTGCGCTTACCGGTAATCACATAGCCATCAACGGCTACGCGCTCGACCTTGCCATCCTTGACCTGCTGGATGAAGTCGGAATAGTTGAGGGTCTGCGGCTCGTTAGGGCTGGAGAAGTTGTTCATCACTGTCACCAGGACAGCCGCGATGATCAACCACAGGATCAGATTCTTTGCCATATCGTTCAATTAACTACCCTCTGAAGCAAGCGCCGCTAATGGCGCGCGCTTCGCATGATATTCACCGGCCTAACTTACTACATTACCTACAACACTGGCAGGCGCCGTCTGTAACCCTTTGTGAAACACTTCCTACACAATATTCGCTAATTCCCACAAGGCGAAATACGAAAAACCTATCGCCCTGCAAAAAAACCTCGATTTACTCACTACGACCGCGGTAGCCCCAAGCCAGCATGTATTGCTCGCGGGAACTGCCACGGGAAGAGTCCGGCTTGATCATCTGGACCTTGTCGAATTTCTGACGAGCGTCCTTCACGTAAGCATCAAACCCTTCGCCCTGAAACACCTTGATCACGAAATTACCACCCGGCTTGAGTATCCGGGCAGCCAGATCAAGAGCCAGCTCACATAGAAACATGGCTTTTGGCATGTCCACTTCAGGCGTACCACTCATATTGGGGGCCATATCGGAAATCACAAGGTCCACCTGCGAATTACCGACGGCCTCAAGGATCTGAGCGAGCACTTTGTCCTCGGTGAAGTCACCCTGGATGAAAGTCACGTCCGGAATGCTGTCCATTTCCAGGATGTCCGAGGCGATCAGACGCCCCTGACCACCGATCAGCCGACTGGTGACCTGCGACCAGCCGCCGGGCGCCGCCCCCAGGTCGACAACGCTCATACCCGGACGGATCAGCTTGTATTTCTCCTGGACCTCCAGAAGCTTGTAACTCGCACGCGAGCGGTAACCATCCTTCTGCGCCTGCTTCACATAGGGATCGTTGACATGTCTTTTCAGCCAACCAAGGCTTGTCTTGGAACGCGCCATTGGGCACCTCGATGATAAGGGTCGTGATTAGTTGGGCGGATCCACGAACCCTCGGGTAAAATGGCCGCCATTTTACAGAATCCAGACGAAAGGGTCAGATTATGCCGCTCACTCAAGAGCAGAAGAAACAGTACAAATCCATTGGCCACCATCTGAAACCAGTTTTGATTGTGGCTGACAACGGTCTGACTGAAGGTGTGCTAGCCGAACTTGAACGCGCTTTGGCGGATCACGAGCTGATCAAGATCAAGCTCAACATCCTCGATCGCGAATCGCGCCTGGCGTCCATTGCAGAACTCTGCAAGGTCGGCAAAGCGGATCTGGTTCAAGTCATCGGCAAGATGGCACTGATTTACCGCAAGAACTTCAGCGTCAACAAGCAGCTGTCGAACGTCCATCGCTTCAAGTGATGGCAAGGGTCAAGGGTGTGCTTCGCGCACCCTGCCGCTCCATCCCGGTACCGGCTGCAAGACCAGCACCAGCCCGGAAAAGCCCAGAACAAGGTAGCTGAACACCTGCCAACGCACTGCATCCGGCCAGCCGACACGCACCGCGAAAAACATCGCGCACGCATACAGCGCCATCATCAGCAGTTGCCCGCGAATATCGCGCCATAGACTGGCAAGGCCCTCGGCCTGAACCAGCACCAAAGCCTGAAAAATTACACACGCCGAGGCGAAACCCACCATCAGCGCATTCAGCATGCCTGCAATTTCTTCGATCAGCAGCGGCGCCAGGCCAATTTGGCCCAGCACCGGCAGCAGACCGATGTGTAACAGCCACAAGCCGCCGACCCACAACATCTGAGTCAGCTGCCAAAGCATGGCGCCCGCACGCAGCGGGCGCCTTCTTTCAGATGTGGCGGACTTCGACAATCTCGTACTCGATAACGCCACCCGGCGTTTTCACAGCAACCACATCACCCTCTTCCTTGGCAATCAAGGCACGGGCCAATGGCGAACCTACCGAAATCTTGCCGAGTTTGAAGTCAGCCTCGTCCTCACCCACGATGTGGTAAGTGACGCGCTCATCGGTCTCGACGTTGGCGATTTCAACGGTGGTGCCGAAAATCACTTTACCGGTGTGAGGAATGCTCGTGACGTCGATGATGACCTGATTCTGAATCCGGCCTTCGATGTCACGAATCCGCGCCTCGACCATACCTTGCTGCTCGCGAGCAGCGTGGTATTCGGCGTTTTCCTTCAAGTCACCCAATTCCCGGGCCGTACCGATGTCCTGGCTGAGCTTCGGACGGACGACCTTGGTCAGGTGGGCGTGTTCTTCTTCCAGGGCTTTCGCGCCCTGGACGGTCATTGGGTACTTGATCATGCCTTCAATCCTGCGTGTAGATCCTGCAAGCGGCGTACGGTCTTCTCGGGACCGAACTTCAGCGCTTCGCAGATGGCTTCGCCAGCAGCAATGGTGGTGGTGCAGTAGATTTTGTGCTGCAAGGCATTACGACGAATGGAGTACGAGTCAGCAATCGACTGGCGACCTTCGGTGGTGTTGATGATCAGGGTGACTTCGTCGTTCTTGATCATGTCGACCACGTGCGGACGACCTTCAGTCACCTTGTTCACACGGCGCACTTTCAGGCCTGCGGCTTCGATCAGCTTGGCAGTACCGGCAGTGGCAACCACTTCGAAGCCCAAGTTGATCAGATCACGGGCCACGCCTGCAACCAGTGGCTTGTCGTCGTCACGCACGCTGATGAACGCGGTACCGCCGGTCGGCAGCACTTCGCTGGCGCCCATCTGAGCCTTGGCGAACGCTTCGCCGAAGGTGTCGCCCACGCCCATCACTTCACCGGTGGACTTCATCTCTGGGCCCAGGATCGGGTCCACGCCAGGGAATTTGGCGAACGGGAAGACCGCCTCTTTCACACTGTAGAAGTTCGGGATGATTTCTTTGGTGAAGCCGATTTCTTTCAGGGTTTTACCGGCCATGACGCGTGCCGCGATCATTGCCAGGGAAACACCGATGCACTTGGACACGAACGGTACGGTACGGGAAGCGCGCGGGTTGACTTCGATGACGTAGATGTCTTCGCCTTGCAGCGCCAACTGAACGTTCATCAGGCCGACAACGCCCAGCTCCAGGGCCATTTTCTTGACCTGTTCGCGCATCTCGTCCTGGATGTGCGCAGGCAGCGAGTACGGCGGCAGGGAGCATGCGGAGTCACCGGAGTGAACACCGGCCTGCTCGATGTGCTGCATGATCGCGCCGATCACCACGTCGGTGCCGTCGCAGACCGCATCCACGTCCATTTCGATGGCGCAGTTGAGGAAGTGGTCGAGCAGCACCGGGCTGTCGTTGGACACTTTCACTGCGTCACGCAGGTAGCGCTTGAGTTCTTCTTCTTCGTAGACGATTTCCATCGCACGGCCGCCCAGTACGTAGGACGGACGAACCACCAGCGGGTAGCCGATCTTGGCCGCGGCACGAATCGCTTCGTCTTCGCTGCGCACGGTGGCGTTTGGCGGCTGACGCAGGTTCAGACGCTCAACCATTTGCTGGAAGCGCTCACGGTCTTCGGCACGGTCGATGGCGTCAGGGCTGGTGCCGATGATCGGCACGCCGGCTTCTTCCAGGGCACGAGCCAGTTTCAGTGGAGTCTGGCCGCCGTACTGGACGATCACACCTTTTGGCTTCTCGACCCGGCAGATTTCCAGCACGTCTTCCAGGGTTACTGGTTCGAAGTACAGGCGATCGGAGGTGTCGTAGTCGGTGGAAACCGTTTCCGGGTTGCAGTTGACCATGATGGTCTCGTAACCGTCTTCGCGCAGGGCCAGTGCCGCGTGTACGCAGCAGTAGTCGAACTCGATGCCCTGGCCGATACGGTTTGGACCGCCGCCGAGGATCATGATCTTGTCGCGGCCCGACGGCGCGGCTTCGCACTCTTCCTCGTAAGTCGAGTACATGTAGGCGGTGTCGGTGGCGAACTCGGCAGCGCAGGTGTCAACGCGCTTGTAGACCGGGAAGATCTCCAGCTTGTGACGGTGGCGACGCAACGCTTTTTCGGTCACGCCCAGCAGCTTGGCCAGACGCATGTCCGAGAAGCCTTTGCGCTTGAGCTTGAACATCAGGTCGCGGTCGATGCTGGCCAGACCCAGGGTCTTGACCTTCTCTTCTTCCTTGATCAGATCTTCGATCTGTACCAGGAACCACGGGTCGATCATGTTCATGCCGAAGATGTCTTCGACCGACAGGCCGGCGCGGAAGGCGTCAGCCACGTACCAGATGCGCTCGGCGCCCGGCACGGTCAGTTCGCGCTTGAGGATGCTCATGCTTTCCGGGTTGCCCAGGTCGAGCTTCTCGTCCAGGCCGCAAACGCCCACTTCCAGGCCGCGCAGGGCTTTCTGCAGGGATTCCTGGAAGGTCCGGCCGATGGCCATGACTTCACCGACCGACTTCATTTGAGTGGTCAGGCGTGCGTCGGCTTTCGGGAATTTCTCGAAAGCGAAACGTGGCAGCTTGGTGACGACGTAGTCGATCGACGGCTCGAACGACGCCGGAGTAGCGCCCCCGGTGATTTCGTTCTGCAGCTCGTCCAGGGTATAGCCGATCGCCAGCTTGGCAGCGATACGCGCAATCGGGAAACCGGTGGCTTTCGAGGCCAGGGCCGAGGAACGGGATACCCGCGGGTTCATCTCGATAACGACCATACGACCAGTGTCCGGGCAGATGCCGAACTGAACGTTGGAACCGCCGGTTTCCACGCCGATCTCGCGCAGTACCGCCAGGGAGGCGTTACGCATGATCTGGTATTCCTTGTCCGTCAGGGTCTGTGCCGGCGCAACAGTGATCGAGTCACCGGTGTGCACGCCCATCGGGTCAAAGTTTTCAATGGAGCAGACGATGATGCAGTTGTCCTTCTTATCGCGGACAACCTCCATCTCGTATTCTTTCCAGCCGATCAGGGATTCGTCGATCAGCAGCTCTTTGGTCGGCGACAGGTCCAGACCACGGGCGCAGATTTCTTCGAACTCTTCACGGTTGTAAGCGATACCGCCGCCGGTGCCGCCCATGGTGAAGGACGGACGGATGATGCACGGGAAGCCCAGGCGCTCAAGAACGGCGTTGGCCTCTTCCATGCTGTGGGCGATACCCGAACGCGGGCAGTCCAGGCCGATGGATTTCATCGCCTTGTCGAAACGCGAACGGTCTTCAGCCTTGTCGATGGTGTCAGCGTTGGCGCCGATCATCTCTACGCCGAACTTCTCCAGAACGCCTTCGCGCTCCAGGTCCAGTGCGCAGTTCAGAGCGGTCTGGCCGCCCATGGTTGGCAGCAGCGCGTCCGGACGCTCTTTCTCGATGATCTTGGCAACGGTCTGCCATTTGATCGGTTCGATGTAGGTGGCGTCGGCCATGTCCGGGTCGGTCATGATGGTCGCTGGGTTGGAGTTCACCAGGATGACGCGGTAACCCTCTTCGCGCAGGGCTTTGCAGGCCTGGGCGCCGGAGTAGTCGAATTCGCAGGCCTGGCCGATAACGATCGGGCCAGCGCCGAGAATCAGGATGCTTTTAATGTCTGTACGTTTTGGCATGGGTTTGTCACTCAAATCCGCAGGTCAGTCGGCAAGCCGTCTTGTTCAATCCTTGAAGCCTTGAGGGGGCCGCCGATGTCGGGACCGCCCTCAAGCTTTGCTGCATCAAGGCGAGCGATCAGCGTCGCTTGGCCATTTCGTTGATGAAGCGATCGAACAATGGCGCTACGTCGTTCGGGCCAGGGCTGGCTTCCGGGTGACCCTGGAAGCTGAAGGCGCTCTTGTCGGTACGCTCGATGCCTTGCAGGGTGCCGTCGAACAGCGATTTGTGAATCGCACGAACGTTGGCTGGCAGGGTCGCTTCGTCTACGGCAAAACCGTGGTTCTGGCTGGTGATCATCACCACGCCGCTGTCCAGATCCTGGACCGGGTGGTTGGCACCGTGGTGGCCGTGGCCCATTTTCAGGGTCTTGGCGCCGGAGGCCAGGGCCAGCAGTTGGTGACCGAGGCAGATGCCGAATACCGGAATCTCGGTTTCCAGCACATCCTTGATCGCCTGGATCGCGTAGTCGCAAGGCTCCGGGTCGCCAGGGCCGTTGGACAGGAACACGCCGTCCGGCTTCATCGCCAGCACGTCAGCGGCAGGCGTTTGCGCCGGCACCACGGTCACACGGCAACCGCGCTCGACCAGCATGCGCAGGATGTTGAGCTTGACGCCGTAGTCGTAGGCAACCACGTGGTACGGCAGCTCGGAAGCGTCGATGGTCGCGTGGCTGTCGGTTTTCAACTCCCAGACAGTCGAGCGCCACTCGTAGGTTTCCTTGGTGCTGACGACTTTCGCCAGGTCCATGCCTTTGAGGCCCGGGAAGCCTTGAGCCGCGGCGATGGCCGCTTCTTCGGAAATGTTGTCACCGGCCATGATGCAGCCGTTCTGCGCGCCTTTCTCACGCAGGATGCGCGTCAGGCGGCGGGTGTCGATACCGGCGATTGCCACAACGTTGTTGGCTTTCAGGTAGTCGGACAGGGACATCGTGTTACGCCAGTTGCTCGCAACCAGCGGCAGGTCACGGATGACCAGGCCAGCGGACCAGACGCGATCGGACTCGGCGTCTTCCGGCGTGGTGCCGGTGTTGCCGATGTGCGGGTAAGTCAGGGTAACGATCTGTTGGGCGTAGGAAGGATCGGTAAGGATTTCCTGATAGCCGGTCATTGCGGTGTTAAACACCACCTCACCAACGGTTTGACCGTCGGCTCCAATGGCTTCGCCGCGAAAAATGCTGCCATCAGCAAGGGCGAGTATGGCTGGCTTAGTCAAGAAGACCTCCCGTAAATAAAGCCTGAAAGGGCGATCGCAGGTTGTAAAAAAGCGGAGTGACGTATGGACACGTCACCCCGCTTCTTCACTGAATTATTCTGCGCGCTTTTAGTGGACACACTAAAGCTGTAGCTTACAGAAAAAGGCTTTTTTGGTCTACCGCCAATGAGCCCTAAAGGCCGGAGAATGCGACAGGACGTCGCTTGGCGTAATAAAACCGGGCCCAAACGCAATGTTGGAACCCGGTTTCGGCTGCATCTTAACGCAGGTCGAGCACGTCTTGCATGTCGTAGAGGCCAGGCTCACGACTGTCCAGCCACAACGCCGCACGCACAGCGCCCTTGGCGAAGGTCATGCGACTGGACGCTTTATGCGTGATTTCCAGGCGCTCGCCCTCACAGGCGAACAGCACGGTGTGATCACCGACCACATCACCGCCGCGCACAGTGGCAAAACCGATCGTTTCACGCTCGCGCACACCGGTGTGGCCTTCACGCCCGTAGACCGCGACCTTCTGCAGGTCACGATCCAGCGCACTGGCAATTACCTCACCCATACGCAGGGCGGTGCCGGAAGGCGCATCGATCTTGTGCCGATGATGAGCTTCGATGATTTCGATGTCTGCATCATCACCCAGCACGCGCGCAGCCATGTCGAGCAGCTTCAGCGACAGGTTCACACCAACACTGAAGTTGGCCGCGAACACGATAGGAATGTCCTTGCCCGCCTCGGCCAGCAACTGCTTCTGCGCAGCATCGAGCCCCGTCGTGCCGATGACCATGGCTTTGCCCGCCTTGCGGCAGAACGCCAGGTTTTTCAGCATGACTTCCGGCAGCGTGAAATCGATCAACACATCGAATTCATCCGCGACCGCATCCAGATTACCGGACAACGGCACACCGATACGCCCCAGCGAAGCCAGCTCGCCAGCATCCACGCCAATCAGCGTGCTGCCAGGGCGCACGATGGCGGCTGTCAGACCCGTCAGCGGTGCGCGTTGCTGCACCGCTTCGACCAGGATCTTGCCCATGCGGCCAGCGGCGCCCATCACAGCTATACGTCGCATGCTCACTCCTTACAGATCGCCGAAGAAGCGCTTCACGCCTTCGAACCAACCGGTGGTTTTCGGCGAATGGCTGTTGTCGTCTGCCAGGGAGCTGCGGAACTCTTCCAGCAATTCGCGCTGACGACGGCCCAGATTGACCGGGGTTTCCACCGCCACACGGCACATCAGGTCACCGGCACCGCCGCCACGCACAGGCGCAACGCCTTTGCCGCGAACACGGAACTGCTTGCCGGTCTGAGTCCCCTCAGGGATTTTCAGTTTGACCCGACCATCAAGGGTCGGAATCTCCAGCTCGCCACCCAACGCTGCATCGACGAAACTGATCGGCACTTCGCAGAACAAGTGCTTGCCGTCACGCTGGAAGATCGCGTGCTCGCGCACGTTGATCACCACATACAGATCGCCCGTCGGACCACCCTGAGCGCCCGCCTCGCCTTCGCCGGACAGACGAATGCGGTCACCGGTGTCGACACCGGCCGGTACTTTCACGGAAAGGGTTTTGTACTCTTCAACGCGACCGTCACCGTTGCAGGAGTTGCACGGGTCGGAAATGATCTTGCCCTGGCCATGGCAGCGCGGGCAGGTCTGCTGCACCGAGAAGAAACCTTGCTGCATACGGACCTGACCGATACCGCCGCACGTCGGGCAAGTGACTGGCGAAGAGCCTTTCTTGGCACCCGAACCATCGCACGGCTTGCAATTGACCAGTGTCGGAACGCGGATATTCACGGTGGTACCGCGTACCGCTTCTTCCAGATTCAGTTCCAGGGTGTAACGCAGGTCGCTGCCGCGTTGAGCGCCGCCACGAGCACCGCCGCGACCGCCACCGAAGAAGTCACTGAAGACATCGCCAAAGATGTCGGAGAAATTCTGACCGCCAAACCCGGCACCGCCGCCACCCATGCTTGGGTCGACACCGGCATGACCGTATTGGTCGTACGCCGCGCGCTTGCTGGAATCGGACAGCACTTCGTAGGCCTCGTTGGCCTCCTTGAACATCTCTTCCGACGCTTTGTCATCGGGATTACGGTCCGGGTGGTGCTTCATCGCCAAGCGACGGTAGGCCTTTTTCAGGTCCGCTTCGCTTGTGCCACGCTCAACACCCAATACTTCGTAATAGTCACGCTTTGCCATAAGTCTTTGCACTCTTAAGGACGTTCGGCAAACCTCTCCTGAGCCCTGCCGAACTCGTTGAGCCCCAATACAGGCCCGGACCCAACTCACGTCAATTCAACGATCCTGGTCTTTGATTCATTGCGGTACTTTCGGCTCGAAAAGCAGGAGCATTCCCGGCCATACCACCAGCACACGAACTTGTCGCATGCTGTAAAAATTCGTGTACTCCAGACACGCCAACGCGGGAGCAGGCTCCCGCGCGGCGACATCCTACCAGTCACCGCCTAAAGGCAGTCAACCGGGCGACCAACAACTTACTTGTGGTCTTTGACTTCTTCGAACTCGGCATCGACAACGTCGTCGGCTTTTTCAGCTTTTTCGTCGTGCGGTGCTGCGCCTTCAGCAGGCTGAGCCTGTTCGGCGTACATCTTCTGCGCCACTGGAGCGGAGACTTTCGACAGCTCTTCAACCTTGGCTTCGATTGCAGCTTTGTCGTCGCCTTTAACAGCGGCTTCCAGAGCAACAACAGCAGCTTCGATTGCAGTCTTCTCTTCAGCAGTCACTTTGTCGCCTGCTTCAGTGACCATTTTGCGAGTCGAGTGAACCAGTGCATCGCCCTGGTTGCGGGCAGTGGCCAGCTCTTCGAACTTGCGGTCTTCCTCGGAGTTCGCTTCAGCATCGCGAATCATTTTCTCGATCTCTTCATCGGACAAACCGGAGTTTGCCTTGATCACGATCGATTGAGCCTTGCCGGTGGCCTTGTCTTTGGCGCCTACGTGCAGGATGCCGTTGGCGTCGATGTCGAAGGTCACTTCGATTTGTGGCACGCCACGTGGTGCTGGTGGAATCTCGGCCAGGTCGAACTTGCCCAGGGACTTGTTCTGGGCGGCTTGCTTACGCTCGCCTTGCAGCACGTGGATGGTCACGGCGCCCTGGTTGTCGTCGGCAGTCGAGAACACTTGCGATTTCTTGGTAGGAATCGTGGTGTTTTTCTCGATCAGCGCGGTCATCACGCCACCCATGGTTTCGATACCCAGGGTCAGCGGGCTGACGTCCAGCAGCAGAACGTCTTTCACGTCACCGGCCAATACGGCGCCCTGGATAGCAGCACCCATGGCAACAGCTTCGTCCGGGTTCACGTCTTTACGTGCTTCTTTGCCGAAGAACTCGGTCACCAGCTTCTGAACCAGTGGCATACGGGTCTGACCGCCTACCAGGATCACGTCGTTGATCGAGCCAACTTCGATGCCGGAGTCTTTCAGAGCGATACGGCAAGGTTCGATGGTGCGTTGAACCAGGTCTTCAACCAGCGCTTCCAGCTTGGCGCGGGAGATTTTCACGTTCAAGTGCTTAGGACCGGTGGCGTCTGCAGTGATGTACGGCAGGTTCACGTCGGTCGACATGCTCGAAGACAGTTCGATCTTGGCTTTTTCAGCGGCTTCTTTCAGGCGCTGCATGGCCAGCGGGTCACCTTTGAGGTTCATGCCGCTTTCTTTCTTGAATTCGTCGACGAGGTAGTCGATCAGACGAATGTCAAAGTCTTCACCGCCCAGGAACGTGTCACCGTTGGTGGCCAATACTTCGAACTGGTGCTCGCCATCGACTTCAGCGATTTCGATCACGGAAACGTCGAAAGTACCGCCGCCCAAGTCGTAAACGATCACGGTGTGATCGCCTTTCGCCTTGTCCATACCGTAAGCCAGAGCGGCTGCGGTTGGTTCGTTGATAATACGTTTAACGTCCAGGCCCGCGATGCGGCCGGCGTCTTTGGTCGCCTGGCGCTGGCTGTCGTTGAAGTAGGCCGGAACGGTGATCACCGCTTCGGTCACTGGCTCGCCGAGGTAGTCTTCGGCGGTCTTCTTCATTTTCTTCAGAATTTCAGCCGAGATCTGTGGCGGCGACATTTTCTGGTCGTTCACCTGAACCCATGCGTCGCTGTTGTCAGCCTTGACGATCTTGTAAGGGACCATCTGAATGTCTTTCTGTACGACCTCTTCGTCGAAACGACGACCGATCAGACGCTTCACCGCATACAGGGTGTTGTGCGGATTGGTCACAGCCTGACGCTTGGCCGACTGACCAACGAGGATTTCGCCGTCGTTGGCGTAAGCGATGATCGACGGCGTGGTACGCGCGCCTTCAGCGTTTTCAATAACTTTGGCTACGCCGTTTTCAAGCACGGAGACGCAGGAGTTGGTAGTCCCCAGGTCGATACCGATAATTTTGCCCATGTTCACTCTCCCGAAACTTTGGATTTGGTTGCCGCAGCAGTGGTGGCTAACTGCGGTAGCACTTAAACGCTTGACTTCTAAATGGGGGCCTTGCGGCTAATTTCAAGCCTGCTCGTCAATCGAAGGCGAAACCGGTGCCGGTGCCTTGCTGACCACGACCATGGCCGGGCGCAGCAGACGACCATTGAGCTGGTAGCCCTTCTGGAACACCTTGAGCACGCTGTTCGGCTCGACGTCAGCGCTTTCCTGCATGGCCATTGCCTGATGAAGAACGGCGTTGAACGGTTCGCCATGCGGGTCGATCGCTTCCAGCTGATAACGCTTCAGGGTGTCCTGGAACATTTTCAGGGTCAGCTCGATGCCTTCGCGCATTGGGCGGATGCTTTCATCGTCCGGGTTGGACAACTCCAGACCACGCTCAAGGCTGTCGATGATCGGCAGCAGATCACCGGCAAATTTTTCCAGAGCGAATTTGTGAGCCTTTTCGACATCCTGCTCGGCGCGACGGCGGACGTTCTGCAGATCGGCGGCAACACGCAAAGCCTGATCCTGCGCGCCTGCCAGTTGCTCTTCGAGCACTTGTACACGAGCCGCGAGGTCTTCACCCGAAGCCGCGGAGCCCTGGTTGGCTTCTTGATTTTGCGTATCCACTGTCTGTTCGTCAGCCATAGATTTCTCCTTTCAATATCGTCCGCGAGCTCAACTCGCGCTTCTGCCCAGCTATATGGGGCCGCAAAAATCAGCTTCAAGGGGTTTGTTGTGATTAACCCTACAAAAAACAGCTGCATTGTCATTTCCCGATGCGCTAACGATTTCGTCGGATCAATCAAATCGAGCTAAGAGAGGGCATTGTCAGCCGCAAATAAAACACTGTATAAATAACCAGACCTAAAGCCTGGGAGCGGCCTTTATGCTGGTGCACCTGTCCGTACACAATTACGCCATCGTTGAACATCTCGATCTCGAACTCGATCGCGGGATGAGTGTGATCACAGGGGAAACCGGCGCCGGCAAGTCGATCATGCTCGACGCCCTCGGCCTGACCCTGGGCGATCGCGCCGACAGTGGCGTGGTCCGCCCGGGCGCCGACAAGGCCGACATCCTGGCCACCTTCGACCTGGTCGATATTCCCGAAGCCAGTGCCTGGCTGGCCGAGCGCGACCTTGAAAGCGACGGCCCGTGCATTCTGCGCCGGGTGATCACCGCCGAAGGGCGCTCCCGCGGCTATATCAATGGCACGCCCTGCCCGCTTGGTGATCTCAAGGCCCTGGGCGAGTTGCTGATCGATATCCACAGCCAGCACGAGCACCAATCCCTGCTCAAGACCGATACTCACCGCCGCCTGCTCGACGAATACGCCGGCGCCACCGACCTTGCCCGCCAGGTGCAATTGGCCGCCCAGCGCTGGCGCCAGACTCGCCAGGAACTGGAGCGCCTCTCCAACTCCGGCGATGAACAACGCGCCCGCCATCAACTGCTCAGCTATCAACTCGAAGAGCTGGAAAATCTCGGCCTCGGTGACAACGAGCTGGAGCAGTTGGAGCAGGAACACAAGAACCTGACCAACGCCGAAACCCTGCTGGGCATCTGCCGGCAAGTGGTCGAACAATGCAGCGAAAGTGATTCAGGCAATGTCCTGAACGCCCTGACCGCCAGCCTCAACCGCCTGTCGAGCGTGAACAACTCGATCGGCGCGCTGGGTGAAGCCAGCAGTTTGCTGACCAGTGCGCAGATCCAGGTTGAAGAGGCTGTGGGCGAACTGAATCGCTTCCTCGATAACTTCGATGCCGACCCGGCGCGCCTGCAGTACCTGGAAGAACGCCTCGATGCGATCTACACCATGGCGCGCAAGCACCGCATCCAGCCGACCGAGGTCGCCGAGATGCAGCAGCGCTTGCTGGATGAAATTGAAACCCTCAATGCCAATGATGAATCCATCGAGCGCCTGAGCGATGAGCTGGCCTCTTATGCCCGCCATTATCAGGAGAAGGCTCGCGAACTGAGCGATCTGCGCCACCAAGCCTCCAGCAGCCTGGCCAGCGCCGTGGAGCAGGAAATCCAGCGACTGGGCATGCCCGGCGGCCGCTTCACCATCGAGTTGCGCCCCAACAGCAGCGATGAGTTGCTGCCTAACGGGCTCGAACAGGTAGAACTGCTGGTCAGCGCCAACCCCGGCCAGCCCTTGAAAGCTTTGGCCAAAGTAGCCTCGGGTGGTGAGCTGTCGCGGATCAGCCTGGCGATTCAGGTGATCACCGCACAGACCTCGCGCGTACCCACCCTGGTATTCGACGAAGTGGACGTAGGCATCGGCGGCCCGACGGCGGAGATTGTCGGCCAGTTACTGCGTCGCCTCGGTGAGCGCGGACAGGTGCTGACAGTGACTCACTTGCCGCAAGTGGCGGCGCAAGGGCATCAGCATCTATTTGTGCACAAGGTGCGTGGCGAAGAGGCGACCCACACAGCCGTCTCCAAGCTGAGCAAGAATGATCGCGTTGAAGAAGTCGCGCGGATGCTCGGCGGCATCGACCTCACCAAGGAATCCCTGGCGCACGCGAAAAAAATGGTCGTTACCGCAAAGATTTAAGAACGGCAGACAGCACGAAGGCGACCCTGGGGTCGCCTTCGTTCGTTTCGCGAATGTGAAATTCGCGCGACATGCTTACTTTTTCTTGCGCACGTACAGCACCAGATTGTGATCGACCATCTCGAAACCGTACTTGTCGACGATGGCTTTCTGCAGGCGCTCGATTTCTTCGTCGAAGAATTCGATCACTTCGCTGGTTTCGACGTTGACCATATGGTCGTGATGCTTGCCGTCATCCAGCTCGAAGACCGCATGGCCTCCGTCGAAGTTGTGCCGCACCACAAGGCCAGCTGCCTCGAACTGAGTCAGTACACGGTAAACCGTGGCCAGACCGACGTCCTCACCAGCCTCCATCAGCGCCTTGTAAACATCCTCGGCACTCATGTGGCGTTGCTCGGCGGAATCGAGCATTTGCAGAATTTTGACCCGTGGAAGGGTCACTTTGAGACCGGCTTTGCGTAGTTCGCTATTTTCAACCATGGTCAGCTTTCTCGCGATGCTGCTTCGCAGCTTCTCTTAATGCGGGTATGATCGGCGTTTACGTTGTCCCAGCCAAGATAGTGGAAGTCGCCCACCGATGCAAAACACCAAGCTCTTGCTAACCAGTTTCACCTTTGTGGGACTGCTCGCACTCGCCGGTTGTTCATTCCCCGGGGTTTACAAAATCGACATCCAGCAGGGCAATGTCGTCACGCAGGACATGATAAACCAGTTACGCCCGGGAATGACCCGTAAGCAAGTACGGTTTATCATGGGCAACCCCCTGTTGACCGACACGTTCCATGCCGATCGCTGGGATTATCTGTACAGCCTGCAACCCGGTGGCGGTGAACGCCAACAGGAACGCATTAGCGTTATCTTCAACCCAAATGACCAACTTGTCAGCCTCTCTGGTGATTTCATGCCAGGCGTGAGCCGGGACGAAGCCATTCTCGGCAAGGACAGTGGCACTAACGTGACCGCTCCTGTTGAAAACGCCGAGAAGCCGAAACCGGAAAAACCGGTCAAGCCAGGTTCGTTGCTGGATCAGATCCAGAAGGACGTGGACGGCGTAGAAACCGTTCCAGTCCCGACGCCAGAACCGCTGGAAACCTCGCCGCAATAATTTGCGACGCAATAAAAAACCCGGAATGTCCGGGTTTTTTATTGTCTGGCATTTAATCAGGTCACTGATTTCGGGCTTTTGCCTCGACGGCCTTGGCCGCGCGCAACCGGCGAACCTCTTTCGGATCGGCCAGCAAAGGCCGATAGATCTCGATACGATCCCCCGCCCGAACCTGGTGTGCGTCCGGATCGGCGATCACCTTGCCGAAAATCCCGACAGGGCATTCGCCCAGATCCAGCTCTGGAAACGCTTCGCCTATTCCCGAATCAAGCAGCGCTGCGCGCACGGTAGTGCCTGCGGGCACCGTCACACAGCGAAGCACCTGACGATCAACGGCGGCATACACCACCTCGATTTCGATCACGGGCTTAACCATGTATCTGTTTGGCGCGCTGGCAGAACGCATCGACCAGCGTATTGGCCGCCTGATTGAACAATGGCCCCAGGGTCGCGCGAACAATCGGCCCGGCGTAATCGAACGACAGGTCCAGGCTGATCTTGCAGGCCTTGTCGGTCAACGCCTTGAACACCCATATGCCATGCAACTGCGTGAATGGGCCTTCCTCGAGATTCATCTCGATCGATTGCCCGGGGACCAAGGTGTTACGCGTCACGAAATGCTGACTGAGGCCACCCTTGGCCACGCCAACGCTCGCGCGCATGTACTCGGGAGAGTTTTCCAGGACTTCGGCCGACGAGCACCACGGCAAAAACTCCGGGTAGCGTGCCACGTCATTGACCAGGTCATACAGCGCTTGTGCCGGGTACGGCAGCAGAGCCGAACGTTGAATGTGTGTCGTCATGTCAGCGTCACTTCCACAGCTGGGCGGCAAACACTACAAGAATGCCGATGGGCGCCACATAGCGCATCAAAAACAGGGACAGATTGAACAGCATGGGGTTGCGGATCGACAACTCGTCGCGCACCGCTTCACGCCCCATCACCCATCCTGCAAACACCACGAAACACAAACCACCGAGTGGCAACATGATCCGCGAGGTAAAGAAATCGATCACGCCAAAGAAATCCAGACCGCCGGCCGCACCCCATTGATAGAGATGGAACATCCCGCCTTCGTTCACGAAAAACTTGGCTTCCTTCCAGATATTGAAGGAAAACACCGTGCCCAGACCGACGAACCAGCAGGTGAACGCCAGCCAGAAAGTCACCCACGCGCGGCTGACTTTAGTGCGTTCAACCAGGTAAGCCACCATCGGTTCGAGCAATGAAATCGCCGAACTCCAGGCTGCAATCGCGACCAGGACGAAGAACACTACCCCCATCAACTGGCCAAACGCTACGTTGCCAAAGGCAAATGGCAGGCTGACGAACATCAGGCCAGGGCCTTCGCTCGGGTTCAGGCCGGCGGCGAACACAATCGGAAACAATGCCAGACCCGCAACCAGCGAAACAAAGGTATCGAGCAGCGCGACACCGACCACGGTGCCGGAGATCGACGAGTGTTTCGGCATGTAGGCGCCATAAATCATGATCGAACCAACGCCCACGCTCAGGGAAAAGAACGCGTGCCCCATGGCCGGCAACAAGCCGTCGAGGACTTTTTCCGGATGGAAGTCGAACATGAAATGCACGCCCTCCATAAAATGGCCGGTGGTCATGCTGTAACCCAGCAGCACCAGAACCATCACGAAGAGCAGCGGCATCATGATGCGCAAGCTGCGCTCAAGGCCGGCGACTACGCCCCTGGCGATGACGACAGCGGACAACAGCATAAAAATCGTATGCCAAAGTGTCAGGCGCCATGGATCGGCGATCACCTTGCCAAAGTACGCACCGACCTGATCCGGCGTTACCCCCTGAAAGTCGCCGCGCCCCATGTCGATGATGTAATCCAGCGACCAACCGCCGACGACACTATAGAAAGACAGGATCAGCAACGCCGTGATCATCCCGGCGAATGCGCCCCAGGACCACTTGCCCGAATGCCCCGCCTCCAGCGCCAACACCTTCAAGGCATTGGCCGGACTTTGCCGGGCGCGACGACCGATCAGGGTTTCAGCCAGCATGACCGGTACGCCGATCAGTGCGATACAGGCCAGGAACATCAATACAAAGGCACCGCCGCCGTAGACCCCGACCATGTACGGGAACTTCCAGATGCTACCCAGGCCCACGGCCGAACCGGTCGCGGCGAGTATGAAGACCCAGCGGCTAGCCCAACTGCCGTGGACAGAAACCTTGTCTGTCGACATCGTTACCACGTCCAAGCATTGAAAAAAGAGGGCGCATTGTCCGGGATTCAATCAACCTGCTCAAGCACGCAGCATCACCGTAGCCGACTCGCGTGCAACTCCCTATAATGCCGCCCCTATGGCTAAACAGAAGAAACACCCAACAGGGACCATCGCGCAGAATAAAAAGGCGCGACACGATTACTTCATCGAACATCGGTTCGAGGCTGGTCTGGTCCTGGCCGGCTGGGAAGTAAAAAGTCTGCGGGCAAGCAAGCTGCAACTGGTCGACAGTTACGTGCTGCTCAAGGATGGCGAAGCCTGGCTGCTCGGCAGCCACATTACGCCCCTGACGACCGCCAGCACGCACGTCATCGCCGATCCGACGCGCACCCGCAAATTGCTGCTCAACCGCCGCGAGCTGGAAAAGCTGGCCGCCGCCGTGCAGCAAAAGGGTTACGCCTGCGTGTGCCTGTCCTGGTACTGGAGCAAGCACATGGTCAAGTGCGAGATCGCTCTGGGCAAGGGCAAGAAGGAATACGACAAGCGTGATACCGAACGCGAACGCGACGCCGGTCGCGAGTTGCAGCGAGCGGTGCGCAACAAGGGCAAGGAAGAGTAATTTTTCGCCTTGAGGCCCTCTTCGCGGGCAAGCCTCGCTCCTACACGTTACCCTGTAGGAGCGAGGCTTGCCCGCGAATGCAATCGCACGAACGATACAAAACCAACTGACTACATCCCCTTGCGCCGCTCCGCCCGGGCCATGCGCTGCACTTCCTGTCGCACCTCTTCCAGCACTTCCTGTACATACAGAATGTGTCGACTGGAAACTTCCCGCGCCTGTTCCGCCCGTCCCTCGATAATCGCCATGTACAACTCCCGATGCTGCGTGATCAGCATGTCGCGGGTTTCCGTGCGCTGTTTGTACATGCCGCCAATGTTGGTCACCACGTTGCGTTTGAGCAGATCGAACAGCCCGCGAATGGTGTGCAGCAACACCGCGTTGTGACTGGCTTCGGCGATTGCCAGGTGAAACTTCGCATCCGCCGCCCCCTCTTCCGCCCGACTCACTTCATCGTGACGGGTGTAGCAGTCCTGCAATTCATTGAAGGCCGCGGTCAACCGCTCGCGATCGACATCTGTCGCCCGCATTGCTGCGTAATAGGCGCAGGACGCTTCCAGGGTATGGCGAAACTCCAGCAGATCGCGCTGGGCCTCGGGGTTGCTTTCAAGCAGATGAAGCAGCGGATCACTAAAGGTCGTGCCCAGTGACTCCACCACATAGTTGCCGCCACCCTGGCGGCTGACCAGCAAGCCCTTGGCCGCCAGCTTCTGAATCGCTTCGCGCAACGAAGGGCGTGACACGCCGAACTGCTCGGCCAATGCGCGCTCGGCCGGCAAGCGCTCACCTGCCTTCAGCGTGCCCTCGAGGATCATCCCCTCGAGCTGCTCGACAATATCGTCAGACAAACGGCGCTGACGAATTTGATCAAACCCCATAACTCAATTCTCCACGATCCCGACGGCTCGCCGGGCTCTCTATTCTGGCCTATCGGCGCTTTGCCAGCACCTACCAGACGGCATTTGTACGACCGGCTCAAACAGGCGCCACAGCGTTTGTTCGACAAAAGTTTTAGGGCGGCAAATTGACACGCCGCCTACAAGGCTTTTACCCTAGCGAACAGCGATTGTAAATTGGTATTACCAATTATCCAAGAACGCTGATCAGTGCCTGACCAACAACAATTAGGGGCCACCCCATATGCAAACCTGGCAACAGCTCTATACCCCGCTCGGCAGCCTCGGCTTTTCCGCGCTCGCAGCCGTTATCCCCATCGTGTTTTTCTTCCTGGCGTTGGCCGTGTTCCGACTCAAAGGGCACGTGGCCGGCAGCATCACGCTGGCCTTGTCCATTGCGGTGGCCATCTTCGCGTTCCAGATGCCGGTCGATATGGCATTCGCCGCCGCCGGGTATGGCTTCGCCTACGGCCTGTGGCCGATTGCGTGGATCATTGTCGCCGCCGTGTTCCTCTACAAACTGACGGTCAAGAGTGGTCAGTTCGAGGTGATTCGCAGCTCCGTCCTGTCGATCACCGACGACCAGCGTTTGCAGGTGCTGCTGATCGGCTTCTGCTTCGGTGCATTCCTTGAAGGTGCAGCCGGTTTCGGCGCACCGGTAGCGATTACCGCCGCCCTCCTGGTAGGACTCGGCTTCAACCCGCTGTACGCCGCAGGCCTGTGCCTGATCGCCAACACCGCGCCAGTGGCCTTCGGCGCCTTGGGGATTCCGATCATCGTGGCCGGGCAAGTGACCGGTATCGACGCGTTCAAGATCGGCGCCATGACCGGTCGCCAACTGCCGCTGCTGTCGCTGTTCGTGCCGTTCTGGCTGGTGTTCATGATGGACGGCCTGCGCGGCGTGCGGGAAACCTGGCCAGCAGCACTGGTGGCCGGTTTGAGCTTCGCCATCACCCAATACTTCACGTCGAACTTCATCGGCCCGGAACTGCCGGACATCACCTCGGCCCTGGCCAGCCTGATCTCCCTGACGCTGTTCCTGAAAGTCTGGCAGCCGAAACGCGCCGCAGGCCAACACATCGTCGGCGCCGTTTCGGCCTCCGTTGTGACCGCCAGCGCCGGCGGCTTCGGTCAGCCGCGCACAACCGTGGCCTCGCCTTACAGCCTCGGTGAAATTTTCAAAGCCTGGTCGCCGTTCCTGATCCTCACCGTGCTGGTCACCATCTGGACCCTGAAGCCGTTCAAGGCGATGTTCGCCGCCGGCGGCTCGATGTACGGCTGGGTGTTCAACTTCGCCATTCCGCACCTGGACCAAATGGTGATCAAGGTCGCCCCGATCGTGACCGCTCCGACCGCCATCCCGGCCGTGTTCAAACTCGATCCGATCTCCGCGACCGGCACGGCGATTTTCTTCTCCGCGCTGATCTCGATGCTGGTGTTGAAGATCAACGTAAAAACTGGTCTGACCACTTTTAGAGAGACATTCTACGAGCTGCGTTGGCCGATCCTGTCCATTGGCATGGTGTTGGCGTTTGCCTTCGTCACCAACTACTCGGGCATGTCGTCGACCATGGCGCTGGTATTGGCAGGCACCGGCGCGGCGTTCCCGTTCTTCTCGCCGTTCCTCGGCTGGCTGGGTGTGTTCCTGACCGGTTCCGACACCTCGTCCAACGCACTGTTCAGCTCGTTGCAAGCCACCACCGCGCACCAGATCGGCGTCAACGACACCTTGTTGGTGGCGGCAAACACCAGCGGCGGCGTGACCGGCAAGATGATCTCGCCACAATCGATCGCCGTGGCCTGCGCCGCGACCGGTCTGGTCGGCAAGGAATCGGACCTGTTCCGTTTCACCCTCAAGCACAGCCTGTTCTTCGCAACCATCGTCGGCCTGATCACCTTGGCTCAGGCCTACTGGTTCACCGGCATGCTGGTGCACTAAGTACTACAAGAAAAAACGCAAAAATCGACGCCGGACCACGATTCCGGCGTCAGCTATTCACAACCCGGTCTGTAAGGCTGCTGAAAGAATCTCTCTCTATATTCAGCAGCCTCAGCGGACGGATAACCGGGACCACCCGGAGACACGCCTGATGAGCGAGCTTTTTTACAACGCCGTGCCGAACGCGACCCGCGTCGCCCCGCCACTGCCCAAGCCTCGGCAATATCCCAGCGAAAAACCGGCACGGGTCTACCTGTTCGGGACCTGCGTGGTTGATCTGTTCTACCCGGAAGCCGGGATGGATGCGATTCACCTGCTGGAACGCGAAGGCATTCGTGTCGAGTACCCGCAAGGGCAAAGCTGCTGCGGGCAACCGGCCTACACCTCCGGTTACACCGACCAGGCCCGGACCGTGGCGCGCGCGCAACTGGCGCTGTTCGCTGGAGATTATCCGGTGGTGGTGCCGTCGGGATCGTGCGCCGGCATGTTGCGCGAGCACTATGCCGACTTGTTCAAGGACGAGCCGCAAACGTTGAAACAGGTTCAGGCCCTGGCGGCCCGGACGTATGAGCTGGCCGAGTTTCTGTTGTTTGTCTGCAAGGTGCAGCTCAAGGACAGCGGCGAACCGGTCAAAGTGGCATTGCACACATCGTGTTCGGCACGTCGAGAGATGAACACCCACTTGCACGGCCGCGAGTTGTTGGCGCAGTTGGGGAATGTGGAGCGAGTCGAGCACAGCCATGAAAGTGAATGCTGTGGCTTCGGTGGGACTTTCAGCGTCCGTATGCCAGACATTTCCGGCGCGATGGTGGCTGACAAGACCCGGGCGTTGAAGGAATCCGGTGCGCACAAGGTACTCAGTGCCGATTGCGGTTGCCTGATGAACATCAACGGCTCGCTGGAGAAACAGAAGGAAGCGTTGCGCGGCCAACACCTGGCCAGTTTCCTTTGGCAGCGCACCGGAGGTGTTCAATGAACGCTTCCGCGATTATTCCTACGGTTGCCGTAGAAGAAGATTTCCGCACCCGTGCTCACACTGCTTTGGGTGACAAGCAACTGCGAAACAACTTTCGCACTGCGATGGATTCTCTGATGACAAAACGGGCAGCGTCCTTCAGCGATGCCCATGAAAGAGAACATTTGCGAGCGCTGGGCAATGCTGTCCGCGCCCGTGCGTTATCGAAGCTGCCCGACCTGCTCGAGCAACTTGAACAGAACCTGACCCGCAACGGTGTGACAGTGCACTGGGCGGAAACGGTGGACGAAGCCAATGGCATCGTCCTCTCGATCATCCGCGCTCACGAGGGGCGGCAAGTGATCAAGGGCAAATCGATGGTCAGCGAAGAAATGGAGATGAACCATTTCCTCGCTGAACGGGGCATTGAATGCCTGGAATCGGACATGGGCGAATACATCGTCCAGCTCGACCACGAGAAGCCTTCACACATTATTATGCCGGCGATCCACAAGAATGCCGGTCAGGTCGCGTCCTTGTTCCATGACAAACTTGGCGTGGAATACACCAAGGACGTTGACCAACTCATTCAGATCGGTCGCAAAGTCTTGCGGCAGAAATTCTTCGAAGCGGACATCGGCGTCTCCGGCGTCAACTTCGCCGTGGCCGAAACCGGCACCTTGCTGCTGGTGGAGAACGAAGGCAACGGCCGCATGACCACCACGGTGCCACCGGTACACATCGCCGTTACCGGCATCGAAAAAGTCGTGGAAAACCTGCGTGACGTGGTGCCGCTGGTGTCACTGTTGACCCGCTCGGCCCTCGGCCAGCCGATCACTACCTACGTCAATATGATCTCCGGCCCACGCAAGGCCGATGAACTCGATGGCCCGCAGGAAGTGCACCTTGTGCTGCTGGACAACGGTCGCAGCCAGGCCTTTGCCGACAGTGAATTACGCCAGACCCTGAACTGCATTCGCTGCGGCGCCTGTATGAATCATTGCCCGGTCTACACTCGAATCGGCGGCCACGCCTATGGGGAGGTTTACCCTGGGCCTATCGGAAAAATCATCACGCCGCACATGGTCGGCCTGGCGAATGTCCCGGATCATCCGAGTGCTTCGTCGCTGTGTGGTGCTTGCGGCGAAGTCTGTCCGGTAAAAATTCCTATCCCTTCCCTACTGCGTCGCCTGCGGGAAGAGAACGTCAAAGCCCCGGACAGCCCGCATCAAGTGATGCGCGGCCAGGGCAGCAAGTATTCGCGCAAGGAGCGTTTTATCTGGAATGCCTGGGCGAAACTCAACAGCTCGCCGACGCTGTATCGACTGTTCGGCTTTGTCGCCACGCGTCTGCGCGCCCTCGCACCGAGCAACGTCGGCCCCTGGACGCAAAACCACAGCGCCCCGAAACCGGCTGCCCGCTCACTGCACGATATGGCCCGCGAGCATCTGGCCAAACAGGGAGACCGCTGATGAGCGCCAAGCAAAACATCCTCGCCAAGTTACGGAAAAGTCTGACCGGCACCACGCCCGTGCCTGACGAGTTCGACGTCGAACTGGTGACAGCGCCGTACACCTACGCACCCGAACAACGCATTCCGCAGCTGCGCAAACTGATGGAAGCGGTGCACACGGAAATCCATCTGACGTCCGGCGAAGCCTGGCCTTCGTTGCTTGCTCAGTTACTGCAGGATCGTCAGTTGCCGAGTCTGTTGATCGCGCCGACGACGCCGCACGGTCAACGTGTCACTCAGCACTGGGCGAAAAATCCCGGCTTGCCGACGCTCAAGGCCTACGAGCGTCCGGTGGAAGAATGGAAAGCCGAGCTGTTCAACGACACGCCGGCCAGCCTCACCACCACCCTCGGCGCAATCGCCGCCACAGGTAGTCTGATTCTCTGGCCGACGCGGGAAGAACCACGCTTGATGAGCCTGGTGCCACCCGTACATTTCGCCCTGCTCAAGGCCAGTGAAATCCGTGACAACTTCTATCAGGTGCAGCAGGAGTTCAACTGGGCTCACGGCATGCCGACCAACGCGCTGTTAGTGTCCGGCCCATCGAAAACGGCCGACATCGAACAAGTCCTGGCTTACGGTGCCCACGGCCCGAAAGACCTGGTGGTTTTGATCCTGGAGGACCAATGACTCTACCGGCGACTTTCCTGCGAGATGCGCAGCAACTGATACCTCAAGAGCGACGGTTCGACGACCCGCTGTCGACATTGGCGTTCGGCACCGATGCCAGTTTCTACCGGTTGATTCCGCAACTGGTGATTCGCGTCGAGTCTGAAGATGAAGTGGTGGCGCTGCTGAAACTGGCGCAACGGGATCAGGTTTCGGTGACCTTCCGCGCCGCCGGCACCAGCCTGTCCGGCCAGGCCATCAGCGATTCGGTGCTGATCGTGCTTGGGGATAACTGGAACGGACGCGAGATCCGCGGCCACGGCACGCAAATCCGTCTGCAGCCGGGCGTCATCGGCGCGCAGGCCAACGCGTGGCTGGCGCCGTTCGGACGCAAGATCGGTCCCGACCCGGCCTCGATCAACGCCTGCAAAATCGGCGGTATCGTCGCCAATAACGCCAGCGGCATGTGCTGCGGCACGGCGCAAAATACCTATCACACGCTGGCCGGTATTCGCCTGGTGCTCGCCGACGGCAGCCGCCTCGACACCGAAGATACGGCGAGTGTCGCGGCGTTTCGTGAGAGCCACGCAGCGCTGCTTGAACGTTTAGCGACACTGGGCCGCGAGACCCGCGCCAATTCCGAACTGGCTGCAAAAATCCGCCACAAATACCGTCTGAAAAATACCACCGGCCTGTCACTCAACGCCCTGGTGGATTACGACGAGCCTGTGGATATCTTGAGCCACTTGCTGGTGGGTTCCGAAGGCACGCTGGGGTTCATCAGTGCCGTGACCTACGACACAGTGATCGACCACCCGAACAAGGCGTCGGCGCTGATCGTGTTCCCGGATGTGGAGACCTGCTGCAACGCCGTCACCGTGCTGAAAAGCCAACCGGTGTCGGCCGTGGAACTGCTCGACCGTCGCAGTCTGCGTTCAGTGCAGAACAAACCCGGCATGCCGGATTTCGTACAGCACCTGTCGAATAACGCCTGCGCGCTGCTGATCGAATCCCGCGCCGCGTCGTCGACTTTGCTGCACGAGCAACTGGCGCAAATCATGGCGTCGCTGACTTCGTTCCCAGTGGAAAAACAGGTCGACTTCACCGAAGACCCAATCGAGAACGCCCGCCTCTGGGCCATTCGCAAGGACACCTTCCCCGCCGTCGGCGCGGTGCGCAAAACCGGCACCACGGTGATCATCGAAGACGTGACCTTCCCGGTAGAACAACTGGCCATCGGCGTGAATCGCTTGATCGAGTTGTTCGACAAGCATCACTACGACGAAGCGATCCTTTTCGGACACGCGCTGGAAGGTAATCTGCACTTCGTCTTCACCCAGGGCTTCAACAACCCGGAAGAAGTCGCACGCTATCAGGCGTTCATGGACGACGTGGCGCAGTTGGTCGCGGTGGAGTTCGGCGGTTCGCTGAAAGCCGAGCACGGCACCGGTCGCAACATGGCGCCGTTCGTGGAGCTGGAATGGGGCAGCGATGCCTACCAGTTGATGTGGCAGCTCAAGCGCCTGCTCGACCCCAACGGCATTCTCAACCCGGACGTGGTGCTCAGTGACGATCCGCAGATTCACCTCAAACACCTGAAGCCGTTGCCGGCCGCCGACGAGATTGTGGATAAGTGCATCGAGTGCGGTTTTTGTGAGCCGGTCTGCCCGTCGAAAGGCCTGACCCTGAGCCCGCGCCAGCGCATCGTGATCTGGCGAGACATTCAGGCAAAAAAACGCGCCGGCGTGGACACCACTGAACTCGAAGCCGCTTACGAATACCAGGGCATCGACACCTGCGCCGCCACCGGGTTGTGCGCACAGCGTTGCCCTGTAGGAATCAACACTGGCGAGCTGGTGAAAAAGCTTCGCAGCCGTAAGGCGACGCATACGAAAACCGCCAACTGGCTGGAAGGCAATTTCGCCACCGCGCTGCAAGGCGCCCGTTTCACCCTGCATGTGGCCAATGGCGCGCGGATGCTGTTGGGGGCACCACGTCTGGCGAAGCTTTCGGCAACGCTGACGAAGTTGTCCAAAGGTCAGGTCCCACAATGGACCAACGCCATGCCGCAGCCGGAAAAAGCCATTCGCTTCAGCCCGATCGTGTCGGACGAGCGCCCTCGCGTGGTGTACCTGGCGGCTTGCGTCTCGCGGGTCATGGGGCCTGCGGCCGGTGATAAAGAGCAAATGTCGCTGTACGACAAAACCCGTGGCCTGCTGGAAAAAGCCGGTTACCAGGTCGTCTTTCCGGACAATCAGGACAGTCTCTGCTGCGGCCAGCCGTTTGCCTCCAAGGGCTACGCCGAACAGGCCGAACACAAGCGCCAGGAACTGATTGGCGCACTACTGCACGCCAGCCGTGGCGGGCTCGATCCGATCTACTGCGACACCAGCCCCTGCACCTTGCGACTGGTTCAGGACCTGGGAGAGGTTCGACTGGACCTGTACGACCCGGTGCGTTTCATCCGTACGCATTTGATGGATCGTCTCGACTTCACACCGCAGGAAGCGCCCATCGCCGTGCATGTCACGTGCAGCACTCAGCACCTCGGGGAAAGCCAGGCGCTGATTGATCTGGCGCGCAAGTGCAGCAAAAACGTGGTCATTCCCGAAGGCATTCACTGCTGTGGATTTGCCGGCGACAAGGGCTTCACCACGCCGGAGCTGAATGCCCATTCGCTGCGTACGCTCAAGGACGCGGTGCAACAGTGCAGCGAGGGGATTTCGACCAGCCGCACCTGTGAGATCGGTCTGACGCAACATGGCGGAATCGACTACCACGGGCTGGTCTATCTGGTGGATCGGGTCACACAGCCGAGGGGCATCTGAAGAAAAATAGAACCCTGACGAAACGTCGTAGTCCACTGGTTAAGCCCGGACATTGCCGGGCCTTACCCAACCTCGGCAGCCCGTTCTGATGGCCAGCAAATGCCTGGACCCTCAGTTCAAGGAGATACTCATGAAACGTTCTGTACTGTTAGGTCTGTTCGTTACTGTCTCGCTGATGGCGTCCCCCTCGTTTGCCGCTGAAGACCTCTGTGCGGTCAACATTAAAACCATCGAAAATGCCAGGGCACAGACTCCTCCAGAAATGTCTGATCAGGTAATGGACAGCGTCAAGCAAGCCAAAGCCGATCAGGCAAAAGGCACCAAGGAAGGGACTGACGATTGCATCGCCGAGACAGAACAAACGATCAAGCAAATCAAGGACGCGAACAAAGGCGGGAAGTAACCCGGCACAATGCCAACCTTCGGGTGGGCTTTCCTGGCGTTCAACTCGCAGGCTTGTTGCTCATCAAGATTCACAGAGCAACAGGCCAGGGAGCGCTCAGGATGGCTCCACCCAATGCGAAACAAACCAAAACCCGCTAACTGCGGGTTTTGTTGCTTCTGGGGTTTGGGCATGCATGGACCTTTTTTTCCATAGCCTTTGGGTGAAAAGCGAATTCCTGCGCAGCGTCGTAGTCTTTTAAGTAGGGCCGATCAATCGTGGCTTGTTTTTCGACCTCGGCCGAGCCCCCGTCCCTATGGCAGCACCGAGACTACCCGTACAAGGAAATACCCATGAAACGTACCGCGATCGCTGGTTTGCTCATGTCTGCTGCACTGTTGGCTTCTCCCGTATTTGCAGCGGACAACGACCTGTGTACGAGCAAGCTGCAACAGCTCAAAGCCAAAGTGAATGCACTGCCGGCGAGCCCTGACAACACCACAATGGAGATCAAAAGACTGCTGGCCAGCGCCGAAGCTTCCAAAGCTGCCGGGGACGACAAAAAATGCGTCACCGAGGCCACCCAGGGATTGTCGCTGGCAAACTGAGCAAAGATCCCAACCCATGATCACTCGCGCCAAGCATCGGGTGGCCTTCTGAGCCACGTTGGCGTACACTGCGCAGGCTTGCTGCTCACTTTGATTCACAGAGCAACAGGCACGGGGCCGTTTAGGATTCGACGCCGGTCGCGAAACTTTAGGTGCATGCCGAGTTGGTAACAGAACTCGTAAATCCACTGTTGCAACTTCTTATAGTTGCCAATGACGAAACCTACGGGGAATACGCTCTCGCTGCGTAAGCAGCCTTAGCCCTTCCCTCCTGGTACCTTCGGGTCCAGCAATCATCAGGGGATGTCTGTAAACCCAAAGTGATTGTCATATAGAACAGAATCGCCGTGCAGTACGTTGTGGACGAAGCGGCTAAAACTTACACAACTCGCCCAAAGCACCCTGCCCGTCGGGTCGCTGCGGGTTAACTTAATAGACACGGCTACGCATGTAGTACCGACAGCGGAGTACTGGCGGACGGGGGTTCAAATCCCCCCGGCTCCACCACTTCATCATCTAAAGACGTCCACGGACGTCTTTTTTTGTGCCGGCGATCCAGTAAATACGCGGCCTTCAGCGCTTTTGCGGTCTTCTGAGATTTTTTGAGTTCCAGCCATTCGGGTATTCCAGACGGTATTCCAGTCCATCCGGTGCTAATCTTTGGAATACCGAATCAGTGCCTGAGGACAATCTCATGCCTGCCCAAAACCTCCGCCTCTCCGATCGACAGCTCAAGGGAGTCAAACCCGCGTCCAAGGATTACGTCCTCACTGACGGTGACGGTTTGCAGCTCCGCGTACGCAGCAACGGCTCGTTGCTGTGGAATTTCAACTACCGCGAGCCGGTAACCAAGAAGCGCATCAACATCGGCTTCGGGACCTACCCCGAACTGTCACTGGCGAACGCACGAAAGATGGCAGTCGATGCACGCGAGCTGCTCGCCCAGGGTATTGATCCGAAGGTGCAGCGCAACACGCTGAATGAAGCCAAGCGTGCGGAAACGGCACACACCTTCGAGAATGTGGCTACGGCTTGGTTCGAGCTCAAGAAAGACTCGGTCATATAAACCGCTTGGTGTTTCAGAACATGGGAGTCAAGAAACACGGTCGACGTAATCTGAGCTACGCCATGTACACGGGCGCCGACGTTGCGGTAGCACTCGGTGTGGCCGAGCGCAGCGGCTCCGTTAAGAACAATGTCAGTGGTACCGGTTGGGAAAATGGAGAGCGCGTTTCTGTTGGCTGCTCGTACAAAGGGAGGGTCTGGTCGCGAGAGCAAGGCTCCACACCGGAGTTCGTTCGCTGGTGCGCGGCGGCTGGCGCCAAACTTCTCGATGACAGTATCGTTGTCGATGACATCATTGCAAATGTCCTCATTCCTAAGAATGTGGCAGGATTTCCAAGCGACAGGAATGTGCTTGCTGTCGAGTGGCCGGCTGAAATCATGGGTATTGCAGAGGACAGGGTCGTGCTCACCACGCGGGCGTTTCCAAACGGCCTTCCTATCACGTTCATCGATCTGAAATACCTTGATGTGCGAGATAACAGCGTGAGGTTTGCCCTAAGCTGTGACGAGGCCGGCCAGTTCGCGGAGTTCACCTTAACGGTAGGTGGAGAGGCCGGCTTCGTCGTCGCACAGACAAGCGGTGAGGCAGTCGAACTCACCATCGGGAGAGCGTCAGGAGCGCTCAGCCAATATCTGAGTTCATACCCACCGCTGGTACGGTTCGTCGACCTGAGTGAACTGGACGGCAACATGCTTATCGAGCCTAAAGATCCCAGGCATCTTGAAATCGGAGAAGAGCGCTTCGAGGCTTGGGACTGGGCAGGGGTCGACATCACAAAAGAATCCTACTGGAAAGACGGCATTGCACGTGCTGACGCTGTTCAGTGGAAAGCCGCCCAACATTTCATCCAAGGTGATTTTGACATCGTTTTCGACGACGACGGCGCCGGTGAGGCGGCGGATCTTGTCTGTCTCAAGGAGGAAGATAATCGTATACGACTTGCGCTGATCCACTGCAAATATGCCGGAGGAGATACCCCCGGCGAACGCGTGAAGGATGTCGTGGAGGTCTGCTCTCAAGCGGTCAGGTCGGCCAAGTGGAAATGGCGCTTTTCTGAACTCAGCAAGCACATGCAAAGGCGTGAGGATCGGCTGCGCTCCCTACATCGTCCAACGCGCTACCTTGCTGGAAATGGGTTGAGGCTCAATGAGTTGATCAAGACAGCGCGCTTCAAACCCATTGAAGCCGAAATTCTGATTGTTCAGCCGGGTCTATCTGCTGGTAATCGTACCGCTGATCAAAACCTCGTGCTGGCCGCCGCTGTGGCATATCTCAAGGAAACGATTGGGTGTGATATGGACATCGTTTGCAGTGGGTAGGCCGCGGTGGTGGTACGGTCAGTGCCTTCGGTGTGAGGTTACCCTTGCGAGGATTGCCGCTACGATCCGTCACCGCTAAGGTAATTGGCTCAAAATGAACTCCTAGGAAGAATGGCTCATGGAAAAGGAAATCGTACAGAGGGCAGTCAGTCGACTTGCCAATACTATGCGTATCTACGGAGAGGAACATATTCGCTACAAAGGATTGGTTGCAATTGACAAAGAGGAAGCCATAGAAAATTTGGATAGAGCGTGGGAGGCGACGCTAGAAGCTTTTCATACATTATATGACGTTTCTAAGGATGATTTCGATTACTTTGCGCAACCAGATACATCATTGCTAATTGCTTTACGCAATGCGCTGCATCACCGCGATCACTCGTTATTTTCCAGTTTGCTTCCTGAATTGTGGCTCAACGAAGGCGCCGAGCGGTTAGAGGGTGCGGCATTTCTGCTGGCGGGTCATAAATCCAAAGGTGGTGCAAGATCATGTATGCATCACTTCGTCAAACTTGAAGATATATATTCGCGCCTAGATCCTAGCAAGAATTCATCAGAACTCCTGCGACTCGGGAAACCATCTGACATCCAAAAGCGGTTCAATCTTATAGCAGAAGGCCTTAAATTTAAAAAGGTTTTGGCAGAAGCTCAGGCCGAACGATATCCAGAAAAACAAGTATATCTAGATATCATGCCTATTTTTATCTCCGGCGTATGCAGGGTGTTCAAAGCCCTCAAATTTCTGGGGATAGAGTTTAAAGGATACGACGCAAAAACCTACGAAAAGTGTTTCACGGAAGAGTTAGAAGTAGACCTCGCTTCCTTCGAGTTTAAAATACTCAGAATGAACATGATCCAGCTTCACCTTGGACCTGCCCTGACAATCAATGAGGCTGCCACTGTGTATGTCCGCAAGAGGAAACCTTGCGAAGAAGACGCCTAAAATATTTTCTGAAAGTCATACATTGCATAGCTTATTACGTGAATGCGAGTTTAGGGGGCGCAGAGTGACAGCTCCTGGCCGATAACCGCCTCTCGTAATGACTGCTACCACGGATGTGACCATCAAGTATGCGCGTTGGCTCCTCTAGCCTGGGGGGGCGAATGATTCATGTCCACAGCAAATCGTCTCAGCACTCTGCGAATCCATGGGTCCAATCCACGCTAAAGCTGTCTTCCATGGCTAGATTCACACCCGCGCGGAAGGTAAGGTTCTATGATCGAGCCCCGTAAAAGGTTTCGCATGCGGAAACTTTTGCAGGGCGATTAAGTAGCTAAGATTAGGCTCTTATCGATGCTCTACAGGCGTAGATTGATGCGTAGGAGCCAATTGCTGCGATTCCGACGCACACAAGCAAAGCTTTAAATTCGGGCTTCTTCATTTCTCCGCTAGCTTTTCTTTTAATGGTCCCTAGCTCTCATGGAGACGTCGAATGATGCCTTTCACGACTGATACTCGTCATCGACTGCCCCAAATTTCCCATTTCTATGAAATGACCGAGGGGAAAAGTGCTCTCTTGCAGTCACGCACTCATTCTGCACGATTGATTCCCCAGGAGCTGATGCTATATCTTCTGATATTATAACTGGCTTGATGGGAGGTAGCGTGACAGTTTCATTGGTGACGGTTCGCAGGAGGGGATGGGGACGCTTAGATGAGCATGAGCGGCGGGAGGAGATTAAGTTTGGAGATATGGAATTATTGAAGCAAGCCATCAGCGTAATTGGCCCTTGGCACTATATGCATGGCGACGTAAAAGTTAATATTGAGTGCGATTTTTCCCCTTTTGTTGAAGCATACAAAATCAATACTGAATCGCTCAATGTCGCGGAGCTAAGTCGTACGTTATCCGTGGAGCAAATCGAATCTGCTTTGTTTCCAGAATTGGAATTTGTGGTAAAGGTAACTTTGGAAATTGATGGGGATCTTGGTCGACAACAATGGTATACCAGCTATTTTGTTGAGCAGTTCCTGTACGATGTTTTTTTTATCCTAAACATTGCTCGCCCAGGTGTATGCGATTTTCTTGGTCTACGTATCGATGCTGGAAGAGGGCTAATTACTGAATTGCGACTTTCAGCGGATTGTTTTGAGTCAGGATTTAGAAGTTTGCTGGCAGGGAATTCAATCTTCGCGCCTCGAATATTGCCTCTTTCATCAGTTGTTTATTGGTACAAGAAACTCAATATGGGGGTCAGGCAAAGAGCCGAGTCTGGCGTAGAGAAAGCAATTTTTTCAGTTTTGCATATTTGCTGCGGGGCAGATGCAGATGTAGTTTGGGTTATTTGGGCATTTCATGCACTAGAGGCCATTTATGGTACAAAGGTAGGAGAAGGGTTCACCAATCTAGTTGAACGGATCTCAACACTCTTAGAACTAGATGCTCAGGGCAAAGGAATGTTGAAGAAACGCTTGCGTGAAATGTACGACTACCGAAGTTCTTTTGTGCACGGTGGGTACAGAGTGCACCATCCTATGAAAAATGAAATCATGGATCAAAGCTTAAACGAGGATTTCAAAAAGCTTCTTGAAATATCGCAATTCGGCTTCAACTTAGTTGTTTTGTCATTACAAGCTCTGGTGGAGAATGGTTGGTACGGACTGAAAATTAAAGAGCAAATGTCTGGCGTGTTGTCAGATGATTTTTCCGTGTAGAGGGCGTGATATTTAATTTACGGCATGCGTTGGATTTGTCCCGCAAGCTGAAGGCTCTCGCCGAGAGCAGGTGGACCTCTCGTGCAGGCCGAGGTAATGATTCTATCGCTGACCCTGATGTTCGAAGAATTTGAACTTGGCCACTCGCTCACCCAATAACTTCAAAGGCCTCGGCTCAGACATTGTAATATCCAGTCACAAAGGGCTGGTCGAGACAGCGATCTGAATCGCCCCGAACTTATTAGAGAGTCAGCGGCCGCCTTTGGCCGATTTCTGCCTCTCACCACGGGCAGCAAACGGCCAAAAGCGGCTTGCGAAATGGCTTCGTTAACAAAATGTTCCGAAAGATCGCGCGCAGTTTGCGGCTAAGCCCCCCCCCTCTTTTGGTTGCCTCAAGCCGCCTGCCTAGGAGGGCAACGTAAATTTAGGCTCTAGAACTGGCGCCCGGTCTAAAGTTCTGAGCGCCCAAGAACTTGTGGTACGAATCCCGGAAGTTTTCTCCAGCGCCTAATTTACTGGCCGGATTACCACGTAGCCGGCTAGGATCTTGTGATGACCAAAACCACCGTCATAGCGTGGTACTGATACTGGACAGATGTCGGGAGGCAAGGCATATTGCCATCAATATCGTAAAATTCTTTGGATGAAAAAATGGCTGCGCCGATTATCAAGCTGGAAGAGCAGCTTAGTGACTTAAGATCCAATCAAATAGCATACAAGCTTACAATCGAAAACTTAGGTGCCGAACCAATAATATTATTAGGGCTCGAGCCAAAGGTTCCAGTGGGCGCTCAGTTACTGGAAATCACGGATAACGAATTCGCGGAAGATTTTTCAAAAAAATCTGAACTTATTAGTGAATTGAATAATCTTTTGGGTAGCTATCTTTGGGTTAAATCAGAGTCATTTAGAGAGAATTTAATTGCAGTTCAGCAGGAGGCATTTAAAGAGCTGTTCAGTACGTCAAACCTGCTAAAGCTATATACACCGATATTTTTGCGCCGGAAATTTTTTGAAAACCAAATTCGAAGTAGAATTAAAAGCTTTCAATATAAAATAAACTCCGGTGAAGATGCGCACTTAGCTCAGAGAACTTGGCTTAGTAATGGCGCAATCGATCACAAAGGTATAGATGTTCTTTTTCAAGCTAAGCTAAGGCAGTTGGAGGGCGTAGAGAGTAGGCTAGCAGAAAGTGAAGCGGCCGGGTCCAGCATGACAACGATAGAGCCCGAATCATCATTTTCAGCAACTTACGTGTTGAAGTTTGAGAGGGCTTTACTCGAGCCTAAAAAGTACCAGATGAGTTTTAATGTACGCTATAAACTCTCCGGGTCTGAGTCTCCACGTTCGGGATCAGCAGCCACAAACATACAGATAAGTCCATCACCGCTGAGCTTATCCATTGTGGCAATCCTTTCTGCGGTGCTTGGCGCTATCTTGCGTGGATCGCTCGGAGACTCATCGGATAAATTTGCGCAAATCGCAAACCTTGCTTCAACTGGTCAAATCATGATCGGCCCAATCGTAGCTCTAGTGTTTTTCAATATCTATGAGCACACATCTATCGGTAAGGGATTGGATGTATCGATAAGTTGGCGCAGTGCATTGTTAATTGGTGCTTTATGTGGATTGGCACAGGACAGAGTTCTTGCTGCTCTGACAGCCTTGATTGGTGGGTAAATTTACATCATGGTGGGGTAAATATGACTGAACGCGGTTTCGATATGGTGGGGCCTCCAACTTGGAAAGAAGCAGTACGTGGGCAAGCTAGCGCTTCTTTGTTCGATAATGCTCAGGCTTTTCTCAATGAAGGACTGAATCTGTTATTTGCTTCTAATACCTCTAAAAACACATGGAAGATAGCGGTCGTTGCAATTCAAACAGCTGTTGAGTTGTTCGCCAAATTTCGCTTGGTTTCTGAGTGCGGACTCGAAGCCTTTGTCTTAGGCAATACAACGTACTCGGATTTTCAAAGTGGATCTTTTCGTTCTTTAGGATTCGGAAAAGTCATTGAAAAATTGGAAGATGTAGAGATTTTTGATGAGGATGATCTTGATATCATAAGAGAGGTTCAAGAACTTCGTAATAAGCTGGTCCATTTTTCTATTGAGACTACACCTCAGAAGGCCAATTTAAACTGTTTGACATTGCTAGTTCGCGCTCTAACTCTCTTCGCTGATAGACACCATTGGAATTCTGGTGAGATGAGCGATTACAGGCGCTTTCTTACTGAAGATAATTATTCGAGGCTTATCTTTTCAGAAGATTATCGAGCCGAGGCCTATGACTTTGCGAGTGGCAAGCTCGACTATAGTGACATTTTTCGGTGCTGGCACTGTGAAAATGAAACGCTAGGATATTTCGACTCTGAAAACTATTACTGCTTTTGTTGCGGGTTTTCAATTAATAGCGACTCTGTCGGATTCACGAAATGCGCACATTGCGGACATCGCGATGGTGTCTATTTCGACTCATTAAATTTGACCGCTGGCTTTCATTTTGGAAAGTGTGGGTATTGCGAAAATAAGCAATTTGTTTATAACTGTCTAGCGTGCGAGGGATTCCAGGCCGTGACAGACATGTCTAGTATCGAACGCTGCCTTAATTGTTCGAATGAGTGATAATTGGTGATCTGCTCAACCTATCGGTGACTAAGAGAGTTTAATTAACAAGTTCAATCAAGTTTTTTTACGATCTGCCTGTAGCAGAATGGTGAGCATCCGCTAACGCTAAAAGTTCTCGTTCGGCTACATGGTCCATTGCTTTTCATAATTTATCCCTGAAAGCTATGCGCAGTCTTTCTTAGTTAAAGCGAGTTATCCTAATCGTTTCCGTCTTATCATGAGCGTCGACGTATAAGCCTACTCAGCATAGTCTATCCAGGCCGGAACCTTGAATGCGCTAGGCGTGACCATCGACGGCTCGTTTTTGACTGCCTTGGGTGCTGGATCGCGCAAGGGACTCGCTGCTGCATACGGTGACTAAGCATCAAAGCTGCTACCAGCGATCGGCCGCTTTGGGTCGGGTGTCGCCGGTCGCGACAGACAAAAGTCGACCCATAGTTGACGGTGGCGACAGGCAAAAATCGGCCAAGAGCAGACATTCGACCATGAGGGTGACTTTGCTAATCCGATGCAAACGGCTCGTTACGTCGAATGCAAATGGGTGGGTAAGTCCGTGCAATTACGCAGCAGGCTCAATTACGCTTTTCATCCCGCAACCTCATAAGTTCAGTAATAACTTTTGAAGTGTACTTGCCTCTAAGCTTAGCGACAAACAATGGCTCGACATCTTGGGCAAAACCTATGAGACCTTGCAAATGTGCAATCGACTTACGGTCAAGTTGGCCTAGTATAAAATGATGAATCATTGCGCTAATCAACCGCTTTCTATCACGACCGATAGTCACATTACCGTCGTTGCTCAGCACTAGTCCGGTGACTCGTCGCTGGTTCTTTTTAGAGGCGTGAACCGTTTTATCTGCATTGAGCAATAGCCCAGGCTCAGGTAGCTCCTTGAGAGTACCCCGAAGAAACTCTTCTACAAGAAAAGTTTTGCCCTTTTCATTGGAGGAAAATGTTAGATCATCTGCATATCGTGAGTAGGTAATGTCACGCTCAAAGCACCACTGACTTACGACCGAGTCAAAGTTAAACATGACTGCATTAGACAACACTGGCGAAGATGGAGCACCAATACTAAGCGCCAAACGCCCTGTTACTTTATCGCGAATGCAGCTCATCCTAGCCATATCGGCAATGCTTCTTTCAGACAATTGCCCCTGAAATACTCTGGACAACAAAGTCTGTACATCGACTTCAGTTATTGACCCGAAAAAATTAACAAAATCAAATTTTGATATATATGAGCAGCCAACATGCCGCTCAGCGTTATTTTTAATGCTTGCTCCGTGCTTATACGCCGCTGCGCACTCATGCACCGGTAACTTGCAAAACCAAAAATTCATCATAAAATTTTGGATGATTTTAGTTTCTTTAGCAGGCTGAGCGATCGGCCTAACACCACCGTTTTTCTTCGGGATAGTATAGCGCTTGTAAGCATATGGAGCCCTGACCAGCAATCGAACGACTTCGTGTTCAGAAATCATAAACTCATCTGAAAGGTGTTCACGAAAATTATATTCGCTCATTTCGCAACCCCTAACTTTGCTTGTTCAATAGCCCTGTTGCGATTTCGTTCGGATGTCGCTGCTTTGTAATAATCGACGCATTCTACTTTCAACCTTAATGTATCAACCGTACCTCCCGTTTTAAGAGCGAAGCGGAGCGTATGAAAAGATTCGTTACCACAGGCGTAAAATTTTGAATCACCATACCCACCGATCTTCTTAATAAACTCAAACTCTTGCAATAAGAATATTTTTCGCCGCACATCATCACGATGTATATCTTTGCCTAGTCCCTTAATTGCCTCGACAATCTCGCTTTCCTTAAGAGCAACAAAAAGCCTAATCAACTCGTATATTAGAACGACAATATGAATATTATTGCCAAGAGACAGGCTTTGTGTTTTTTTCAGAGCATTAAGTTCTTCTACAATGTCATCCATAACGCCTGTAACAACATGCTCTGGAATCTCAAGCGGATAGTTTGGATTCCAAGGATAAACCTTAACGCCGCTTCCGTGCCTTTCGTTTATATGCCTAAGAATTCCAAGGTTGATAAAAGATTTATCGTCCGCATATTCTTCAGGTACAAATACTATGAGTTTTTTTTGAAAATCTGGTAATTGCGAAAAAGCACCTAGCTCAGCAATGGAGCCGTCGCTCTCAACGGCGATTGCAATGAGTGAGCAGATGCTCGCAAGATCTGCTTCGAAATCCATCAGGTTTCGATAGACCCCATCTTCATGCCACGACTTAATCTCTTCTGGTCGAAAAATATGGGGTGCCTTCATCATACTGAGCGCTTTGCGCTTCAAAGCATCACGAAGAGAACGGACGGGAGGATCCTTTGCATCTGCATGTTCTTTTTCAGGGACATAGCCCCCGCAGAGTAGAACAATCGGATTCTTGGAGAAGTAAATTTTACTCTCATCCAAGTCTACATCAGCAAGAATATGTCGCGGATCCATGCGAAAAAGGGCTCTTTACCAAGGTTCAGCCGCAGACAAGATCTGTGGACCGGAGCGACGAAGGAGCGTAGGGCCGCAGATCTTGTCTGCGGAATAAAACAACGCAATACAATTGAGTCTGGCGAAACGCCTGACTAAGCCTTCAACGACTAGTATCTGGCTTTAAACGCGTAAAGAGACCTCCTTTCTAGGGCAGAACGCCAGCATTGTCAATTGTAATTTTCAGGTCTCATAGCCCCACATATTCTGTTCCCGAGTGAGATTTGTGATGGCCTCCAAGGATGTGAGCCGATCCCCTGGACGGAATCGACCGACCAACGCGAGGGGCCGCTTTAGGTCTATATCTGACCTTCTTGACCGCCTGCTATTGGCCGGTTTCTGCCATTCGTGAGGGGGTAGCGTCGGGTCGAAAGAAGCCCTCTACTAACCATAGTGTTGGGTCGTTTGTTGTCGATCAACATAATTGGACCGCCCACCTATCTTGCAAGCACTAATCGCTCCCACGCTCAATGCAGATAGCGAACACTGGTGAGCAATCCGGCCGGCAGCCAACAGGTAAAAAAAAAACAAAAAAATCTGCGGACACAGCAAAAACTCTTACAATCCAAGGCCGGATTTCCTACACATTTTCACCACCGATGCCCAAGAGATAACCCCGTGAGCGACTCAGACAACTCATCCGCGCCAATGGTTGACGTAGTGAAGCTTGCCGCATCCCTCCAGCGGTTTGCAGATGATCGCGACTGGCAGCAGTTCCACTCCCCCAAAAATCTCATCCTGGCTCTCACTGGCGAGGTAGGAGAGCTGTGCGAGATTTTCCAATGGATGAGTGATGCCGATTCGATTTCCGCCGCAACAGATCCCGAAATCGGCCAAGCAGTTAAAGACGAATTGGCGGACGTATTGATGTACCTGGTTCGCCTGAGCAGCGTACTCGGCATTGACCTCAACGACGCGGTGACACGGAAGCTCGCCTGCAATGGCCAGAAGTACCCCGTGGATAAAGCCAGAAGCAACAGCAAAAAGTACGACCGACTCTGGTCGCGGGCTATTGTTGGCCTTGGTTGAGCAAGAAAGACCCCACCGCTGCTGATATCGTCATTGGTGACTACAAACGCCAATGGAACCTGGATCAGGATGGCAGCCTATGGATCATCGCTGAGAACTCCATCGAGCAGGTTGGCTGCATTCATACCTGCCAAGGTTTGGAAGTCGACTACATCGGGGTGATCATCGGGCCAGACCTAGTCGTACGTGACGGTAAGGTAGTGACATCCCCGGATGAGCGCGACAAGCACGATAAATCGATTCGCGGCTGGAAAAAAATGATGAAAGAGCAACCTACCCTCGCGAAGAATGAAACAGACCTGATCATCAAGAATACATACCGAACCCTGATGACACGCGGAATGAAGGGTTGCTACCTGTACTGCACCGACAAAGAGACTGCGCAATACTTCGAGAGTCGGCTTAGCCAACACAGCAATCATTGACGGTATCGTTTGCTAGGAGCCCCTGTACCTGCGAGCGCAGGGGCAACAATCAACAGCTCGACCATTGGCTTGATAGATTCAGCCCCGATTAGTTTTGGGGGGCGGAGCTCAAAAAGCACCGTCCATCGGAATCCAGACCACGCAGCGTTCCAACTGGTATTCCAAGCAAGTTGACCAAACAATTATTTACTAGCCAAAACAGATAGATACCGACTTGTTTCAGATTACCCCGGCTCCACCAAATAGCAGTCTAGACCTGTCTCAGACAGTCTACGAAACACCCCAAGAAGCCCGCCCCGTGCGGGCTTTCTTGTTTCTGGCTGTCCTCCTCTGTCCACCCCTATCTCAAGGCTCCATGTATCCTCCCCTGTACCACGGAGGAAATTTGAAACTGAGGGGTACAAGGAAATGAAGCCTAGTGAAATCAAGCGTCGCCCCTTGGCCGATACCGTTCTGGCGACACTAGAGCCAGATACCAAAGAGTATCGCGAGCATGACGGCAACAGCCTTTACCTGCGGGTCCGTCCAGACGGGAATAAGTCTTGGCAGCTTCGGTACAAAAAGCCCGATGGGAAATGGTCATGGCTAGGTCTTGGAAGCTACCCGGAAGTGGGTGGATCCCTCGCACGGCAAAAAGCCGCAGAACTTCGAGCTGACTCCGCTCAAGGAAGCAATCCATTAGCAACCAAGCGAGCCCGAAAAGCGGCAGAACTTGAAGCTGCCAGCAATACCTTCGAACGACTAACTCGTGAGTTGTACGCCTCCAAACGTAAAGGCTGGACCGATGGCACAGCGGTAAGGACCATCGGCGCACTGGAGCTACACGTTTTCCCCGTCTTCGGTAACCGTATCTATCAAGAAATCCTTCCCATGGAATGGATGGAGTTTCTGCGCTCGATGGAGCGGAAAGGAATCATCGAACAGACCAGCCGTGTTCGAGGCATGTGTCGGGAAATTTACGATCTTGCACGTGTCACTGGAAGAGCAACGCACAATCCACTGGAAGGTCTGCACAAGTTTTTGCAGACCAAACCTGTAGAAAATTACGCTCATGTATCCCAAGAGGAATTGCCACCGCTTCTCCGGGCAATCCGAACGTATCCGAGCGCAACTGACATCCGTATTGGCCTTCATCTTCTTTCAATGCTTGCGTGCCGCCCCTCTGAATTGCGCGAAGCAAGATGGTCGGAGTTCGACTTAAAGAAAGCACTTTGGACCATACCCTCAGAACGTATGAAGCGACGCCGCGAACATCTCGTGCCATTACCCCACCAAGCGGTAGCACTGTTGCGCGACCTTCAAAATCTCACCGGTAACTATCAGCTTTTCCCAGCGACGACTATCGCCGTCAGGAACGATCCGAGAAACGAACTGAGCAATCTTTTGTCGGAACTTAACTGCTTAAACAAGCCATGCGGCATACGCTCGACATTGATTTGCATGGCGAAAACGACGAGCGAGAACGCGATAGTAGCGGCACCGATCAGCGCCGCTCCTGTGCCGCCCAAGAGGCCACTGAGCGCGGCCAAGCGTTCTTGACTACTGAAATAACCTCCCGCCAATTGCTGTAGAACCGGCATCGAGAACACAGTAAAAAGCACTGCGGTCATCAGCAATAATATTGCAAGCTTCAACCCATGACGCAGGCGCCAGTGGCTGAATCGAATCTTGACCTGATGCAAACGCAACAAATTCACTGCATGAGCCATCTCAAGTCGAGTTTTTAGCCTGGGCATACTCATCCGGTAAGCTCCCTGATCAAGTAGACACCTGAAAAACAGATCCTACGACGCATTGACGGTAAATTTTTATCACCATTTCACTCATCTACTCTCACTAATACTACTCATGTCAATCCAGGTAGGTATTAATTATAAAAACCCATGAAAGATGGAGGCTGAAATAGACTCCAATTTTCACAAATTTATTTATTCATTAAAATATCTAAGCTCAGGTAGAGGATCAGAACAAGCTTGACCCACCCACAAACCAACGACAGCTTTTATTTCATCATAGCTAGTGGCCTTTAAAGCCTTAGCAAGCCTTATGCATCCAAGTCGCAACTCGGGAACAATCTCGTCAGGTATTCCTGTGCCATCTGGTCGGCTCTCATATCTGAGTTCCCCGAGCATCATATTTAAACCATTAGCGAGCATGGTGTATGAGCTATCACAAAGCCAACGCGGGTGACGCACCACCAACTCCGCCATTAAATCCATCACCCTAGAAAGTACAGGCATACGACGAGTTGAAACAATAGCAACAATAGTTGTCACCAGTGCCACAGGCGGGGAAAGCTTTGAGGACTCAGGATGTTTAATCCAGTACCAAATCACCGCTATTGCTCTATTGGCACGAGACACATCAGCGCAAAGTAGACCTGCTACTAACTCCTTTTCCACGTCTTTCAAATCGTCACTTTTTAACTGACTAAAACCCGTAGCAATTCTAGTGTGTAGAAATTCAGCGCCAACTGTTGACGATTCTGCTCGCACAGTGGAGACCCAAGAAAAAACCTCAGATTTAATAAAAGATTCATACCCATGGTCATCGATAAACCTAGCCACGATTACATCCAAACCGACAAGACGCCCAACCGTCATTCCTATAAGTTCGTTGACCCTCTCAATATTTTTCGTAATCAATGACCATTCATCATCCCACCACTCCTTTACGACAAGAAGACATTTTACAAAATCGCGCCGGGGCCACTTTGATCTTTCCATCGAAACTGACACATTTACAAAAAAAAGATCATCCACATCTAGCTGCCAAGAAAAGCGGCCGTCCGACTTAATTTTCTCGTCTTCTGAAGTAACTCTAAAAGGTTTAACTTTCTGTTTAAGCAACCATTTCCTGAAGGAAAGGTCTCCTGCTTTCTTTAAGTTAGAAACCCATAACAAAGGCGCAAAAAAATGGTGCCCCGGTATAATCGGCCAACCTGCCTGAATGCTTAAAAGCGCACTGACTTCTTGAATCTGCGACTCGTTTATAAAGCCCCAATCTCTCAACCAAAACAGACGCTGCCATACACCAGTCATACTTGAATGCGGACCAGCACTATTCCCAAGCACATCTTTCAAAACCAAAATCAGCTCATCGACATCTCTTCTGACTTCTACTGAAACGTTATCAACCTTTAGATCATCCGAACGCTTTTTAATGTTATGGAACATTACCCAACTGTTCCGATAAACACTCCTTATCGATTCATCATGAATCACAGAAGGAATCGTCGCAATAGACCTCGCCAGCCTTCCCCTATCAATCAAATCCAAATTTTCGAAGCATCTAGCCATACATACTGCTAAGCTTTTCCAAACTTCACTGTGTCGACCGACAACCTTGCTGTGATGTAGCGCTACAATTCGTTCCCCAAACAAGTAAACCAACTCCGAGTCAGCCAACCGAATAATTAGCCGCCCGACCAACTCAAGATGAAATACTGCAACTCGGGTCAGCTCATCCTCATCATCATGTGCATTTTCAAAAAAACGCTCAACCAAACTTAAAGATCGCTGACAAATCGACTTCGCAAGATCCTCTTTAACCCTGGCGACTTGGTACCGAGACAGCCATCCCGCAGAATGCATAAGTTTATTATCCGATCTTGGCTCAAGCATTTTTTTGTTCAAGGTTCGGATCATTACACTTAGTACTCGCTCCATCGAGTCTACGTACTGTACCCACCATGCTGCTTGGCCAAACGAACCTATATCGAAAGTAGTATCGCCCACACGAGGAACAAGGGAAACACGATCACTTAGCGTAAGCCAAGCAAAAGCGGCATCAATCTTCCTATCAAATGTACTGGGCCTTCCGATATGCCTAGTCGTTGAGTAATTACCCAGCTCAAATAATGGGGTGCGACTAATAGGCTGCGACGGTGATGGGGTCTCCGCGTTCAGATCGGCCATCAGATACTGAAGCTCTTGAACAACATCATGATCAATGGCCGCTAAATCTGCCAAACGCTGATTCAACTCATCAGGGTTAATTTCAAACTCGAGTTCGCGTCCTTTCGCCCGGAAGCTCCGGGACCACGTTAAGGTTTTCTGCAAATAGCCGACGGTTAAACATGCCCATGCTTCCTGAGAAAGATAGTGCACTGAACTCGTTCTGGACCGCTGATTTTTTCTTATTTTCTTTAGGCCCATCAGGCTAGTGGTTAGCCCTACTGACACATCGCCAACTTCACCAAGCAACATTCCTTTACGAACATACATATATCCATCTGGAGATCTAACCTCCCAGCTCATAAGAATATTCTGTGCTACATCACGATCTCCTTTATACAAAGCCAATAGCACGTCTTCATAAATTAGCTCATCCTGCAAATGTAAATCACCAGGAAATTTAGATAAAAGTTTTTTACACAGACTTTCATATTCCTCCTGTCTTAATTCCTGTCTGGCCCAGCGCACCAGACTCAGAGCGACCTCTTTCCATCTCTCATTAAAGGAAGATTGCGAACTTACTGAAAATTCGCTTAGATCCTTATGTTCTGAGACTGCTTCTTGATAGGCCGCGTCTTCAGTCTCTGATAAAAGCTTGATGGAAAACTCAGCCAATCCATCATCAAAACACTGTAACAGCACTTCGTTATGCCACGCATAATCCGCCATTATAGCCACACCAACATGCGGAATAATTTTAACTATATGATCCTGGAGCTCCTTAGAATAGAGATACCTAGAAATACGCGAGACACTTGAGGAAAATTTCCGCCTGACATCTCTTGGTGCAACAAACCACGCAGGATAACTACTCCTTGCTTTTTGGAGACTCAAATAACTGCGCAGCACATAGTCCATCTTTTCGTCATTTGTTATTGAAACACCGGTAGGCTGCGTCAGATTATTTGTGAATTCTCCCCAAGATTTTTGATCCGCATTAAGTGGCTCTTTTAATATCCGAAGAAGTTCACCGTATCGGGCTGCGTAATCTGACTCTTCCACCCCTTCCATCATAGGAAGTACCACAGGAGTAACGCGACGCGCTTCTAGCAGTCTCTGCTGTCCGAGGGTTGGAGCGCTTCCCAAAAAAAGATAAATAGGTAAAGCGTGCTGATCGAGCACATCCCTTACCCACCCAATCCAATGTAAAAAATTCGGATCATCACCTGAAAATCCGATCAGGCAAAAAATATTTTCTAATATGGATTGACGTACTAAATTAACAAATGGAGCAGATTGATCGGGATAGCGGCGATAATCTTCTTCGGTAAATATAAAAGGACGTTGTGATGGAAATGAACCATGAAGCTTGACAATTCTCCGGCGGTTCAACATTTTCGATTGAGGGATATCTTCTCTACAGGCAACTACATAGTGGGCGTGATCTACAATATTTTCCGAAGCACGCTCAAGCAAGGTGTCATAATTAGTTGTAAATACTTCAGACCACTGGAGTGTTAAAAGCTTTTTATGCAGGACTCCTGGACTCACTCTATCATCCGGTATAAGACGCTTTAACAGATCCTCAAGAGCAGGCTTAGAAAACACCCTTGCATATTGCTCACCCAACTGAGCGACCATGCTTGTGGAAAACTCTTTCAGTTCACCTTTATCCGGATTAAGTTCTCGCCATAATTCTTTAGCTACTTCATACCATGTAGCCAGCTGGTCGCCATTCTCAGCGTTCCTACTGAACCCAGCTCCAACCATTATCGCAGCATTTCCGTTTTCCAACGCTCGCCGCACAGCATCATAATGCACCCTGCTACCGTCCATCCCTCTCTCCTTTTGGACAAATTAGTTATTCTTTCAATGGCAAGCGCAAGTACACTTTTCTAGGCTTCGGTCGCAGAGTATTACTTGCATAGGTTTTGATCAAACGATGCTTTAGCTCATCGAAAATTGAATCGCCACCGATGTGGCAGCGCGCTTGACTGGCTGCTCCGGTCATCAACGAGCTTTACCTGAGCGTCTGCTTTTGGGACGTCCGCGGCCTACGGGTTACCCAAAATTGAAAACGCTGATGCAACACCCATTTGGCTTGTAACACCAATCGCATCTGAAAGCCGAACAGTGTGCTATATCAATAAAGCTTAATAAATTCAATAAGTTGCGTTATTTTGCAACACCTGCAACACCCGTAACACGTCTTCTCGAGCCCCCACACCCCATAAGTGATAGCACCGCCAGCGAAAACATACTGGCGTGGTGGAATTCGTACGCTCTCGCTGTAAGCCAGGAAACGCTGAGGAGGTGCCGTCTGCCAAAAAAATGAGACCGGAGCACCGACATAGTCTAGGACCCTAGGGGTGTTCGGTAGGTACGGGGTCGGAAACCCGCGAGCTCAGGCGTCTGACCGGAGAAAAAAATCGGTTAACAGTTAACTCAGGTTAACAGGCACCCAGACTGCGCCGGGGCCCCTGAGGAATACCCCTCGACACGGGGCGAGTAACCCGCCCGATCTTGTTAGCAGAAAGGTGCCCAGCTTAGTGAACAGGTGAACTTGGTGAACTGCGGTTCACCTGTGCATCTGCCCTATAGCTCTGGAGTTGGTCGGGGACCCTGGGCAATCGCGATTGGTACGGGGTCGGAAACCCGCGCGATCGTGTTAGCGGCTGATTTTTTGAGGTTGGTTGACAGGTTGACGAAGTTGACACGGTTTACGATCCCCATGCGTGCGTTATCAGCAACACAAAGGGGCATCTTTACCTACACGGTAACGATGCCCCTTTTTCATCATGATCCTTTCAATTTCAACGTTGAAATTTCAGTAAGGTGGGGGGCTATCGCTAACAAAATCCCGCGGGTTTCCGACCCCGTGTTAATAGGAAAACCTCAGGGTCCCCGCCGACCTTCTGATGCGACCGCAGTTTCAACCGACGCTCTTCACATCGACCCTTTTCTCAACACTCACTGACAAAAGGCTCGTCTGTAGATCTAGGTCTTGTAGCGGCGTTACGCCATACTCTCTTGCAAATAATGCAACGCTTTCAGGCCAAGGGAAGGGAAGTATGAGAAAGAAGTTCATGCATGTACTGGTGGCGATCAGCGCATCACTCAGCATCGCAGGGTGCGCCAGTGGCTACAAAAAATTCTATACCCCCTCTCCTGGTGCAACCCCGGAAGCCATTGCGTCTACTCGCGCATCAGCCGCGCCGCAGACACCCGCTGTTGAGCGATCAGCATTTGGAAACACAGATCAGCTCCTGGCAGGTTATGCAAAGCGTGGTTATTTGATTATCGGCGAATCCAGTTTCAACAGTGGTGAAAGCGTCTCCGATGATGACGCTATAGAACAGGGACAGGCAGTTGGAGCTGACTTGGTTCTAGTATTTCTACCGCAATACACGGGATCGGTTACCTCAAGCGTGCCAATCACGACACCAACAACCAACACTTCTTACACCTCCGCGAATGCCACCGCGTATGGGCCAGGGGGTCCGGTATCTGCCTATGGCAATGCCACAACCACGACCTACGGGAGCCGCACGACGTACATCCCCGTCACAGTTAATCGCTCTGATTACGGCGCAATTTACTTTGTAAAAGGTCGATTTCGAATCGGCGCATTCGTTCGTAATTTGAACGACCTTGAGCGTCAGCAACTAGAAACGAACCAGGGCGTGGTGATTACAACAATCGTCGATGACAGCCCCGCTTACAGAGCGGATGTCCTAACCGGAGATATGATCATAGCGATGGATGGGGAAAGGGTTTCCAATCAAGAGGCGTTCACCCGGATGGCATCTGCAAAGAAGGGAGGAACCATAAATTTGTCGCTGATACGACAAGGGCGTGCAATTGAGAAAAGCCTGCAGATGGGCAACTGAAAACGCCTCAGATTAAGCTAACCGTCAGCGTGCTGTATCCCCTGATGTATCCCCGTAATTATTTAGGTCGTTCGAACCAAATGATTACAGGAGTTTTTCATTCAGGTTCAAATGACCCCGGCCCACCAAACAAGCTAGACAAAAAAGGCACTTGGCGATTATCGCAAGTGCCTTTTTTGTGTCCGCATGGTTGGGCTTCGCTCGTTGATCAGTCGCCAGGCAGCCTGACGAAAGGAGCAGCGTCTCTTCAGGATCGCGCATTCGCTGCAACATCTACCCCCCAAATCGCCATCAGTCACAATGGTTGGCTATAGCAACGCCTTGATCACGCGTTGTCGCTGAAAATAAAGAAAGCCGTAAATCCTCGGAAAATTGAATTTTTACGGCTTTTTACCTGGGCGCTCTCCATTCAATTCGGCCAACCACCTAAAACGCCACACCTACATACGCGGTGCGCCATAGCAAACGATTTGATGAGTACATGACCCACGACTACTTCAGGATTTCGCATCGGACCCTATTCAGCACATAAGGACCGAACTGTTGTGCGCTTAAATATTTCAAAACACCGCCATGATGCTCACCGCAATAAACATCAAGATACTCAAGCATCTTTTCACTGGATATCACGGGCACTCCAGTCTTATCCAGAAGTTTATCAACCATCCCTCGGCCTCCTGCCGCCTCTGAAAAAGCGACTGAAAAAGGCGCAAGCGTAGAAACGCCCAGACCGTAAAACTGATACTGCATCGCCGTCGTTGCAGCGCCCATTACAGGATAAATAGCTTCAAAGGGTACGCCAACACCCCATACAACTATTGGATAATCAGGGAAGTCGTGAAAAGACTCACTGGCTGCTACTATTCTATTTTTTGAGCCTTCAACTTCCGGATATAAATTTACCACCGTAATCAACGCAGCCACAAGCGGGATAGCGACACTCAACTTCTTGCGCCACCCCGAAGCCATCACAGTAAAAAACGGAGCAATTAACAGCAAGCCGACAAGTGGAACATATACCCGCAAGATCCCAGGGCGCCCCAACAACCCAAATGCAAACATCGCAGAAACACACAAACCCCAACTTACCGCCAATCGCCAACTTGGCCTGATTAATAGCAACGATAACGCAGCCAATACAGAAACCAAGAGCACAGGATGCCACAAGACCTGGATTCCTAGCCAACCGTTACCCAGTGCAATGTCCTGAGTCGGCACGGAGCCCAACTCGTCCAGCATTGCCTGTAATACTTGCGGCTTTGCAACAACTGAATCCACAAAAAACCAGTTCTCTATCAGGCTTACATCATTAGAACTGTAACCATGGTGCGATAGAATATCCTGCCGCTGCTTAAGGTTTTCTGCAGCACCAAAATCCGTAAAAGGGGCGCGCGCTGGGTTAAGCTCACTGAATGCTCCCCATTCGTCGCCCTGATAGGCTCGGTGGTCGATGAAGGCTGCTACTGCCACCGCCAAAGCGAGAACAACAAAAGAAATTTTCGCCTGTTTTAGTAAAAGTATTTTTTTCCAGCGAAGTAGCGGCCATGCAACGAGAAGCACCAGCAAAAATTCATGACTTCTAATCATATAGCTAAAAAAGGCTAGAACACAGCCGTACACCAACATTCGAAAATCACGTTCCCTCTCATACAAATGCCAGCAGACAAAGGCGGCCACCATCAAAAAACCAGAGTTAATGGTGAATTGAGGAAAAAGTGTTGGGCGCGCAAGCAAAAGTATCAAGACAGACAAACAACCCAAGTAACTCACGCCAAGCCGGAACAACCCATTAACAATAAACGCCCCAACTACAACCAAAGTCCCCATGGTAGCAATGGAATAACCTAATACACCATTAACTTCCGGAATAAATCGTACAAAGTACCCCCACAAAACGTTTGAAAACATAAGGGTCGGTGGAGAACCACTGGATGCTATGCCGTAACCATGAGCGATCATCGACATTGCAACATCATCATTTGTTTCCCATATCGGAAACAACAATGAACAAAGCAACAATACAAAACAAGTGACCAGAGCGAAAGAGCCGGCTAAAATCAGGCACTTCGAATTCATGACTGGCTTAACTTTAAAATCAATCACAAACTTCCACCATTTCTTCCACAAAGACAACCAGCATGACGACATCCTTTGCTGCAGTGCGACCACTGTTATTTTTTTAACAACTATTAAATTAGACGATACTTTACAATAAAGCCCTGCGCTCTACCTATTGTTTTTCTAAAATATTTCGGTATCAGCCGGCTGTTAAAACAGTACCACGATCCGGACGTCTACTCATACTGGTCGTGTTTTTTGTTGAGCTCCCACCACTCTCGGTCGACGTAATGTCCTGGCTCAGAAAAAGGCTCCTGGTGGTTTTCCCAGTGCCTTTTTTTGTGCCGGTAGAATCGCCAACGAGACTACATCAACGTTCTTCCAGCGCCGTGGACAGTCGTTGCAGCCCCAACAACGCACACCAGCAACGACAGCGTGACCCCGTAACCAAAGAAGCCTCGGCCAAGGCGAATTACCGCCCTTCAGTAAGCAAGCATGCTCACCGAAAGAGCGCCCTTCTCCACAGCAATGACTTTGCGCCGCGTCAATCGGGCAAGTTCGGCGAGTTTCGCTTGCGTGAGGCCACGATTCATACGCTTTCTGCGTTTTTTTCTATGAACGAAGTTTCATGGCCCTCCTACACTCAATCCGCACAAGCCCACAACGCAGAGTTGCCATGACCACCCTCAAAGACCGCTTGAAGCAAGGCAAGGACGCTCGAAAAAACTGCCCTCGCAGTGCTCAGGCGGCCACCGGAAAAACCAATCGTGACCCGCTGCCACTGATCAAGCGCTCCAGCGAGGGCCGGGTCAACTCTCTGGTCGAGTTACGCTACGGTCGCATGCTGGTGTCGCCGTTCACCTTTTATCGCGGCAACGCGCTGTTGCAGGCTCACGACCTGGCCGGCACGGCGAACATGGGTCTGGTGTCGACGATCTGTGGTGACAGTCACTTGATGAACTTCGGTGGTTTCGCCACGCCGGAACGCAACCTGCTGTTCAGCGTCAATGACTTCGATGAGGCCCATCCCGGCCCCTGGGAGTGGGATGTCAAACGTCTGGTGGCGAGTTTCATGGTGGCCGCCCGTGACCTGCGCCACGGCGAAACCGTGGAAGAAAACGTCTGCCGCGAAGTGGTCGCCGCGTATCAGCAAACGATGCTCGAGTGCGCGGAGCAAAGTGCGTTGGAGACTTGGTACGAGTCCATCAGTTATGACGATCTGCGGCAACAGGCGAGTAAAGCCACGCTGGAGCACGTGGAGCGCGCCATCGCCAAAGCCGAACGCCGCACCCATGCCGAATTGTTGCCGAAAATCAGTGAACGTGACGCCGCAGGCCGTCTGATCATTCGCGATGATCTGCCGGAAATTTTCCATCTGCACAAAAACACCACGCTGCTGGATGCCGACGATGACTGGTTGCGGCTCGCGGACTGGCGACCGCTCTACGAGACGTTCATGAATGAATATCGGACGACCCTGCAAGCCGACCGGCGCGGGCTGCTGTCGCGCTTCAATGTTCAGGACCTGGCGTTCAAAGTGGTCGGTGTCGGCAGTGTCGGCACGCGTTGCCTGGTGGCGCTGCTGACAGACGAGCAAGAGTTCCCGTTGTTCCTGCAATTCAAGGAAGCACGGCGGTCGGTGCTCGCCGATTACGTGAAGGCCAAGTCTCGCGTGCGCCATAACGGTCAGCGCGTGGTCGATGGCCAACGGCTGATGCAGTCCGCCAGTGATCTGTTCCTCGGCTGGACCACCGGCCCCAACGGTCGCCATTTTTACGTGCGCCAGTTGCGCGACATGAAAATCTCAGCCGAACTGGAAACCTTCGACGCCGAAGCCTTTGCCGCCTACGGTCGAATCTGCGGCCGCGCCCTCGCCCGTGCCCACGCCAAATCGTCCGGGCACGCCGCGCAGATCAGCGGTTATATCGGCAAAAGCGATGCGCTGGCCGATGCGCTGTTCAAGTATGCAAAATCCTATACCGAACAGAATGACCAAGACTTCGAACGCTTCCAGCAAGCCTGTCGCAAGGGGCGTTTGCGGGCACGGTCGGAGGCGGACTTTGCGGCCGATCATTTGCCGTAAGCCCCGACTTTGCCGCGGCGCAGATGAATTTTTCTTCACCCCATCGCGCCCCGGCAACCGGTACATTGCGCTCGCTCATTCAAGAAACTACGGTTTGCCCGCCCTCCCGCGGGCTTTTTTTTGGTTCTTCACGGATTACCGGGAAAGACGCTCTTGGTCTTCATGAAAAAGAATTCGCTGTCCCGGTAGCCGTACGCCATCCGCTTGATGACTTTGCTCACGGATTACGCGTACGACCGCAGTCGCCTGTAGGAGCGAGCCTGCTCGCGATGGCGGCTTCACTGTCGATAAAAATGTCGTCGTCATTGCAGGACATCTCCTACCAAAAACGAAGAAAACGCCCACAGATTTTTAAGGTTGTTGCTCGGAAGCGGGCTCTTTAGTCTTTGCTTGTCACTGAAAACTCAGTGATCGGGTGTGAGATCCCCGGCTCAGCAATTGGAAACGAGCGCCAGTCCCCCCATAATTGCCGCCAGCTATTCGCTGTCCGCAATACTTTATGGCGGCTGTGTGCGGGCAGACTTTGGTCTGGCCGGGTTCCTTTTGCCGGTGATCTCACTCCGCACATAGCTGCCGCCTCTTCGCCGAGTGAGATCGGGAGTTGATGGCTCCGACTACGAAAGGAACCTTCTAGTGGATAAATTAATCCCCGATCCCCCCACCAACAAACCCTATCGCCCCAGCCCCTTTTTCACGATTCTCCCCGACATCGGCACTGAAAACCTCCTAGCCCATGCCTGCGAGTCATTGGCATCCGCCAGCGTCATGACCAGCGATTTAGCCACCTACCTCGACGGTTCACAGCGCAACACCGCGCTGGCCATTGCGCAGATCATCATGCTGGCGGAGCTGGCAGTGAACCAGGCACTGGATAACGTTGATCCGCAGGAGTAGGCAGGCATACCGCGTCATCGTTAATCGCGAGCAGGCTCGCTCCCACACTGGACCGCGTTCCCTTGCGGGAGCGAGCCTGCTCGCGATGACGGACGGCCAGCCGACAGTGATGTCATCTGATCCACCGGCACATCCAGCCGCGCTCGCCCATAAAACGCCAACGCCGTCAGCAAACACGCCAGCCACACGAAGATCCCGGCCCAGAACGTGTGGGACATGTAGTGCCAGCCTTGCAGGACCCGCGTCGTGCCATAGACAAAACCGAGCAGCAGCGAGCCGTACATCAGCGCTTTCGAATAGCGCCAGCGATAGCGGCGCGCCACGAAGTACAACGCCAGCATGGTGAAACCGCCCGAAGCATGCCCGCCCGGCCAGCAGCGCCCCTCACCGGCTTCCCTGAACAATTGGAAGTTTTCGTACCACTCCATGTGGGCAATTTTCCCGCCATACAGGGTCGTTTCAATTGGGCAATACACGCTGGTGTGCGCCTTGAGGAAATGGATCACCCCGGTGCAAATGGCAAACGCGAACACCACGAACAGAAAATCCCGACGATGGTCATAGGTAAACTTCAGCACCGGAGCGACTTTGCTCCGCTCCAGGAATCGGCCAAGACGCGGTCGCTTTTGCGGGTTGATCAGCGGCCAGACAAACGACAGCATCGCGCCGATCAAGGCAATTTCAGCAGTCCAGTTCGGAATGATGCGCGCCCATTTATGGGTGAGCTTTTCAAAGAAGTGAACCTGGTCGAGCGGGAAGGTCTGGGTCAGCGGATCAAAAAAAAGATTACTGAACGCGATGTCGATCTTGGTCATGTCGAACATCAGAAAAACGACGGCTGCGCAGGCCAGTGGAATACCGAAGTTGGAGTAGTAAAAACGCATGGGATTACTCATTGGCTGGTCACCGAGCGCCAGTCGGAAGCTTCGATAAAACCAAGCATTCGCGGCGCCTGTAGCGATTCGGCGGAGATAAACAAAGAGGCGCCATAGCCAAGTGAGGCCGTCGGCAGCTTGAGGCCTTTTTCGATCTGCGCCATGCATTCACTGTGGGTCACCAAAATCAGATTACGCCCTGGCACTTTGTGCGCCAGCGCGTCACGCAACATAGTGCCCTTGCAATTGATCAACCACTCCTCATGGGTACTCACCTTGTTGAACATGTAGGAGGCCGTCTGTGTGGTCCGCATCATCGGGCTGTTGTAAATGTCAGCCTCGCCCAGGCCGAGCCTTTCGAATTGCGCACCGACACTCACGGCGACGCTGCGCGAACGATCCGTGATGCCGTCATTGCCCGTCAGACACGCGGCCGTCGAGTGATCGCAGCGCTCGACATGGCGCACCAGCACAATCATGTCGCCCTTGGCCCAACCGGATAACAACGCCCGGGCGCCCGAGACATTGCCATGGGCCAGGTCCGGAACGGCGGCAGGCCGCAATAGCCAGACGGTCAACGGGATCACCAACAGCGCCGAGGCGAGTACCACTGCGGTGTTTCGATAGCGGGTCAAACGGCTCAGATCAATCGAGCGTTTGACCCCGAACAGACTCAGTCTCAATTCCACATCAGGCCGCCTCACCGGCATGCATCACTTACATTCGATGCCGCGAGGGTAGAGAGGCTCGCGTCGGCAGCCGGTGAAACCCATGTGAAAAAAAGCTTAAGCCCCCTGCAAAAACTTTTGTTACAGAACCGTCTGACAAAATCCTTTCAGCTCTCGCGATTGCTGCCGATACAGACCTGCTACACACCCTTGGCTACCAAAAACAACAATCTTCCAGCCAACCGACGACCAAAAGCGCAACGTTCCTGGAGGAATTTGATGAATAGCTGGTTCGGCAACATCAGCGTGAACATGAAACTGGGCCTGGGGTTTGGCCTGGTCCTGGCACTGACCTGCGTCCTCGCCCTGACCGGCTGGACGAGCCTGGGCAGCCTGATTGACCGCAGCAACTGGATGAGCGACATCACCCAGCTCAATGCCGGCCTGACCAAACTGCGTGTGGTTCGCTTGCAATACATGCTGACCAACGGCGATGAAACCACTGCGCAGAACGTCCAGACCACCCTGGATGCGTTTGCCGCTCAGCAACAAGCGCTGCTGGTGAAGTTCAAGAGCCCGGAAAACCTCAAGTTGCTCAAAGAGCAAGGTACGCAAATTGACGCGTACAAAACGTCCCTGAACAAAATGCGCAGCGCCTACCGTTCCGGCAACAGCGCGCGGGACGCCATGGGCGCCAACGCGGAAAACGCGAATTCGCTGATCAACGCCATCAGTACCCGCGTACAACAAATGCCGTTGAGCGATCAGCGCTTCGAACAATTCCAGGCCATCACCGCCGCCAAGGAAGCGTTCATGCTGGCCCGCTACGAAGTGCGCGGCTATACCGCGACCACCAACGCCGAGACCGAGCAGAAAGCCGTCGGCCAACTGGATGCGGCCATCGCCAGCCTGAAACAACTCAATGTGCAATTCGCCGACACTATGCTGGACGAGTTGCGTCAGCTGGAAACGGCATTGAGCAATTACCGCAGCGCTTTGCAGGCCTATAAGGCCGCGAGCAACGATGCTGTGCAGGCGCGCAAGGAAATGACCGATCAGGGCGCCGCCATCGTGACCCTCAGCGAGCAGCTGTATCAGATCCAGCTCGACCGTCGTGACGCCGAAAGCGCACAAGCCCGCACTCTGCAACTGATCAGCACCTTGCTGGCGTTGCTGGTCGGGATCATTGCCGCCGTCATCATCACCCGTCAGATCACCCGCCCGCTGCGCGACACGCTGGCAGTGGTCGAGCGCATCGCCGGCGGCGACCTGTCCCAGGACGTCAAAGTGACCCGCCGCGATGAACTCGGCGTCTTGCAACAAGGCATCGCGCGCATGGGCGTGACCCTGCGTGACCTGATCAGCGGTATCCGCGACGGCGTTACCCAGATCGCCAGCGCCGCCGAAGAGTTGTCCGCTGTGACCGGGCAGACCAGCGCCGGCGTTAACAGCCAGAAGATCGAGACCGATCAGGTGGCCACCGCCATGCACGAGATGACCGCCACCGTGCAGGAAGTCGCGCGCAATGCCGAAGAAGCGTCACAAGCAGCGGCCGCCGCCGACGGCGAAGCCCGCGAAGGCGACAAAGTGGTCAACGAAGCCATCGCCCAGATCGAGCGTCTGGCCAGCGAAGTGGTGCGCTCCACCGAAGCCATGAGCGTGCTGCAACACGAAAGCGACAAGATCGGCAGCGTCATGGACGTGATCAAGGCCGTGGCCGAACAGACAAACCTGCTGGCGCTCAACGCTGCCATTGAAGCGGCACGTGCCGGTGAAGCCGGTCGTGGTTTTGCCGTGGTGGCCGACGAAGTGCGTGGCCTGGCCCAGCGTACGCAGAAATCCACCGAGGAAATCGAAGGCCTGGTGGCCGGTTTGCAGAACGGTACGCAACAAGTGTCCGCCGTGATGAACAACAGCCGCGCCCTCACCGACAGCAGCGTCGCCCTGACCCGCAAGGCCGGCGTATCATTGGAAAACATCACCCGCACGGTGTCCAACATCCAGTCGATGAACCAGCAGATCGCTGCCGCCGCCGAACAGCAAAGCGCCGTAGCCGAAGAGATCAGCCGCAGCATCATCAACGTACGCGACGTGTCCGAACAGACCGCCGCTGCCAGCGACGAAACCGCTAAATCCAGTGTTGAACTGGCGCGGTTGGGTAATCAGTTGCAGATGATGGTGAGTCACTTCAGGGTTTGAGTCACCCTCATTCGTCGACAAGCGGCGCTCCCACAGGATGGCACCAACCCTGTAGGAGCCGGCTTGCTGGCGATTGCGGCGGATCCATCAACATGGATTGCGCCTGACACACGGCTATCGCCAGCAAGCCGGCTCCTACAGATCAATGGCGATCAATCTGTCAGACCGTACTCAGACACTAATCGCATTGGTAAACACCAACCGATTCCCGAACGGATCGCTGATGGTCATGTCCTGGCTACCCCACGGCATGGCCTGGATCTGTGGGTGCGAAAACGTGTAGTCCTTGGCCAGCAATTGCTGCTGAAACGCCTCCAGCTCATCGGTCTCGATGCGCAGCGCCGAGCCCGGTGTGCTGTCGCCGTGATGTTCCGACAGGTGCAACACGCATTCGCCCCGGGAGACTTGCAGGTACAGCGGGAAATTCGGCTCGAAACGGTGCTGCCAGTCGATCTTGAAACCGAGGAAGTCGACGTAGAACTCCACGGCCTTGTTTTCGTCGAAAATCCGCAGGATCGGGGTGGTTTTGCCGAAGCTCATCAAGTTGCTCCCAGACTGGTAAGGCCCAGAGTGTAGCCGGGCTAGTGTCAGCGCTTCGGCTTGGCGATGGCTTTCTTTAATTGCAATGTGCCACCACGTGAAGCAGTTCAAAAGATTTGTCGACTGGCTGATCGCTTTCGCCGGCAAGCCTGGCTCCTACAGGGGTTTGTGGAGGCTCTGAAAACCGTCACGCAAATCGCCTTGCCGCGCCAGGAACCGCCCTTCTCGTTTCCCGTTCGCCTGCCCTTCGCTGTAACTCAACACACCGTTGACCCACACCCCGTCGATGCCTTCTGCCGCCCGCTGCGGATCGTTGAAATCGGCGACATCACGAATCGTTGCAGGATCGAACAACACCAGGTCAGCCCAATGCCCTTCACGGATTTCACCGCGCTCCTTCAAGCCGAATCGCGACGCGGACAACCCGGTCATTTTGTGTACCGCGGTGTGCAGCGGAAACAGCCCGACATCGCGACTGAAATGTCCGAGGACGCGTGGGAAAGCGCCCCACAAACGTGGATGCGGGAATGGGTCTTCCGGCAAGCCGTCGGAACCGACCATCGACAGCGGATGCGCGAGGATGCTTCGTACATCCGACTCGTCCATTCCGTAGTACACCGCGCCAGCCGGTTGCAGCCGGCGAGCGGCTTCCAGCAGCGAAACGTTCCATTCGGCGGCGATATCCATCAGGTCGCGGCCACCGAGTTCCGGGTGCGGCGTGGACCAAGTGATGGTGATGCGGTGCGCATCGGTCACTTGCTTGAGGTCCAGGGTCGAAGAGCTCGCCGCGTAGGGATAACAATCGCAGCCCACCGGGTGGGTTTTCGCGGCCTCTTCAAGTGAGGCCAACAGTTGCGGACTGCGCCCCCAGTTACCGGCGCCGGCACATTTGAGGTGGGAAATGATCACCGGTGATTGCGCATGACGGCCGATCCGGAACGCCTCGTCCATGGCCTCCAGCACGGGCTCGAATTCGCTGCGCAAATGCGTGGTGTACACCGCGCCGAACGCGGTCAGTTCTTCGGTCAGTTGCATCACTTCATCGGTGGACGCCGAGAACGCGCTGGCGTACGCCAGACCGGTGGACAGACCCAACGCCCCGGCTTCAAGACTTTCGCGCAGTTGCTCACGCATCGCGCTGATTTCATCCGGCGTGGCCGTGCGAAACAGGTCATCAAGGTGATTGCTGCGCAACGCGGTGTGGCCGACCAGGGCGGCGACGTTCAACGTGGTGTTCGCTGCTTCGACCGCCGCGCGGTAGTCGCGGAACGTTGGGTAAACAAAGGCCGCCGAGGTGCCGAGCAGGTTCATCGGGTCTGGCGGATCGCCCTTCAAACTCACCGGCGAAGCGCTGATCCCGCAGTTGCCGACGATCACCGTGGTCACGCCCTGGCTGAGCTTGGGCAGCATTTGCGGCTGGCGGATCACCACCGTGTCGTCATGGGTGTGCACGTCGATGAAACCCGGCGCCAGCACTCGACCAGCGGCGTCGATTTCTTCGGTGGCGGTGGCGTCGTGCAGGTCGCCGATGCGCTCGATGCGGCCATGCAGAATTGCCACGTCGGCGGGGTAACCGGGGGCGTTGCTGCCGTCGATGATCAGGGCGTTGCGAATCAGCGTGTCGTACATCATGTCAGTCTCCCAGCGGCAAGTGATCGTCGCCGCCGCGGTAATCGTCGAGGGCGAGTTTGATCCGCCGCAGACGTTCTTGATTGTCTTCAGGATTGGCCAGCGCCAGCTCGGTTGCGAGCACGTCGATGGCCAGCAGCATGCCGTAGCGCGCCGCCGTGGGTTTGTAGATGAACGAGGTTTCCGCACTTTGCAGTGGCAGCACGATGTCGGCCAGTTGCGCCAACGGCGAGTCGCTGCGTGTGATGGCCAAGATTCTTGCGCCGTAGTTGCGGGCCAGTTCCACCGTTTCGAGCAACTCGGGGGTGATGCCGGTCAGCGAACAGACGATGACCACGTGCTCGGCACTGAGGCTGGCTGCGGTGACCCGCATCATCACCGGGTCGTGACACACCGAAATCGGGTAGCCGAAGCGCACCAGCCGCACTTGCAGTTCATCGCTGCACAAGGTCGAGCAACCGCCCATGCCGAAGGCATGAATCATCCGCGCCTTGCCCAACAGCTTCACCGCGTCGGCGAAGCGCGACTCGTCGAACGCCGACAGGTGCTGACGCAACGTCGACTCGATATCGCCGACGATCTGCCCGTAGAACGCCGACTGATCGGGCGTGCCTGCCGGGTCGAGAAAACGGCTGCCGACGCCGCTGGCCTGCGCCAGTTGCAGGCGCAGGTCGCGCAAGTCGCGGCAACCCACCGTGCGGGCGAAACGCGACAGCGTGGCGGTGCTGACTTCCGCTCTCAGCGCCAGCTCGTCGAGGCTGGCAGCAGAAGCAAATCCTACGTCGTCGAGCATCAGCCGCGCGATGCGTCCTTCGCCGGCGCTGAAGGAATCCTGACGGGCGCGGATCTGGTAGAGGATGTCCATGGCAGGCGGCTCCGGTTAAATCAGGTAAGAAAGACCTACGGTCAGCGCAAAGGCGACCAGCGAAATAATGGTCTCCAGCACGGTCCAGGTCTTGAACGTCTGGGTGACGCTCATGTTGAAGTATTCCTTGATCAACCAGAAGCCACCGTCGTTGACGTGGGAAAAGATCACCGACCCCGCGCCGGTCGCCAGCACCAGCAACTCCGGGTGCGGATAACCCAGACCGATGGCCACCGGCGCGACAATGCCGGAGGCGGTGGTCATGGCCACGGTGGCGGAACCGGTGGCGATGCGCATCAACGCGGCGAACAGCCAGCCCATCAGCAGCGGCGACAGGTGAAATTCGTGGGCCAGGCTGACGATCTGGTCGGTGACCCCGGCGTCCACCAGGATCCGGTTCAAACCGCCGCCGGCGCCGACCAGCAAGGTGATGCTGGCGGTCGGTGCCAGGCATTCGTTGGTGAACTTGAGGATCGATTCGCGGTTGAAGCCTTGGGCGAGGCCGAGGGTCCAGAAGCTCAGCAGGGTCGCCAGCAACAGCGCGATCACCGAGTTGCCGATGAACAGCAAAAACTGGTTGAAACCGCTGCCCGGCGTGGAGATCAGGTTGGCCCAGCCGCCGATCAGCATCAACAGCACCGGCAACAGAATGGTCGCCATGGTGATGCCGAAACCCGGCAGGCTGTCGCGCGGTTCACGCTCAAGAAACTGCCGTTCCAGCGGGTTTTCCGCCGGCAGTTGAATGCGCGGCACGATGAACTTGGCGTACAGCGGACCGGCAATAATCGCCGTCGGAATGCCGATCAAAATCGCATACATCAACGTCTGCCCGACCGACGCCTGATACACCTGCACCGCCAGCATCGCCGCCGGGTGCGGCGGCACCAGCGCATGCACCACCGACAGCCCGGCGACCATCGGCAAACCGACCATCAGGATCGATACACCCACGCGGCGCGCCACGGTAAACGCAATCGGCACCAGCAACACAAAACCGACTTCGAAGAACAGCGGCAGCCCGACCAGAAACGCGATGCACACCATGGCCCAGTGCGCGTTCTTCTCGCCAAAACGGTCGATCAAGGTGCGCGCCACCTGCTCGGCGCCGCCGGACTCGGCCATCATCTTGCCGAGCATCGTGCCCAGCGCCACCACCAGCGCAATGTGCCCCAGGGTCTTGCCGACACCGGCCTCGTAGGCGCCAACCACCCCGGATGGCGGCATGCCGGCGAGCAATGCCAGGCCGATGGACACCAGGGTGATGACGATGAAGGGATTAAGCCGGTAACGGGCGATCAGAACGATCAGCGCGATGATGGCGATGGCGGCATACACCAGCAGCCAATAGCCGAAGGACAGGGTCATGCGGTACTCCTCGAAAGGGTCACGTCGAAAGTTTTGTGAAACTCTTAAAACATTTCGAAGCGCGAAACTCAAACGAGGTGAAAGTAATTTTCGTGCAGGGGTAAGGGATGTCGCGCAGAGGTATGCGAGGTCGGTGAATATGAAAATCGGCCAGGCGAACTTTCATCCGCTTTCCTGTGGGAGCGGGCTTGCTCGCGAAGAGGGAGTGTCAGTCGCCATAGGTGTTGGCTGACCTACCGCTTTCGCGAGCAAGCCCGCTCCCACAGGGTTGGGGCCTCAGTCGTGACTCACCCGCGCCCGCTTAAGCAGTTTCTTGCAACGCTCAGACAGATGCAGCACGCGCAGATGCTTGCCCGCCTTGGCGTAACGTTCGCGCAGGGTCTTCAGCGCCGCGATGGCCGAGTAGTCGACGAAGCTCAGGTGACGACAATCAATCGTCACTACGGACGGGTCATTGGCAGGATCGAACTGGTTGAGAAACGGTGTAGTCGAGGCAAAAAACAGCGTGCCATGCAGCAGGTAAAGCTTGCTGCCGTCGGCTTCGAGGTGACTGTCGGCATACAGCTCGCGGGCCTGCTGCCAGGCAAAGTTGAGCGCTGCAATGATGATCCCGCAAAGCACGGCGGTGGCCAGGTCGGTGAACACCGTGATGACCGTTACGGCGACGATCACCAGCACGTCGTTCAGCGGCACCTTGTTGACCACCCGCAGCGAAGCCCAGGCAAACGTCTGTTGCGACACCACGAACATCACGCCGACCAATGCGGCCAGCGGAATGCGCTCGATCAGCGGCGACAAAAACAAAATGAACAGCAGAATCAGCACGCCGGCCACCACGCCGGAAAGCCGACCTCGGCCACCGGAGCTGAGGTTGATCACGGTCTGGCCGATCATCGCGCAGCCGCCCATGCCGCCAAACACACCGGAGACCATGTTGGCCGCGCCCAGCGCCACACACTCACGATCCGGGAAGCCACGGCTCTCGGTGATTTCGTCGGTGAGGTTCAGGGTCAGCAGGGTTTCCAGCAGGCCGACCAGCGCCATCAATATCGCGTAGGGGGCGATGATGCGCAGGGTGTCCAGCGTCCACGGAATATCTGGCAAGGCCAGCGTCGGCAAGCCACCGGCGATGTGCGCCATGTCGCCCAGGGTGCGAGTCGGCAAACCGAGCAGATACACCGCCAGCCCGACGCCCAGAATCGCCACCAGCGCGGGCGGCACGGCACGGGTCAGGCGCGGCAGCAGATAGACGATCGCCATCGTCAGCGCCACCAATCCGCTCATCACATAAAGCGGTGAACCGCTGAGCCAGTTGTCACCGCTCTTGAAGTGTTCCAGTTGCGCCAACGCGATGATGATCGCCAGGCCGTTGACGAAGCCGAGCATCACCGGATGCGGCACCATCCGCACCAGTTTGCCGAGTTTCAACAACCCGAACGTCAGCATGATCAACCCGCCCAGCAACACCGTCGCGAGCAAGTACTGCACACCGTGCTGCACCACCAGCGCGACGATCACCACGGCCATCGAACCGGCCGCGCCCGACACCATGCCCGGCCGACCACCGAACAGCGCGGTCAGGGTGCAAATGATGAATGCGCCGTACAGGCCCATCAGCGGATTGAGGTGAGCCACCAGCGCAAAGGCGATGCATTCGGGCAACAAGGCGAAGGATGTGGTGAGCCCGGCCAGGACATCGGCGCGCAGACGGTTTGCTTTCATGGGGAGGACTGGACACAACTGGGGAAGAGGGGGCGGATGGTACGGAATTGAGGGCGGCCCGGCCAGTTGCGGTGCTGTTGAAGACGCCTTCGCGGGCAAGCCTCGCTCCTACAGGGGTTGTGTCGTTCACCCATTTTGTGAGCGACACAACCCCTGTAGGAGCGAGGCTTGCCCGCGAAGAACGATGACGCGGTCTAAAGCGAACTCACACCATCTCGTTAAGAATCCACTCAACCACCGAAGTCCGCTTCGGCACCCAACCCAGCATTGCCCGCGCATGCTTGCCGCGCACCCGGCTGTTGGAACCCAAACCGTAGTTGGCCATTTCATAACCCCACTCGGCTTCGGCCTCTTTCAGCGGCCAGTCTTGCGGCTCAGCGAGATTCAACGCCTGGGCAATCGCCGTGGTCATGTCGACGAACGACGCTTCACCGCTTTCAACGAAGTAAAACGTGCCCGGTATGTTTTTGGTCAGCGCCAGCAGGTACAGGGACACCACGTCTTCGATGTGCACGTTGGACCAGATGTTCTGGCCGGTGCCGACGTGGCGCACCACACCACTTTTGCGTGCCTGTTTCAGCAGGCGCGGCAACTGCACGCTGTCGCGATTGACGCCCAGGCTGTGGCCGTAGATCAGCGTGTTACAGATGACCGCCGAGTTCACCCCGTCGCTCGCCGCGTCGAGGATCAGGTTGTCGATGGCCACGCGGGCCGCCTTGTCGACAGTAGGCTCCGGCAGCGTGTCTTCGTAATAAATGGCGTCGCCGAACTGGCCGCCCGACGCATCGCCGACGATGCTCGAACCACTGGTGTGCAGGAACACCTTGTTGGAACCGCGCAAGGCATTGACCAAGGCTTCCACCGCGCCGCGATGGTCGCTGCTAGCGGCATTGATCACCGCGTCGGCAGCGCGGGCCTGTTCGGCCAATAGTGCGCTGTCGTCAAGAGTGCCGATGACCGCCGTGATGCCCAACGCGCTCAGCTCATTGGCTTGTTCGCTGCTGCGCACCAGGCCGGTGACCTTGTGGCCAGCGCGAACCAGGCCCGTAGCGATGGAGCCACCGATGAAACCTGCAGCGCCGGTAACGAATACGTTCATGGAGAAACTCCCTGCGTGAATAAGTGATGCAAGGAGTATCAAGCAGTCATCACGACTGAAAAATCCCCGTTGACCCAATTCACTCTTGCGCAGGAATCATGAATCAACCTTCGAAATCCGCATTCGCGTACACCGCCAATTTGCCCTGGATAAAGTCCAGGAAGCACTGAATCCGCAGGGCCAGTTGTGAGTTGCGGTAATACACCGCGTTGATCGGCTGGCGATAACCGCTGTTGAAATCCGCCAGCAGCACTTTCAGGCGCCCGGCACGGATGTCTTCGATGGTCATGAAATGCGACAGGCTGGCAATGCCCTGACCTTCAAGCGCCAGGTGCCTGATCGTCTCGCCGCTGGACGCGCTGATTGACGCCTGAATCGGCCAGCGATCGCCATGCACATAACGCAGCGGCCATTGGTTGAGGCCTTCATTGTGGGTGAAGCCCAACAGCGCATGCCCGCTCAGGTCCTCGACCACCAACGGTGTGCCGTGTTGCTCAAGGTAAGCCGGGCTGGCGACGATGTGCAGCGGGCTGCAACCCAACGAACGGGCGTGCAGGGTCGAGTCGGCCAGCGTGCCGATGCGGATGGCGATGTCGGTGCTTTGTTCGAGCAGGTCGATGATCAGGTCGTTGCTGTTGAGTTCGAGCTGGATGTCCGGGTAGAGCCGGCGGAACTCGTCGATGTACGGCACGATGGCGTGCAGCATGAACGGCGAGGCGGCGTTGATCCGCAAACGCCCGGACGGGGTTTGCTGACGTGAACTGAGGCGTTCTTCAAGCTCCTCCATCTGATCGAGAATCAGTTTGGCGTGCTCGAAGAAATACTTGCCCTCCTCCGTAAGGTCCATGCGCCGCGTGGTGCGGTTGATCAGCGTGGTATCGAGCTTGGCCTCCAGCCGCGACAACGTGCGGCTGACCGCCGAAGGCGTCTGCCCGACCTGTTCGGCCGCAGCGGAAATCGATCCGCACTCAATCACGCAGACGAAAATCTGCAACTCATCGGATCTGGCTTTCACCTGTGTTCCTTATCGCTTTGTGTAGGAGCCAGCTTGCTGGCGATGGCGTCCTCAGGATTGCTATCGCCGGCAAGCCGGCTCCTACAGGTTCGGATTCCAGATGACGATAGTAGCCGAACCTTATGCCTTCAGGCCGAACACCTTGGTCAGGTGCTGCTCATAACGCGCCACATCACCTTCGATGTTCGGGCGCTTCATAACGTCAACCGCCAGGAACGTCGGCAAACCGGTCATGCCGAGGAACTCGTTGGCCTTGTGGAACGGGAAGTACACCGCGTCCACGCCCTTGCCTTCGAAGAAGTCGGTCGGGTCGTCGAAAGCTTGCTGCGGCGCGTTCCAGGTCAGCGACAACATGTATTGCTTGCCCTGCACCAAACCACCGCTGCCGTACTTTTGCGAAGCATCGGAACGGGTGCGGCCGTCACTGGCGTAGAGGCTGCCGTGGCCTTCGGTGAAGACTTCGTCGATGTACTTTTTCACGGTCCACGGCGCGCCCATCCACCAGCCCGGCATTTGATAAATGATCACGTCGGCCCAGAGGAATTTGGCCACTTCCTCAGCGACGTCGTAACCCTCGTCGATGAAGGTGGTTTTCACGTCAACTCCGCCGCGATCCAGCACGCTCAATGCGGCTTCATGCAGGGTGGTGTTGTAGCGGCCATCAGAGTGCGCAAACTTTTTGCCGCCATTGAGCAACAGTACTTTTTTCATGAGGAATCTCGGAAGGGTCAGAAAGTGGATGGCGGCAGGTTAGCCATCGGCCTCGCGCGGAATAAGTCCTGAATTCGCAAAATTCATTTGACCTATACGCACGAATCAACAGGCGATTGTTGCCATAAACTGGAGCCGATTCTGACTTTGAGGAGACTCCTGATGAGTGAAATACAAGGCTTCATCCTGCACGCCAAAACCCGCCCGGAAAAATCCGACGCCTTCGAAGCGTTCTTCCGCGGTTATGTGGAAGCGAGTCGTGCCGAGCCAGGCTGCATCGAATACCACATGCTGCGCGACAAACAGGACCCGACGCTGTTTATCTTCTTCGAGATCTGGCAATCCCAGGCGCACCTCGACGTGCACTCGAACCTGCCGCACATGAAGCAATTCCTCGAACAGCGCGACGAATTCCTGGAACAGGATTTCGATATCCGTGCCATCGAGATGCTCAGCCCGTCGTCCGCTACCCGCTGATCAGCAAGTGGCCGCCGAGCACACCGAGGCCGATGAAGAACACGCGTTTGAACAGCACGGCGCTGATCCGCTGGCGCAGCCATTGCCCGAGCAACATGCCGAGCACCGCCGGGATCAGCGCCAGCAATGACGCGCTCAATTCGCCACCGCCCAGCGCGCCGCGCCACAACAGGCCGGCAGCGAGGGCGAGGGTCGATACGGTGAACGACAGGCCCAGCGCCTGCACCAGCTCATCCTTGTTCAAACCCAGTGCTTGCAGATACGGCACCGCCGGAATCACGAACACGCCAGTGGCGGAGGTGATGACGCCGGTCAGCACGCCGCACAGCGGACCGAGCCAGCGCTCGGTCTGACGGCTGACGCGCAAAGTCGGCAGGAACAAACCGCTCAACGCATAAAGCAGCAATGCCGCGCCCAACCCCCGCACCACCCAATGACCACCCGCCATGCCAATCCAGACCGTCCCGGCACCGGTGCCGATGAAGATTGCCAGCAGCATCGGCCACAGCCGCCTGACCAACCCATTCAAATGCCCGCCGAATGCCAGTTGCCAGACGTTGGTCAGGGTCGCTGGAATGATCAGCAGCGCGGCAGCCTGCGACGGTGCCATAGCCAGACCGAGCAGCCCCATGGCGATGGTTGGCAGGCCGAGGCCGATCACGCCTTTGATCATGCCGGCCAGGAGGAAGGTGGCGATGACCAGCAGAGAAAGGGCCAGGCCAAGGTTTTGGTAGAACGTGGCGAGTGTATTCATGGGCTGATCCTGCGCCTGGATTGGCCGTGTGAAAATTCGCCATATACTGAGGGTGTCTCTTGTTTTGATAGAGGCTGACGATTTCGTTGTTGCTGCTGACGCCTTCGCGGGCAAGCCTCGCTCCTACAGGGGTTGCGCAAATCGTGTAGGAGCGAGGCTTGCCCGCGAAGGCGGCTGCCCAGTCAACACACCTCCCGAGGCTGTACCCATGCACTTCGACCTCACCGACCTAAGCCTCTACCTGAACATCCTCGACACCGGCAACATCACCGCCGGCGCCGCGCGCAGCCATTTATCCCTGGCGGCGGCGAGCGCGCGAATCCGTGCGATGGAGGCTTCGCTCGGCATCGACTTTCTGGAACGCGGTCGTCGCGGCGTCACGCCCACACCTGCGGGAAAAGCCCTGGCGCAACACGCCCGACTACTACTGCAACACGCCGACCGTATGCAGCAGGACCTGGCCGAATACGCCAAAGGCGTCAAAGGTCAGGTGCGCTTGTTATGCAACACCACAGCGATCACCGAGTACCTGCCGGAAGTGCTGGCGGACTTCCTCTGCCACCATCCCAACCTCGACATTGATCTGCAGGAATTGCCGAGCCTGCGCATCGTCCATGCACTGCGTCAGGGTGCGGCGGACCTTGGCATCGTCTCCGACGCCGTCGACACCCACGCCCTCGAAACCCAGCCCTTTCGCAACGATCCGCTGGTGCTGATCATGCCACTCGGGCATCCATTGGCTGACGGCGCAACACCGAGCTTCAGCGAGACGCTGCATCACGATTACGTCGGCCTGAGCGCCAACAGCGCACTGGCGGTGTACCTCGAAGAACAGGCGCTGCACGCGGGCGTGCGCATGCAGATCCGCATCCGGGCGGAAGGCTTCGACGGGGTGATTCGCATGGTCGCTCGCGGCGCAGGGCTGGCGATTGTGCCGCTGGCGGCGATCGAGCGCCGGGCCGTCGATCAACCGTTCAAATACGTTGCCCTGCAGGAAGCCTGGGCGCAGCGCAAACTGCTGCTGTGCGCCCGCTCGTTTGCTGGCCTGCCCGGTTACGCCAGAGCCTTGCTCGATGCGTTGTGCGCTGCAAACCGGGCCGGGAGCCTTTGAAAACCAGTGTTTGGCCCAACAGGCACCTGTATGACGAAGGCTGCGAAGAGTAATATCTGCCCTTTCAAATCAAGCCTGGCCACAACAACCAAAAGGGAACCAGATGGCGGATGAAATCTTGCAACAGGCAACGCTCAAGCGGGGGTTGAAAAATCGGCACATTCAACTGATCGCATTGGGCGGCGCCATTGGTACGGGGCTGTTCCTGGGCTCCGCCGGAGTGCTCAAGTCCGCCGGACCGTCGATGATCCTCGGCTATGCGATTGCCGGTTTCATCGCGTTCCTGATCATGCGCCAACTGGGCGAAATGATTGTCGAGGAACCCGTGGCCGGCTCGTTCAGCCACTTCGCGCACAACTACTGGGGCGGCTTTGCCGGTTTCCTGTCCGGCTGGAACTACTGGGTCCTGTATGTGCTGGTGGGCATGGCCGAGCTGACAGCCGTCGGCAAGTACGTGCAGTTCTGGTGGCCGGAGGTGCCGACCTGGGTCAGCGCGGCGGTGTTCTTTGTGCTGGTCAACCTGATCAATACGCTGAACGTCAAAGTGTTTGGCGAGATGGAGTTCTGGTTCGCGATCATCAAAGTCGTGGCCATCATCGGCATGATCCTCCTGGGCTGCTACATGCTGTTCAGCGGCACCGGCGGCCCGCAAGCATCGGTGAGCAACCTGTGGAGCCACGGCGGTTTCTTCCCCAATGGCACCAACGGTTTGCTGATGGCGATGGCGTTCATCATGTTCTCCTTCGGCGGCCTGGAACTGGTCGGCATCACCGCCGCTGAAGCCAGCGAACCGCGCAAGGTCATTCCCAAGGCCATCAACCAGGTGGTTTATCGGGTGCTGATCTTCTACGTCGGCGCACTCACCGTGTTGCTGTCGCTGTACCCGTGGGACCAACTGCTGCAGACACTGGGCGCCTCGGGCGATGCCTACAGCGGCAGTCCGTTCGTGCAGATTTTCGCCCTGATCGGCAGCGACACCGCCGCGCAGATCCTCAACTTCGTGGTGCTTACCGCGGCGCTCTCGGTCTACAACAGCGGCGTGTACTGCAACAGCCGCATGCTCTATGGCCTGGCCGAGCAAGGCGACGCGCCCAAAGTGCTGATGAAGTTGAACAAGCAGGGCGTGCCGTTGCTGGCACTGGGCGTTTCGGCGTTGATCACGATGCTGGCGGTGCTGGTCAACTACGTCGCGCCGCATGAAGCGCTTGAGTTGTTGTTTGCCCTGGTGGTCGCGTCCTTGATGATCAACTGGGCGCTGATCAGCCTCACGCATTTGAAGTTCCGCAAGGCCATGGTCCAGCGCGGCATCGTGCCAGGCTTCAAGGCGTTCTGGTCGCCGTACACCAACTACCTATGCCTGGCGTTCATGGCCGTGATCATCTGCGTTATCTGGATGATCCCGCCGGTGCGCGCCTCGGTGTACGCCATGCCGGTGTGGGTGTTGCTCATCTACGGTTGCTATCGGTTGCGCATGGCCAGGCACCGAAAGCTGTCAGTGACTCAGTAATCGCGTAAAAAAACGCCCCGGCATTCGATGAATGCCGGGGCGTTTTTTATGGCGAGCGCAGTGAATCCAGCGTTTCTGGATACCTCGATGTCGAGCACAGACAACTGACGCCGCACCAAGCCCGATAGGGTGCGACTTCAGTTCTCCATCACGCTCGGAGTCATCATGTCCGCACCGATTACCGTTCTTCGCGACACCCACCCGCTGCCAGTGCTCGACGCCTGCAAATGGGAAAAACTCGAAGGCGATCCGCACACCGTCAACCTCAACGCCTACACCAGCGAAGACGGCAGCAAGATCATGGGCACCTGGATCTGCACGCCGGGCAAGTGGTATGTGGAATACGTGAAGTGGGAATACTGCGATTTCCGCGAGGGTTACTGCATCATCACCCCGGAAGGAAAGGAGCCGATTCATCTGCGTGCCGGTGATATTTTCGTCATCGAGCCGGGGATGAAAGGCACGTGGGAAGTGGTTGAAACCGTGCGCAAGTATTTCGTGTTTGCCTGATGCAAAAAAACCGGGAGATCACCCGACGTGATTTCCCGGTAAATGTCGATGCGCACACACCTGTAGGAGCCGGCTCGCTCCCACAGGTTGAAGCAGGTCGTTATTGCGGTTTGCGATAGCTGTTGATGATCGCCGAGAAGTCTTTACCCCCTTCCCCACGCTGGCTCATCGCCTGATACAACTGCTGGGCCACCGCGCCAAGCACCACCGGTTGGTGCGCCTGACGTGCCGCTTCCGTGGCAAGTCCCAGATCCTTGAGCATCAGCTCGGCACCAAAACCACCGGTATAACCTCGCGACGCAGGTGCCGTTTCGACGATGCCCGGCCACGGGTTGTACATCTCCGAACTCCAGCAACGTCCCGTGGAACTATTGATGATCCCGGCCAGCACGCCAGTGTCGATCCCCAGTGCATCACCCAGCGCCATGGCTTCGCTGACACCAACCATGGAGATCGCCAACAGCAGGTTGTTGCAGATTTTGGCGATTTGCCCGGTGCCGACTTCGCCGCAATGGACGATGTTGCGCCCCATCTGCGCCAGCACCGGTTGCAGGGTGGCGAACAGTTCAGGCGTGGCACCGACCATGAAAGTCAGGGTCCCGGCCGCTGCACCACCAGTGCCACCCGACACCGGCGCATCGGCCATGGCCACGCCTTGCTTGGCCGCGGCCGCCGCTACATCACGCGCTGTTTGCGGATCGATGGTGCTGCAATCCACGGCTGGTACGCCGCTGCCGATACCGGCGAGCACGCCGTCTTCACCCAGCCACACGCTGCGCACATGCACAGCGGCGGGCAGCATGGTGATCACCAGTTCTGCGCCTTGAGCCGCTTCACGAGCCGTCGCGCTGATACTGCCGCCCAGTTGCTCCAGTTCGGCCAGAACGGTTTTGTTCAAATCAACCAGTCGCAGCACATGGCCGGCCTTGATCAGGTTGCGCGCCATCGGCGCGCCCATGTTGCCGAGACCGATAAAAGCGATTTTCATGTCCGGCTCCTTAACGCAAGTTGATGGTGGTGTTCACACCGTCGTTGACGCTGTCGTCATCGAACCAGCGGCTGGTGACGGTCTTGGTCTGAGTGTAGAACTGCACCACTTGCTTGCCATACGGGCCGAGGTCGCCAAGCTTGGAACCGCGCGAACCGGTGAAGCTGAAGAACGGGACCGGCACCGGAATCGGAATGTTGATGCCGACCTGACCCACGTCGATTTCGTTCTGGAATTTGCGCGCTGCCGCACCGCTTTGGGTGAACAGGCCCGTGCCGTTACCGAACGGGTTGGCGTTGACCAGGGCGATGGCCTCGTCGAGCGTATTCACTTCCAGCACCACCAGCACCGGGCCGAAGATTTCCTGGGTGTAGATCTGCATCTCGGGGGTCACGCCAGAGAACAGGGTCGGACCGACAAAGTTGCCCTTCTCGTAGCCGGGAACCGTGATGTCACGACCGTCCAGCTCAAGCTTGGCGCCTTCCTTGATGCCGCTTTCGATCAGATCCAGAATCCGCGCTTTGGCACGCTTGGAGATCACCGGACCAACGTCCGTGCCCGGCTCGCTGCCAGCGTTGACCTTGAGTTTCTGCGCCAGCGCTTTCAGGTCCGGCAGCCATTGCTTGGCCGCGCCGACCAACACCACCACCGACGTTGCCATGCAACGCTGACCGGCCGCACCGAAACCGGCACCGACCAACGCATTCAGCGCTTGTTCGCGGTTGGCATCCGGCAGCACCACGGCGTGGTTTTTAGCGCCCATCATCGATTGCACGCGCTTGCCGTGCTTACCGGCCAGGTCATAAACGTGAGTACCGACGGCAGTCGAACCGACGAAGGAAACCGCCTTGATGTCTTTGTGGGTGCAGAGCGCGTCCACCACGTCCTTGCCGCCATGAACCACGTTAAGCACGCCCGCCGGAACGCCCGCCTCGATGGCCAGTTCCACCAGCAGCATGGTCGACATCGGGTCCTGTTCGGACGGTTTGAGCACGAAGGTGTTGCCGCAGGCGATGGCCATCGGGAACATCCACAGCGGAATCATCGCCGGGAAGTTGAACGGGGTGATGCCGGCGCAAACACCGATTGGCTGACGCAGGGTGTAGGTATCGACGCCGCCTGCGACGTTCTCGGCGAACTCGCCCATTTGCAGGCTGCCGATGGAGCACGCGTGTTCGACGACTTCCAGGCCACGGAAAATATCGCCTTCAGCGTCGGCAATGGTCTTGCCCTGTTCGTTGCTGAGCACCACGGCGATGCGCTTGGAGTGTTCGCGGATCAACGCCTGGAGCTTGAGCATGATGCGCATGCGGGCGCCGATCGGCGTCAGCTTCCAGGTCTGGAAGGCGCGATGGGCGGCGCTGATCGCGGCGTCGACTTCCGAGGCGGTGGCAAACGGAACCTTGGCCAGTACTTGCTGAGTCGCCGGGTTGACGATGTCGTGCCACTCAGTGGTCTGGGACTCGACCCACTCGCCGTCGATCAACAGTTTGACGTTCTGGACAGTGGTTTCGTTGGGCGTGAGCGATGCGTTCATGCTGGTCTCCTGGACTTGTTGTTATGCAGGGAGCCAAGGCGGATAAGTCGCCTTGAGATGAGGCGTGTGTCGCGAATTGGTTGTCGGACTGTTTTTGGAGTATAGATGTGCAAACTTCTAATAAGAACGCACATAAAAGCCGGTCCATCATGCAAAAAAACATCACGTCTTTAGGTTCGCTGAACTGGGATGACCTCAAGTTTTTCCTCGAAGTGGCCCGCACCCGCAAGGCCAGCACCGCGGCCAAGCGCCTGGCGGTGGACTACACCACGGTGTCGCGGCGTATCAGCTCGCTGGAAGCGGCATTGGGTACATTGTTGTTCGAGAAGTCCCGGACCAGCGGTTTTGTCCTGACCGCTGAGGGTCAGCGTTTATTGGGTTACGCCGAGTCGATCGAGAGCACGCTGCACATGGCGTGCGAACAGGTTTCCGGTTCCGGCGTGGCGTTGTCCGGTCATGTGCGGATGGGTTGCACCGAAGGGTTTGGCAGCTTTTTCATCACCCCGCAGCTGAGCCATTTCGTCGACGCCTACCCGGCGATCTCGGTGGACATTCTGCCGCTGCCGCACTTCATCAGCCTGTCCAAACGCGAGGCGGACATCGTCATCGCCCTGGAGCGCCCGGAGCATGGCCCGTACGTCTGCTGCAAACTCTGCGACTACCGGTTGCAGCTTTACGCGACCCAGGACTATCTGGACAAACACCCACCGATCCGCCGCCCGACAGACTTGGGCAAGCATTCATTTATCAGTTATGTCGACGACCTGGCCTTCAGCTCGGAGCTGTTGTACCTGGCGAACGTGCTGCCCGGCGCCAGCGCCAACTTGCGCAGCACCAGCGTAATTGCGCAGTTCGTGGCTGCGCAGCAAGGGCGTTCGCTGGCGATCCTGCCGTGCTTCCTCGCGGCTCAGGATCCGCGGTTGCTGCCGGTGTTGCCGGAGGAAATCAACATCACCCGGCAGTTCTGGATGTACTGCCGCGAAGACCTGCGCAAGCTCAAGCGGATCACCCTGTTGTGGGATTACATCCGCCAGGTGACCGAGCAGAATCACGGCCTGCTGATGGGAGAAAGCCGGGAGATGCTGTTTACGGACTGAGCGGAATTTCAAGGAATCAGGTGGCCGCATCGTAACGAGGTCAGCAGGCCTTTGCCAAGGTTTTGTGTCAGGGTTGATACGTGACTTGTAACACCTGAGAGCGCCTCAAAGTCCCTCGCCCAGAGGCGCGCATAGGCACTCGATAAGGCTCACGCGAGGGCACCCACGGGGGATGCGCGGACACACCCGGATTGAGGTGGTCATTCAGATTTTTCTGTCTATCTTTCAAGAAACTTTCGAACTTCGGGCCCAGCCGGGATTGCCTCGGAAAGCACTGAGGACTCCGATTCGTAATCAGCGATTGCGGCGTTTACGCTGCTTTCAACCGCTCGAATCAATTCTTCAATTTGGTCCAGCTTGCGCAGCAGAGCCTCATAGTCGAAGCCCTTAAAGATTATCGCGTGACCGTTGGTGCCGTTTAGGCTAAACACAATTGGGTTGTAATAAGACAAATCGGTGTGGGCAAACTGCTGCATCCTGACCCGTACGAGTTCAAGGTGAAGTGCCTTCATTTCCTTCGGAACGTGCTTCTTGACACTCAGTGCATGGGTGCCATGTTGCCTTCCCCTATTCGTTGAGAACGGCCGAACATAGGCCACCGTTAGATCGCGTAGAAGAGCGTAACGGACATCTGGTCGTCTGTAGCGGCGAAGGACTTTGATAGCCTGACGGGCTGTGTCGAGGTCAATCGAGTACATGCGTAGAAAGTAATACGCTTCATCGTCCATCCTCATGCGCCTGCTCTCGCTCATAGCTTCGCTTCGAGTCTATCAGAGCCTCTGTTTGCGCATGATGCGAGGCTGCGCCTACGACCGCCGTAGTTGCATTATGGCTTCAGTAATCCCTTGAGCATTCGTGTCCAGCGCTTCCAAAGCCCCAGCTGCGTTGGCAGCAACACTCGATACTCCATTCTCTGAGAGCCACTTGGTCAGTTCTTCAATGGCCGCACATATAGCGTGCTGGTTGTGCAGGAGCAATGTCAGTGCGTCCGCAGTGGCGATCTTGGCATCTGAGTTATCTGACATGGGTATAGTCCTTGAGTGGTGATACGGGAATCCTAGTTCACCTTGCCGCTGGCTGGGGCTTGGTGGTAATTGCTCAGGCCTGCCCAATCGTTTGCGTTCGATTTGACCTTCCTTGGGATCGGATTTGACCAACATGCTTCCTGATTATGCCCGGTGCTGCCCTTCGTGACCGGCAGCTAACGGCCGATTCTGTTGAAAAAGTCCGGCTTGGTTTCCACGGCAGAAAAGTACGCGCCTGAGATTGAAATCCTGGTTTTCAGCAGAGGCTTCCGGACTCGGATTTTACGTAGCAGCGTGCAAAAGAGGTGTTTTCGCCCACCAGTATTCGAGCATTTTGGGGAAGCCGACTTTTTCAACAGAATCGGCCAAAAGCGGTCAGTCAACGCACTCGAAACTAGGGGCGATTCATGTTGTTGGACAAGATAGCTCTGGCAGCTATGCCACCGGAGACGGCTCTTCAGGCCTGTAGTCGGAGAGCTTCAGACTGCATCAAAATAGACCTGCGAACGGGCTTCTTGCAATTGATCCGATGACCTATTCTATGGGCTGAAAAGCTCGATACGGAAAAGCGTTCAGATAGCTCCATCTGGCAAGCCTCCTGCGACAGCTCAATAATTAAATCGTTATTTAAGGGACTGAAAGGATGGCGATCAAATTTGAATTACCGGCAGCAGGTGCAATTGTTACAGAGAGCGACGTAGAGCAAAAAATAATTTATCCGCTGCTCGTAGCCTCCGAAGATGTCGGACTCCAGTATCAGTCCGCTGAGATTATCACCAAGGGAGATATTCGAAAGCTTGCTATCGACAAGCTTACAAAGAAGAAAATCTATTACCCAGATTATATGGTGGTTATTGGCGGATTCCCTTTGCTTGTAATAGAGGCAAAAAAACCTGATGACATCGATGTTGAAGAGGCCTTTAGAGAAGCTCGACTTTACGCGAATGAGCTAAATGCTTACTTTCCGACTGGAGTTAATCCAGTTCGAAAAGTGATTGCAACAAATGGTCTGACTCTTTTGGCTGGCTCAAGTGACAATATTAAGCCGCAGCTCGAAATGAATGTTTCGGAACTAGTCGCCTCATCTCAAAAATATCATGATCTGTTTAAGGACTTCTCCAGAAAGTCACTCGAAATCTTAGTGGAGAAATTTAATCAAGATCTTTACCCAGGGTACTTATCTAAGCCACGGCGGTTAGTAGGTGGAAGGGCTGTTCAAGACGAGGAAATAGGGCACAACTCTTTTGGGGCAAATATCGCTTCAGACTTAGGCCATATCTTCAACCCTGCAACTATTGAAGATAGGATATTCATCGCGAAAAATGGTTATATCCCCTCAAAAAGGCGCGAGAGATTTATTGAGCCTATTGATAGATTAATTAGAGCCGCAAAGCCCCCGAGTGAAATTAACGCAACCACAATCGAGGACACGTCGGCACCTCGAGAATTGGTTGCTGTTCTCGCCAAGCAAAGCAAACTTCTTGAGCGCAAGGTTATTCTCCTTGTGGGTAGCGTAGGTTCAGGTAAAACGACATTCATTGACTACCTCAAAGAAGTTGCACTGCCGGCTGACGTCATTGATAGAACTGCGTGGGTTCGCATAAATATGAATGAATCTCCTGTATCTCCTGATGAGATTTACGGGTGGCTTAGGCATGAGATAATTGAAGGTTGCAAGTCGAATACTCCACAATATGATTTTGATACGTTAGAAGGAATTAAGAAAGTCTATTCGGTTGAACTAAATCGCTTTGAGAAGATTTATAAGCCTTTGTATGATGGTACGCCAGAGTACAACATAAAGCTGGGCGAGAAAATTGAAGATCTGGAATCAGACTTACATCTTTCTGCACTGGCTTATACAAGGTTTTGTGCAACTGAAAGGGGCAAGCTATTAATAATTGTTCTTGATAATTGCGACAAGCGTACTTTGGATGAACAACTACTGATGTTTCAAGCCGCACAATGGCTACAAAAAGAATTTCGTTCTCTTGTGATACTCCCGCTGAGAGAAGAGACGTACGACAATCATCGGGATCAACCGCCTTTGGATACGGCTCTGAAGGACTTGGTGTTTCGAATAGAGCCACCGTTGTTTCAAAGTGTTCTAGCAAAGCGAGTGCAACTTGCTTTAAGAGCACTGGATGGAAACGGTGGTCAAAATATGCTGACTTACGAGTTGCCAAACGGCTATACGGTTGAGTACAGCAAAAATGACACGTCATTTTACTTAACATGCATCTTGAAATCGATTTTCGAAAATGACAAGTATGTGCGTCGCATAATTGTGGGGCTGTCGGCTCGAAACATTAGGAGAGCCTTGGAAATATTTCTTGAGTTTTGTACTAGCGGGCATATCGCAGAGGATGAGATATTCAAGATACGACAGACCCAAGGGATGCACACGCTACCACTGCACATAGTATCTCGGGTTTTGTTGCGAATGAATAGAAGATACTATGACGGCGATCACTCACATGTTAAAAACTTGTTTACAACATTATCATTTGGAAAGAAAGGTAACTACTTTTCTCGATTAATGATTCTGAGATGGTTAAAGCAAAAGTTTCACAACATCGGTCCGTCAGGCGTTCAGGGTTATTTTCCAGTAATTGAGTTGAAAGCAGAGCTAATTCCATTAGGAGTTGAGTCTGATGTGATTATCAGAGATTTGGAGTTTTTGCTCGCTGGACACTGTGTCGTTTCTGAAGATTTCACCATCTCAGAAATTGCTGATGACAATTTGATTAAGCTCGCACCGGCCGGTTTTGTGCACTTGGATTTGCTAACTAACGTAAGTTACTTGGCAGCACTTGCTGAAGATACTTTGTACACTGAGGAAAAAACAGCTAGGGAAATTGCTGAGCGAATAAAATCTCTGGATGTACAGTACAATCAACGTACCGCATATCAAAACGCTACGGATTTTTACAATTACATAAAGAAACAATACGAATCCTTGGTTGCCAGCACTTCTAGTTATTTGGAAAATAGTAGCCTTGCTAGTTTGGCTTCCGTGTCAGAGATGGAGCCAAGCTTGCAAATGTTTAAGAAAAATGCCTTGCCCGCCATCTGGCAAGAGGCGGAATTGCATTACATTCCGGGTGAGCAGTATACCTGCGAAGTGGTCAGGTATGCAAAAAGTGGACTTATTGTAAAAATGCATTTGGGGATGACTGTTTTTGTTCATCCTAACCAACTGCCAAAAAATTATATTGAGAGGGGTTACAAGCGCGGCGACAAAATTGAGTTCCTAGTGAATTCAATAGACGTTTTTAGTCAGAAAATACGTTTGGACTCTGTAACTACATCGCCAGTAGAAGAGCATGATTGACCTTTGCAGTATATAGTGACGATTAATGAAGAATTTGTCGCCATTATATACCAGCCAAATATCGAATCACCCGGTTTTGCAGGTACATCTGAATGACTGCAGTTGGCCGTTCTCTGTCGGTTGTTAGCTACCCTTTGAAATCCGCCGATACCCAAACTTTTCAAAATCGGCACCCGCTCAGGATCGAACATCGCCCTTGAATCCGAGACGAAATATCAACGAGGTATAGGCCAGAACGGCAGATTACCCGCATAGGGTGGGTCGAGGTTAAGAGCCATTCCCGCGCCACCTCACCATCAACGGCTAAGGGATGCAGTGAAGTACGGAGCGCGGGGCCAGGTTGCAAAAAGACAGATGCCGCGAGGTAAGTGCTCGGCCAAGGTCTGTACGCCTGAGGCAAGGTAGCCACTAGCATTCCTCCTGTGCGCGGTGGCCTAGGGAGGGTGTCGGACAGGGGGCGGGGATACGGGCAGCACAGAGCGCCCTACACCAATGGTTATAGCATAACAATTCTCTTTAAAACCCCCAACAGCCACTAGGGCCATCGGGGAAAGGGTACTCAAACGAACTAAGTACATAGAGGGTTGCACTTACTCCTAGCACCTAGGGATTGCTCCTAAGGTGCAAGTGATAAACGACCTCAGTAACCGGCTGCATCCAGCTCTTCGGCTGTGACAGTACCGGCCTTGATCTTCTCTAGCAGCTCAAGCTGTGCCTTGGCATCACGGGTACGATCAGCCAGAGCCTGAGCCTTAGCCTCTTCATCACGGATACGGGCAGCCTCAGCCTTACCCTCTGCATTTACAACTGCCTCTGCCTTGAGTAGTCGCGACAGGTTGAACTCGACAGCACAGGTGCGGACGCTATCAGGGCGCGGGCCAGCAACCTTGGACATCGGGTCATATGTCAGAGCATGCAGGATCTTGTCTGAGTGCAGCTCGTTCCAGCCAGCTCCGGCCAGTGCCAGCGCATCATCTTCACTGAGCAACGTGCAGGACATGTCTTCGACTATAGACCGTGCGTGCTGATGACCGTTGAAAGGGCAGGCCAATACAGACAGCTTAGCCCGAAGGGATTTAGCCAATGCACGGGAGCGGGAGCCATCATCGAACACGAGGCTGTACACCTCAGCACCTACTGAAGCCCAGTCCTTGTAATAGATCGGGGCCATGATCTTACGTCGCCCACCGTTGCTATCTCGACGGGCCCCCGCAAGGGCACCAATGAAGTCTGGCAGGGTAGGCGAGAAACGATCGGCTAGCATTGCTTGCCATTCGTCATATGCGAAGTCTGGCGAGCGGTACTTGTTCCTGAACAGGTCGCTGTCAGGGGCTTGTGTTGCAATGCTGTTCATCAGCGCCAGCAGGAAGGTAAAGGCGTTCTGGTAGTCCTCAGGACGTGGAAGGCTGGTCGGTAGCTCACCAATGTATCGGCCATGTTCCTTAAGGCATTCCAGATGCTTCACCACCTCAACCAGCACCCCTGCCATTTCTCTCAGCTTGGCGTCGTGCAGATCACGACCGGGAATCAAGTAGGAACGGTAAGCGCGGAAGCTGGCGGTGATGCCATCAGCCACGCGAGATACTGGGTTATAAGAAAGCTCATCCTTAGCGCGGTCGATGCCGTATTGCTTGAGCAGTTCCAGCGCGGGGCGAACCTTCATTTCGTTGATGGTCAGCGCGTAGATGTTATTTAGGGAAGTCATTGTGTCACCTCTTGGAAATTAGTTAGTTTGGTTAGTTGTTGCTTATTTTTTTTATTAGTGTGCTTCTCTGGCCGCACTCGCTTACCAGTCAAAGGGTCAACTTGCGTTACCTGCAACTGGGGAGGGCGACCGGGAATAAAACGAGACACCACGTCTACTATTAGGGGCAGGAGATATGGTGCGCGAGTCATTTGCGGGAGCGTTTGTTGGGCTTCGTCGCAAAGTTGATGGCACCTACGTTGTGCAGCAGCCAATCACGGGCGCCAGGAGCTAGATCCAACTCGGGGCCATTGTTACCACGGTTGCGGACATAGAACCCGGTAGCTCTACCCTTGCCAGTTTCCGCCACTTCGCCGCAGACAATGCGCCAGAAGCCATGAGTCTCGTAAATATATTGCTTGGCAAGTAGCGGACGTTCGATGCCATACATGTCACAAGCAACTGTCCACGTCATCGAGTTCTTATTATCGATGCGGGAATATGCCCTGAGCTTGTAGCAGTTATCGGCAAATAATTCCTGATGCGCCACTGCCAAACGCTCATATACCTGAGCTGATAACAGTGCATCACTGCGAACAGCGATGAAGACAGAAACAACCATCTTGTAGAAGTCGTTACTAACCCACATAGCGTAGGCGATAGTGGCCACTTCGCTGCCCAAAGTCTCGCTACCAACTAAGCTGTGCAAATTTGCACAAGCTGCCAAGTCGCGGGAAATGGATGTACGCCATTGGGCTGGACGTTTGGAGTTTGGCAGGCCTAGACGACAGTGCATCTCTGTGAGGTTAAACATACCCTGAGTATCAGGGACAAAGGTGTGGCTATTGCCTTTTGCATCGCGCAGGGTAATAGGCAGCGCCTTACTAGGTTCTGGGTTCATGGTCATCTCTATATATGTGGGTGGATTGTTCGTTAATGGATAGCTGACAGCCTTCTTGAACCGATATAGACGGCGACCAAACCGGAGAACCCCGGAACCAGAAGACTGACAGCTATGCACTACGAAAATTAAATATGCAATTTTGCACAGTTTAATAAGGTGGACTGGGAAGCTGTGGCTACAGAGAGAGTCCCCACAGCCTTATCTATACAGCAACTTAAAACCCCGAAGCATTGCGCTTAAGGTCTGCCTGCATCAGCTTCTTCGCCCGCGGAGATAGCGCGACAGGCTCAGGTAATGCCTGTTTTGGCTGGCCAGTGTTGGCAATGGTTATCTGACCCAGCATGTACTGTTGCCCTGTCTGAACTTTTCGATTAAGCATGCTGCCCTCCTTATGCTGGAACAATATCCGCGCCATCGTTGGTGATAGCTATCCATGCGTCAGTTGGCTTATTGCCAGCGGCCATATACAGCACAGGTTTAGTGTAGCCACTGACAGTAATCATGGCGCCGTAACGCTTGCCACTCTCGTGCTCTTGGTTAATAGAGGCCGCTTTATTGCTTACATCAGAGCTTGGATACACTGGCATATTGTGCAGAGTTACGCCTTGCTTCTTGGTCGCCTTGAATGCGCCGAAGTCGCCGGTGATTGGAGTTGCCATTGCCTGTTACCTCTCAGTGATTGTTAGGGTGGTGGTGTGTGTGTTCAGTGAGGACAGAACAACTAACACCCCCATTAAAGAAACGGTTGCTAATGGTTGCTACTGTCACTTTCCCTAGCGGGTCTTTTCTCATAAGAGAAAAGGAGAATTGCTACTGTTGCTACTGTTCTTCTTGTCCTACCAATTCCATTGGGATCGCAGACCGATGAACCTACGAATGATTCTCGTTTGGACATCGATCTGCGATGTTGAATTAATGATTCAAATATTTCATGGAAGTGTGGTTTGCAGTCGCGGTTCGACTCGCGCTCCTATAATGCAACTTAATTACCGAGTCTATCGTGTTAGACTTTCTGGGACTCCCGGCCAAAACGAGAAAGCCCTGAGGCTCGCTATGAGCGCCTGAGGCTTTTGGGGGCCGCGTAGGTCAGTGCTCTGCCCCGTTGCGGTCTGCGCACGGTCTAGGGCTGGCTGGGTTGGATACCTCGTAGCGTCTATTAGCTCTCCCTCTCTCCATTAAGGAGAAGAAGGGAGGGAACAACTATCACTACTTGAGCGACTAGACAATACTGGGCTACTACACTACCTCTCCCACTGTAGACTACTTAACCTACTACCCTAATAGACAATACTGAGTGCTACTGTAACTACCATCACTACTACACTACTGTTGCTACTTGGGGATTCTTCTATAATGCAACTTAAAAGCTGTGAGACTCTGAAGACCCCGGTTTATAAGGGCTGTAGCGCTGTGAGACCTTGTGACCAGATTAGCCAATCGAGTCACACGGGGAATTTATTTCCTATAATGCAACTTAACCATAATCCAATATTAGTCTCACGCTGCGAGACTTCCCGTTAGTTGTGTGAGAGTTATCCCAAACGAGAAAGCCCCAGAGGCTCGCTGTGAGCGCCTGAGGCTTTTTGGGGTGCGTCGATCCATGCTCTGCCCCGTCGCTGTCTGTGCGCGGTCTGGGGCTGGTTGGGCTACGCGCCATCGAGAATGAGCAAGGCGACCATCAGCGAAATAGGGGGGGCGGATGAAGAGAGCCAGTGCCACGGTGAGGCCGATCAGGGAGCGCGGGAGCCACGTCAAACCGTCACCCCTACGCGAAACCCAGAGGCTGCCAGCTTGAGCTGTGGCAGCTTCTCACGAGCTAGCTGGCCGCATGTCTTACCCTGTGCCTCGACCTATGCGTCGTGCATCAGGATCGCTAGCAGTGTTGTGCTTCGATGAGGTCGGAAGCAATCAGCGCCTCGATGCTATAGGACTCCTTGAGCGTGCCCAGATACAGCCCTTTGCCAGAAGTCATGCATTTCCTTCCAGCTTTGCACAATGTCGCTTCACGGTGCGGACAGACAGCCCCAGCATGGTCGCCACTTCTGATTGGCTGTGTCCACGTCCCCGCAGCTCCCGGACAGCCCCGGTCACATCGTCGGCCACAGGTCGCCCCAGCTTCACGCCAGCGGCAACGGCCCGCGCCAGCCCTTCCATAGTCCGCTCTTTGATCCGGGAGCGCTCCATATCGGCCACAGCGGCCAGCACCTTCATAGTCAAGGCACCGGCTGTACTGGTCAGATCAACGCCCGGTAGGTCAAGGCTGTTAACACTGATACCAGCAGCGGCCAGCCGCTCGATGGTCTGTTGAATGTCGATGCTGTCACGGCCAAGTCGATCCATTTTGAGGACAACTAGTGTGTCGCCTTCCTCCATGCGCTCTAGCAGCTTCTGGAACCCCGGACGTTCAGAGGCAGATACGGCTCCGCTGATAGTCTCGCTGATAATGCGTGCTGGCTTGACGGTAACGCCCGCTGTCTTAATAGCGAGGATCTGGTTTTCAGTGGTCTGCTCGGCAGTGGATACACGGCAGTAAGCAAAGGTGCGAGAAGTCATTGTCTCTAGTCCCGTGGTCTTGGCTGGTGGTGCCAAGTAATGGTGACAAGAATACGGATGGTGACATGAAGTGTAAACCCCTAGTTTGTTGTCACTATTTAATAGCCTGCCTGACAGGTGACATAAACCGGATGTTTGGTGTCACCACCTAGGCAGCCACTCGACACCACCCCATCGCCACCCCGGACACCGGCCAGCCTGACACCATCCCAGCCAGCACCACCAGACCGCCATAGAGCGGCACCCGGTAGCCCTACCCCGCAGGCGTAGACCTAGCGCCCCGTGTATCGAAGCACAGGCAGCCAGAGCCCAGAGCCGATAATGTGTGGCACGCCAACTCCCCATATCCCGCCAGTTGTACAGAAGGCCAAGCCCCCGACCATCGCAACCGGCAAGCCCTAGCTCCAGCCAGAGAGGACATCAACCCCGGCCAGCCAGCAGATGAGGGGCACCCCTCGACTCGCCAGCCCAGCAGGCACACGCCCAGACCCCGTATGGGGGAACGCCCAGCCGCCGCGAGCGCGAGATATGCCTCACGGGTGCAAACCATTTTTGATTCGGGGCAGGTGATTACCACTGATAAAAAGCCCCTTGAGTACCTCAGCGATGGTTTCAACGGGAACGCCAGAGCCGTATGTGTCAAAAGTAATCGTGCCAGAAGCATGACCCATCACAGCCTGAGCATGCGTCGTGGGAACTCCTTTGACCTGCATTAGCGAAGCCAACGAGTGACGCAACGAATGGAACACCAAGCCTGGGCCATACGTGTCACCAAGAGCCTCTGGGATTGCCTGTTGATTCACCCACTCTCCGGCTGTCTTGTAGCCGATCTGAGCTAATGAGTCTGACCCACTGACCTTGCGCGCATCGACATACCGCAGGAATGCTGTGAGGTCGAACCCATAGGCACCATCAGTCAGTGGCACTAGCCGCTCACTGCGTTTGTTCTTGATCGACTTACCTTCACCTACCTCGTTGATGTGTATAGCGGTGATACTTGAAGCAAGGGTCTGTACGTCACTTACCGTCAACTGTGAGATTTCATTGAGACGCCCGCCAGTGATGGCACCAAGGCTCAATAACCAGCGCTTCCATGAGGACTCAGGGAGCGTGTTGGAGTAAGCCACCAGCATGCCCACCTGATCCTGTGTGAATGCCTTACGGCTCGACTCAAGACCCTTAGTAAGCTTCAGTTTCTTATCGTATGACTTGGATATGTGACCGTTTTCAACTGACCACGCGAGGACAGCCGATAGCTTCACGATCAGCTTATTGACCGTTGAGGGCATGCGACCATCTGCAAGACGATCACGCAGCGCTACGAGGTCAGCCCGTGAATGAGTCCGCATATCCAGTTCACCGAGAGCCGCAGAGATGGTGCCGTGGCAAATCTTGGTTTCCTTCAGGGTTGATGTCTTCTGATCCTGCCCACGGTCGGCCAAGTAGAGCGATGAAAGGGCCTCAAAGGTCACGGCTGGGCCGATTACAGATAGGGATAGCGCAGCGCTCTTTGCCGACTTGGGGAAGCTGAGCGAGCCGCCCACAGGGCCAGTGTTGCTGTCATGCAGACCACCCCACACCTGCGTAACGTCGCCATCACGTCCAAACTCAAACAGCTCCGCTGAGGCCAAACGGAAATGCTCTTTCAGCATCCCCCAAGAGGCTTCTGGGTTTGCCAGATGGAACGTCCTGACAGACCCCGCGAGCTGTTCTGATGCGTCTAATGCGTCACGCCTATTGCTGGTCTTGAGGGAAACCGAAGCGTACTCAGTGGTGCTGCCAGTAGCCCTGAGGCGCATGTAGTAAATACCGTTGCGTCTGTAGTGATACGGTTTCGCGAGTCTCGTGGTGGGTCTCGAAGGACCTACAAGAATTGGTACAGGACTTGTAACAGCAGAGCATTCAAAAAGGCGATTCATAAAGGTTTAACCCCGTAAACATTGGGAGAAACCTGTATTCCTTGAAGTTCTGGATGTACTGCCGGGAGGATCTGAGGAAGCTCAAGCGGATCACCCTGTTGTGGGATTACATCAGGGAGGTCACTGAACTGAATGGCCCGTTGTTACTGGGCGAGACGCGGGATCTTCGGTTTGCAGACTGAGCGTCGGAGCGGCCAATCCAAGAGTGCTGACTAATTGGCAGCCTTTGCGGGTGACTTCCACCTGCTTGTAAACAACCTGATTGGCGCTGCGCGAATCGGCAATGATCGGCAAAGCAGAACGGGGATCGTCCAGGCGCAAGCTCAGAAGGAAATCGACATTACATTCCCACCATCGGCTATCAAGTAACTGCGCCACCAACTCTGGCGGGTGCCGATACTTGATGACCTTCGCCGGAATCCCGGCGACTACCGCATAAGGCGGCACATCGTGGGCAACCAGTGCGCGGGTGGCGATAATGGCACCCGTGCCCACCGTGACACCTTCCATGATCATGGCGCCATGTCCGATCCAGACGTCGTCGCCGATCGTTACATCAACGATCTCTGGTTCGAAGGACAGTTTTGTACGGGTAAATTGGAAGGGGTGCGAACTGACCCAATCGGACGGGTGGGTATTTTTGTCTTGTCCGATGTAGCAGTCATTTCCAATCGAACAAAACCGTCCTATCGAGGACACCGCGGACAGCACGCAACCACTTCGAATGTAAGTGTGGGCACCAATGCTCAACCGTTTGGTGCCGACCACCACATGGCCGAGCGAAACATTCTCTTCCACCAGCAACGTGGTTTTGGCGTTAAGCGATGACACCCCGCCAGCGATCTTGCATTTATGCTGGCGAAGCCATTTTTTCCAGAAGTGGTTGCGGCAGTAATTTATTATTTTTTCCATGTGGCAGTCGTCGTGTTCCGTTCATCTACGGGGGTATGAATTCCCCCAAAAAGAATAGTTAAAAAGAGGGTCGGCCGATCAGTCGGCGCTCACCACAATCGACACCCGGCGGTTTTCGGTTCGACCGGCCGCGTTATCGTTGGAGGCTACCGGCTCACTGCTGCCAAAGCCCCTTAGCTGGATATTCTGCTCTTTCATGCCAACCGCGATCAGGACCTTGCCGACGCTGTTCGAGCGGCGCAGGGACAGCTGTTCGTTGTAGGTCTCTTTGCCCGACGCATCGGTGTGACCATCAACCCGCACCCGATCGATCCCGACACCCAGCAACGCCTTGCCAATGCGCTCGACGATCTCGGTGCTCTGCGGATTCAGGCTTTCGACATCACTGCCAAACAACACTTTGCCGGACAAGCCAAACGCCCAGCCCTCGTCGGTCAACTCGAAACCTTGCTGTTGGAGTACTGCAACCTGTGCCGGACTCAAACCTTTTTGTGGTGCCGTCTGGCAACCGGTCAGTGCCAGCAAAGCCATGAACAAAGGGATCGCAAGAAATCGCAGATTGAATGAGAACACGAACATTAGCTCCTGGTTTGAACATCGGCGACAGGGTGCTCCGACCCTGACGTGTGCTGTGCACCTCTGGAAAAGCGTTTGGCCTGGTACATGGCCGCATCGGCAGCATTGAGCAGGGCACCCGGTGTAGCACCATGATCCGGGTACACGGCAATGCCGATGCTCAGAGAAGTCAAAACCTGAGTATGACCCGGCAACGGGATCGGCACTTCCATGCTGGCAATGATTTTATCGGCAATCCGCTCGGCGTCTTCGGTCTTGTGCAGCGGTGTCAGCAGGACAGCAAACTCGTCCCCCCCAAGACGCGCCACCAGATCCTCTTCGCGCAGTTGCGCGCGAACCCGATTGGCGACTGCGACCAACACTGCATCGCCAGCGGCATGACCGAAGGTGTCGTTGATTTCCTTGAACCGGTCACTGTCGAGAAACAGCACCGCTACCCGCTCGTTGAGCTTGTTGGCGTTGCGTAGTGCACGAATCAATCGTCCTTCGAAAAACGCCCGGTTCGGCAACCCGGTGAGGCTGTCATGACTGGCCTGGTGGGCGAGGGTTTCATTCTCGCTTTGCAGGTGGGTTTGCCAGGATTCGAGTTCATCGAGCAGGGCATTGAAGTCATTGCCCAGGTTATCAAGTTCGGCGATGTCGGCGGGCGGCACACGCTGGTCGAAGGCTCGTTCGCTGCGCGCAGCGTGCGCCACGAACGCCAGACTGCGCAGCGGACCGGTGATCCCGCTCAGTTGTCGGCGAGCCAGATAAAGCGCTACCCAGGCACTGGCGGCGGTGCACAGAACGATGCCCATCAGACCGCTGAGCAAGAAGCGCATCAGGCTGCCGCCGTGGCCGATCAGCAGAGTGCTGCCGATTTCCTGACCTTGATGGATGATCGGCATGCTGATGGGCTCTTCCAGAAAGGCTTTGGCCATCTGCATTTCGAGATCAGAGAACAATCCGGTTTCCGGTCGCTGCCAACGCGCCAACAACTTGCCTTGCAAGTCCAGCACTTGGGCATCCGCCACTTCTTCGGTGGAGGCGATCAGTGCCAGCGCTTCAGTGGCGGCGGCTTTGTCGTTGAACACCACGGCAGCTTCCACGGTGTAGTTGATGGAGCGCGCGATCAAATGCAGGTTGTGGTCGGCATAGACCCGCAACGCCAGGACGCCGAGCAGCGTCAGCGAGATGCTGGCCATGGCGACGCCGACCAGCGCGACGATCAAATGGCCGCGGCCAATGACCGAACGCAAGGTCGGACGACTGCCCGGCTTGAATAGACTCATGGCGCCGCCGGTTTGCGGCGGGACAGTTGCAGCACACTTGGGTGAATTCGCACGCCGCTACGGGCGACGGAATCGAGGTTGACCTCAAAGGACACTTGTTCATCGCCGACACGCAAACAGAACAGACTGCCGACGGTGCATTGATCGTCGCTTTCGCTGATGCTCAACACCGGATGCCCGCTCAGCGAAGCGAACAACCGGCTGCGCTCTTCGCTGGTCAATTTGCCGATGTACACCGCGTCGCACTCACTGACAATGGATGGGTTGTCGGCCAGCAGGCGGCGCACGGTAACGGGTCGGCCGGTGGCCTGGGTGGTGCCCTTGACCAGGTCGTCGGTGTATTCGGTAGGGCCGACGATGCACAAACGAAGTTGTGCGGGCTCAACTGGCCAGCGGGCATAGCTGAGTATCCCAAGTACAACCTGCGTGACCGATTTGGCGCGCTGGTCGGCCATGCCTGGTGGGGTTTGCGCTTGAGCGAAAACGAAGCCGCTCAGCAAACAGAGAAAGCCTGCAAGTACGGCCTGCTTGCAGCCAGCAACGCACTCTGTCATCCAGACAGCCACCTTCATGCAGGGATTCTCTTCGATCGTAACGGGAGGGTGCCGCAACGATAGCACAGCGCTGAAACACCAGCGAGGCCACGTACGACGGCACTTCGGACAGTTTCCGGCGTCCGGTGCCGCCGCCATTTATTGCCTCGGCTCGACGGCCTCTTCCAACTCCAGCATCAACCCACTCAACCGCTTGACCTTGCGTCGCACGGCCTCTTCAAACACTCCGGCACGTGGCTCGATCAATGTGAACCAGTCCTTGGCCCTGGTAATGCCGGTATAGATCAGCTCCTTGGTCAGAACCGGGTTCAGGGCGTCCGGCAAAATCAACGCCGTATGGGCAAACTCGGAGCCCTGGGATTTGTGCACGGTCATGGCGTACACGGTTTCGACATCATTGAGCCGGCTCGGCAGGACAAAACGCACGCCACCCTGGCCATCATTGCGCGGAAAGGCCACGCGCAATACCTGACGACCCGCCTCGGGGCCATCGCGCTCTGGCAGCTTGAGGGCAATGCCGATGTCGCCGTTCATCAAACCCAAGCCATAGTCGTTACGGGTCATCAGCACCGGCCGGCCTTCGTACCACTGCTGATTGCTGTCGATCAACCGGGCCTTGAGCAACGCATCGGTCACGCGCTGATTCAAGCCCTCCACCCCCCATGGCCCTTTGCGAACGGCACACAACAACTGGAAGGCGTCAAAGGCTTGCAGCACCTGGCGTGCCCAATCGGTCCAGCGTGAATCCTCAAGCGAGCTGTCGGGCGATGGCCGCAGGTGGCGCAGCAGGCTGAGGTAATGCCGGTAGCCTTGCGGCCCATCACCATGGCCTTCGAGCAATAGGCGCTCCAGCGCCCGGTCCTGTTCACCCTTGAGGGGCAGGGAAAATACATCGCTGTGGCTTCCAGTCGCCAGAAGCTGCCGAGCCTCTTCGGGTTGTTGCCGGTTGACCCAGCGCGCCAGTTGGCCAATGCCGCTTCCCTCGCCGAACCGGCGCGAGTGACGCAGCATTACCACTTGCTGGGCCAGCGGATGAGTCCCCTGAGTGTCTTCTTGCAAACCACTGGCTGCGAGATTTTCACCACTGACCGTTTCCAGCCACTGACGCGTCTGCGGGCTATACCAACCGGCCTCGGCGTCGCGGCACAGATCACCCAGCACAGCGCCGGCCTCCACCGAGGCCAGTTGGTCCTTGTCACCCAGCAGAATCAGTCGTGCATGGGCCGGCATCGCGTCGAGAAGATTGGCCATCATCTCCAGGTCGATCATTGAGGCTTCATCCACCACCAGCACATCCAGCGGCAAACGGTTACCGGCGTGGTGCCGGAAATGTCGCGTACCGGGCCGACTGCCGAGCAGACGGTGCACGGTGGTCACGTCTGACGGAATTTTATCTCGCACGGCTTCAGCGACTTCCAGCGTGCGGACTTGTTGGCTGATGGACTCCGTCAACCGTGCCGCAGCTTTCCCGGTGGGGGCGGCGAGACGGATGCGCAAGGGTTTGCCAGCCTCCACCGCCGGCGCCTGAAGCAATGCCAGCAAGCGCACGACCGTGGTGGTCTTGCCCGTCCCCGGGCCGCCGGTGACGATGCTGAAGGCACTGCGGGTCGCCAAGGCACACGCGAGTTTCTGCCAGTCGATCAGCTCGCCAGGCTTGGCCTGGCCGAACAAACCGACAAGACGTTGGGGCAGATCACTCGGCGTGGTTTCGTGTTCGGCCAGACGCACACGCAGGGCGTCATCGATACGCCGCTCGTAAGCCCAATAGCGGCGCAGATAAAGGCGTTTACCCGACAGTACCAACGGCCTTTGTTGAGCCGTTTCACGCCTGTCTGCTGCCAATGCGACCAGATTGCTGGCGGCCAGTACCTTGCACCAATGGGCGCCGTCCAGCGCCTCAAGCAATTGTGATGGCAGCAGCATCGCGCCACTTTGCAGATCGCCTTCCGGCGGCAATGACAGTGCGAAGTCAGGCTCTTTCAGGGTTTCGAACAGATCCAGGCAGACATGGCCGTGGCCCAATTGGTGACTGGTCAATGCCGCAGCCAGCAGCACCAGAGGGTCATCGTCGGGAGCGAGTTCGTGCAAGAACGCAACGAAGGCCTTGTCCAGCGCTCGCAACCAGCCCCGCTCTACCCAACGGGTGAGCAGCAGCAACAAGTCATCGGCGCGACTCAACGGTGCCAGACTCGCCAGACTTTCCGATGCCAATGGCGTCGGCAGCAAATCGGCGAAGGTGCGACTCATAGCAGTACTCCCTGTTCCCAAGCGGGTTCGGCCTTGGGTTCTGGCTTGCCCTGGAACAGCCGGTCAAGACGCTCGATCAGTTCTCTTGGCGGACGGGCGAAATACACGCCCTGACTGGATGCGCGGGTGCCACGCAGGAACAGATACAGCGCCCCACCGACGTGCCGGTCGTAATCGTAATCGGCAAGCCGCGCCTTGAGTTGGCGGTGCAGGGCCAACAGGTACAGCACGTATTGCAGGTCGTAGCGATTGTCCAGAATCGACTGCTCCATGGCTTGCTCGGTATAGGCCATGTCATCGACGCCCAGCCAATTGGATTTGTAATCGGCGACGTAATAGCGACCATCATGCTCGAACGTCAGATCGATGAAACCTTTGAACATGCCATTGAGCAACACCGGTTCGGCTGCAACACGGGCAACGCCGTTGTGGGTGTATTGGCGGACCAGTTCGTCGAGTTTGAGCACATCGACTTTATGGCTGGCGAACCAGAATTCCATCTCGACGCGGTACTGGGTCAATTGCTCGAATATCACTGGCGCCTGTCCGGCACCGATGTGCAGCGGGGACTTGAGCAGGTGCTGCAGCCAATCGCTCAGCGTGGTGATCCAGCCTTCCCAGCCACGACGGTTGCAGCGACGGGCAATGGCATCTTCCACGGCTTGTGGTGTGGCGGCAAAACCTTCGTTACCGGCCCATTCAAGCAAACCATGGAGAAAGGTGCCGGGGTTCGGACCCCGAGGGAAGCGATGGATATCGGCACCGCCAGCGACCACCTCTCGCGGCGCTTCCGGGTCAAGACGCTCGTCGTCAAACAGCTTTTGCGCTTGCGGGTTTTCCGGTGCTTCGTCACTGCCCACGCTCAGGCTGTCGCCAATGCGCAGGGCGCTGTAGGAGGCAATCCACCAGTTTTCGCTGGCCTTGCGTTTGGGAATCAGCGGGGCAAGCAATGTCGCATCGTTTTGCGGCGGGTGGTAATGCTCGGCGGTTTCTTCAGGCATTTCACTGTAGTTCAGCGCCGGACAGTCCTGCTGCAAGTCTTCAAGCCAACGCGTCAATCCCGCCGATTCGGTCAATGGCGCACCACCTCCCAGCAAATAACCCAGTGCCGAAAGGTGCAGCACCGAGCTGTTGTTATTGCCGCGCTTGAGGTCCGTAACACCGAGCCAACAGGCATGTTGTGCACGGGTCAAGGCCACATACAACAAGCGCAGATCCTCGGCCAGGCGCTCATGATCGGCCAGCGCGATCAACTCGGGTGTCGGCTTCAACGTCACCTGGGCCTTGCCGGTCTCGTCGTGGTAATGCAGCGGCAAGCGGCTGCCGTCGACCGGCTTCGCCGAACACACGAACGGCAGGAACACCAACGGATACTCAAGCCCCTTGGACTTGTGAATCGTCACGACCTTGACCAGTTGCTCGTCGCTCTCCAGACGCAGTATCTGCTCTTCGCCAGCCTGGCCGGACAACGCCAGGTGTTCGGATAAATGCCGGATCAACGCTTGCTCGCCATCGAGTTCGGCGGCCGCCTGTTGCAGCAGTTCGGACAAGTGCAACAGGTTGGTCAGCACACGCTCGCCGTCGCTTCGCGCGATCAGTGCCTGAGGTAGCTGGAAGTCATGCAGCAAGCGACGCAGCATCGGCAGCACACCCTGTTTGCGCCAGAGTTCGCGATAACCGCGGAACTGCATGACCCGCGCTTCCCACGCCAACTCGTCCTGATTCAAGCGTTCCAGCTCCGCCAGCGACAGATTCAGCGTGATACAGGCCAACGCCGCTCGCAGCGGACGCTCTACATCCGGCTCGGCGCAAGCCTTGAGCCAGGTCAGCAGGTCGTGAGCTTCCTGTGCGGCGAACACCGAGTCCTTGTCCGACAGATACACGCTGCGCACGCCCCGGGTCGTGAGTTCGGCGCGCACGGCCTGGGCCTCTTTGCCGTCACGTACCAGGATCGCAATATCCGCTGGCAGCAAACCTTTGAAGTCCTTGCCGTCCTGGATGAAACCCGCCTGGCCTTGTTGCCCGCCATTGAGCAAAGCAGTGATTTCGCTGGCGCAAGCAGCGGCTAATTGCTGTCGGTAAACGGCGCCGGACAATGGTTGTTCGGCGGGCAGATGCCAGATGTTCAGAGCGGGTACAACCTGACCCTTAACCTGCAAAACTTCTTTGCGGCCCTGGGAGGCGACCGGCAGGAACGGCACCGGATTTTCGCCACTTTTTTCACGGAACAGAAATGCGCCCCGCCCCGCTTCCCGCGACTCGGCGCGCTCGAACACATGGTTCACCGCATCGACCATGCCATGACTGGAACGGAAGTTGGTGCCCAGGGTATGCAGCCGGCCAGTGGTGGCCTGGCGGGCACGCAGGTAGGTGTAGATGTCGGCGCCACGGAAGGCGTAGATCGCCTGCTTCGGGTCGCCGATCAGGAACAGGCCGCATTCAGGATTGTTGTCCTCGATGCGATAGATGCTTTCGAAGATCTGGTACTGAACCGGGTCGGTATCCTGGAATTCGTCGATCAACGCTACCGGAAATTGCTCGCGGATCAGGGTTGCCAAACGTTCGCCGCCCTCGGCTTGCAACGCGGCATCGAGGCGCAGCAGCATGTCATCGAAACCCATTTCCGCGCGGCGACGCTTTTCTTCCTCGAACCGCGCGCCTACCCACTGGGCGGCGTGTTGCAGGACAGCCGCATCGGGGGTTGGCAAACTGTCGAGACTGGCCTTGAGGCCAGGCATTGCGTCCAGTCCCGGGTGATTGGGCACTTCGCCCTTTTTCCACGCCTCAGCCATGCCATCAGGCGTCAGGCGAGTGAAGCCAGTGCCAATATCCAACTGTTCGAGTAATTCATCTTCGGCCCAAGCTTTTATCTTTTCGAACCAGGGTTCGAAATAGCGTGCCTGCATCTTCCGACCGTCGACGCTTTTACTCGCGACGCCCTCATGACAGATGGCAAGCAACTCGTCCGCCCATTGACGCCAAGGCATTTTGAGTTCGAGCAATGCGGCTCGTCGCTCTTGCAGACACTCAGTGATCAGCTCGACAGGCTCTTTGCCTTCAGCACTGTGGCGCTCACTGGCGAACAAACCACGAACTCGCGGCAACAGGGCTGCGGGCCCGCCCCAATTACCGCGCACCCAATTCAGCGCATCGCCTTGCATCGGGTAACAAAACAATCGCCAGTAGTCGCGCAGAACCTCGCCGAGCAAATCACTGTGATCGGTTTCCAGGGTCTGGGTAAACAGGCTGCCACTGTCGAACGCGTGCTCGCGCAACATGCGCTGACACCAACTGTGGATGGTCGAGACAGCTGCTTCGTCCATCCACTGAGCAGCGATGTCCAGACGGTTTGCGCATCCGGACCACTGCTCGGGAAGGTACTGTTCACGCAGCTCTGCAATCAGGGCATCCGGCGCCGGTGTTTCATCGCGAAAAAATCGTGCGGCTTCGGCAAGGCGCGTTCGAATACGTTCGCGCAGCTCTTTGGTCGCGGCGTCGGTGAACGTCACTACGAGGATTTGCGGCGGTAACAGTTCACGTCCAAATCCGCTCGATTCCCCGCCGTGGCCCAAAACCAGACGCAGGTACAACGCGGAAATAGTGAAGGTCTTGCCGGTCCCGGCACTGGCCTCGATCAGTTGACTGCCGCGCAGCGGGAACGCCAGGGCCAACGGTGTCTGGCTGGTCATGAGCGCGGCTCCTCGCTGGTCAATGAGCGCCATGGGGCTTCCAGCATTGGCTTGTACAAGGCGTTGCACCAATCGGCGAAGGTCTCGTCGGCAATCAGTGCGTCATAGTCAGCAAACTGCCGGGCGAGCGCGGGACTTTCGCGGCGCTCGCCGTCAGTGGTCAAACCGTCGCCTTCATAGGCCTTGCGAGCAGCGGCGTCGGCTTTGGCAGGATCAGTCTGGGTTAGCCAGGCAAACGCCGTTTTTACTGCAATGGGTAGAGGTTGGCGCATGCCTGCTTGCCAGGCCATCAGCAGGTCGCTCAAGGTCCGGAATGCAACATCCTTCTCCATCGGACCGAGCAGCAGGCTGTCGTCACTGGCCACCAGCGCAGTGGTCATGGCCATTCCACTGGCGCTGGCAACCAGATGATTGACCCATGACCGTGTCAGACGATGCCATTTGCGAGACTTGATCGAGCCGATGCTGTTGGGAATCGTGGTGACCGACAGCAAACCACCGTCAGCTCGCTGATGCAGACCGCTGAGCCAACCTTCGAGGCGCAGCCCTTGCAGCTCAAGACTCACAGGTAAAGCGCTGGTGAGCGGTGTCGGCCATAGGGCCAAAAGCTGTTGATAACGCTGCAGCAGATCCGGCAATGGCTCGATCAATTCCCGTTGCAGGCATTCGCCAAAGCCGGCCATGGGCAGCAGGCCGCTGTTTTGCAGACGCTTGGCCTGCGCCTCCAACGCCTGATCGGACTGATCCAGATGCTCCAGCGCGGCGTCGAGCAAACTGTCGCTGAGGCTGTAGCGTTGCAGCGCGTCGAGGACAAATGGCTCCTCATCGGCAAGCGGCACTTCAGCCGCTTCAAAGAACACCTTCAGCCGCTGACTGAAGAAGTGCCGCACCGGGTTGCGCAGAAAGTCCTGCAGTTGGCCAAGGCTTAGCGGCTCCTCCTGAACATAGGGGGCGAGGATGCCGTTATCGGCTGCCGACTCAACAGCATGATGAAGCATCTGCCATTCGCTGGCGTAGCTGAACAAGTCATCGCCTTCGTGGAAATAGCGGGCACTGAACGGCTGTAACGGGTGCTCCTGAGTCATTGCCTCAAGCAAGTCTTCATCGGCATTTTGCAGTCGCCATCCGCTGGCCAGATGGTCGCGCAGTTGGCCAATCAGCACAGAAGCCGGGCGCTCGCTGTTATCGCGAATGCTGCGGCCAACCCAACTGATGTAGAGCTGGTTACGCGCTGACAATAGCGCTTCCAACAACAGATAGCGGTCGTCTTCGCGCCGGGAGCGATCACCCGGACGGTAATCGCTGCCCATCAGGTCGAAGTCCAGTGGCGGTTGCGCACGCGGATAATCGCCATCATTCATCCCGAGCAGGCAGACCAGCTTGAACGGGATCGCGCGCATGGGCATCAGGGTGCAGAAGTTAACTGCACCGGCGAGAAAACGTTGGGACAAGCGCCCCTGATCGAGACCGGCGAGCCAGGCTTCACGAACTACGGTCAACGGCAACTCGTCATGCAGACCGACAGACTCACAGGTCTCAAGCCAGGTTTCACGCAACTCTTCGAGCTGGGCAAGCAAGTAGTCGTCGTGCTCATTACTGGCCTGGAAAAACAACTGCACCAACGCTTGCAGGCGCATCCCCCATTGCTGGGGTGGCGCAGGTCGGGTGAGTTCCTGGTGAGCAATTTCAAGCGCATCCAGGAGCGCCACTAATGGACCTATGAGCGCGGCGTCCAGACCACCAATCTCATCGTAGGGCTCGATACCTTGACAGGCACTGGCGCTGCCGACTGCATACCCAAGCAACATCCGCCGCAAGCCGAATCGCCAACTGTTTTGCTCCAGTTCCTGCGGCAATCCAAGCCCCGCTCGTTGCTCTGCGCTCATGCCCCAGCGGATGCCCGCGCCTTCGATCCAGCGATGCAGGGTCGGCAGGTCACGTTCCTCTACACCGAAGCGAGCGCGCAACGCTGGAACGTCCAGCAGATCAAGGATCTCACTGACGGGGAAACGACTGTCGGGCAGTTTGAGCAGGTGTTCGACAGCAATCAGCAGTGGATCACGACCGCGCTGGCCTTGATCTGCGAGCGTGAATGGAATGAAGCGTGGGTCATGGCGTTCAAGCTGGCCGAACACGGCACGAATATGCGGTGCATAACTGTCGATGTCCGGAACCATCACGATAATGTCGCGCGGTCTTAACCCAGGATCAGCACTGAAGCGTGCGAGCAACTGATCGTGAAGTATCTCTACTTCGCGCTGAGCACTGTGGGCAATGTGAAAACGGATCGATTGATCCGCGCCTGTATCGACTGCCGGCCAGCGTTCGCGCGTTTCATTCAGAGGGCGCAATTCGAGGATGTCGTCCTGCAGCTGGTTCAGCAGGTTCTGTGGCTGGCTGTCACTGAACAGATCAATGCGCCCATCACGAAACGCCGAGCGATAGCTGTTGGGATCGTCATAGCTGTCTAGCAGATTAATGTAGTCCCGCCCTTGTTTACCCCACGCTGCCAACAGCGGATGTGCATGCTGATGCAGGGTTTGAGAATCCAGCACGACCGGCATGCCACTCTTGCGAGCCTGACGTTTGTATTGATGCCGTAACAGGTCTTTATCAGCGACGATGTCCGCCCAATGGTGACGACACGGGTTGTGCACGCAAAGCAGAACCTGGCTGAAACGGGCCAGACCGGCGAGTGCTTCCAGAGCCTGAGCGGGAAGCGAAGAAATCCCGAAAACGATCACTCGGGATGGTAATCCGTCGGGGGCGACATCGAGGTTGTTAATGCGCTCGATAAATCGTTGATGGACGCCAGCACGACTTTGCGCCATGCCTTGCTCCCCCACATCCAGCAACAACGCACGCCACAATTCCGCCTGCCAGCAGTTGGCCGGGGTCAGGGGTTTCGCTTCACCCCGACCGTTGCGTAATTGATGACGACCTTCAGACCAGTCTTCAAGCCAGTCGGCTCGGTACACCTGATATTGGTCGAACAGGTCTGCCAGCCGCTCAGCCAGTTGATAGCGTTTGCGCAGATCGGTGTCATTGGTCAGAAAGCGTTGCAGAGGTTCGAAGTGGGGCTGACCTATCAACTGCGGAAGCAGCCGCATGAGTCGCCAGGTCAGCGGGGCCTTATCGAGCAATGACTTGGCGGGAATTTCATCTCGACCAAGCACCATGCGATAGAGCTGCCACATGAAGCTGCCCGGCAACTGCACGTCGATGGCTGCGGCGATTCCGCAGCCGCCCATATCGTCCTCTTCCGGGTCTTCTGCCAGTGCCAGCTTTAGCCACTGGGCGATGCCGTTGCTCTGCACCAGAGCGATTTCATTTTCCAAGGGAGCCAGCGGGTATCGCCGCATCCAGCTGACCACCAGGCTGCGCAGCTCGTCCAGGCGGTTACCGTGAACCACCATAAAACCAGCACTGAGGGACGTCGCGTCCGGCATAAAGGCTTCCTTGGAGAAATACAAAAGCTAGGGCCGAACCTTAGCATTGTCGGGAGACTGTGACAGCCGGGAGCTGTCCGGTAATGCTGTACGAACTTTCCTGCGGGCAAAACAAAACCCCAACTGCTTTCGCAATTGGGGTTTCGGAATTTAATCTTGACGATGACCTACTCTCACATGGGGAAACCCCACACTACCATCGGCGATGCATCGTTTCACTGCTGAGTTCGGGATGGGATCAGGTGGTTCCA
>NZ_JACVBL010000005.1:0-372078 GCF_014852285.1 Pseudomonas sp. PDM02 | reverse complement strand
CGATATAAGCCATTTTTTGATGCATCGCTACAACTGGATTCGGCCTCATCAATTCAACGATGGGTTGGCACCAGCGCGGGCCGAGGAAAAACTTAACGTCGTGTCCGGGATTAGTTGACCACTACAGAGTTCCAACCTCCACCCGGATGACGCGGCCGATGCTCGGAACAAAACCGGCTGCTTAGACGCAGGGCCAAGCTGAAATCCGGGTCATCCTCCGATGGCCATATGTTTGCACTAATGAAACTGGAGAACTCGGTGGGCTGACCGCAGAATTTGCAGCACCCCTGCTCGCGCTGTGCATTGAGAGTCGCTCCGCCCTCTAAACACGCCGAACGGGCCGGGCGTTTGTTACCACAAGCCCAAATCACCTCAATCAGGGATTCCAACGTAGCAATTAAGTTGTCGCTACCACTCAGACCTTGCCCCTCAGTGACTACAAGTTGTCGGAGCAACAACCGCTGCGATTTGATCACGAGACTGAACCCGTGACGCCGCACCAACTCGCTGATACCTATTGAGCTCGCTGCACCAGGAATGAATTGCGAAAAAGCGCTGCTTTGCTGGCATAGCTGTGCGATTGCAGGATCAACTATCTGAGCCATCAACGTGAGGATCGGGTAACGCCGAGAAGAACTGGAGTAAGGCTTCCAGCGCTCCTCAAGATGCCGAATCGATACTGCCAGTGTGTCCGAGCAACCGGGCCATATCGCAATTTTTGGTGTGCTTTTCATGTCAACCATATTGGTCAATTAATAGACTGTACGCAAGGCTCGCTCTCCATAAGATCCGTTCAAATCCGATCCACAACGGAGTTAAACGAATGACTATCGAAGACAACCTGCTACAACGCTTTGGCCCACTGTTAAGCCTTGCCCAATTGGCTACGATTCTTGATCGTTCGCCTGATGGGCTCCGAATCAGCTTGCGCAGCCGCACACCCTGGACAACTCATATCAATCGAGCACGCTTGAAAATTGGTAGACGTGTGTACTTCCGAACTTCGCAGATCGCAGAGGCGCTCAGCGCTGAATCCCTAGATTGCCTAGAGGGTTAAAGGGTGAACATCGATCTATTGGAAGCATTCGAAACGCCTCCTCCCATGCTGGACTTTATCTGGCCGGGATTTCTCGCAGGGACAGTGGGTGCCCTTATTGCACCCGGTGGCATTGGCAAAAGCTACTGGGCACTGGAGGCTGCAATGGGCGTTGCGTGCAGTGTGGCAGGAGGGGATATCCTAGATTTAGCTCCGTCAAGGGCAGGCAAAGTCCTCTATATCGCTGGTGAAGACCCGGCTCCCGCTTTAATCCGCCGGGTTCATGCTATTGGTCAGCATCTGGACGAGCCGGCCCGCAAATTGATTGCTGCCGAACTGACCCTTAGCACTGTCATGGGCGAGCCATTCAACGTGATGGAGGCATCCCACTTCCGAACGCTTATAGAACAAGCGCAGGGCTACCGTCTTATCGTGTTGGATACTTTGAGTCGTATCCATCAGCTCGATGAGAACAGCAACAGCGATATGTCGCAGTTGATCTCACGACTAGAGCAAATAGCAGCTACCACAGGGGCATCAGTCCTGTTTCTCCATCACGTCAATAAGGGTAGCGCCCGCGAGGGCCTCGCAGACCAACAACAGGCAGCTCGTGGGGCCTCATCCCTAATCGATAATGCGCGATGGTGTGGCTACGTGGCCGGCATGACCGAAGAAGAATCTAAGCGCCTAACGGAACGTCCCTACGACCGAGTACCCATCGGCGCAAAGCGACGCTTCGCCTTTGTCCGTTTTGGCGTGAGCAAGCAAAACTATGATCCTACTCACTTGGAGCGGTGGTACTGCCGCCAGAGTGGAGGAGTTCTGATGCCGGTATTGCTTGTCGACGCTGATAATTCCAAGAACGGGAGGCGACTTCGCGATGAGGCTTGAAATCCAGTTTGCCCTTCACGACCCTGCCCATTGCTTGGCACCGGGACTGTTTCGAAGCCTTCAGAAAGGTGAGCGACGAACCCAAAAGCTAGATCTACATTATCAACATGGAGAAAAGTCACTGCACTTCAAAGGACCTGAGCCACTAGGCGTGGATGACCTAAAGGTACTGCAAGGGCTGGTCGCGATGGCCGGGCCAATAGGGAAGTCTTTAGGACCATCTCCCAAGACAGGGCATGGTCAGCAATTGCGGACCTCACTAGAACTCCGTCATGAGGCCCTGACCGAAGAAGCACTGCTAGTGAAAACCAGCTACGGAGCTTTGGCGCGAGTTATTGGGTACGCTGATCAAGATGATGGCCGAAACATACGCCAATGCGTAGAACGCCTTTGGATGGTCTCCATCATGGTAGAGGTGAACGGAGTACGACGGGGTTTTCGGCTGCTATCAAGTTATGTAAGTGACGACGTGCGGGAGAAGCTTCACGTCGCACTTAATCCGCAAATTACTAAAGCGATACTCGGCTCTACACAGCACGTACGCATTTGCATGGACGAAGTACGAGCCTTAAAAGGTGATGTGACCAGGCTTCTACATCAACGACTTTGTGGCTGGATCAACCCAGGCCACCATAGGAAAATCGGCTTGGACTCCTTGTGTGAATACGCATGGCCAGAGCCTGGAACGCCAAGTGCGATGAAAAAGCGCAGAAGCAAAGCTCGTCTCGCAGTTGCAGAGCTTCGCGACATTGGCTGGGGGATAACGAAGTGTGATCGAGAAATTTACGCGATCAAAAGGCCGAGTCTGCACCCCGCGTAACGGTCCCCCTTCCCCCGTATAACGGTCCCCTTTTCCCCGTTTAACGATCCCCTTTTCGGATCCTACAAGTGACGCTTTACGTGAGCTGCAGGGCAAATGCGGAAAATGACCCAGAATTATCCAGAGATAATTCACATGCGGCGACCACCAAGCTAGCCGCCGTTCATTTCACGCCCAAAAATCCAAATAATCGCACACCAAAAAGTGCATTCAGAGCGTCTGCGCCCGATCAGGACGACGTGCACCCCGCCTTTCTTTTGGTGCCCACCCGCCTTAGCGCATAGCGCTACCTTCGGTGGGGGCAGAAATGCGAAAGCGGCCGCTCCTGAACGACGCATACCGTCCATTGGTAGCAGCAGGAGATATAGGGCGGAACGCATTGATAATGTTGCGCCTCCTCCAAGTTGAGCGTGAGCAAAGTAGCCATAGTACGTTGCACATAAGCGGATCTTCGCCTCTATAGGAGCTGCTGCGCCACAAGACCATCGGACCTATTCGAGAGTGAACCGGGCGCTTCATACCGCTTTCGCTATTGGCACCAACCGTAAAGGTCGCTTCAGGGAGACTATGCCATCCCTAACCTCTCATTGTATCCGGGAAGCTTACATACTCCTTAGCTCTACCACTAATACCATGAAAATAATCAGAAGCTGAAAAATCAATGAGCGGTAATACTCTGAAAATAGATACAAGCTCATAGGCAAGTTCAATTAGAGGCGGGTTGTATGTTTCTGCTGTCGGATCAGAAATTGAGAAGGCAGCGGCAAGGCAGGGATCAACTATTACGCTTTCGGACTTGCTGATATACCTGAAAGACGAACCTCTTACATCACAGTACATATTAGGCCACAAACGCTTGTCCCTTGTACCTTCGAAAAAATTAATAAATTCAGCTTTAAGACTTTCTGGAGAAAGGGATTTCTCTGTCAAAATAGCGCCGAATACTTGATGATAGATGCTATTTTTATCCATCGGCACACGACCTGGAACAATATAGTTTTTTCCTAGATTGGTTCTATCGAGAACTTTAACTGATTTGATGTTATCAAGTGCTTGCCTGAGTGCAGCACTGCTAGCTATAGAAGCTTTGTTTTCGATGACAGCCACAACAGATTCGACCATAAAATATTTGATACCACCTATTTCAAACACAGTATGATAATCGTCACGATATATAACAATATCGATCTGATTGCTAATCCCCCCTGTGGCATCGATAACAAACCCTGTATCAATGCTGTATTTACCAGGAATGATCTTTTTTAAAAAATTTCTTAAAATTTGCTCTCTTGCCCTACCGTTTTCCCCAGGATGTCTTATTTCCCTTGTAAGATCCAGTTCATCCAAGACACTTTTGTTCAGCGCCTTTACGATTTGCTTTGTAAGCATTGTGCTCCACCATTATTGAATTTCTTAGAGCTAAATTTAATATGAGAGTAACTTAATATCAATGGACTTTTTTCGCGTACCCGATACTGGAATTTCGTCCAGGGATTGCGATTTTATCGGTTGAGGGCCAAGACCGGGCGAGGTTTCTCGATAAACGATGTTAATCGATTGTCATGAGGCTCAAGGCACCACCGAAGACGGCAGTATCACACTCTTGTAGCGTTCCATCATGAGCCACTTGAGCGTTGCACCTCGTTACGTCTGGGGCTTTATCGGGCGCTATTGACCGGGGCTTACCTCCAATCGGGACGGTCGCATGCCTAAGTAACAAAGGCCGACCCCGAGAATACTTTAACGATGCGATTTTATGCGATTTTACGCGATCCAATGCGATCCAATGCGATCCAATGCGATCCAATGCGATCCAATGCGATCCAATGCGATTGGAATTAAAAAGCAGTGCCTGGATAAATCCTCTGCCCTTTAATCGCATTGAATCGCACGGAAGGGCACGGCAAGATATGTGTTGTACGGGTACGGGCTTCGCCCTTCCCCCTCCCAACACCTGCCTTACTCGCCTGCGGCTCGACGGTATCTTTGATCAAACTTTAAACTGGAATGTTGAACGGTTAATCATAGGAACGGTCAGATAAGTATCATCACTACGACCGTCACGAGACACAACATGAAGGACATTGCCCACGACGATGTAATGGCTAGAATTTTAAAAAATGATCCAGCCTATGCACTTCAACTTTTAGAAAGCGTAGAAAAACATGCTACCCCCTCAGAAGTGGCTGTTCTTTTTCGAGTAATGAATTTAGCTTTCGGAACTAAATGGCGATCTTTTTTAACTGAACACCAGAAAAGTTTTCACAATACGTTCTCTACAGACCCAGCCCCATCACAAATCTGCAAGGACCCTTAGAAAGATTAGATACAAATACTCATAGAGATATCTACTGACGCGCCAAACTTATTAATGTAGAATCTATCACCGGCAGCTGGGATTGAGAAATGACCAAAAGTGACGCTAAGCTAAAAATACAAACAACTCTCTCAGCAGGCAATTCAAGAACACACTCAATCTATATAACCCGCTTAAATTTGGCACAAACATGAGAGAAATTGATATAAAGCGCATGCTTGCATATCATCTTCTAAAAAAAGACACGACGGATGTCATTTTTTTTGAGTACCCATTTCATTTTGGACGGCGCCGTGCAGATTTAATTTGCGCAGAAGAAGGTATGATTGTTGGATATGAAATCAAGTCTGCATTCGACCGCATAGACAGGCTCACAGACCAACTACAATCATACGCACAGTTATTTGATTATGTTTACGTCGTATGTGACAGCAAGCATCTCAGTTCTGTAAGAAAACTGGCACCCGAACGGATTGGAATTTACCTATGCACGTCGACAGGGTTACAGAGGATAAGAAAAGCGCGACAGATAAAAAACTTTGACAGCATTACAACACTGGATGCAATCCCAATGGATTGCTTGCGCAAAGAGTTTAAAGTTACCGAAAAATCAAAACTTGAAACCTGTGAAAAAATATCACTAACCCAAAAGAGGGAAAACATAAAATTGTTTTTCAGAAGATACATCATCCATAAATATGGGGCCCAGACCGCTCACCTTCAAAGCGAGCTGAGCGACACCATAACCCTGGATGACGTTTACTCACTAAGTCTAGCACCAAATAAATTAGGCACTTAGTATCTTCACCCGACGAATCATATAGTTACATGCCCTAACTGAGATCCAAAAGGAAGGACTAATTCCAGAAGGAGCACCCAATGAGGCACTCGTTATTTCATCATCTCCCCAACTACCATGGGAAGCGTACATCGGATTAACTACGACCTTTTTTGCGCACCAAACGTAAGACCCAGCATCTCTACGCTTTCGATAATAATAAAATTTGGTGTCAGTGCAGAAGTCAATTCGAGGCACAAAGGTTCCTCCACGCATTTCAATTTGCTTGACGTTAATTGATGCGTAGTCCCCAAACTGGAGCTTAGGCCTATTGTGTTTCAAGGAAAGAAAAAGCGAATGCTCAAAAATCTCGAACTCTCCTTGTTCATCGCCTTTCCCTTCTGCTGAAACCATGTAAGGAAAAGAACCCGCAATACAAACTATTTTCTCCAACCACTCACTAACACCAGGCATTAGTGAGATCTTGGTAAAGGCTCTCTGATAGGAGTCAGATATTGCCGTCATACCAGCGCTCTTCACCCTATCTCTGACACAGCCTTCGTCAAGAAGGATATAGAGCCGCGTATCATTTAACTCTGAAACAATAGCGTTAATAATTTCTTCATACTCTTCCCCTTCTAAATCCGCAGGAAGACGCAACGCCATTTTGGAGTATCTATCAGTAACCGAAGAGACGAACGCTTTAGCCTCATCGAGATCCTCATCAAGCTCGAAGTTAACGTGAATCATCGGAATTATGTGCGAGCCACAATTCAACTCAAGCCAGTCTTTCCAGCACTCATACCCATTAACTGGAGAGAGAATGCTTTCTATTTGAGCATTTTTTTGTTTGGAATCAGTGGTAACATCCAAAATATACGGCAGTTTACCTTGGATATTTTTTATTTGATCAAGCCGCTTAACTATATCACCAAGAGAATCTTTTTTAGTAATTCTTGATTTAGTGATCTCATACACAGGAAGCATTTTCTGTCTATAAGATAGATCTACAGCAGCAATAGCTCTAAGTTCTGCGTCTTTCGTTTTTAGAACGGGAAAATAAATAAAGCTATTCCAATCCATGTCCTTTCATTCCTAAAATTTTAGCCCGAACTCGAACTGCCAAAGTAGAGACCTTAAAATACTGAGCGATCGCCTCAATGCTCCCCGAAAAAACACGCACTTTGTCTCTAAAAATTTGCTCAGGCATTAGGAGTTCACTGGCGAAACGGTTAGCTTCCACTTCCATAGGATTGCTATCACCATTCCTAAAGAAATTCAGATCTTCAAACTGGACTTGCTGAGATCGATGCCGAGAAAAATGAGCGATTTCATGAGCGATTGTAAATCGTTGCCTATTAGGGTGATGCAAAGCATTTACCTTAACCACCCACTCCTTGCCATTATCCGCAAGACTTAATATCCCTGATACATCATCTTTCATAGGGACACTAATCAGCCTTATACCCAAAACTGAGAGCAACTCCTGGACATCCAGCGGAGAGGTCTCAACCCCTGTCCGCTTAGCTAGATCTAGTAGTTGAGCCACGGTAAACTTTTCTGCTGCGCTAAAGCCTTCTCCTATCACAGGGGCTTCAGGCAACTTCGGTTTAACGCTTTTTCGGATAAAGGCCATTTCGCTACCTACTCAGTAATCTTGTCGTCGTTGCCAGAGTAACTTTCAGACTTATCCAACTCAGCCAACCGACCACTCACCTGAATTATAGCATCTTCGGATGATTTTATCCTAGTTTCATGAATAGCAAGCGCATCGAACATATCGCCATATGTTGCATTTATCTTTTGTATTTCCTTTTTTGCCTTCTTCTCAATTATCTTTGTAAACTCACCCGCTTTAGAAAACTCATCAAAATGAATTTTAGACTCCTTTACCACCTCGGCCTTTGACGTACTCCTAATCACAACAAAAGCACCACCAACAATAATGGCGTTCAACGCAAGCAATACGCTGATTATTGTCTGATAGAAAGACACTTGTAACGACCATAATGTATCAACCGTTATTAGTGACTTCTCCTTTATCATCCTCTCGACAATTATCTGCTCGTATTGATCCAGCTCTTTAAAGTCCTTCACCGGGACGTACTGAGAATGACTGATGATAATTTCGCTAATTGGCGCAAAATGTAAAATAGCCAATACGACCACCAAGGCGATGCAGGTAGCCAGCAAGGTCGAGGCAAGGAGATCCTTCATTCGCAAATTTGTCCATCCTTGATGGGTAGCGCTTGGGAGACTGTTCCGTTGAATGGCTGCATCACTACCAAATAGCTGTGCAGGCATCGGATATCCATTTGATGCTACCCCCGAGCGCCACCCTCTGTCTATGCGGCTGCCATCGCCAGCGAGCAAGGCGGAACGGGACTGCCTCAACGGTACAATAGCGGTACAGCCCGACGAATTGTTTAATTTCGCCTATTAACGCTAACCTATTGATATTGCTCGACATAAGCTTGTGCTATCTTCGCTTCCTTGGGTTAGGTTTCGCTTATCTTACTTGCAGTCTCAGCAACTCATAATCCTTTGGTCCACGGTTCAAGTCCGTGTGGGCCCACCAAACAAAAAAGCCGCGCTTAATGCGCGGCTTTTTCGTGTCTGAGTGACTGGTTTTTGTAGCACTATTTTTCGGATCGCTCAGTTCGCAAAATTTTCGATCTTTACCTGGCCCTCAGGAAAGGTCGCGATGATTTCCAGCTCGCCCCCCATTGCGCGTATGTAGTTGCGCAGCGTGCTGATGTACATGTCTGTACGTCGTTCCATCCTGGAAATCGCCGCTTGATTGACATGCAGCATCTTGGCCAGTGTTTCCTGGCTCAACTCCTGGGCCTTACGCAGCTCGTGCAGGGGCATTTCCTTCAGGTGCTGCTGGAACAACCGCTCTGCGTTTGCGCGAGACTCTGGCGTCATACGAGCTTGAAGTTCAGCAAATTTTTTAGCCATCGTTGCGGCCCTCTTTACGCAATGGCAAACGAATATGCCACCCAAGGAATATGATCTCAAGGGAATAACTTTAGGCATTAGCGGCCGTGCGGCCACCTTGGTTGCCAATGCAATTGTTAAGGGCGGTTTCGAGCGGGATGTGGGTGTTCGGCTTCTGGTGTTTGGTTTTGTTTACTTCAGGTGGCGCAATATCGGATGACGTCCGCAGACCTTGTAGGCAAACTCCGAATCGTGTTTTGTGGGCACTTTGATGCCTTGTTGCGCTGTTCTTCGACGGGATAGTCTCCGGACGTCGCTGCAAATGCAGTGATCGGGTGTGGTAACCCGGCGAGAAAAGGCGCAACAGCGTTTCCATCACATAAACAGTCAGTTCTTTACGGCTGTGATCCTGTGTTATGGCAGCTGTGCGTGGGACGCTCTAGGGCGTGCCGGTCTCCTTGGCTCCCGGTTTACCACCCTGCGCACAGCTGCCTCCCATTCGTGTGGTAACGAATGCGGCAGCTCCCTATGTCAAGGAGCAAGACTATGAGCAAAACAGATTCGACCGCGTTTTCAGAACTACAAACCATCGGCCTCACCCCCTTCATCTACTGCTCAAACCAACCGCTGTTCCATGTCAGTAGTGGCGTTCCCCTCGCCGATGCTCTAGCTCAGGCCTCAAATCTGTTGTACCTCGCCAAGGAACTGACCATGGACGCCGCCTACGCCAAAGACACCGACCGCCACGCCTGGGCCGCGCATTACCTGACGTCGATGAGCAAGGCTGTGGTCGATGATGTGATGAAGGTGCTGGAGCGTGGACCTGATCGCACCGATACGAAGTCCAAAAAATAACGGCCGATGGGCCGTGGAATGAGCCCCGAGAACTCGGGGCTTTCACAGGATGATCGGTGGCGCGCTGTCTTACGCCCAAACACCCAACGCCGGAATGGCCTGCACTGGCCGCAACCGCTCAAGCATCTCACGCGTAAACACCACCTCATACGTATCCGCTGCCCTGCCCCACTGCTCCACGATGACCATGCCGTCGACCAACACGCGTCCCAATTCGGTAATCGTGTCCGCCAGGTCTTCGACGATTGCTTGAGTCCGGCCCCACATGCGATCAGTCATCGCTTGAAGCTCAGCCGCAATAAGGTCAGATGATGTGAGATCCGTATCGGGACAGGTGATGTTGCGCAGCAAATGCTGAAGCTCTTTTACTTTTGCGTAATCCTGTTCCGCCCCCAGCGCACCTTTCAGGATGGTGACGGCTTTCGTCTTGTCGACGCGATTCCCGGACCGATGTGTCGAAAACAATGTCTGCCCCATGGCGCCAGCCATCAGGACCATTATTCGGGCTTCCACGTGCGCTTTCATTGCGTCCATCGATGAAATCGGGCGCGCCAGGGTAATGGCAGCGCCTCCTTGATGCCGCAAGTCCATGGTCACGGACAGGGTCACGCCGCCGGTTGCAAACCCCAATGCGCGGGCCACGACGTAGTGGCCCATTTCGTGATGGGCAATCTGCAACGCACGATCGCGTATGGCTGAAGGCATCTGCTTCGTCATCTCCGTCTCCTTGCATCCCTCGACTTAGCATTCGACTACGAGTGGCGATTGCTGTCCATCCTGTGCGTTGCTGGCTTCGGGTCGGTTCGCTCAACAAAAAAAAGCCGCGCAATCGCGCGGCTTTTTCGTACGTGCGATTCAGCCTTTATTCAGGCAAGGCATACGCAATCACGTAATCCCCACGATCCGTTGACTGACGCGCACCGCCCACCGTCAGCAGGATGTACTGCTTACCGGTTTTCGGCGAAACATACGTCATCGGACCCGACTGGCTACCCACCGGCAAACGCGACTTCCAGATCTCATTCCCGTTACCCGTATCGAACGCCCGCAGGTAGAAATCCTGGGTGCCGGCGAAGAACAACAGGCCGGACTGGGTGGCCAAGGAAGCACCGAGGGTCGGCATGCCAATCGGAATCTGCAAATGCATGCGGATGCCCAGCGGACCGGTGTCTTGTACGGTGCCGACCGGGACTTGCCACATCAGTTTGTGGGTCTTGAGGTCGATGGCGGACATCGTGCCGAACGGCGGCTTCTGGCACGGAATGCCCACCGCCGAGAGGAAGCGTTCGCGCATCGCCCCGAACGGTGTACCTTCCTGTGGCACGACGCCCATTTCGATACCGCTGGCCCCGGCGGCGATCTTGTTGCGCGGGATCATGTAGTTGGCCAGGCCCAGGCGCATGTCGTTGACGAACATGTAGTTCGTGTTTGGATCTACCGAGACGCTGCCCCAGTTCATGCCGCCCAACGAGCCCGGGAATTGCAGCGCGCGGTCCATACCCGGCGGGGTGTAGACGCCTTCGTGGCGCATGCCTTTGAACTGGATGCGGCACATCAACTGGTCAAACGGCGTGGCGCCCCACATGTCGGCTTCGGTCAGGGTCTTGTTGCCGATGGACGGCATGTCCACCGAGAACGGCTGGGTGGGCGAATAGCGTTCGCCAGGCACACTACCTTGCGGAACCGGGCGCTCTTCGACGCGCGCGATCGGCACGCCGGTTTCGCGGTTGAGCAGGAAGATCTCGCCTTGTTTGGTGACTTGCGCCAAGGCTGGCTGCAGGCCGCCCTTGTCGTCCGGTACGTCGTACAACAACGGTTGAGCCGGCAGGTCGAAGTCCCACAGGTCGTGATGGGTGGTCTGGAAGTGCCAGCGCACCTGACCGGTCTTCACGTCGATGGCGACGATGGACGAACTCCACTTGTCATCGAATGCCGTGCGTTGGCCGCCGAAGAAGTCTGGCGTGGCGTTGCCGGTGGGCAAGTAGACCAGACCGAGTTTGGCGTCGTAGGACATGGCCGACCAGACGTTTGGTGTGCCGCGTGTATAGGTCTCACCAGCCGGTGGACGTTTGGTGGTGTTCGGATTGCCCGGATCCCACGCCCACACCAGTTCACCGCTGCGTACATCGTAAGCGCGGACCACGCCTGGCGGCTCGCCGGTGGAGTAGTTGTCGGCCACACGACCACCGACGATCACCACGTCACCTGCGACCAGCGGGGTTGAGGTTTGCTGGTAGTAACCGGGCTTCACTTCACCCATGTCGGTGGTCAGATCGACCGTGCCTTTGTTGCCAAACTCTTCACACGGCTTGCCGGTCTCGGCATTGATCGCGATCAGACGGGCATCGCCGGTCGGCAGAAACAGACGTTTCGTACAGGCAGTCGGCTGGTTATCCGAAGACACTGGCGTCTCGGAATAACCCAGGCCACGACAACGCTGCCAGTTTGGCGCAGTACCTTGCGGGTCAAACTTCCAGCGTTGGGCGCCGGTGTCGACGTCCAGCGCGAAGACTTTGCCGTAAGCGGTGCAGGTGTAGACCGTGTCGCCGATTTGCAGCGGGGTGTTCTGGTCTTCAGCGCCAGCGCCGGTGCTTTGCGGGATGTCGCCGGTGCGGAAGGTCCACGCCACCTGCAACTTGTCGATGTTGCCTTTGTTGATCTGGTCCAGCGCGGCAAAGCGGTTGCCAGCGGTGGTGTTGCCCCAATGGGCCCAGTCTTTCTGTTCGGTACCCGGAGCGACCGGCGTAACAGCCGGTTCAATGCTGGCCTTGACCACATGGGTCGGCACGAACATGTAGGCCATCGTTGTGACAACGCCGACGCCCAGGATACCGGCGAGGCCATAAGCGCCACGGCCGGCAGTCGCGCCTGAAGCACGGACCAGCGTCGGATAGATCAGCGCAACGACCACGCCGATTACGGCGAAGGTCAGCACACGCGAAACCAGTGGCCAGTATTCAAAACCGGTGTCCCATACGGCCCAGATCGCGGTAAGAATCAGCGCCACGCCATACAGCCACGCACCTTGCGGCTTGCGACGGGCGATCATCAGCCCGGACACCAGCATCGCCAGGCCCATCAGCAGGAAATACCAGCTGCCGCCCAGCGAGACCAGATAACCGCCGCCACCGGCCAGGCCGAGTCCGATCAACGCAATCAGGACACCCAGCCCCGACAGCAACCATTTGCCGCCGCCGGCAGCCCCAGAATTATTCATGTCGGTAATTTTCCCCATTTGTGACAAGCGCGGAATAATGTACTACCTAGTTACTTATGGCAAATTGTCGCAGGTAAAAATGGCATGAACGGTACTGAGGCTAGATCAAACATCCGGTATGCGAGCGGTGCTGTAACATGCTGACCCATTGATTTGTGTTGCTGGAGACGACCATTGCCTGACACTCGCCCGCCCGTTCTTGACGAAATCGACCGCCAATTGATCGCGGCCCTGCAAATCAATGCCCGTGAAAGCGTGGCCATGCTCGCCCGGCAATTGGGCATCGCCCGCACCACTGTAACGTCGCGGCTGTCGCGCCTGGAAAAGGCCAGGGTCATCACCGGTTACGGCGTGCGCTTGGGCCAGCGTGTGGTGGACGGCGGATTGCAGGCGTACGTCGGGATCACGGTGCAACCGCGCTCTGGCAAGGAAGTGTTGCGGCGCTTGAGTGCGATGGCTCAGGTTCAGCAGTTGTGTGCGGTGAGTGGCGAATTTGATTATGTGGCCTGGTTGCGCACTGATTCGCCGGAGCAACTGGATCAGTTGCTGGATCAGATCGGCAGTGTGGACGGGGTGGAGAAGACGACCACGTCGATCATTCTCAGCAGCAAGATAGATCGCGGCCAGCCGGTTTAACGCCGACCAAGGTGGGAGCGAGACCGGCTTGCCGACGAATCGATTTACCCATCACTATCAATGTCGACTGACACACCGTCATCGCGAGCAGGCTCGCTCCCACACTGGACGGTGTGTAGCAATAGCTCGTCATTTTGCTCAATTAATTAGCAAAACGACGACACATTGCGTCTTATTAACGTGTTCTACGCTCTCTAGAATGGCTGCCATCTTTTCCTATACTCAGACGCGCACCCCGCGTCCGGTCGCCAGCAAGGTCAGCCATGAACAAGAACAATCGCCATCCTGCAGACGGTAAAAAACCAGTCACCATTTTTGGCCCGGACTTTCCTTTCGCCTTCGACGACTGGATCGAACACCCGGCCGGCCTCGGCAGCATTCCTGCGCACAACCACGGCGCCGAAGTAGCGATTGTCGGCGCCGGTATCGCCGGTTTGGTCGCGGCCTACGAACTGATGAAACTGGGCCTCAAGCCCGTCGTCTATGAGGCCTCGAAATTGGGCGGCCGTCTGCGCTCGCAGGCGTTCAACGGGACCGATGGCATCGTCGCCGAACTGGGCGGCATGCGCTTCCCGGTGTCGTCCACCGCGTTTTACCACTATGTCGACAAGCTCGGCCTCGAGACCAAACCCTTTCCCAATCCGCTGACCCCTGCCTCTGGCAGCACCGTCATCGACCTGGAAGGCAAAACCCATTACGCACAGAAACTGGCGGATCTTCCGGCACTGTTCCAGGAAGTGGCTGACGCGTGGGCGGACGCACTGGAAGCCGGTTCACAGTTCTCCGATATCCAGCAAGCGATCCGCGACCGCGACGTGCCACGCCTCAAAGAGTTGTGGAACACCCTGGTTCCGCTGTGGGACGACCGCACCTTCTACGACTTTGTCGCCACCTCCGAAGCCTTCGCCAAGCTGTCGTTCCATCACCGCGAAGTATTCGGCCAGGTTGGTTTCGGCACCGGTGGCTGGGACTCGGACTTCCCGAACTCGATGCTGGAAATCTTCCGCGTAGTGATGACTAACTGCGACGATCACCAACACCTGGTCGTCGGCGGCGTCGAACAAGTGCCGCAAGGCATCTGGCGCCATGCGCCGGAACGTTGCGTGCACTGGCCCGAAGGCACCAGCCTCAAGTCGCTGCACAGAGGCGCGCCACGCTCCGGGGTCAAAAAAATCGCTCACGCCGCGGACGGCCGTTTTGCGGTCACCGATAACAACGGCGATACCCGCGAGTACGCGGCGGTGCTGACCACCTGCCAGAGCTGGCTGCTGACCACCCAGATCGAGTGCGACGAAACCCTGTTCTCGCAAAAGATGTGGATGGCCCTCGACCGCACCCGCTACATGCAATCTTCCAAAACCTTCGTGATGGTCGACCGCCCGTTCTGGAAGGACAAGGATCCGGAAACCGGCCGCGACCTGATGAGCATGACCCTCACCGATCGCCTGACCCGCGGCACCTATCTGTTCGATAACGGCGACGACAAGCCGGGCGTGATTTGCCTGTCGTACTCGTGGATGAGCGATGCGTTGAAAATGCTTCCCCACCCAGTGGAAAAACGCGTCGAACTGGCGTTGAACGCGCTGAAAAAGATCTACCCGAAAGTCGACATCGCCGCGCGAATCATCGGCGATCCGATCACCGTGTCGTGGGAAGCCGACCCGCATTTCCTTGGCGCATTCAAAGGCGCGTTGCCCGGTCACTACCGCTACAACCAGCGCATGTACGCGCACTTCATGCAGGCTGATATGCCAGCCGAACAGCGCGGGATTTTCATCGCCGGCGACGACGTTTCGTGGACGCCTGCGTGGGTCGAAGGCGCGGTGCAAACCTCGCTCAATGCGGTGTGGGGCATCATGAAACACTTCGGCGGTGAAACTCACGCCGAGAACCCGGGTCCAGGAGATGTGTTCAACGAGATCGGTCCGATCGCCCTGCCCGAGTAAAAGGAGTTCGAAATGCGCGTAGCCCTTTACCAATGTCCACCGCTGCCTCTGGACGTCGCCGGCAATTTGCAACGCCTGCATCAACTGGCGCTGGAGGCCAAAGGCGCCGATTTGCTGGTCCTGCCGGAGATGTTCCTGACCGGTTACAACATCGGCGTCGATGCCGTCAGCGTCCTGGCGGAGGTGCACAACGGTGAATCGGCGCAGCAGATCGCGCGCATTGCCAAGACGGCGGGGATCGCCATTTTGTATGGCTATCCCGAGCGCACCGAAGACGGGCAGATCTACAACGCCGTGCAACTGATCGACGCCAATGGCGAACGCCTGTGCAACTACCGCAAGACTCACCTGTTCGGCGACCTCGATCACTCGATGTTCAGCGCCGGCCAGGATGATTTTCCGCTGGTGGAGCTCAACGGCTGGAAGCTCGGTTTCCTGATTTGCTACGACATGGAGTTCCCGGAGAACGCGCGGCGTCTGGCCCTGGCCGGCGCCGAGCTGATTCTGGTGCCGACGGCGAACATGATTCCTTACGACTTCATCGCCGACGTCACCGTCCGCGCCCGCGCCTTCGAAAACCAGTGTTACGTGGCTTATGCCAATTACTGCGGCAACGAAGGCGACATCCACTACTGCGGCCAGAGCAGCATCGCCGCACCGGATGGCAGCCGCATCGCACAGGCGGGCCTCGATGAAGCGCTGATTGTCGGTGAGCTGGATCGCCAGTTGATGATCGATTCCCGCGCCGCCAATCGTTACTTTCTCGATCGCCGCCCCGAGCTTTACGGCGAGCTGAACAAGCGCTGACACCCAGTAATCCGCTAGCATTAGCGCTTCCCTGTTCTGGAAGTGCTCATGCCTGCGCTGAATCCCCCTCGCCCTCACACTGAAACCCTGGCCAACGGCCTGCGGGTGACGCTGCGTCATGCCCCGAATCTGAAGCGTTGTGCGGCCGCGTTGCGGGTCGCCGCGGGCAGTCATGACGTGCCATTGGCATGGCCAGGTCTGGCGCATTTTCTTGAGCACCTGTTGTTTCTCGGTACCGAGCGTTTTCCTGCGGAACAAGGGCTGATGGCCTACGTACAAGGTCATGGCGGGCAAGTGAATGCACGGACCAGCGAGCGCACCACCGACTTCTTTTTCGAGTTGCCACCTCAAGTCTTCAACGAAGGATTGCAGCGTCTGTCAGACATGCTCGCTCATCCGCGTATGAATCTGGACGATCAGTTGCGGGAACGGGAAGTGCTGCACGCAGAGTTTGTCGCCTGGTCGCAGGATCCTACGGCACAGCAGCAACTGGCGTTGTTCGATGGGCTTTCGCCGACTCATCCGTTGCGCGGCTTTCATGCCGGCAACCGCGACAGCCTGCCCGTGCAGCAACCGGAGTTTCAGCAAGCGCTGCGGGATTTCCATCAGCGGTTTTATCAGACCGGACAGATGACGCTGAGCCTGGTCGGCCCGCAAAGTATCGAAGAGTTGAAGCAAATGGCGCTGAAGTTCGGTGCGGTGATTTCCGAGGGAAAAAACCTCCCGCAACAGGCTCCTGTGCCGCTGATGGAGTCTTCAGTCTCAAGTTATCAACAGGCTGGCGAGCGTCGGCTGGATCTGCTGTTTACCTTCGAAGCACTGCCCAATGCGTCGACCGAAGCATTGGCGTTTCTGTGCCATTGGTTGAACGCCGCGAAACCCGGCGGGCTGCTGACTGTATTGCGCGAATGCGGTTTGGCTGAGCATCTGAATGCCAAGCCGCTGTATCAATTTGCCGGACAAGCCGTGCTGCACGTTGAATTCACAACGACCGCATCGGCGAGCATCCTGAGCGAGAAGCTCCTGGATTGGCTGGGCTTTTTTGCTGCTCAACAAGATTGGACCCTTCTGCGTGAGGAGTACGCTGCCGTGCTTCAGCGCCAGCAACAAGTCAGCAGTGCTATGCAGCTGGCCCGACTCGACAGCGAACAGCTTGAAACCGGGTTATCCGAGCAAGGCGTTGTAGCGCTCAAGGTCATCCTGAAGAAAATCGGTGCTGTGGATAACTTCAGTGGTGAATGGCAACTGCCGACACCGAATCCGTTCTTGCGCGCCGAGGCGCCACCCTCAAATGCCGGTCTGATTCGCGGCCAGACCAGCAAACACCGTGGCCTGCGGACATTCGCTCAGGACCGCTCGCGCAGCCGTCGCGAAAACTCGCCGATGCAATTCAGCCAGGCCCTGCCGGACAACACCGCTGAAGGCGCGATTTATCTGCGCTGGCGATTAGAGTCCAGACCTCAACCCCGCCATCAGCAGGGTCTGGAAAACCGCCTGCAACCACTGCTCGAAGATGCCCGTCAGGCGGGCGTCGACTGTTCCTTCAGCGCCTCAGGAAATGAATGGTTGCTGAAAATGACGGGGCTGCAAGAGTCGATGCCGACCGTCCTCGAACATGCGCTGAAAGAGCTGACAAACCCTGACGCCGGTTTCACACAGGAAGAACCGAAAAGCGCCGCGTTGATACCGATTAAACAACTGCTGAAAGCGCTGCCTGATCATTGCCTTGAGCACAGCGCTGTCGCTGATGACTTGCAGCAGCTGTGGTCGACGGCGCGCTGGGAAGGCCTGGCAATCGGGTTGTCGGCACAGACTCAAGCAGCGATAGGGTTCGCCCTGAGTCGCGTGCCCGGCATTGCGGACACTCAACCGTCGTCGCCGCCCTCGATCAACGGGCTGCGTCTGTGGACCGCCGTCGACACCGGTTCCAGCGAACACGCGCTGTTGCTGTTCTGTCCGACGGCCACGCAGGAAATCTCTGACGACGCTGCGTGGCGTTTGCTCGCGCACATTTGTCAGACGCCGTTCTACCAGCGCCTTCGCGTGGAGTTGCAACTGGGTTATGCGGTGTTCAGTGCGCTGCGGCAGGTCCATGGGCAGACGGGCGTTCTGTTCGGCGTGCAATCACCGAGCGTCGCGCCTCTGAACCTGCTGCAACATATGGAAGACTTTCTGAACGACCTGCCCGCAATGATCGACGGCATCGACGAGGCGACCTTCGTTGCCCAGCGTCAGGCCTTGGCCGATCAATTCCAGATCGCTGCGTTGCCCGTCGCCCAGGCCGCCGAACTGCAATGGCAGGGCAAGCTGGCCGGCCACTCGTCGGATTATCTGACGCAGCTTCCCCAAGCCATTCTGGACATCGATCGTTCTGCCCTGCGCGCCGCCGCACTGCGCCTGATCAACGCCGAGGGCGGCTGGCGCGGTCTGGCCAGCAGTTCGCAGCCGGAGGCGCCTTGGCAAGTGGCAAAATGATCATTACCGCTGGTGCAATTAGCTTTTTCCGAGATTGCAGGCCAATCGCTCTGTAATTTTGAGTAACATAGCCACCTAACTATCTGAACATCTCCGGCTGGAGGTGGACTATATGTATAGATCTCAACCGTCCCATCACCTGAAGGAGCGCTCCCATGTCCTGGTCCAAACCTGCTTACACCGACCTGCGTATCGGCTTTGAAGTCACCATGTACTTCGCAAGCCGCTAAGCTTGTCCTGCCGTTCAGCGCCTCGGTTTGCCGAGGCGTTTTTATTTTCAGCGTTGAAATGATGGAGCACCCATGTTTGTCCAGATTCTAGGTTCCGCCGCCGGCGGCGGTTTCCCCCAGTGGAACTGCAACTGCGTGAACTGCGCAGGTTTTCGCGACGGGAGCCTGAACGCCAAGGCGCGGACCCAGTCGTCCATCGCGATTTCCGATGACGGCGTGAACTGGGTGCTGTGCAACGCCTCGCCGGACATCCGCGCCCAGCTCCAGAATTTTGCCCCGATGCAACCGGGCCGCGCCCTGCGCGATACCGGTATCAGCGCGATCATCCTGATGGACAGCCAGATCGACCACACCACCGGCCTGCTCAGCCTGCGCGAGGGTTGCCCGCACAACGTCTGGTGCACCGACATGGTCCATGAAGACCTGAGCACCGGTTTCCCGCTGTTTACCATGCTGACCCACTGGAACGGCGGGCTGAACTGGAACCGCATCGAACTCGACTGCAGCTTCACCATCCCGACCTGCCCGAGTCTGCGTTTCACTCCACTGCCACTACGCAGTGCCGCGCCACCGTATTCGCCGCACCGCTTCGACCCGCATCCGGGCGACAACATCGGGTTGATCATTGAAGACCTGAACACCGGCGGCAAGCTGTTCTACGCGCCGGGCCTGGGCAAAGTCGACGCGCCGTTGCTGGAAATCATGGCCGGCAGCGACTGCCTGCTGGTGGACGGCACGATGTGGGACGACGACGAAATGCAGCGCCGTGGTGTCGGCACCCGCACCGGCCGGGAAATGGGCCATCTGGCGCAGAACGGCCCCGGCGGTATGCTGGAAGTGCTGGAACAGTTGCCCAAGCAGCGCAAGGTGCTTATCCACATCAACAACACCAACCCGATCCTCGATGAGGATTCGCCGGAGCGCGCCGAGCTGGCTCGGCGGGACGTTGAAGTGGCGTATGACGGCATGAGTATTGTGTTGTAGCGGATGGCCTCTTCGCGGGCAAGCCTCGCTCCTACAGGGATAGCGCCGAACCTGTAGGAGCGAGGCTTGCCCGCGAAAGCGTCCGAACAGACACAACAGAATCCACCGGTTATTCCCCCGGAGACCGAAATGACTGACACCCCACTGTCCCCCGCCGAATTCGAAGTCGCCCTGCGCGCCAAGGGCGCCTATTACCATATCCATCACCCCTATCACGTGGCGATGTACGAAGGCCGGGCGACCCGCGAGCAGATCCAGGGCTGGGTCGCCAACCGCTTCTACTATCAGGTGAACATCCCCCTGAAGGACGCTGCGATTCTGGCCAATTGCCCGGACCGGGAAATCCGCCGCGAGTGGATTCAACGCCTGCTCGACCATGACGGCGCCCCCGGCGAAGACGGCGGTATCGAAGCGTGGCTGCGTCTGGGACAGGCCGTCGGCCTCGACCCGGACCAACTGCGCTCGCAGGAACTGGTGTTGCCCGGCGTGCGTTTCGCCGTGGACGCCTACGTCAACTTCGCCCGCCGGGCCAGTTGGCAGGAAGCCGCCAGCAGCTCATTGACCGAGCTGTTCGCGCCGCAGATCCACCAGTCGCGTCTCGACAGCTGGCCGCAGCATTACCCATGGATCGACCCGGCCGGTTACGAATATTTCCGCACCCGTCTGGGCCAGGCGCGCCGCGATGTCGAACACGGTCTGGCGATCACCCTGCAGCACTACACGACGCGGGAAGGCCAGGAGCGCATGCTGGAAATTCTCCAGTTCAAACTGGACATTCTTTGGAGCATGCTCGATGCCATGAGCATGGCCTACGAACTGAAACGCCCGCCGTATCACAGCGTGACCGAGCAACGGGTCTGGCACAAAGGAATCAGCTTATGAGTTTTGATCGCAGCAAGACCCCAACCTGGCGTCCAGGCTACCGGTTCCAGTATGAACCTGCGCAGAAAGGCCATGTGCTGCTGTACCCGGAAGGCATGATCAAACTGAATGAAAGCGCCGCGCTGATCGGCGGTTTGATCGACGGCGAACGTGACGTCGCGGCGATCATCGCCGAGCTGGACGCGCAGTTCCCTGGCGTGCCGGAGCTCGGTGATGACATCGAGCAATTCATGGAGGTCGCCCGTGCTCAGCACTGGATCGAACTTGCCTGATTCCGTGTCGGACAAGTTACCGCCCAAACCGGAAATCGGCCTGCCGCTGTGGCTGCTGGCCGAACTGACGTATCGCTGCCCGCTGCAATGTCCGTACTGCTCCAATCCACTGGATTTCGCCGAGCAAGGCAAAGAGTTGAGCACCGAACAGTGGATCAAGGTGTTCCGCGAAGCGCGGGAAATGGGCGCGGCGCAGCTGGGCTTTTCCGGCGGTGAACCGCTGGTGCGCCAGGACCTCGCCGAACTGATTGCCGAGGCGCGCAAGTTGGGTTTCTACACCAACCTGATCACCTCCGGCATCGGCCTCACCGAGCAGAAAATCAGCGACTTCAAGAAGGCCGGCCTGGACCATATCCAGATCAGCTTCCAGGCCAGCGACGAGCAGGTGAACAACTTGCTGGCCGGCTCGAAAAAGGCCTTCGCGCAAAAGCTGGAAATGGCTCGCGCAGTGAAAGCACATGGTTATCCGATGGTGCTGAACTTCGTCACCCATCGGCACAACATCGACAAGATCGACCGGATCATCGAGCTGTGCATCGCCCTTGAGGCGGACTTCGTCGAACTCGCCACGTGCCAGTTCTACGGCTGGGCGCAGCTCAATCGGGTCGGTCTGTTGCCGACCAAGGAACAACTGGTCCGGGCCGAACGCATCACCAACGAATACCGCGCAAAACTCGAAGCCGAAGGGCATCCGTGCAAGCTGATTTTCGTCACGCCGGACTATTACGAAGAACGCCCGAAAGCCTGCATGAACGGTTGGGGCAGTATTTTTCTGACGGTAACCCCGGACGGAACCGCGCTGCCGTGTCACGGCGCCCGACAGATGCCGGTGCAGTTTCCTAACGTGCGCGACCACAGCATGCAGCACATCTGGTACGACTCGTTTGGCTTCAACCGCTTTCGCGGTTACGACTGGATGCCCGAGCCATGCCGCTCGTGCGACGAGAAAGAAAAGGACTTCGGTGGCTGCCGCTGCCAGGCCTTCATGCTCACCGGTGACGCCAGCAACGCCGACCCGGTGTGCAGCAAGTCGGAACATCACGGCGTGATTCTCAAGGCCCGCGAAGAAGCCGAGCACGCGACCCAGACCATCGAACAACTGGCCTTTCGCAATGAACGAAACTCACGACTCATCGCAAAAAGCTGAACCCTTCAGCGCCGCCAAAGCGGTCGCTGCCGGTGTCGACTTTGCCGAACTGCAGGTTGGCCAGCATGGCCTGTTCTGGAACGAGTACCGTCCCGAGGACGCCGCTTGTCGAATCTGGCATTGGCGTGATGGCCAGGCCCATTGCCTGACGCCAATGGGTTTCAGCGTGCGCAGTCGGGTGTACGAATATGGCGGCGGAGCGTTCTGTCTGACAGATGACGGGGTAGTTTTCGTCAACGAGGCGGATCAGCAGCTGTATCGCCAATCGCTCAAAGGCGAAATGCCCGAAGCGCTGACGTCCGGTGAATGCCGCTACGGCGATCTGCAATTTGCCAACGGGCAAGTGTTGGCCGTTGAAGAACATCGGGATCGGCATCGACTGGTGGCCATCGATCTGGCGGACAGCACGCGGCATCTGTTGGCCGAGGGTGCCGACTTTTATGCCGCGCCGACACTGAGCCCCGATGCTCGACGGTTGGCCTGGATCGAATGGAGCCGTCCGGACCAGCCATGGACCGCGACGCGCCTGATGGTTGCCGAGCGCCAGAGCGATGGCCGTTACGCTCAAGCGCGCTGCCTGGCGGGTGAAGATATTCAGGAGTCGTTGCAACAACCGCGATTCGATGACCGTGGCCGACTGCTTTGCCTGACGGATCGCGGCGGTTACTGGCAGCCGTGGGCGGAGTCTTCCGATGCGTTGCGCCCGTTGCCCAGCACTGCGGCGGATCATGGACCAGCGCCCTGGCAGTTGGGTGGCTGCACTTGGCTGCCCTTGGGTGAAAACAGCTATCTGGCCAGTTGGACCGAAGGCGGATTCGGCCGACTGGGCATTGGCGGTGACGCTACAGAAGATTTCACCGGGGACTACAGCCGATTCCGACATCTCGCACTGGATGAACAATTCATCTACTGCATCGCCGCTTCGCCGGTCAGTTCATCAGCCGTGATCGCCATCGACCGCAAGACCCGAGCCGTCAGGGTATTGGCCGGTGGAGTCGCGCCGCTGCCCGCCGATCAGATCAGCATCGCGCAAACCCTGCGCTACCCGAGCGGTTCGGGTGAGGCTCACGGTTTTTTCTACCCGGCGATGACCGGCGAAGCGAAACCGCCACTGGTGGTCTTCATCCACGGCGGCCCGACTTCGGCGTGCTACCCGATGCTTGATCCGCGCATCCAGTACTGGGCGCAACGCGGCTTCGCCGTGGCCGACCTCAACTACCGCGGCAGCAGCGGCTACGGCCGGGCCTATCGCCAGGCGCTGCATTTGAGTTGGGGTGAAGTGGATGTGGAAGATGCCTGCGCGGTAGTCGCCCATCTCGCAGAACGCGGATTGATCGATGGCGACCAGGCGTTTATTCGCGGTGGCAGTGCCGGCGGCTACACCACGCTGTGTGCGTTGGCGTTCAAGAAGGTCTTTCGCGCCGGCGCCAGCCTTTACGGCGTCAGCGATCCCGTTGCCCTGGGCCGCGCAACCCACAAGTTCGAAGGCGATTACCTGGATTGGCTGATTGGCGATCCTGAGCTGGACGCCGAGCGCTACGCCGCACGCACGCCCCTGCTGCATGCGAGCAACATCAGCGTGCCGGTGATTTTCTTTCAGGGCGAACTGGACGCTGTGGTCGTGCCGCAACAGACCCGCGATATGGCCGAGGCGTTGCAGCAAAACGGCATTCTGGTACAGGCGCATTATTACGCGGACGAACGTCACGGCTTCCGCAAGGCCGGCAATCAGGCCCATGCGCTGGAGCAGGAGTGGTTGTTTTATCGACGGGTGATGGCGCTCGAAAGCTGAAACCGTGTCGCGCCTTTCGCGAGCAGGCTCGCTCCCACATTCGACCGAGTTCTATCAGGGGAACGCGATTTCATGTGGGAGCGAGACCGGCTTGCCGGCGAAGGCGATCTATAAAACGCTGCAGCTTTCAACGCTTGGCGATGATGTACACCGCATCCACGATCCCTGGAATATAACCGCACAACGTCAGCAGAATATTCAGCCAGAACGCGCCAGCGAAACCGACTTGCAGAAACACGCCCAGTGGCGGCAATAGAATGGCGATGAGGATGCGAATGAAGTCCATGGGGCAGCTCCTGAATTGAAGTGGGCTCACGTGAGCCTTACTGCTAATCGACCAACACCGTTCGTCAGGGTTCAGTGCTGTTCCTCAGGCCAGTATCTCCAGACCGTGTTTCTGCACAATGCTCAACAACTTCAGCGCCATGCCACTGGGGTGTTTAGCCCCTGCTTCCCACTGTTTGACCGTCGACGCGCTGGTGTTCAGATAACGCGCAAACACCGGTTGGCTGACGTTGTTGCGCTCACGCAGCGCTTTGATCTGCTCTGCAGGAATCGCGTCCGGCACCGTCGCGAGACAGGATTCATCGAACTCGCGCATGGTTGCCTTGCTGATTGCGCCGATGGCGTACAAGGCACTGGCGGATTCGTGAATCGACTCAAACACGTCGCTTTTGTATTTCTTACTCATGGTGTATCTCCACAAACTCCTCGGTATCCAACAAGTGCTGGACTTGCATGTCGGTCATAACGCCATAAACCTTGGCTAAACCACGCAGTTCGGTCAGTTCCGCAAAACTGATATTGCTCCGATCCTTCTTCGCAAACAGCAACTGATAGATCCAGTAACGACCGCCCTTCGCCACAACAATCGAGCGATGGCGGTTGGCATTCAAACGCTTCTTCCAAACCCCGCCGCCGAGACTTTCCACCTGGCCCTTGAGCATTTCGGTGAATGCCTCCCGAAGCTCATCATCACCAATCCAGGCCTTACCCGCCTGCATCGCAAAACGCTTTGTCTTGAACAACCTTGGTGACATTGGCATCCCTTCCAAAAAACATACCACTGAGTGGTATAGAAATCAAAACCAGGAATCCTTCACTGACACCGGCACTCCCTGCCGGCTTTTCTAAAAAGCCACCGATTTATCTCCCGTTCAAGCGACGAAGTGCGCCTGGAAAAACGCAGAGACAAAAAAACGCCCCACGTCAAAAGAATCAAACGTGGGGCGATGCGTTATACCGCGAGACGGTTCGGAAATTCGTGTAGGGCGGTTCTGATCAGACGGCAATCCCTTTGCGGCATTGCAGTTGTGCGGTGCGCACGCGGGAAAAGGCGCGGGCCAGGCGCAGGAGCATTTCGTCGATGTTGGATTTACTGACCGTGAGCGCTGGGGTGAATCGCAGGCAATCGGTTTGCGGGGCGTCGAGTAGCAAGCCTTCGTACAGCGCTGCTTTGACTACAGCGTCAGCCGAATCGTCGGACAGGGTCAGACCCCAGAGCAATCCCTGACCGCGCAGTTCGCCGTGTCCGTAGCGATGGGCCAGACGTGCCAGGCCTTCGCCCAAGTGCTGGCCGGTTTCCCTGACATGCTCGAGAAAGCCCTTGTCCTGCACGCTATCGATCACAGCCAGGCCAGCAGCGGTCATCAGCGCGTTGCCATGGTGAGTGCCCGTCAGCTCGCCGACGTCGAAGCAGCAGGCTTTGCCACGTGCCAGCAGCGCCGCCAAGGGCACACCACCGCCCAGGCCTTTGCCGAGGACGACGATATCGGCTCGCACACCGTAGGACTGTTCCGCGAGTAAGGTGCCGAGTCGACCAAGACCGGTTTGCACTTCGTCGAAGATCAACAGGATGCCAAGCTCACGGCACAGGCGTTCGACACCCTTGAGGTAATCCTCGGTAGCGGGAATGACCCCGGCTTCGTTTTGGATCGGCTCAAGCATGATTGCCACGGTCCGGGCATCAACGGCGGCGTGCAGAGCGGCCAGATCATTGAACGGTACGTGGCTGAAGCCTGGAAGTTGCGGTTCGAAGCGGTTGGTCAGCCTGGAACTGTCCGACGCGGGGATAGTCCCGAGACTACGGCCATGGCAACCGTTGTTGGCCACGATGATCCGCGACGCATCGCTGCGATGTTGCTGGCCCCACTTGCGCGCCAGTTTGATCGCCGCTTCACAGGCTTCACTGCCACTGTTGAGCAGGTACGCCTGGTCACTGCCAGTGCTGATGCAGAGCCGCTCGGCGAGGTTGAGCATGCCGCGATTGTGCAGGCCGAAACCGGGGTTGATCAGCGATTGAGCTTGCGCCGTGATCGCGTTGACCAGTACCGAAGGGCTATGTCCGAGGCTATTGGCCGCGCCCCCCTGGGAAAAATCCAGATAGGCGCGGTCTTCGCTGTCCCACAACCAGGAGCCCTGACCGCGCACAAAAATCTGTTTCGGCCGCTCGACACTGGGCATCAGGCACTCACTGGAAAGATTGTCACTTCTGTACGACAGGAAAGTGTCCGCGCTCAGGTCATCAAGGCTGGGAGCGTTGCGTCGTAAATTGAACAAATTCATCCGAAAACACCTCGTGTGAAGTGTTTTGCCTTACCTATGTAAACACCTTCGGCGTAAACGGTAGTCATCGCGTTCTATGGCCCTGTAAGCCCTGTGAATGCGGTTAGACTAGGCTCAGGCAAGACCTTGAGCCATTTCGATTTCCCAGCATTTTCAATAAGTAAAACTTATGGATTTTAAACAACTGCGTTATTTCGTCGCGGTCTACGAAGAGGGCCATGTGGGCCGGGCCGCCGAGCGGCTTTCAATCTCCCAACCGGCACTCTCCCAACAGATTCGCCAGCTCGAACAACACCTCGATGTGAGCCTGTTCGAGCGCAGCAGTAAACGCTTGCTGCCGACCCTGGCCGCGCACACGCTGTACAACCACGCCCTGCCCTTGCTCGACGGCCTGCAACGGGCGCGTGAAGCATTGGGCAACTTCAAGGGACAAGCGCTGCGCACCCTGGCCATTGGCGTGCTGCAAACCGTCCACACCAGCCTGGTGCCGCAGATGCTCGAACGCGTGCGCAAGGCGCAGCCGCACCTGGTGGTGCAGATCTATGAACTGACGGGACTGGAAATCGAACGACGGCTGCTCAACGGTTCACTGGACATCGGCATCAGTTACCTGCCGCCCCGTCAGCCGGGGCTACACGGCGTGATGCTGTACGAAGATGAACTGACACTGGTCATCCCGGCGGATCATCCGCTGCGTGAATTCAAGAAAGTCTCCATGAGTCAGGCCGCCGAGTTGCCGATGTTGCTGCTGGGTGAAGAGTTTCAGGTGCGACAGATCTGGCAGACGCAACTGGCCAGCCTGGGGCGACGCCCGCAAGTGCAGGCCGAACTGAACAACATGGCGGGGATTCTCGACAGCCTGCCGCACACCCGGTTGGCCACTGTCCTGCCCGGCCGCTCGCAGAAGATGCTGGGCAATGACGAACTGCTCTGGAAGCCGCTGACCGAGCCACGGGTGCCATTGAAAGTCGGGTTGGTGTGTCGCGATGTGCAACGGCAACAAGCGTCATTGGCGTTGTTGCGGACCTTGCTTGAAGAAGTGATGAATGGCCCGAATGTCCCGACAACCCTGGACGGGATGAGCTGACTACTTTTCTGCGGGCAAAAGAAAACCCCGCCGAAGCGGGGCTTTGCAGACTGTTTCCCTGACATCCATTTCACTCCGCCGTCCTGGCAGAATCCTACGTGTCCGTGTTGTTGCTTTGCGCTTCCTGCGCGACGTCCATGTGAAGTAGATTAGCCGTGGATCCAATTTGCATCTATGGGAGAAAAGCAGCACGTCATGTAAGAGAATGCTTACATGACGTTACATTGTCAGAACTGCGCCGCGTCCAGCAGGAACAGCGACTCGCTACCGGCCTTCACCGACGCACTCAACGAGTGAATACGCGGCAGCAGGCGTGCGAAATAGAACCGCGCCGTGCCCAATTTGCTTGCGTAGAAATCGTCCTGCGCTTCTTTGCCGAAGGCGGCCTTGGCCATCAGTGCCCACATGTAGGCGTAAGCCACGTAACCGAAAGTTTGCAGGTATTCGACCGAAGCCGCACCGATTTCATTCGGGTTGTTTTTCGCCCGATCCAGCAACCACGCCGTCAGTTCGTCGAGGGTGGTCACGGCATCGTTCAGCGGCTTGGTGAACTCGTCCAGCTCAGCGCTGGCCGTCGCGGTGAAGTGACGAATCTCGTCGGCGAACAGGTTGTAGAACGCCCCGCCGCTGCCAACGATCTTGCGTCCTACAAGGTCCAGCGCCTGGATGCCGTTGGTGCCTTCGTAGATCTGAGTGATGCGCACGTCGCGAACCAGTTGTTCCTGGCCCCACTCACGGATGTAACCGTGTCCGCCGAAAACCTGCTGGCCGTGAACGGTGGTTTCCAGACCGAGGTCAGTCAGGAACGCCTTGGCTACCGGGGTCAGCAGCGCCACCAGGTCTTCCGCGCGTTTGCGGGTGGTCGCGTCTTCACTGAACTTGGCGGTGTCCAGTTGCATGGCCACGTAAGTCGAGAAGGCACGGCCACCTTCGTTCGAGGCTTTCATGGTCAGCAGCATGCGACGCACGTCCGGGTGGACGATGATCGGGTCGGCCACTTTGTCCTTGTTCTGCGCGCCGGTCGGCGAACGGCTTTGCAGGCGGTCGCGGGCGTATTCAACGGCGTTCTGGTAAGAGCGCTCGCCAGAGGCCAGGCCCTGGATACCGACGCCCAGACGCTCGTAGTTCATCATGGTGAACATCGCCGCCAGGCCCTTGTTCGGCTCACCGACCAGGTAACCCACGGCTTCGTCGAAGTTCATCACGCAAGTCGCGGAGGCCTGAATGCCCATCTTGTGTTCGATCGAACCGCAGGTCGCCGGGTTACGTGCGCCGAGGCTGCCATCGGCATTGACCATGAACTTCGGCACCAGGAACAGCGAAATGCCTTTCGGCCCCGCCGGTGCATCCGGCAGTTTGGCGAGTACCAGGTGAATGATGTTCTCGGTCAGGTCGTGTTCGCCACCGGTGATGAAAATCTTGGTGCCGCTGACTTTGTAGGAACCGTCCGCCTGAGGCTCAGCCTTGGTGCGGATGATGCCCAGGTCTGTACCGGCGTGAGGCTCGGTCAGGCACATGGAACCGGCCCAGACGCCGGCGTACATGTTCGGCAGGTAGGCGGCTTTCAGCTCGTCGCTGGCGTGGGCGTTGATCGACAGGCAAGCACCGGCGGTCAGCATCGGGTACAGACCGAACGACAGGCTCGCGGAGTTGACCATTTCTTCGACTTGGGCCGAAACCGCCTTGGGCATGCCCATGCCGCCGTAGGTCGGATCGCCACCGACACCGACCCAACCGCCTTCAGCGTAAGTCTGATAAGCCTGTGGGAAACCTGCCGGCGTGGTGACAGCACCGTCCGCCCAATGGCAACCTTCTTCGTCAGCCGCACGGCTCAGGGGCGCGATGCTTTTGCTGGTGACCTTGCCGGCCTCTTCAAGAATGGCTTCAACGGTTTCTGCGTCGACGGTATCGGCCAGTGCAGGCAACTCGGCCCAGAGCTTGGCGACCTCGAATACTTCATTGAGGACGAAGCGCATATCGCGCAGGGGCGCTTTGTAGTCAGCCATGGCAAACCTCGCAGGATCTTTACAGGTGATTCGTAGGAAGAGTGTTTTCGTTGGGTCCGAGTGTAACCCAACAACTTTTGCGACACATAGGGTCAGGCTGTGACCGTTTTGTAATTTTTGGTCATTGCGTTTTTGTGTCTGCCAGAGCGCCTTCGCGGGCAAGTCGGATCGCCGCATCGCTCGCTCCTACAGGTTTTATGTCGTGCACACCATGCGTGCACAACGAAGGACCTGTAGGAGCGAGCGATGCGGCGATCCGACTTGCCCGCGAAGCTTTTCAAACGCAACCGTTACACCGAGAACAACTCCGCTGGCAGTTGCATCAAGCAATCGCTACCCGCTTCGATGGCCGCGCGATGAGCGGCGGTGCGCGGCAGCAATCGCTTGAAGTAAAACTCGCTGGTCGCCAGTTTGCCCCGGCAGAAATCGGCATCGCCGCTGCCCGCATCCAGTTGCGCCTGAGCCACCAGCGCCATGCGCAGCCACAAGTAACCGAGGATGATGTAACCGCTGTACATCAGGTAATCCACCGACGCGGCGCCCACTTCGTCCGGATTCTTCATCGCGGCCATGCCGACCTGGGTAGTCAGTTCGCCCCACTGCTGGTTCAACCCGTTGAGTTGCGCCACGTAGCTGGCGAGTTGCGGATGATCGGCGTTCGCCGCGCAGAACTTGTGAACGATTTTGGTAAAACCGCGTAGCAGTTTGCCCTGGCTGCCGAGCACTTTGCGCCCGAGCAAATCCAGCGCCTGAATGCCGTTGGTGCCTTCGTAGATCGGTGCAATCCGGCAATCGCGAACCAACTGCTCCATGCCCCACTCACGAATGAAGCCGTGGCCGCCGAACACCTGCATGCCGTGGTTGGTCACTTCCAGCCCGGTGTCGGTCATGAAGGCCTTGCAGATCGGCGTCAGGAACGCCAACAGGTCTTCAGCGTCCTGCCGCGCGGCTTCATCCGGGCTCAGGTGCGCGGCATCCAGAAGTTGCGCGGTGAAGTAGGTCAGCGCGCGATTGCCTTCGTTGAAGGCCTTCATGGTCAGCAACATCCGGCGTACGTCGGGATGAACGATGATCGGGTCGGCGGCTTTTTCCGGTGCTTTCGGGCCGGTCAGCGAGCGCATCTGCAAACGGTCATTAGCGTATTTGATCGCGCCCTGAAAACTCGCTTCCCCCAAACACAAACCCTGCATCCCGGTGCCGAGACGCGCATGGTTCATCATGGTGAACATGCAGTTCAGGCCCTTGTTCGGCTCACCGATCAGAAAGCCTTTGGCTTCGTCGAAGTTCAGCACGCAGGTGGCCGAGGCCTTGATACCCATTTTGTGTTCGATCGAGCCGCAGGAAACGCCGTTGCGCGCACCCGCCTCACCTTCGGTATCGGGTAGGAATTTAGGCACGATGAACAGCGAAATGCCCTTGGTGCCCGCAGGCGCATCCGGCAGTTTCGCCAGCACCAGGTGAATGATGTTGTCGCTCATGTCGTGTTCGCCGGCAGAGATGAAAATCTTGCTGCCAGAGATCGCGTAACTGCCATCGGCTGCTGGCACGGCGCGGGTCTTGATGATGCCCAGGTCTGTGCCGCAATGGGCTTCGGTCAGGCACATGGTGCCGGTCCATTGGCCCGCGGTGAGTTTGCTCAGGTAGGTGTTTTTCTGTTCTTCGGTGCCATGGGCGTGGATCGCCGACATCGCGCCGTGCGTCAGGCCCGGGTACATGCCCCAGGAAGTGTTGCTGGACCCGACCATCTCGCTGATGACCAGCCCCAGGGAACTCGGCAAGCCCTGGCCGCCATAAGCGGGATCGGCCGCCAGACCATGCCAGCCACCTTCGACGTATTGTGCGAAGGCTTGCTTGAAGCCTGTAGGCGTTGTCACCACGCCGTTGTCGAAATGGCAGCCCTCTTCGTCGCCGCTGCGATTGAGCGGTGCGAGCACGTTCTCGCAGAACTTCGCGCCTTCTTCGAGGATCGCATTGACCATGTCCGGGCTGGCATCCGTGGCGCCCAGAGCGGCGTAGTTGCTGTGAAAGTCGAAGACGTGGTCGATCAGAAAGCGCATGTCGCGCAGGGGAGCTTTGTACTCGGGCATGGTCATTTCTCCGGCAGCAGATTGATCAAACCTACTGCCGCCGACCACGCCTCACAATCACAGTCCAGACGCTGAATGCGCCATCATCACTCAACCCGCAGCCGCCTCGCGCACCGCACCACGACGGTTCTGACCGTAAGCCACCACGCAGTTTCGCCCGGCGCCTTTCGCGGCGTAGAGCGCCTCATCGGCGGACTTGAGCACTTTTTCCGGGTTGCGCTGTTCCACGCGTTCGGCGACGCCGATACTGACGGTGACCGACACACTCGAAGCCCCTGATCCGGCACGACGCTGACGACCTTGCTGGTCATCCTGAGGACGGTTGTCCTGGTTACGCAGTTGAATGTTGTAGGTGGCTATGGATTCGCGGATGACTTCCAGGTGCGGCATGCACTCTTCAAGCGTCTTGCCCGCGAACACCAGCGCAAATTCCTCACCACCGTAGCGATACGCCCTACCGCCGCCGCCGATTTTCGACAGTTTGCTGGCTACCAGCCGCAGCACCTGATCGCCGACATCGTGGCCGTGGGTGTCGTTGAATTTTTTGAAGTGGTCGACGTCGCTCATGGCCAGCACGTAATTGCGCCCCAGGCGCTGCATGCGTTCGTTCAACGCGCGGCGGCCAGGCAAACCGGTGAGCTCATCGCGGAAGGCCATTTGATAGGCTTCATGGGCAACCGCCGCGGCAATCATTAACATCACCTGGCTGCACATGATGTTCAGGGTGAACGGCAGGATGAACGTCTTCGGCAACGCCCAGAACAACCCGAGCAAACCCACCAGTTGGGCGGCGTGCAAAGGCCTGGGGTTGCGCCAGTATTGCCAGCTCAGCAGCAGGAACGAGGCGATAAACACGGGGTAGGACAGCTGAATCAGGCTCATCCACGCGCCATGCAAGGCTGGCCAGCGGATTTCCGACAGCCACATCAACAGCGCCTGTGGGTAACTTTGCTCCAGGCCCAACGCCACGCTGCCGACGGCCAGCAACACCGCGAAACGCGCAATCATGTCCTGGAACAGATGGGTGCGTTCCTGCCACGCGGCGAATATGCCAAACATCAGCGGCAGCAACAGACAGCACAGATGAAAGACCACGGCGGCGTCTTCACGCACTCTGCCGTTGTCGCGGTAATAGTCGGTCTGGGTGTCGAGCAGGTAGTAGGCGATGTATACCGTGACCATCAGAAACAGTTCACGCTGACGTCGGTAAACCGCGCAATAAGCGCCGCCGAGCAACAGCACCAACGTAGGCAGCACGTTGAACAGCGAAGTGAAGAAGACGTTCAGGTCCTTGACGTACGCAGCCGCCAGCCCCGCAAGCAAAAGCAGAAGTGAGGGTAGGAAATGACTGAAACGTACAGCGGAAGAACGCGGCAAGGGTAAAGCTCCGACCCGTCATGTCTATAGATGGCATTGTGCCCACTACTTTAACGGCAGTGACCCTGATTTTCTGAGTGATTTGCTAAGGTTTTTTTGACGCCGCATTACTGACTACTATCCGGCCAACCAGCAATGCACGGTTCCCCCATCAAAGGTCGTTACAAAAGACGGGAGAACTGCCCCCGACCGTGGTTTTTTTCACCAAAGTCGAGTTGAAAAAAAACCGCCACTCCCGAAGGAGCAGCGGTTTTTTCAGAAGGCTGCGTTAAGGCTTAGTAGCCCAGTGCGAAGTCTTCTTCTTTCATGTCCATCAGGTTGTTGGCGCCCGACAGCATGGTTGCAACGTGAGTGCGGGTACGCGGCAGGATGCGCTGGAAGTAGAAGCGCGCAGTCTGCAGCTTGGCGGTGTAGAACGCCGTTTCGGTGGTGCCGGCTGCCAGTTTCTCGGCCGCCAGACGTGCCATGTCAGCCCAGAAGTAGGCCAGGCAGGCGTAACCGGAGTACATCAGGTAGTCCACGGAAGCCGCGCCGACTTCTTCGCGGTCTTTCATGGCTGCCATACCGACCTTCATGGTCAGCTCGCCCCATTCTTTGTTGATTGCAGCCAGCGGTGCGACGAATTCCTGAACGGCTTCGTTGCCTTCGTTGGTCTGGCAGAACTTGTGGACGATCTTGGTGAAGCCTTTCAGGGCCTCGCCTTGAGTCATCAACACTTTGCGGCCCAGCAGGTCGAGTGCCTGGATGCCGGTGGTGCCTTCGTACAGCATCGAAATGCGGCTGTCGCGAACGTTCTGCTCCATGCCCCACTCGGCGATGAAGCCGTGGCCGCCGTAGATTTGCACGCCGTGGTTGGCGGATTCGAAACCGACTTCGGTCATGAAGGCTTTGGCGATTGGCGTCATGAACGCCAGCAGTGCGTCGGCTTTCTTCTTCTCTTCTTCGTCCACGCCGTACTTGACGATGTCGACTTGCTTGGCGGTGAAGTAAACCATTGCGCGGTTGCCTTCGGCGAACGCTTTCATGGTCAACAGCATGCGACGGACGTCAGGGTGCACGATGATCGGGTCGGCGGCTTTTTCCGGCGCTTTCGGGCCAGTCAGGGAGCGCATTTGCAGACGATCGCGAGCGTATTTCAGGCCGCCCTGGAAACCGATTTCGGCGTGGGCCAGGCCTTGCAGCGCAGTGCCCAGACGTGCGGTGTTCATGAAGGTGAACATGCAGTTCAGGCCTTTGTTCGCCGGGCCGATCAGGAAACCGGTGGCCGCGTCGAAGTTCATCACGCAGGTGGCGTTGCCGTGGATGCCCATTTTATGTTCCAGGGAGCCACAGGACACGGCGTTGCGCGCACCGATCGAACCGTCTTCGTTCGGCATGAATTTCGGAACGATGAACAGCGAGATGCCTTTGGTGCCAGCCGGTGCATCCGGCAGGCGAGCCAGCACGATGTGGACGATGTTGTCGGCCATGTCGTGTTCACCGGCCGAGATGAAGATCTTGGTGCCGGAGACTTTGTAGGAACCGTCGGCCTGAGGTTCGGCCTTGGTACGCAGCATGCCCAAGTCGGTGCCGCAGTGCGGTTCGGTCAGACACATGGTGCCGGTCCACTCGCCGGAAACCAGTTTGGTCAGGTAGGCGTGTTGCTGCTCAGGCGTGCCGTGCTCGGAAATGGTGTTCATCGCGCCGTGCGACAGGCCCGGGTACATGCCCCACGACCAGTTGGCCTCGCCAACCATTTCGCTGACTGCCAGACCCAGAGACTCCGGCAGGCCCTGGCCGCCGTGCTCTACGTCGTGGGCCAGGCTTGGCCAGCCGCCTTCAACGAATTGCTTGTAGGCTTCTTTGAAGCCGGTCGGGGTTTTAACGCCGGACTCGCTCCAGGTGCAGCCTTCGGTGTCACCCACGCGGTTCAGCGGAGCCAGTACCTGCTCACAAAACTTGGCGCCTTCTTCGAGAATGGCGTCAACCATGTCCGGAGTTGCGTCCGAGCAAGCCGGAAGGCTCTGATAGTGCGCTTCGTAGCCGAGCAGTTCGTCACGAACGAAGCGAATATCACGCAAGGGGGCCTTGTAGTCAGGCATAGCGATAAACCTCTGCTGATGTAACCGGGAATGAACGACCGCGTTGATTTGTTGTGACGGTCAAACAGTTGTTTGAAACATACGTTTACGCCCAAATCTTGTCAAGCGCCGATCTTTTGCCGTTCGTCTTCACTCCCCGCGCAAAGCTGCACACGCGACAACGCAACGCCGTTGACTGAGCAACACGTCCTGCAGAAAAGTTTAGTTGGGAGAGAAGGACTTACACACAAAAACGCCGCGAAGGGTCGCGGCGTTGGCAGAGCGGTTTCAGCAGATGATCAAGCGAATGTGTCGATCAGCGTACCGAGCATTTCATCGGAAGCTTTGGCAACTTTGACACCGGCCTCGACCTGAAACTTGCCCTGAGCCATCTCGACCATGTTGCTGGCGAGGTCCGACTGCTGGCTGCGATCGACCGAGCGCAGGCGATTGACCTGAGCATCGGAGGACTGGCTGGTCACCGAACGCTCGACCGAATTGTTGGCAATCTGGCCGGAGGCTTGATCGACACGGTTCTGCCCCGTCTGAATAGTGCTCAGACCAGCATAAAAAGCGGTACTTCCTGAGATTTCCATGGGAGAACTCGTCCTACAAAGGATCAACAGCGGCCATTGAACCAGACCCGCCTGCAAAAGGCCCGACAAAAACACTAATGGCACAGTGCCTTGTCATAGGTAAAACCAGTGCTTGAAACCTCAGTCCAGCAAATCCAGCTGAAGGTGTTCCGCCACCGCCTCTGCCGTCACCACCTTGAGTTTCGGCACGCGCCCTAGGCACGGCGCCGGGATCCGCTCGGCCAACGTGGCCAGGTTTTCTTCAAGGCGCGCGGTCTTGGCATCGATGATGTTGGCCACCCAACCCGCCAATTGCAAACCGTCACGGGCAATCGCCTCGGCCGTCAGCAGCGCATGGTTGATGCAGCCCAGCCGTACGCCGACCACCAGAATCACCGGCAAACCCAGCGCCATGGCCAGGTCCGACAGGTTGTCCTGATCCGCCAGCGGCACACGCCAGCCGCCAGCGCCTTCGATGAGAGTGAAATCTGCCTGCATCTCCAGAATCTGCTGCATTGGCGTCAGCAACGATTGCACCGTCAACGCGACGCCGGCCTCGCGCGCCGCCAGATGCGGAGCGATGGCCGGTTCGAAGGCCACCGGGTTGACTTGTGCATACGTCAGCGGCACCGAACATTCCGCCAGCAGCGCCAACGCATCGGCGTTGCGCAAGCCCTTGGGCGTCACGTCGCAACCGGAGGCCACCGGTTTTCCCGCCGCCGTACTCAGGCCGGCCAACCGCGCAGCATGCAGCAAACCCGCAGCCACGGTGGTCTTGCCGACATCGGTGTCAGTCCCGGTGATGAAATACGCTGCGCTCATAAGGGTTTCTCCAAAACGGCGTACACCACTTGATAAGTCGCCGGCAGGCCTTGGGCCTGACGAAACTGCTCATACGCCTCGACCAGACCGAGGATCCGCGCCCTGCCGGTCAAACCACCCGGCCGACCGGGGTTCAGATTGTGCGCGCCCAGCGCCTTGAGTTCATGAGTCAGGCTGCGCACATCCGGGTAATGCAGCACGTGAGGACGGGTTTGCAGACTCGCGACCTTCAAACCGCTGGCCGCACACAGGTGTTGATAAACCCCGAACTCGCGGAAGCGGTTGACGTGCACCATGCCATCCACCTGACGCCAACTGTCTCGCAGCTCAAACAGTGTGCCCACGCACAGACTAGCAAACGCAAACATTCCGCCGGGTTTCAGCACACGATGGGCTTCACTGAGCACCGACGCGAAGTCCGCGCACCACTGCACCGCCAGGCTGGAGAAGATCAGATCACAGGTCGAATCCTGCAATGGCAACCGCTCTGCATCCCCGGCGATGAAGTGCATGGCCCCGCCCAATGGCCGCGCGTGATTGAGCATGCCTTCGGCGATGTCCAGCGCCACGCCGTGACCGCCAGGAAAACGCTCACCCAGCACACGACTGAAATGCCCGGTGCCACAGCCCAGGTCCAGCCAGCGACCGGGCACGAAATCGCCCGGCAAACGGCTCAACAACTGGCTGCCGACGTCACGCTGCAATTCGGCCACGCTGTCGTAGCTGGCCGCCGCGCGGGAAAAGGACGCCGCCACCTGGCGTTTGTCCGGCAGGCCGCCGGGCAGGCTGGGAAGGGATAAATCAGTCATCACCGGACTCATGCAAAAAGGCCTGGATCGCCCCCGCCACACCGTGAGGGTCTTCCAGAAGAAACGCGTGGCTGGCCTGTTCAATCAGACCGATTTCGACATCCGGCAGCAACGCCAGCAAGTCCCCCGCCGCTTCGGCCGGAACCAGTCCGTCAAGGCCGGCGAACAGGTGCAACTGCGGGCCGCGGAACGCCTGCAACGCCTGACGGGTATCCAGTTGTGCAAGCAGCTCCAGGCCGCTCATCAACACCGCAGCAGAGGCGTTTGGCGCACCACCGAGCAGCAGCCGCGACAGCCCGCGCGGGTCTTCGGCGCCTTGCGCGCACAGCAGCGAAAAGCGTTTCAAGGTCATGCGCGGATCGGCATTGCAGCCTGCCAGAAACGCATCAAACGTCTCGCCGGGCATCGCGCTCGGCCACTGTTCATGGGCAACAAAAGAAGGATTGCTCGCCAGGGTCAGCAAGCCGCAGCAACGATCACCGCGTCGCGCCGCCAACTCGGAGGCAAGCATGCCGCCGAGGGACCAGCCGCCAAGCCACGCATCCTGAGGCACGGCCGAGTCGAGTTCGTCGAGCCATTCTTCAAGGTCGCTGGATTCCAAATCCGGCAACGGCTCGATCTCAACGCGCAGGTGTTCGTCCAGCCCCTGCAACGCAGCCGCCAAGGGTTCCAGCGGAGAAATCCCGAGGCCCCAGCCGGGCAGCAGAATCAGGCGATTACGCATGGCTTGGCTCCGGTCCCAGTTGTTGAAAACAATCGGCCAGTCCATTTAACAATAGCTGCACCTGCGCCTCGCTGTGCGCGGCGGTCAGGGTTACCCGCAGCCGGGCACTGCCGGCGGGCACGGTCGGCGGACGAATCGCCGTGACCATCAAGCCGCGTTCGCGCAGCATCTGCGACAGTCGCACCGCGCGCCCGGCGTCGCCGATCATGATCGGTTGAATGGGCGTGAAGCTGTCCATCAACTCCAGGCCGATCTGCTCGGCGCCGTCGCGGAACTGACGGATCAGCGTTTTCAGATGCTCACGCCGCCAGTGTTCGCTGCGCAGCAATTCCAGGCTTTTCAGCGTCGCACAGGCCAGGGCCGGCGGTTGGCTGGTGGTGTAAATGTAGGGACGGGCGAACTGGATCAGGCTCTCGATCAGCTCTTCGCTGCCGGCGACGAACGCGCCCGCCGTCCCGAACGCCTTGCCGAGGGTGCCGACCAGCACGGGCACGTCTTCCTGGCTCAGGCCGAAATGCTCGACAATCCCGCCGCCATTGGCACCCAGCGGACCAAAACCGTGCGCGTCATCCACCATCAGCCACGCACCTTTGGCCTTGGCTTCTCGGGCCAGCGCTGGCAGGTCGGCGATATCGCCATCCATGCTGAACACACCGTCGGTGACCACCAGCGTATTGCCGGTGGCTTTCTCGAGACGATTGGCCAGGCTCGCTGCATCGTTGTGCAGATAACGATTGAAACGCGCGCCGGACAACAAACCGGCATCGAGCAACGAGGCGTGATTGAGGCGGTCTTCGAGCACTGTATCGCCCTGCCCGACCAACGCGGTGACCGCACCGAGGTTGGCCATGTAGCCGGTGGTGAACAGCAACGCGCGCGGGCGGCCGGTCAAGTCAGCCAGCGCTTCTTCCAGCTCGTGATGTGGCGTGCTGTGGCCGATGACCAAATGCGAAGCGCCGCCGCCGACACCCCATCGAGAAGCCCCGGCGCGCCAGGCCTCGATCACTTGCGGATGATTGGCCAGGCCCAGGTAATCGTTGTTACAGAACGCCAGCAACGGCTGGCCATCGACCACCACTTCCGGGCCCTGGGGGCTTTCAAGCAAGGGGCGTTGGCGATAGAGATTTTCGGCACGACGGGCAGCAAGGCGTGCGGCGAGATCGAAAGACATGCAGGCCTCGCAAGTAAGGAAAACACACATAACCTGTAGGAGCGAGGCTTGCCCGCGAAGGGAACGCCGCGGCCTGACTGAGCGACCGCAGTGACTCTTTCGCGGGCAAGCCTCGCTCCTACAGGGTTTCGCGTTGGTTAGACGGCGGCGTTATAGAACTGCTCGCTGCTCTTCTGCTCCACCAGCGCCTGTTCGATGGCGGCCTGATGCACCTCGTCGGCGTGCTCTTCGCGCGCTTCCGGCAGGATGCCGAGGCGCGAGAACAGTTGCATGTCCTTGTCGGCCTGCGGGTTGGCGGTGGTCAGCAGTTTGTCGCCGTAGAAAATCGAGTTCGCGCCGGCGAAGAACGCCAGGGCCTGCATCTGCTCGTTCATCGCTTCACGGCCGGCGGACAGGCGCACGTGGGACTTCGGCATCAGGATGCGCGCCACGGCGAGCATGCGGATGAAGTCGAACGGGTCGATGTCTTCGGCGTTTTCCAGTGGCGTACCGGCGACTTTCACCAGCATGTTGATCGGTACCGATTCCGGATGCTCCGGCAGGTTGGCCAGCTGGATCAGCAGGTTGGCGCGGTCATCAAGGGACTCGCCCATGCCGAGGATGCCGCCGGAGCAGATCTTCATCCCCGAATCACGCACGTAGGCCAGGGTTTGCAGGCGCTCGCTGTAGGTGCGGGTGGTGATGATGCTGGTGTAGAAATCCGGCGAAGTGTCGAGGTTGTGGTTGTAGTAATCGAGGCCGGCCTTGGCCAGCGCTTCGGTCTGCTCCTGGTCCAGACGACCGAGGGTCATGCAGGTTTCCAGGCCCATGGCCTTCACGCCTTCGACCATCTTCAGCACGTAGGGCATGTCTTTGGCCGACGGGTGTTTCCACGCCGCGCCCATGCAGAAACGGGTCGAACCGATGGCCTTGGCGCGAGCGGCCTCTTCGAGGACCTTCTGCACTTCCATCAGTTTTTCTTTTTCCAGGCCGGTGTTGTAGTGACCGGACTGCGGACAATATTTGCAATCTTCCGGGCAGGCGCCGGTCTTGATCGAGAGCAGCGTGGAAACCTGGACGCGGTTGGCGTCGAAATGCGCGCGGTGCACGGTCTGCGCCTGAAACAGCAGGTCATTGAATGGCTGAACGAAGAGTGCTTTGACTTCGGCCAAAGACCAGTCATGACGCAGGGTTGCAGAGGTGCTGGCGCTCATGGGCGTTTCCTTTGTTTTATGCTGGGCAAGCGGTCGGGGGACGGAATACCCACAGACGCGACACGGATGTTCGGCATATTTAAGGAAGAGCGATGCGCTGTCAACCACGATACGAAAGGCCGGTTTACATCTGGTTAAAAAACAATCAACTCTGTTTACTCTGCGACGAGACAGCCGAAGAAGCCACGCCGATCTGCATGGCCTGCGAAACCGAGCTGCCCTGGCTCGGCGATCACTGCCAGACCTGCGCCCTGCCGTTACCCGCGGCGGGCCTGACGTGCGGCCAGTGCTTGCAGCAACCGCCGCCTTTCGAGCAAGTCATTGCCCCGTGGACCTATGGTTTTCCGGTCGACAGCCTGATCACCCGATTCAAGCACAACGCGAAGTGGCCGTATGGTCGCCTACTCGCCGAACTTCTTGCTCAATACCTGCAACATCGCTTCGATGAAGGGTTGGAACGGCCAGATGCGTTGGTCCCCGTTCCGCTCGCCGCTAAACGTCTGCGCCAACGGGGTTTCAACCAGGCCGCGATGCTGGCCCGCTGGTTGAGCGCCAGCCTGGATATCCCCTGTGACGAACAGCTGCTCAAACGGATTCAGGACACCAGCGCGCAACAGGAGCTGAAGGCCGATGCGCGCAGGAAGAACCTGCGTAATGCTTTCGCGCTGATGCCCGGAGCACTGATCAAGGGCCGTCACCTGGCGCTGGTTGACGACGTACTGACCACCGGCGCCACGGCCCAGGCATTGGCTCGACTGTTAATGGACGCCGGTGCCGCGCGAGTCGACGTCTACTGCCTGGCCCGTACCCCAAAACCCGGCGACACCGCCTGACCCTGTGGGAGCGGGCTTGCTCGCGAAGACGGACTGTCATTCAACAGAGATGTCGACTGAACGGACGCTTTCGCGAGCAAGCCCGCTCCCACAAGGAACGTGGCCCGACTTGACTCCCGGGCTTCCAGCCGCCAACGTCCTCACCATCATCACCCGCCAAAGCGTCTCGCCATGTCCTTGCCTACGTTGTTGTCCCAGCACATTGTCCGTCGCCCGCAGCGCATCGCCTTGCTGCAACACATCGCCGAACAGGGCTCGATCACTCGCGCCGCGAAAAGCGCGGGCCTGAGTTACAAAGCTGCATGGGATGCCATCGACGAGCTGAACAACCTCGCGCAGAAACCGCTGGTGGAGCGCAGCGTCGGCGGCAAGGGCGGCGGTGGCGCCAAGCTGTCCAGCGAAGGCGAGCGCGTTTTGCGTCTGTATCAAAAGCTGCAAACGTTGCAGGCGCAGGTGTTGGAGGCCGCCGAAGACGCCAGCGACCTCAACCTGCTCGGCCGCCTGATGCTCAGAACCAGCGCGCGCAATCAATTGCACGGCAAAGTCGTGGAAATCGAAGCTCAGGGACGCAACGACCTGATCCGCCTGGAACTGGCTGAAGGCTTGATCCTCGTGGCGCAGATCACTCACGACAGCACCCTGCGCCTGGAACTGCAAATCGGCACCGAAGTCGTTGCCCTGATCAAGGCCGGCTGGCTCGACCTGTTGGGTATCGATGACGAGGCAACGCCTGGACACAATTGCCTGACCGGCACCCTTGAAGAAATCCTCGACGCCGAAGACGGCCCGAGTGAAGTGCGCATCGGCCTGCCCAATGGCCAGACGCTGTGCGCGCTGGCCGAACCGCTGCACTTGCGAACCCACGCTCTGGCCACCGGCAAAGCGCTGCGGGTGCAATTTTCCCCCTCCAATGTGCTGCTCGGTACACCGCTCTGAAACACAAGCGTCATTAACGCGCTTTAAGGTGACTGCAAAAACCAGCAGGGAGCCTGATGTGAGCCTATTAGAAGACAACCAATCCACTGACCTCGAGCAAATGGTCGGCCTCAGCCGTCGTGGTTTCATCAGCGCGGGCGCCCTGTGCGGTGCCGCGATGTTCCTCGGCGGCAACCTGCTGAGCCGCAGCGTGCTCGCGGCCAGTGTCAGCGCAGGCACCAGCAAACTGTTGGGTTTCGACAGCATTCCCGCCGCCACCAGCGACGCAATCACCCTGCCACCGGGCTACAAGTCTTCGGTGCTGATCAGCTGGGGCCAGCCGCTGCAAAAGAACGGTCCGGCATTTGATCCAAGCGGGAACGGCAGCGCCGAGCAACAGGAAGTCCAGTTCGGCGACAACAACGACGGCATGAGCCTGTTCGAATTTCCGGGTGAGAAAGACCGGGCGCTGATGGCGATCAACAACGAATACACCAACTACCGCTACCTCTACCCGCACGGCGGCATGCCGCAATCGGCCGAAGAAGTGCGCAAGGCGCTGGCTTGCGAAGGCGTGTCGGTGATCGAGGTGCAGCGCAAGAACGGCCAATGGCAATTCGTTCAGGGCTCGCGCTACAACCGCCGCATTCACGGCAACGCACCGATCAGCCTCAGCGGCCCGGCCGCCGGCCACGCGCTGGTGAAAACCAGCGCCGACCCGCACGGCAAGAACGTGCTCGGCACCTTCCAGAACTGCGCCAACGGCAAGACGCCGTGGGGCACCTACCTGACCTGTGAAGAGAACTTCACCGACTGTTTCGGCAGCAGCAACGCCGAGCAGAAATTCGACGCGGCGCAGAAACGCTACGGTGCAGTGGCGACCAGTAAAGAGATCAACTGGCATCAACACGACGAGCGCTTCGACCTGGCGAAGAACCCCAACGAACTTAACCGTCATGGCTGGGTGGTGGAAATCGACCCGTTCGATCCGACATCGACACCGGTCAAGCGCACCGCGCTGGGCCGCTTCAAACATGAAAACGCGGCCCTGGCCGAAACCCATGACGGCCACGCCGTGGTGTACATGGGCGACGACGAACGCGGCGAGTTCATCTACAAGTTCGTCAGCCGCGACAAGATCAACCACAAGAACCCGAAAGCCAACCGCGACCTGCTGGACCACGGCACCTTGTACGTAGCGCGTTTCGACGCGGGCGACGGCAATGCCGATCACCCGAAAGGCCAGGGCGAGTGGATCGAGTTGACCCACGGCAAAAACGGCATCGACGCCAGCAGCGGTTTTGCCGATCAGGCCGAAGTGCTGATTCATGCACGCCTCGCCGCCACGGTGGTGAAAGCCACGCGCATGGACCGTCCGGAATGGATCGTCGTCAGCCCCAAGGACGGCCAGGTCTATTGCACGCTGACCAACAACGCCAAGCGCGGTGAAGACGGTCAGCCGGTGGGCGGGCCGAACCCGCGCGAGAAGAACGTCTACGGGCAGATTCTGCGCTGGCGCACCGACCGTGATGATCACGGCTCGAAAAGCTTTGCCTGGGATCTGTTTGTGGTCGCCGGCAATCCGGGTGTCCATGCCGGCACGCCGAAGGGTGGTTCGTCGAACATCACGCCGCAGAACATGTTCAACAGCCCCGACGGTCTGGGTTTCGACAAGGCCGGACGGTTGTGGATCCTGACCGATGGCGATTCGAGCAACGCCGGTGATTTTGCCGGCATGGGCAACAACCAGATGCTCTGTGCCGACCCGGTGACCGGTGAGATCCGCCGCTTCATGGTCGGGCCGGTGGGTTGCGAGGTGACGGGGATCAGCTTCTCTCCGGACCAGAAGACGCTGTTTGTCGGGATTCAGCATCCGGGTGAAAACGGTGGCTCGACGTTCCCTGAGCATTTGCCGAACGGCAAGCCGCGGTCTTCGGTGATGGCGATTTCCCGCGAAGACGGCGGGATCGTCGGCGCCTGATCGGGCCTCTTCGCGGGCAAGCCTCGCTCCTACAGGGAAATGCATTCCAAATGTAGGAGCGAGGCTTGCCCGCGAAGGCGTCAGCCCAAACAACACTCATCTCAACCCCAACCACTAAAGACAGCCCGTCTGCGCTACCATGCTTGGCCGGACGCGGCAGCCTGCTGCGCGCAGGAGTCAGCATGGCCCACCCGTTTGCAACCCTCACCCCAGACCTCGTGCTCGATGCCGTCGAAAGCATCGGCTTTCTCAGCGACGCGCGCGTTCTGGCGCTCAACAGCTACGAGAACCGTGTCTATCAGGTCGGCATCGAAGACTCCGAACCGCTGATCGCCAAGTTCTACCGCCCGCAGCGCTGGACCAACGAAGCGATTCTCGAAGAACACCAGTTCACCTTCGAACTCGCCGAGTGCGACGTGCCCGTGGTGGCGCCAATGATTCACAACGGTGCCAGCCTGCACGAACACAACGGTTTCCGTTTCACCCTGTTCCCCCGCCGTGGTGGCCGCGCACCGGAGCCGGGCAATCTCGATCAGCTGTATCGGCTGGGCCAACTGCTCGGTCGCCTGCACGCCGTCGGCTCGACCAAACCGTTCGAACACCGTGAAGCCCTGGGCGTGAAGAACTTCGGTCATGCCTCGCTGACAACCTTGCTCGAAGGCAATTTCATCCCCAAAAGCCTGCTGCCGGCCTACGAATCTGTCGCCCGCGACCTGCTCAAGCGTGTGGAAGAGGTCTACAACGCCACGCCGCACCAGAACATCCGCATGCACGGCGATTGCCACCCCGGCAACATGATGTGCCGCGACGAGATGTTCCACATCGTCGACCTGGACGACTGCCGCATGGGCCCGGCGGTGCAGGACATCTGGATGATGCTCGCCGGTGACCGTCAGGAATGTCTGGGGCAGTTGTCGGAATTGATGGACGGCTACAACGAGTTTCACGATTTCGACCCGCGGGAACTGGCGCTGATCGAACCACTGCGCGCGCTGCGCCTGATGCATTACAGCGCGTGGCTGGCACGCCGCTGGGATGACCCGGCGTTCCCGCACAGTTTTCCGTGGTTCGGGACGGAGCGGTATTGGGGTGATCAGGTGTTGGCGTTGCGCGAGCAACTCGCCGCCCTCAACGAAGAACCCCTGAAACTGTTCTAACCCCTGTAGGAGCGAGGCTTGCCCGCGAAGAACGATAACGCGGTTAGCCAGATACACCGCGTAATCGTTCTTCGCGGGCAAGCCTCGCTCCTACAAAAAAAAACACATGTCTATACAATCCTCTCTTTGTTAGCTGCCTAAGCAAGGATTCTGCATGCAAGCCGCCAACCCCCGTCGCGGGTACATCCTGGGCCTGAGTGCCTACATCATCTGGGGACTTTTCCCGCTCTACTTCAAGGCCATTGCCAACGTGCCCGCCGTGGAGATCATCATCCATCGCGTGCTCTGGTCGGCGCTGTTCGGCGCGTTGCTGCTGATGGTGTGGAAGCATCCAGGCTGGTGGCGCGAGTTGCGTGACAACCCGAAACGGCTGGCGATCCTGGCCTTGAGCGGCACGCTGATCGCGGCCAACTGGCTGACGTACGTCTGGTCGGTGAACAACGGGCGCATGCTTGAGGCCAGTCTCGGTTACTACATCAACCCGCTGGTGAACGTGTTGCTGGGGATGTTGATCCTCGGCGAACGGTTGCGGCGTATGCAGTGGATCGCCGTGGGACTGGCGGCGGTCGGCGTCGCGCAACAGGTGTGGCAAGTCGGCAGTTTGCCGTGGGTGTCGCTGGTGCTGGCGTTGACGTTCGGCTTCTACGGATTGATACGCAAGCAGGCGCCGGTCAAGGCGCTACCGGGCCTGGTGGTGGAAACCTGGATGCTGGTGCCGATTGCCATCGCCTGGCTGCTGTTCAATCAGACGGCTGTCAGCGCCCAACCCGAATTCTGGACCACGTCCGAAGCCTGGTGGCTGGTCGCCGCGGGTCCGGTAACGCTGGTGCCGCTGGTGTGTTTCAACGCCGCCGCACGGCATTTGCCCTACACGACACTCGGATTTCTCCAGTACCTGGCGCCGACATTGGTGCTGTTGCAAGCCGTGCTGCTGTTTGGCGAGCATCTGTCGTCCAGCACATTGGTCGCCTTCATCTTTATCTGGGCAGGCCTGGCGGTTTACAGCATCGATGCGTGGATAAGTCTGCGCCGCCGCAGCTGATCAAAAATCGTACAAACCTCTGCAGGCCACGCTTCTCGTGGCCTGCATCGATCCTTCCCAAGGTTATCCACAGCGTGATCCCCGGCGTTTGTGCGCAACTTGTTGAAACTGATGGTTTTTTGATCAGATCTTGAAGAAGCCCGGCCGGCGTGGGCTGGCGGGCTGTCTCTACAGGTTATCCACAGGCAGGTGCACGTATAACTTGGATAACCCTGTCAGGGGTCGCTGCGCAATACCAACTCCACCATCAAATCGTCCGCCAGGGTTTCCAGGCGCGACTGCAACACGTCCAGCGACAAGGTCAGCGGCACCGCAAGAATCGCTTCGGCGTGGAACAACGGCTCGCTGCTCATAGGCGCCGGACGCACTTCCGTCACCAGCCGCTCCAGGTTGACCCCTTGCTCACTCAACAAACGCGTGATGTCGCGCACGATCCCCGGACGATCATTGCCGACCAGTTCCATGGCAATCGGTTTCCAGGTGCAGGATTGTTCGATGCCGCTTTCGGCGATCAGCACGCGAATGCCATGGACGGACAACGCCTGTAAGGCATCGACCAATTCGTCGTAGGCCTCGGCCGGCACGCCCACCCGAAGAATCCCGGCAAACTGCCCGGCCATGCGTGACATGCGGCTTTCCAGCCAGTTGCCGCCGTGCTCGGCAATGCACTGGGCGATGCGCTCGACCTGCCCAGGTTTGTCCGGTGCGAAAACAGTGAGTACGAGGTGGTCCATGGCGCAGCCCTCTTTTGTTGTAGAAAGAGAAGTATAGGCAAGGGATGTTGCTGCGCTGAATCGGCCGACGCCTTCGCGGGCAAGCCTCGCTCCTACAAGACCTGCGCCATCCCTGTAGGAGCGAGGCTTGCCCGCGAATGGATCACCACCGATGAACCTGCCAAAAAACAAATCGTGTACAACTTCTTATATTTAACTGGAACAATCTCATACTTTTTTGAGAACATCCCTATCCCCGACGTGACTGCAATGCGTCACGGGGTCGCAGAACGACGTAATTAGTCTAATTTTCACAACCGCAATTCATCATGTAGTATGCCGCAGCGCGCACTACATAACGTTGGATCGATGTCTGCCACAGGCGCGGTCGCAGCCCTGAAAGCCCTATCAGCAAGGCCTCAACGCCGTTGATCGGTTCCATCCCAGCCGCCCGAAATGGCATGTACTGGTGGAAGGGGTTTGTGGTTTAAATAGCCAGAGGCTTCATTGTTAATTTGAAGAGCTGAAAAGCGAAATAGCTGAGCAGAGTGAGGCAAGCAATGACTGAACACGTTCAAGTCGGTGGCCTGCAGGTCGCCAAAGTCCTGTTCGACTTCGTGAACAACGAAGCCATTCCCGGAACCGGCCTCACCGCCGATAAATTCTGGGCCGGTGCCGACAAGGTCATTCACGACCTGGCGCCGAAGAACAAAGCCCTACTCGCCAAACGCGATGATTTCCAGGCTCGTATCGACGGCTGGCACCAATCCCGTGCCGGTCAGGCGCACGACGCCGTGGCTTATAAGGCCTTCTTGCAAGACATCGGTTATCTGCTGCCAGAAGCGGCCGATTTCCAGGCAACGACGCAAAACGTCGATGACGAAATCGCCCGCATGGCCGGCCCGCAGCTCGTGGTGCCGGTGATGAATGCGCGTTTCGCGCTCAATGCTTCGAACGCCCGCTGGGGTTCGTTGTATGACGCGCTCTATGGCACCGACGCCATCAGCGAAGCTGACGGCGCGGAAAAAGGCAAAGGCTACAACAAGGTTCGCGGCGACAAGGTGATCGCCTTCGCCCGCGCCTTCCTCGACGAAGCGGCGCCATTGGCTGCCGGCTCCCACGTCGACTCCATCGGCTACAAGATCGTTGACGGCAAACTGGTGGTCGCCCTTAAAGGCGGCAGCAACAGCGGCCTGCGCAACGACGCTCAGTTGATCGGTTTCCACGGCGATGCCGCTGCACCGACCGCGATCCTGCTGAAAAACAACGGCCTGCATTTCGAAATCCAGGTCGATGCCAGCACTCCGGTCGGCCAGACCGACGCTGCCGGCGTCAAAGACATCCTGATGGAAGCCGCACTCACCACCATCATGGACTGCGAAGACTCCGTCGCCGCTGTCGATGCCGATGACAAAGTGGTGATCTACCGCAACTGGCTCGGCCTGATGAAGGGCGACCTGTCGGAAGAAGTCTCCAAGGGTGGCAAAACCTTTACCCGCACCATGAACGCCGACCGCACCTACACCGGCGTTGATGGCAAGGAACTGAGCCTGCACGGTCGTTCGCTGTTGTTCGTGCGCAACGTCGGTCACCTGATGACCATCGACGCGATCCTCGATAAAGACGGCAACGAAGTGCCGGAAGGCATTCTCGACGGTCTGGTGACCTGCCTGGCGGCGATCCACAGCCTCAACGGCAACAGCTCGCGCAAGAACAGCCGCACCGGTTCGGTCTACATCGTGAAGCCGAAGATGCACGGTCCGGAAGAAGCTGCGTTCACCAACGAGCTGTTCGGTCGCATCGAAGACGTGCTCGGCTTGCCGCGCAACACCCTGAAAGTCGGGATCATGGACGAGGAGCGCCGCACCACGGTCAACCTCAAGGCCTGCATCAAGGCCGCCAGCGAGCGCGTGGTGTTCATCAACACCGGTTTCCTCGACCGTACGGGCGATGAAATCCACACCTCCATGGAAGCCGGCCCGATGGTGCGCAAGGCCGACATGAAGGCCGAGAAGTGGATCGGCGCCTACGAGAACTGGAACGTCGATATCGGTTTGAGCACCGGCCTGCAAGGTCGCGCGCAAATCGGTAAAGGTATGTGGGCGATGCCCGACCTGATGGCGGCGATGCTTGAACAGAAAATCGCTCACCCATTGGCCGGTGCCAACACCGCTTGGGTGCCATCGCCAACGGCTGCCGCGCTCCACGCGCTGCACTACCACAAGGTCGACGTGTTCGCCCGTCAGGCCGAACTGGCCAAACGTGCACGCGCTTCGGTGGATGACATCCTGACCATCCCGCTGGCGGTCAACCCGCAGTGGACCGCGGAACAGATCAAGAACGAACTGGACAACAACGCCCAGGGCATTCTCGGTTACGTGGTGCGCTGGATCGACCAGGGTGTTGGTTGCTCGAAAGTGCCGGACATCAATGACATCGGCCTGATGGAAGACCGTGCCACGCTGCGTATCTCCAGCCAGCACATCGCCAACTGGTTGCGTCATGGCATCGTCACCGAAGCGCAAGTGATGGAAAGCCTCAAGCGCATGGCGCCGGTGGTTGACCGTCAGAACGCCAACGACGCGCTGTACCGTCCGCTGGCACCGAACTTCGACAGCAACATCGCCTTCCAGGCGGCGGTCGAACTGGTGGTTGAAGGCACCAAACAGCCGAACGGCTACACCGAGCCGGTTCTGCACCGTCGTCGTCGCGAGTTCAAGGCTGCCAATGGCCTGTAACTGAGCGTTTGCGCTGGACAAAAAAAGGCCCTGATTTTCGGATCAGGGCCTTTTTTGTTTGCTTGAGATCAGTGGTGCTGCCTTCGCGGGCAAGCCTCGCTCCTACAGGGTTTACGTTGTTCGTGAGTAACGCACTATCCTGTAGGAGCGAGGCTTGCCCGCGAAGGCGATCAAATGGGCAACAGATAGCCTGGATCAGGGCGCCATCCCGAGTTCATGCTTGACCAACCCCAGCAACTTGCCGGTATCGATCGGTTTAAGCAAAAAATCCACCACGCTCAAATGCATGGCGGCAATCGCGTCCTTCACGTCGGCATCGCCGGAAACGATGATGATCGGCATCGCCGCGCGGACCGATTCGCGCACCTGGCGGATCAAATCCAGGCCATCCATATGCCCCATCCGCAGATCAGTAATCACCAGGCCTATCGAGGGTTTCTCCGCCAGCATCTTGAGCGCGGTTTCACCGCTGGCTGCGGTCATGCAACGAATACCATCCAGACCAAGAATCTCCGACAACAGCTCGCGCGCATCTTTATCGTCATCGACGATCAGCACCCGTTGCGGCGGCAAGTCGGGTTCCAGCATGACGGCACTCAGCGCCTCGCGCTCGGCGTCACTCAAAATATCGTGGTCGGACATGGTTTTCTCTAAGTTTCCAATATCATTCCCTAGCACAGTGGTGAGACATCGCTAAGCGGGCCGTCAATGTGCACTTCGTCGGATTTATTTCCTATAGGGGGAAGGATAGGTTCTTCCCAAGATTGTGTAAGGCATTTCCGAAATTTCATCGCCGCAAGGCCCGACCTAGACTTACGTCCAATGGGCACCCTGCGCGCAGGGGCCGACCATGACTGAGTCACCCGACAACAACAATTCATAAAAGACTGCGGTAATGGTTATGAGTAAAGCGGACGCCTTCACACAGGCAGGGAAAACCGCGGTATTGCAGAACATCCAGGGCACTTTGCAATTCCTTCAGCGCTTCCCGCCCTTCAATCAAATGGAACACGCTCACCTGGCGTACCTGGTTGAACAATGTCAGCTACGTTTTTATGCCCCCGGCGAGAGCATCATCAAGCCCGCCGATGGCCCGGTTGAGCATTTCTACGTCGTCAAACAGGGCCGGGTCGTGGGTGAACGTCCCCACACGGCCAAGGGCGGCACGGAAACCACCTTCGAAATCACCACCGGCGAATGTTTCCCCCTCGCCGCGCTGCTGGGTGAGCGTGCGACACGCACCGAACATCTGGCCGCCGAAGACACCTTTTGCCTACAGCTGAACAAGCTGGCGTTCATCAAACTGTTCGCACTTTCCAACGCGTTTCGCGACTTTGCCCTACGCGGCGTGAGCAGTTTGCTGGACCAGGTCAACCAGCAAGTCCAGCAAAAAGCCGTGGAAACCCTCGGCACCCAATACTCGCTGAATACCCGTCTGGGCGAACTGGCCATGCGTCACCCGGTGACGTGCAGCCCGACCACGCCGCTGCGGGAAGCGGTCACCCTGATGCACGAGCAGCAGGTCGGCAGCATTGTGGTGGTCGATGAACACAAGGCGCCGTTGGGTATTTTCACCCTGCGCGACCTGCGCCACGTGGTGGCCGAAGGCATCAACGACTTCAACGAATCCATCGAACGGCACATGACCCAGGCGCCGTTTTTCCTGACGCCGGACCACAGCGCCTTCGATGCCGCGATTGCCATGACCGAGCGGCACATCGCCCACGTCTGCCTGGTCAAGGACCAGCGTCTGTGTGGCGTGGTCTCGGAGCGCGACCTGTTTTCCCTGCAACGGGTCGACCTGGTGCATCTGGCGCGAACCATCCGCAGCGCCCAACGCGTGGAAAACCTGGTGGCGCTGCGCGGCGAGATCGGTCAATTGGTCGAGCGCATGCTGGCCCACGGTGCGTCCTCGACCCAGATCACCCACATCATCACCCTGCTCAACGATCACACCGTGTGCCGGGTGATCGAACTGACCCTCGCCGAGAAAGGCGACCCGGGCGTGCCGTTCAGTTGGTTGTGTTTCGGCAGCGAAGGCCGCCGCGAGCAGACGCTGCACACTGACCAGGACAACGGCATTCTGTTCGAAGCGCGGGACGCCGCGCACGCTGCCGAGATTCGCGGCAAGTTGCTGCCCATCGCTCAGCAGATCAACCAGAGCCTGGCGCTCTGCGGTTTTACCCTGTGCAAAGGCAACATCATGGCCGGCAACCCCGAGCTGTGTTTGTCCCGGGCCGAATGGGCGCGGCGTTTTGCGGCGTTTATTCGCGAGGCGACGCCGGAAAACCTGCTGGGTTCGAGCATCTATTTCGACCTGCGCGTGGTCTGGGGCGACGAGCAAAGCTGCGAGCAGTTGCGTCGGGGGATTCTCGATCAGGTTGCCGACAACCGATTGTTCCAGCGAATGATGGCCGAGAACGCCCTGCGCAACCGTCCACCCGTAGGGCGTTTCCGCGAGTTTGTGCTGGCGCGCAAGAATGGTGAGAAAGCCACGCTGGACCTGAAAGTCCAGGGCCTGACCCCGTTTGTCTACGGCGCCCGACTGTTGGCCTTGGCCCATGGCATCGAGGCGAACAATACGCTGGAGCGCTTTCGCCAGTTGGTCGATAAAGAAGTCATTGATCGACAGGACGGTGCGGCGTACGAAGAGGCGTATCACTTCATTCAGCAAACCCGCATGCAGCAACATCAGCTACAGACCCGGGAGAATTTGCCCTACTCCAACCGGGTCGATCCCGACAGCCTCAATCATCTGGACCGACGCATCCTGCGTGAATCCCTGCGCCAGGCCCAACGCCTGCAAAGCAGCCTGACCCTGCGGTATCAGCTATGAGCCTGTTTTCATGGCTGCGCCCGGCAGGGCCGATGCTGTCCGGGGACTTGCAGCAACGTCTGCAACGTCTGCAACGTCTGCAACGTTTGCCGGCGCGGGCCGAGCTCAGAGAATGCAGCCTGCGCGAGCAGCGCTGGGTGGTGCTGGATCTGGAAACCACGGGGTTGAACCTGAACAAGGATCGGGTGTTGTCCATCGGTGCCGTGGTGATTGAGGACGGGGCGATCGACTTCAGTCAGCAGTTCGAACGCACCCTGCAATGCGCGGACATGAAAGTGGCGCCGAGCGTGTTGATTCACGGTTTGGGCCCGAGCGCGATTGCCGCCGGCAGCGATCCGGCGCAGGCGTTGGTCGAGTTCATGGAGTTTGTCGGCGACAGCCCGGTGCTGGCGTTTCATGCGCCGTTTGATCAGCACATGCTCGGCCGCGCACTGAAAGATCATCTGGGCTACAAGTTGCAGCATCCGTTTCTGGATGTGGCGGATATCGCCCCCCTGCTCTGCCCTCAGGCGCACATTCGCGAGGCGGGGCTGGATGAGTGGATCGACTGGTTCAAGCTCGAGGTGTTCGAACGCCACAACGCCAGTGCCGATGCGCTGGCGACCGCCGAACTGGCGCTGATCCTGTTCAGCCGCGCGCGGCAGCAGCAGATTCATAGCCCGTTGAATCTGCAACAGCGGTTGAGTCAGTGGAAGCGCAGGCAGCGGGTGCCTTCGTTCTGAATTCGCGGCGTCTGATCTGGCGCCTTCGCGGGCAAGCCTCGCTCCTACAGGGTTTACGTTGTTCGTGAGCAACGCACCATCCTGTAGGAGCGAGGCTTGCCCGCGAAGAACGATGACACGGTCCAACTGCCCCCCCATCAAAACCACCTGACCAGTGGCCAATTGCTTACCTCCCCCGCCTCTGCCACAATCGCGAACAATTCTCGTTAGTTAACACTTCCCAATCGGTGATGCTGCGTGTCGTCAGTCCAAAGCCCCCACAGTGAGCTCGTCGGTGCGTTATATCGCGACCACCGCAGTTGGCTATTGGCCTGGCTTCGACGCAATGTCGCCTGCCCGCAACGGGCCGAAGACCTGAGTCAGGACACCTTCGTGCGCTTGCTGGGCCGTGATCAACTGAACGAACCTCGCGAACCGCGGGCGTTTCTGGTGGCGATTGCCAAGGGCCTGCTGTTCGACTATTTCCGCCGCGCTGCGCTGGAACAGGCTTACCTCACCGAACTGATGCTGATCCCTGAAGGCGAGCAACCGTCGGTGGAAGAACAGCAAATGATCCTCGAAGACCTGAAAAACATCGACCGCCTGCTCGGCAAGCTGTCGAGCAAGGCGCGGGCGGCGTTTCTCTACAACCGTCTGGACGGCCTCGGTCACGCGGAAATCGCCCAGCGCCTGGGCGTGTCGGTGCCGCGGGTGCGTCAGTACCTGGCTCAGGGCATTCGTCAGTGCTACATCGCACTGTACGGTGAGCCGGTGTGAACCCGGTCAGTTCCAAACCAGTCTCGGCACAGGTGCTGGACGCCGCGATTGCCTGGCAATTGTCGCTGGATTCCGGCACCCCGGTGGAGCGCGAAGAGTTTGCCAAATGGCACGCCGCCCACGAAGAGCACGCCCGCGCCTGGCGCCAGTTGGGCATGCTCGACCAGCGTTTCAGCGTGGCCAGCGGCCCAGCCCGCACTGCGTTGCTGCAATCGCGCGAAAGCATTCGCCGACGGGTGCGCAAACTCGGCAGCGGCGTGGCCAGCATCGTTGCGGTGCTTGGCCTGGCGCTGTTTGCCGGTGATCGTTATCTGCCGGTCGACTATTGGCTGGCGGATCAGCGCACCGCCACCGGCGAGCAACGCACCCTGCGCCTGAGCGACGGCACGCTGATCAACCTCAACACTCACAGCGCCGTGGATGTGCGTTTTGATGAGACGCAGCGCCGGGTGATTCTTCAGGAAGGGGAAATCCTCGTCGAAACCGGCCATGGCGACGCCCGGCCGTTTATCGTCGAAACCCGCGAAGGCAGCATGCGCGCACTGGGCACGCGGTTCCTGGTCAAGCGCGAGGAAGAAGGCACGCGCCTGAGCGTGTTGCAGTCCGCCGTGGCCGCCCACCCTGAGTCGAGCACTGAAGAACAGATCCTGCACGAAGGCCAGCAAGTGCTGATGCGCAACAATGGCCTGGGGCCGATCATCGCGCTCAACCTCGGTGCCGACGCCTGGACCCGCGGCATGCTGGTGGTGGACAACGCACGGCTGGAAGACCTGGTTCACGAGCTCGGTCGTTATCGGCGTGGGCATCTGGGCGTAGCGCCCGAGATCGCCGACCTGCGCATCACCGGCAGTTTCCCGTTGCACGACACCGACCTGGCGCTGAGCGCACTGTTGCCGACGCTGCCGGTGCAGATCGAACAGCACACACCGTGGTGGGTGACGGTGGCGAAGGCTGATGCCAAGCCCTGAGAAAGTTGTCGTCTGAGCGGACGCCTTCGCGGGCAAGCCTCGCTCCTACAGGGTTTTGTGTCGAACGGTAATTCTGTGTATGACACAAAACCCTGTAGGAGCGAGGCTTGCCCGCGAAGAGGCCATCAGCCTCACCAAAATTGCTGAATCGAAATTATTTTCATCCAGCCCTATCACTTTTTGATTCTCGTCCGGCACCTAGGCAATTGAGAAGTATTCCCTTTCAGGAGCCGTTGCATGTCCCGTTCGCTAAACACCTTGTTGCGCCCCAGTTTGCTGGCGGTCGCCATTGCCCTTTGCGCCCCTCTGGCCAGTAGCCAACTGATCGCCGCCGAACAAGCGTCCAGCGTTCGTGCCTACAACCTGCCGGCCGCGCCATTGGCCACAACGTTGAACCAGATCGCCAGCCAGTCGGGCCTGGCGCTGTCGCTGAATCCGTCGCTGGCGGCGGGCAAGACGTCGGCACCGGTCAATGGCCAGTTCGACGCGGTTGGCGCCTTGCAGGCGGCTTTGCGTGGCACCGGTCTGCAACTGGAACAGAGCAGCACTGGCACCTACAGCCTGGTGGCCATGCCTGAGGGCGTGGTGGCCCTGCCGGAAACCAGCGTGATCGGCGTAGAAAACACTGAAAACGCCTGGGGCCCGGTAGACGGTTACGTCGCCACTCGCACAGCTGCCGGCACCAAGACCGATACGCCGATTGTCGAAGCACCACGCTCGATGTCGGTGATCACCCGCGCCCAGATGGAAGATCGCGGCGTACAGAATCTCGATGACGCCGTGCGTTACATGCCAGGCGTGATCGCCAGCAGCTATGGCAGCGACTCCCGCGCCGACTGGCTGCGCGTACGCGGCTTCGAGCCAACCCAGTTCCTCGACGGCCTGCCGTTGCCAAAAGGTTCCTACGCCAACCCAAAGGCTGAAACCTGGAACCTGGAACGCATCACGCTCCTGCGCGGCCCGGCCTCTTCGGTATACGGCCAGACGCCACCGGGCGGCATGCTCGACATGGTCAGCCGCCGTCCCGATGCCATCGCCAGCCACGAAGTGCGGGCCGAAGTCGGCAGCAACAATCGCAAGCAAATCAGCTTCGACAGCACCGGAAAAATCGATGACGAGGGTCAGTTCCTGTACCGCGTCGACGGTGTGGTGCGTGACAGCGGCATGCCGGTCGACCACATTGATGACAAGCGCTACAACCTCGCACCGAGCCTGACCTGGAACATCGATGACGATACACACCTGACCTTCCTCTCGCAGTTCACCCGCGACGATACCGGGGTCAGCGGTCAGTTCCTGCCTCTGCAAGGCACCAAACTGGCTTCTCCGGCCGGGGCGAAAATTTCGCACCATAAAAACCTTGGCGATCCGGACTCCGATTACTACGACCGCACCTATTACGCACTGGGTTACGCCTTCGACCATCGCCTGAACGATGTCTGGCAGTTCAAGCAAAACCTGCGTTACACCAAAAGCGACCTGTCGTTCCAGCAAGCCTATGCGTCGTTCGGTGACGTCGTGGCGGCGGATGGCACGCTGCGCCGTCTGGTCGATCAGGTTGATGAGGACATCAGCCAGTTCGCCGTGGACAACAACTTCCAGGCCGACTTCCAGACCGGCGCGCTGAGCCATGTCGTGCTGTTGGGCCTGGACCACCAGCGGACCAACACCAATTACAAATGGCTGGAAGGCAACGCGCCCGACAGCAATGTGATCAAGCCAATCCGTGGTGCGGACTTCTCCAACGTCGCGTACAACACCTTTTACGACTACAACCAGAAAACCAACCAGACCGGCCTCTACGCCCAGGACCAGATCTCCCTGGACAAATGGCGCCTGACCCTCGGCGGCCGCGAAGACTGGATTCACAGCTCGACGCAGTTCAATAACCAGGGCGATGCCACCAACACCCAGCGCGACAAGGCTTTCAGCGGTAACGCAGGCCTGAGTTACGTGTTCGACTCCGGGATCACGCCGTACATCTCCTACACCGAGTCGTTCCAGCCTTCGATGGGCGCCGATGCCAGTTCGACCAAGTCGTTCAAACCCACCGAAGGCAAGCAGACCGAAGTCGGCGTGAAGTACCAGCCACCGGGCAGCCGCACCTTGCTGACCGCCGCCGCGTTCGACCTTCGCCAGCAGAACGTGTCGGTGTCGCAGAACAACGTCACCAGCCAGATCGGTGAATTGAAAGTGCGCGGTATCGAGCTGGAAGCCGTCTCCGATGTCACCGACAACCTGAAACTGGTGGGCTCCTACACCTACACCGATACCGAGATCCTCAAGGGCGACGACAAGGGCAACCGGATGAAACTGGTCCCGCGCAATCAGGCCTCCCTGTGGTCCGATTACACGTGGCACACCGGTGTGCTCGACGGTTTTGGCGTGGGCGCGGGCGTGCGTTATGTCGGCGATACCTACGGCAACACGGCCAACACCAACAATGGTCACGTGGGTTCGTACACCGTGTACGACGCCGCTGTGCATTACGACCTGAGCCGCATCAACCCGGTACTGGCGGGCGTTTCGGTTGACGTCACCGCGAAGAACCTCTTCAACAAGGACTACCTGTCGACCTGTGATGGCACCTGGTGCTACTACGGCGACGAGCGCAATGTCGTGGCGGCAGTCAACTACAAGTGGTAATCCGCTGAACGGTTTACAGCCACACAAGGGTCACGGTACAGCCGTGGCCCTTTTGCATTTGGATGGGTCATGAAAAGCAAAACCATTCGCCGCTGGTCCTTCGTCCACACCTGGACCAGCCTGATCTGCACGGTCTTCCTGCTGATGCTGGCACTGACTGGCCTGCCGTTGATCTTCCACCACGAAATCGACCACTTGCTGGGCGATGCCGCCGAGTTGCAGCAACTGCCGGCCGACACCCCGCAGCTGAATCTGCAGCAGTTGGTGCAGGCCGCCCAAAAACATCGCCCCGGCGAGGTCATGCAGTATTTCGGCTTCGACGAAGACGAACCGAACGCCGCCATCGCGATCATGGCGGCCACAGCCGGCACCGAACCGAATTCGTCGCACACGTTCATGCTCGACGCCCGCACCGGTGAAGCGCTGGAGATGCCATCGGCCAACGGCGGCTTCATGATGGTCATGCTGCGCCTGCACGTGGACATGTTCGCCGGCCTGCCGGGCAAGCTGCTGCTGGCGTTCATGGGGATTCTGTTTGTAGTGGCTATCGTGTCCGGGACGGTGCTGTACCTGCCGTTCATGCGCCGGTTGAAATTCGCCACCGTACGCCAGGACAAATCCACGCGCCTGCGCTGGCTCGACCTGCATAACCTGATCGGCGTCGTCACTCTGACCTGGGCGCTGGTGGTCGGCGTCACCGGCGTCATCAGTGCCTGCGCCGACCTGCTGATCGCCGCGTGGCGCAATGACAGCCTGAGCGCGATGGTCGCACCGTATCGCGATGCGCCGGCGCTGACGCAACTCGCGCCTGCGACCCGCTTGCTCGACATCGCCAAAGAAGTCGCGCCCGGTATGCAGCCAGACTTCATCGCCTTCCCCGGCACGCGGTTTTCCAGTGAGCACCATTACGCGGTGTTCATGAAGGGCAGCACGCACCTGACCTCGCATCTGCTGACACCGGTGCTGATCGACGCCAGCACCCTGCAAGTCACCGCCGTGGCCGAACGGCCGTGGTACATGGACGCCATGGGCATGTCGCAGCCGTTGCACTTCGGCGACTACGGCGGCATGCCGATGAAAATCCTCTGGGCGACCCTCGATGTGCTGACCATCATCGTGCTCGGCAGCGGGGTTTACCTGTGGGTGGTGCGGCGCAAAGCGGCAAGGCCCGTGCTGGAACCAGTGGAGGCCAACGCATGAAGCCGCGGCAGTCGAATTTCTGGAAGGTCTTCTCCACGCCCATTGTCATTGCGCTGCTTAGCGCTGCCGGGTTGTTCGCCGCGTTACTGGGTGATGGCGTGTGGGATGGTTTGAGCTGGCTCGGCTTGGGCATTCCCGCAATCCTGGCCCTGCGCGGCCTCCTGCAACGCCGATAACAACACCAAACCTGTAGGAGCGAAGCTTGCTCGCGAAGGGATCGCCTCGATCTGACTGAAGAACCGAGGCGATCCCTTCGCGAGCAAGCTTCGCTCCTACAAGTTACGTGATCCACGCGCTATGCTCCCGACACTGCAAACCGACCGAGATGCTGCCATGTCCGCACCGAGCATGACCCTCTACCACAACCCGTTGTCGCCCTTCGTTCGCAAAGTCATGGTGCTGCTGCACGAGACCGGTCAGCAAGACCGCGTCGCACTGCAAAACTGTGTGCTGACCCCGGTCGCCCCGGACCTGCCCCTGATCGATGACAACCCGCTGAGCAAAATCCCGGCCCTGCGCCTGGCCGACGGCAACGTCATCCATGACAGCCGGGTGATTCTCGACTACCTCGACCACCAACACGTCGGCAACCCGCTGATTCCCCGCGAAGGCTCGGCCCGCTGGCGTCGCCTGACCCTGGCCTCCCTGGCCGACGGGATCATGGACGCTGCGGTGCTGGTGCGTTACGAAGTCGCTCTGCGCGCCCCGGAAAAACACTGGGACGAATGGCTCGATGGCCAGCGCGACAAGATCCGCCGCGCCTTGGCGCTGCTGGAAAAAGACGCGATTGCCGAGCTGACCAGCCATTTCGATGTGGCAGCGATCAGTGTGGCGTGTGCGTTGGGTTACGTGGATTTGCGCCATCCGGACCTGGGATGGCGCGAGGTGAATCCGAAGCTGGCGGACTGGTATTTTGAAGTGAGCCAGCGACCTTCGATGGTGGCGACGATGCCGAAGGGCTAGATTTTCGCTGACTGTTCCGGCCTCTTCGCGAGCAAGCCCGCTCCCACATTTTGATCTGTGGTGTATATAAATTCTGTGCACACTGGAGATCCACTGTGGGAGCGGGCTTGCTCGCGAATGCACCACACCGGATCTACCGGAAACAACCCAAAAATCAGCGTCGCCAAAACTTCCCCTTCCCGCTGATCCTCACGCAACCCCAACGACCGGCTCATTCCACCACCCCGATATCGAACTCCAGCGGCTTGGCCGCCTTCTGTCCGATCCCGTACCAGTCCAGTTTGCGGGTCAGCACCATGAACACACCCAGCAACCCGAACAGCAGCAACGACCCCATCAACAGCGCGTAATCCTCGGCGCTCAACAAGCCATAGAGCAGGCCATACAACGCCGCCAATCCTGCCGAAAAACTCAAGCCGTGGTGCACGCTGCGCAGCACGTGGCAGACATAGAAACCGATCAACAACACGCAGCCGCTGGCCGACAACAGATACGCCAGGGCAAAACCGATGTGCTCGGACAACGACAGCAACAGCAGATAAAAGAACGCCAGCGCCACGCCCACCAACGCGTATTGCACCGGGTGCACCGCCAGGCTCTTCAATACTTCGAAGAGGAAGAAACCGGCGAAGGTCAGGACGATGAACAGCAGTGCGTATTTGATCGCCCGGTCGCTTTTCAGGTACTGGTCCACCGGGTCGATGAAGCTCACGCCGAAGCTGCGGCCGCTGAACGCGTCACAGTCGCCGCCGGACACGCAACTGCTCAGCGCTTCTTGCAGGTTGGTGGAGAAAAACGAGGTCTGCCAATTCGCGGTAAAACCCTGGTCGGAGACTTCGCGCTGGGTCGGCAGGTAGTTGCCGATGAAGCTCGGATGCGGCCAGTTGGCGGCCAGCGAGACTTTGCTGGTCTTGCCCACCGGGAGAACCTGCAACTGGCCGGTGCCTTGCAAACGCAGGTCAAAACCGAAGACCAGCTCCGTGGCCTGACGTGGGTCAAGCGCTGGCAGCGTCACGTGCACACCTTCGCCCAACCAGCCCACCTGACTGCCGGGGATGAAGTCCAGGCGCTGGTCATTGAGTTCCAGTTTCAATGCATTCTCGATGCCGCGAATGTCGCTGATCCCGACAGCGAGAAATGGCTGATCGAACTGGTAGTCGGCGAAATCTTCCTTGATGCCCAGTTGCGCCGGCACCGAGAAGTGTCCGCTGATGCGGTTGTCGGCGTGGAACAGCCGTGCCTCGTAGATGCCCCGGGAACGCAGCTCGGTCTGAACCTGCCCGTCGAGTTCGAAACGCTCCGGCAGGAAGTACAAACGGCCGCGCTCTTCGCCAATGTCCTGGTAACGTTCGTTGGTTTTTTCGTTGAGCTTCCAGGTGCGCACCACTTTGCGATAAGGCACCACCATCAACGGCCCGCTCAGGCGCTGGCTGTAGCTGGAACTGCGCGCAATGTCTTCGAGCACACCGTCGCGCAGTTCCTGGCGCTCCTGGATCACGCCGTTGATCATCAGCAACGGGATCAGCAACAACAGAATCAGCAGGGCAATGGCCCCGAGTTTTATGGTCAGATTTCGGTTCATGGGACTCTCCCTGTTTGGATGGGGAGAGTCTGGGATGGGTGTGTGGGGGTTTTGTGGGGGAAGTATGGAGATTATGTGGAGACTGGGCCGGCCCCATCGCCGGCAAGCCGGTCTCGTTCCCACAGGTTCAACGCAAGTCCATGTGGGAGCGAGACCGGCTTGCCGGCGATTGGCCGCGACTCGGTTCTAAGCCAGGCGCAAAGTCACTTCAACCCCGCCCTCGACATTGCCAATGCTCAATGTCCCGCCATGCAGCTTCACCACTTCCTCTACAAAATTGAGCCCCAACCCTGTGCTCTTGCGCCCACTGTCCGGACGCGGCAACGAATAAAAGCGCTCACTCAATCGCGGCAACGCGTATTCGGGAATCGCTTCGGCCTGATTGAACAGTTTGAACTCAATCTGTTCGCCAATCCGCTCCGCGCTGAATCGCAGCACGCCATTCACCGGCGTGAAATCCAGCGCATTTTCCAGCAGATTACCCAGCGCCTGACACAACAAAAACGGTTCACCGGTCAGCGCCAGATCCCCTGGAATCGCCTGCTCCACGCGTAACCGCTTGCCTTCGATGCGCCCGGCCTGAGCACTCAGCAGCTCATCGACCAAACCCGCCAACGGCACGACCACCCGCTCTTCCAAGCCTTGGCGCTGCTCAACCTGCGCCAGGTTCAGCAACCGTTCGATCAACTGCTGCATCCGCACGCTTTCGCTGTCGATGTTGCTGACAAAACGCTGCCGTTGCGCCAACGGCATCTCCCCTTGCAGCAACTCCGCCGCACCACGAATCGCCGCCAGCGGGCTTTTCAATTCATGGGTCAACGTGTGCACGTAACGCTCGACGTAGGCCTTGCCTTCGAGCTGCGTGCGCATCTGTTCCACAGCAGTCGCCAGTTGCTCCAGCTCGCCGCCGCGATAGTGTGGAACCTCGACTCGCCGGCCTTCACTCACGGCTTTCGCATAAGCGGTCAAGCGCCGCAATGCCGCGCTCAGCCACCACGACAGCAACGCGCCAAACAGCAAGCCGAGGCCGATCAGCCCGGCGCCATACGCGAGCAATCGGCGCTCGGTGCGATCGACGTAAGGCTGCAACGAACTATTGGGTTTGGCCACGGTGACCACGCCGATGATCCGGCCGTTGTCGCGGATCGGCGCGCCAACGTGCATCACCGAAGAGCTGGCATCATTCGGATCGCTGCGACTGGAGCGGGCACCATATTCACCACGCAAAGTCAGCAGAACATCGTTCCAGCGCGAGTAATCCTGACCCACCGCCACACCGCTGGAATCCAGCACCACGATGCCCTTGGCGTCAGTGACGTAGATGCGGTGGTTGACCTGATTTTTCGGCAACCCCCAGATGCTCGCCTTCGGTTGCCGCTCGCCATAGGCCTTGAGCAATTCGGGCCAGCGGTTCTGATTGAGCGTGCCGGCCTTGAAATCATCGCGCAGGATTTCGGCCATCAGGTTGGCGGTATCGACCAGGGTTTCTTCGGTGGACTGACGCACACCGGGGCGGATTTCCTCCATCACGGTGCTGAGCACGAAGTAACCGGTCAGGCCGATGAACAGCACATAGACCAGGAATATCCGGATCCCCAAGGGCATCAGCTGTGCCCCGGACTGTAGCTGTAACCGAGGCCGCGATGGGTCTGGATCGGTTCGGCATCAGCCTTCACCAGACGCAATTTGGCGCGCACGCTCTTGATGTGGCTGTCGATGCTGCGCTCATACCCGGCGTCGGCGGCGACGCCCAGCGCATCGAGCAACTGCTCGCGGCTGAACACGCGTTCGGGTTGTTCCAACAGGCATTGCAGCAGACGGAATTCGTGGCGGGTGAGGCTCAGCAACTGGCCGCGATAGCAGATCTGAACCCGCTCGTTGTCGATGCGAAACAGCGCAGATACTGGGTCGGCCACTGCACGCGGCGCCATGCGCTTGAGGATGGCTCGCACGCGCGCGGCCACTTCCCGTGGGCTGAACGGCTTGACCACATAGTCGTCGGCACCGATTTCCAGGCCCACGACACGGTCGATTTCCGCATCACGCGCGCTGAGGAAAATCACTGGCACTTCACTGAAACGACGTAGTTGCTTGCAGGTTTCGAAGCCGCTGATATCCGGCAGGCCGATGTCGAGAATGATCAGATCGGCCGGCGTCTGCCGCTGATGCTCCAGCGCGGCGGCGCCAAGGCTCAGCCACGTCGTGGTGAACCCTTCGCCCTGCAGGGCGAAAATCAGGGTGTCGGCAATCGCCGCTTCGTCTTCGACAATCAGGATATGAGGCATGGCGTCCGAGCCCGGCAGTTGAGTGGGCGAACGGTGCCCCATGCCTCACGTCACGTCAATGAGACCACTCGAAATCAGCAGTCGGGCTTGTCCGCCGTAAAACGTCGCGCCGGGTTCACGGCCGCGCCGAATTCACGCAGGGCTTTGGCGCCGATCAGCAGCGGATAGTTGAAGCTGCTGCGGTCGGTGAGGTTGACCTCGACCGTGCGCTTGACGTTGCCCAGGCACAGTTCCAGATCGACCACCGGGCGCTTGGTGGGCGCCGCGACATCTTCATCCTCGTCCTCTTCGGAGCGGGTCTTGATCTTGCTGATCCGCGCGACCTTGTGTTCGTAGACCTTGTTGCTCGCGTCCTTGGTGGCGAGACGGAAGCGCACCCATTCTTCGCCGTCGCGGGTGAAGGTTTCGATGTCCTTGGCCGACAGCGAGGCGGTCAGGGCGCCAGTGTCCATTTTGGCCTTGAGCACTTCACCGCCGATTTCCGGCAGCGCAATGTATTCGTAGCGCCCGTACAGGGTCGGCTCGGCGGCCAGGACCGGCAGGGCCACGAGGGAAAGCAATGCGAGGAGGGATTTCACGTAAGAGGCATCCTGGGAAAGTGGGCAGCGGAATTTTAGACCGTCGGTGAGCAATTCGTTCGTTCTTGGGATCGCTTCGCGGGCAAGCCTCGCTCCTACAGGGATAGCGGGAAACCTGTAGGAGCGAGGCTTGCCCGCGAAGAGGCCGGAATGATCACCACAGCCCCAGCATACTCAAGCAACCGTGAAACATTCGTTCCCCTCCGATTTGGCCTGTCGCCCGAAGCTGCTTATCATGGCGCGCCCAAACGCTTTCAAGAGTTACTTATGCGCCGCCTGCTCACCGGCTGTTTCGTTACCCTGCTGCTGTTGCTCAACACCCTGGTCCTGTTCGGGCCGCTGATGGTGTTTGCCCTGCTCAAACTGGTCCTGCCCGGCCGCTTGCGTGATTACGCATCAGCTGCAGTGATGTGGATCGCCGAGACCTGGGCCGAGATCGACAAGCTGATCTTCCGTCTGTGCATCCCCACGCAATGGGACGTGCGAGGCGGCGATGACCTGCGGGTCGACACGTCGTACCTGGTGATCAGCAACCACCAATCCTGGGTGGACATTCCGGCACTGATCCAGACGCTCAACCGGCGCACGCCGTTCTTCAAGTTCTTCCTCAAGAAAGAACTGATCTGGGTGCCATTCCTGGGCCTGGCGTGGTGGGCGCTGGATTACCCGTTCATGAAGCGTTACACCAAGGCATTTCTGGCGAAGAACCCGACGCTTGCCGGCAAGGACCTGGAGATCACCAAAGCGGCGTGCGAACTGTACAAGCGCCAGCCCGTAACGGTGGTCAATTACCTGGAAGGCACCCGGTTCACGGCGGCGAAAAGCACTCAGCAGCAGTCACCGTTCACCCATTTGCTCAAGCCCAAGGCTGGCGGCGTGGCGTTTGTGCTGGCGGCAATGGGTGAACAGCTGGACGCCATTCTCGATGTGACGGTGGTGTATCCGCAGCAGACGATTCCGGGGTTTTGGGATTTGATCAGCGGCAACGTGCCGAGGGTCATCATTGACATCAAGACCCGCGAACTCGACCCCGCGCTGTGGCAGGGCGATTACGAGAACGATCCGGTGTTTCGCGAAGCGGTCCAGAACTGGGTCAACCAACTCTGGATCGAGAAGGACCGGCGCATCGACGCCTTGCGCGCCGAGCGCCGCTGAATCAGGTGCCGGCGCCCCAGATCCCGCCCAGGTTCTGCAGCAGCGAGCCGGCGACGCCCTGCTGACCGAGGTATTGCAGAATCAGCGGGGCAAACTGACCGATCATGCCGCTTTCCATGCCCAATGCGCTGAACGCATTGTTCAGGTCATTGGTGTCCTTGACGTTGCCCAAGACATTGTCCAGCCCGGCCACCTTGCCGGACGAACCGAGCAAACCGGCGATGGCCCCCAGTTCACCGCCGCCGGACAGCATGTCGATGCCCGGTACGCTTTGGGCCAGTTCCGAATAGTCGGTTGAACTCAATTGATTCTTCGCCAGGCCGAGCATCGCTCCGGTGCCGCCAAGCAATTGTTGTGGCGTCAGGTTCAACTCGCTGAGCGCACCCAGCAGATCGGCTGTTTCAGCAGTCGGCGCTGCCGCTGTGGTGGCGTTATCGTCCTTCATGCCGGAAATGGCACTGGCTGCATCGCTCAAGCTGAACTGCGCGAAGACCGGACTGGCCGCCAGAGTCATGAGCGATGCCAGTACAAAACCACGTGAAAACTTCATCCAGACATCCTCTTGCGCCATGAAAACCGCCCGGCAATGGGCGGAAAAACCTGCCGGTTTGACTCGGCTTCTGCCGGCATGTTCCTCAGCGCTACGCCCATTTTGAGCCCGTTCGTCACTGGACAGATGGATGACTCAAACAAAAACGGCGACCCGAGGGTCGCCGTTTTGCATTGCGTGAAGCCTTATGCCGCGCTGAACAGTTTGTGTGGATCGATCACAAACTTCTTCGGCACGCCTGCATCGAACTCACCGTAGCCCTGAGGTGCTTGATCCAGGCTGATCACCTGAACGCCCACCACTTCGGCGATGTTGATGCGGTCCCACATGATCGCCTGCATGAGCGCGCGGTTGTACTTCATCACCGGGGTCTGGCCGGTGTGGAAGCTGTGGGATTTGGCCCAGCCCAGACCGAAGCGAATGCTCAGGCTGCCCATTTTCGCGGCCGCGTCCACGGCACCCGGATCTTCGGTGACGTACAGGCCTGGGATACCGATTTTGCCGGCAACCCGAACCACGCCCATCAACGAGTTGAGCACAGTGGCCGGAGCCTCGTGCTTCACGCCGTCATGGCCATGACCGCGCGCTTCGAAGCCCACGGCGTCGATGGCGCAATCCACTTCTGGCTCGCCCAGCAATGCGGCGATTTGTTCGTGCAGTGGGGTGTCCAGGGACAGGTCGGCAATTTCAAAGCCCTGCGCCTTGGCGTGCGCCAGGCGAACGGTGTTGACGTCACCGACGATGACCACTGCCGCACCCAGCAGGCGAGCGGAAGCGGCAGCCGCCAGACCAACCGGACCGGCACCGGCGATGTACACCGTGCTGCCCGGGCCAACGCCAGCAGTCACTGCGCCGTGGTAGCCGGTCGGCAGGATGTCGGAGAGGCAGGTCAGGTCGCGGATTTTTTCCATCGCGCGATCGCGGTCAGGCAGTTTCAGCAGGTTGAAGTCAGCGTACGGCACCATCGCGTACTCAGCCTGGCCGCCGGTCCAGTCGCCCATGTCGACGTAACCGTAAGCACCGCCCGGACGTGCCGGGTTAACGCTGAGGCAGACGCCGGTGTGCATTTCCTTGCAGGAACGGCAGCGCCCGCAAGCCACGTTGAACGGAACGGACACCAGGTCGCCGATTTGCAGGTTCTCGACGTCGCTGCCCTTCTCGATCACTTCACCGGTGATTTCGTGACCCAGTACCAGACCGGTTTGAGCAGTGGTACGACCGCGCACCATGTGCTGGTCGGAACCACAGATGTTGGTGGAAACCACGCGCAGGATCACGGCGTGGTTGATCTTCCTGCCACGCGGGTCCTGCATTTTCGGATAGTCGATTTTCTGTACTTCGACCTTGCCAGCGCCGAGATACACCACACCACGATTGCCAGACATGCTTTCACCTCGCTGTTGTTTTTATGTAATAGCCGCGTCGCCCAGGATCGGCGGCGCGTTGATTGCTCGGGTTATTGCCTGTGTGTCTTGTGTTGTTTGTTATGGCCCCTTCGCGGGCAAGTCGGGATGCCGCACCACTCGCTCCTACAAGGGCAACTCGCTCACCTGTAGGAGCGAGGCTTGCCCGCGAAGGCGATCTAAAGAACGACGGTGCGATTGGCGTTCAAAAACACCCTTCTTTCGATGTGATACCCAACCGCTCTGGCCAACGTCAGCCCCTCGATATCCCGCCCTTTGGCGATCAAATCTTCCGGGTAATGACTGTGGTCCACCACCTCCACGCCCTGGGCGATGATCGGGCCTTCGTCCAGGTCGTTGTTGATGTAATGCGCCGTGGCGCCGACCAGTTTCACGCCCTTGTTATAGGCCTGGTGATACGGCTTGGCGCCTTTGAAACCGGGCAGCAGGGAGTGGTGGATATTGATCGCCTTGCCATCGAGTTTGCGGCACAGCTCCGGCGACAACACCTGCATGTAGCGCGCAAGAATCACCAGCTCGGCACCGGATTCTTCGATCACCTGCAACACCTGGCGCTCTTGCGACGGTTTGTCGTTCGGGTCGAGCGGGAAGTGGTAGTACGGAATCTGGTGCCAGTCGGCCAACGGCTTGAGGTCCGGGTGGTTGGAAACCACGGCGGCGACGTCCATCGACAACTGGCCGATGCGTTGGCGGTAGAGCAAATCGTTGAGGCAGTGATCGGCCTTGGAGACCATGATCACCACTTTCGGACGGTGATGCGGCGGGGTCAGCTCGAAGATCATGCCGAACGCCTGGCCACGCTCTTCCAGCCCGGCGCGGAAGGCTTGTTCGTCGAAGCCGTCAGGCTGACGGAATTCCACGCGAATGAAGAAACGACCCGAGAGCCGGTCATCGAACGAATGGTGCTCGGTGACGTAGCAGCCCTGCTCGAACAGAAAGCGGGTCACCGCGTCCACGGTGCCGAGGACGCTTGGGCAGTCGGCGGTCAGAATCCATGTGTCTGGGGCGCGGCTCATAGTGCGGTGACTCCTGTTGTTATGGGCAACCGCTGCGCGGTTGATCGCCAGCAAGCCGGCTCCTACATTTGGAATGCATCTCCCTGTAGGAGCGAGGCTTGCCCGCGAAGGCAATCTCAGGCCTGAACGCTAAGCCCGTACTCGGCCGCCGCATCCTGCAACCACAACCACCAGTAATCCGAGAAGCTGCGACGGATCAGCAGTTCCCAGGTGTCTTCGGCGGTGTGGCGGATCACCAGTTGCGACTTGGCAAACACGGTGCCGACAGCCTTGCCGACCGGGAAGCTGTTGGGGTGTACGTCGTAGCTGGTGGACTTCATCAGCACTTGGCGCACGTTCGGACCGCTCAGTTCGAGGATCTGCTGGCCACCGCTGACGTTGACGATCTGGATGTGCAGGTCGCCCAGCGCTTCACGGAGCTTTTTCTCGGCGGCGAATTCTTCACCGGTCGGCACGATCAGCAAATACTCATCCGGCCCCATCCATTGCAGGCTGGTTTCGCCCTTGACGATCACAGTCAGCGCGCTCGGCAATTCGATGCCCAGGGCCTTGTGCACGCCAGCGGCAAACGCGGCATCGTGGCCATCGCCACGGATGGTCAGGTGGCCGAGGAGTTTTTTCTCACGCACGATCACGCCGGCGTTTTTGCGGCCCTTGCCGACCAGGCTGGCGAGGTCGGCATGATGCAGCGACGACTCGGCCTTGGCCCCGGTGGTTGGGCGTTGTTGGTAAACATTGGCTGCGGTCATAAAGCACCTGTTCCTGAAGTTCTTGCATCTCACCTGTGGGAGCGAGGCTTGCCCGCGAAGGCATCGACTCGGTTTTACTGAGGCACCGCGTCATCGTTCTTCGCGGGCAAGCCTCGCTCCTACAGGGGCTGTGGTGTCAGATGTTCTGGCGATCGCCTTTCGGATCGAAGAACACCGAAGAAACGATTTCCGCCTCGATCACGCTGCCGTCGGCCAGCGGTGCGAATACGCGCTCGCCGATTCGCTTCAAGCCGCCCTTGACCACGCCCATGGCAAACGAATAGCCGAGGGAGTTGTGCAGGTAGCTGGAGGTGACGTGACCGACCATCGTCATCGGGATCGTCTGCTTGGTGTTGAACACCAGTTGCGCACCTTCCGGCAGCCATTTGGTCGGATCGATCGGCTTCAGGCCCACCAGTTGTTTACGTTGATCACGCACGCAGTCTTCGCGATTCATGCCACGCCAGCCGATCCACGAGAACGGTTTGGTGCGACCGACACACCAGCCCATGTTCAGGTCGTCCGGGGTCATCGAGCTGTCAGTGTCCTGACCGACGATGATGAAGCCCTTCTCCGCACGCAGGATGTGCATGGTTTCGGTGCCGTACGGCGTCAGGTTGTACTGCTTGCCGGCCTCGGCGATTTTTTCGAGCACGCCCATGGCGTAGTCGGCTTGCACGTTGACTTCGTACGACAGCTCACCGGTAAACGAGATCCGGAACACCCGCGCCGGTACACCGCCGACCAGACCTTCTTTCCAGGTCATGAACGGGAAGGCTTCGTTGCTCAGGTCGATGTCGGTGACTTCGCTGAGCAGCTTGCGGCTGTTCGGCCCGGACAAGGTCATGGTTGCCCAGTGATCCGTCACGGAAGTGAAGTACACCTTCAACTCTGGCCATTCGGTCTGTGAGTAGATTTCCAGCCATTGCAGCACGCGCGCAGCGCCGCCGGTGGTGGTGGTCATCACGAAATGGTTGTCGGCGAGGCAAGCGGTGACGCCGTCGTCGAAGACCATGCCGTCTTCTTTGCACATCAGGCCATAACGCGCCTTGCCCACGTCGAGCTTGGTCCACGCGTTGGTGTAGACGCGGTTGAGGAACTCACGCGCATCCGGGCCTTGAATGTCGATCTTGCCGAGGGTCGACGCATCCAGCAGGCCGACGCTGTCGCGCACGGCTTTGCATTCGCGTTTCACGGCGGCGTGAATGTCTTCACCGTTTTTCGGGAAGTACCAAGGACGTTTCCACTGACCGACGTCTTCGAATTCGGCGCCATTCTTCACGTGCCAGTGATGCAGCGCAGTGAAGCGTACAGGTTCGAAGATGTGCCCACAGTGACGGCCGGCCACGGCGCCGAAAGTCACCGGCGTGTAGTTCGGACGGAACATGGTGGTGCCCATCTGCGGAATGGTCACGTTCAGCGAACGGGCGGCAATGGCCAGGCCGTTGACGTTGCCGAGCTTGCCCTGGTCAGTGCCGAAGCCCAGTGCGGTGTAGCGTTTGACGTGCTCGACCGACTCGAAGCCTTCGCGGGTCGCCAGTTCGATGGCAGCGGCGGTGACGTCGTTTTGCAGGTCGACGAATTGCTTCGGCGCACGTGCGGTGTTCTTTTCATGCGGCACCTGGAACAGCGCCAACGTAGGCTCTTCCAGACGGCTCAGGGCTTTCGGCAAGGTGCCTTCGACCACGCTGAACCCGGCTTCGCTGGCTGCGCGAGCGCCGCCTTCAAAACCGTCGGCCAGCGAATCGCCGAGGCCGTAGACGCCGTTGATGCCACCGACGCACACGCGTTTCTGCGGTGCTTCGCCCGGTACAAAACCGAGGATGTCTTCACGCCAGATTGGCTTGCCACCCAAGTGCGAAGCCAGGTGAACCACCGGGCTGTAACCGCCGGAACTGGCAACCAGGTCGCATTCGAGCCACTCGCCAGGACTGGTCACGGCGTGGGCTTTGACGTCGATCGCTGCAACGCGAGCGGCGGTCACGTGCTTGCTGCCACGGGCCTCGATCACGGCGCTGCCGGTCAGGATGCGAATGCCTTTGGCACGGGCTTCTTCAACCAGTGCACCACGCGGATTGCTGCGGGCGTCGGCGATGGCCACCACTTGCAGGCTGGCGTCGAGCCAATCCAGTGCAACGCGGTAGGCGTGATCGTTGTTGGTCGACAGCACCAGTTTTTTACCCGGTGCCACGCCGTAGCGACGGACGTAAGTCGACACAGCGCCGGCGAGCATGTTGCCCGGCACGTCGTTGTTGCCGTAGACCAATGGACGCTCGTGAGCGCCGGTCGCCAGCACCACACGCTTGGCGCGAACCCGGTGGATGCGTTGACGCACCTGGCCAATCGGGGCGCGGTCGCCGAGGTGATCGGTCAGGCGCTCGTGAATGGTCAGGAAGTTATGGTCGTGGTAGCCGTTGACCGTGGCGCGCGGCAACAGCAGCACGTCCGGGGTGTTCTTCAGTTCGTCGAGGACGCTGGCGACCCATTCCACGGCAGGCTTGCCGTCGAGGCTTTCGCGGGAGTCGAGCAGGCTACCGCCGAACTCTTCCTGCTCATCGGCCAGAATGACGCGAGCACCGCTGCGAGCAGCTGCCAAAGCAGCGGCCAGGCCAGCCGGGCCACCGCCGACGATCAGCACGTCGCAGTGCTGGTTCATGTAGTCGTAGGTGTCCGGATCGTTCTCGGTCGGCGAGCGGCCAAGACCGGCAGCCTTACGAATGTACTTCTCGTAAGTCATCCAGAACGATTGCGGGTACATGAAGGTTTTGTAGTAGAAGCCCGGTGGCATCAGCTTGCCGCCGACCTTGCCGAGAATCCCCATCATGTCGTTGTTCACGCTCGGCCAGCCGTTGGTGCTGGTGGCGACCAGGCCCTGGTACAGCGCTTGTTGCGTGGCGCGTACGTTCGGGATCTGCGTAGCTTCGGTCGCGCCGATCTGCAGCACGGCGTTCGGCTCTTCGGCACCGGCGGCGAAGATGCCGCGAGGACGGGAATACTTGAAGCTGCGACCGATGATGTCGACGCCGTTGGCCAGCAGTGCAGCGGCCAGGGAATCGCCTTCAAAGCCTTTGTAGGTCTGGCCGTTGAAGGTGAAGCTCAGCACTTTGTTGCGGTCGATCCGTCCGCCGTTGGACAGGCGATTGATCTGGCTCATACCTTCTCTCCCAGAGCCGTCGTAGCCGCTTTCGAGCTATCGGTCTTGTCGGTGAATTGTGGCTTGGTGCCGATCTTGTAAGTCTCGAGAATCTCGTAGGTCACGGTGTCGCGGGTGACGTTGAAGTACTGACGGCAACCGGCAACGTGATCCCACAGCTCGTGGTGCAGGCCGCGAGGGTTATCGCGGAAGAACATGTAGTCGCCCCACTCCTCGTCGGTGCAGGTGTTCGGATCCAGTGGACGCGGGATGTGCGCCTGGCCGGATGCGTGGAATTCCTCTTCAGAGCGCAGCTCGCCGCAGTGAGGACAGAAGATATGCAACATGGGGATTTCTCCTGTTAGTGGGCAACCGCAGCAGCGCCGTGTTCATCGATCAACGCACCGTTGTGGAAACGGTCGATGGAGAAAGGTGCGGCCAATGGGTGCATTTCACCCTTGGCCAGGCTCGCGGCAAACACGTTGCCCGAACCAGGTGTTGCCTTGAAGCCACCGGTGCCCCAACCGCAGTTGAAGAACATGTTTGGTACCGGGGTTTTCGAGATGATCGGGCAGGCATCCGGCGTGGTGTCGACGATGCCGCCCCACTGGCGGTTCATGCGTACGCGGGACAACACCGGGAACATCTCGACGATGGCCTGGATGGTGTGCTCGATCACCGGGTACGAACCACGCTGGCCGTAGCCGTTGTAGCCGTCGATACCGGCGCCGATCACCAGGTCGCCCTTGTCGGACTGACTGATGTAACCGTGTACGGCGTTGGACATGATCACGCTGTCGATAATCGGCTTGATCGGCTCCGACACCAACGCTTGCAGCGGGTGGGATTCGATCGGCAGACGGAAACCGGCCAGTTTGGCCATGTGCCCGGAATTACCGGCCGTGACCACGCCGACGCGCTTGGCGCCGATGAAGCCCTTGTTGGTTTCAACGCCGATGCACACGCCGTTTTCCTTGCGGAAACCGATCACTTCGGTCTGCTGGATCAGGTCCACGCCGAGTGCGTCAGCGGCACGGGCAAAGCCCCATGCCACGGCATCGTGACGGGCGACGCCGCCGCGGCGCTGGACGGTAGCGCCCATCACCGGGTAGCGAGTGTTCTTGGAGCAGTCGAGGTACGGAATCTCGTCCGCTACTTGCTTGGCATCGAGCAGTTCGCCGTCCACGCCGTTGAGGCGGTTGGCGCTGACCCGACGCTCGGAATCACGAATGTCCTGCAGGGTGTGGCACAGGTTGTAGACGCCGCGCTGGGAGAACATCACGTTGTAGTTCAGGTCCTGGGACAGGCCTTCCCACAGTTTCATCGCGTGTTCGTACAGGTGCGCCGACTCGTCCCACAGGTAGTTGGAGCGAACGATGGTGGTGTTGCGCGCGGTGTTACCGCCGCCCAGCCAGCCTTTTTCGACCACGGCCACGTTGGTGATGCCGTGCTCCTTGGCCAGGTAGTAAGCCGTGGCGAGACCATGCCCGCCACCGCCGACGATGACCACGTCGTAGACCTTTTTAGGGGTCGGCGTGCGCCACATTTTCTGCCAGTTTTCATGATGGCTGAGGGAGTGTTTGAAGAGGCCGAAGCCCGAGTAGCGTTGCATAGTCATTTACTCCAAAACCGCGCTCAGCGATAAACCGGGAAGTCCGCGCACAGGGCCGACACTTGCTGCGCGACGTTCGCTTCGACATCGGCGTCGCCGAGGTTGTCGAGGATGTCGCAGATCCAGCCGGCCAGCGTGACGCACTGGGTCACCTTGAAGCCGCGTGTGGTCACCGCAGGGGTGCCGATGCGCAGGCCGGAAGTGACGAACGGCGACTGTGGATCGTTCGGGACAGCGTTCTTGTTCACAGTGATGTGGGCGCGACCGAGTGCTGCATCCGCCTCTTTGCCGGTGAGGCCCTGACGAATCAGGCTGACCAGGAACAGGTGGTTATCGGTGCCGCCGGACACTACATCGTAGCCGCGTTTGATAAATACGCCGGCCATGGCCTGGGCGTTATCGATCACTTGTTGCTGGTAAGCCTTGAAACCTGGCTCCAGCGCTTCCTTGAAGCACACCGCTTTACCGGCGATGACGTGCATCAGCGGGCCGCCCTGGGCACCCGGGAATACGGCTGCGTTGAGCTTCTTCTCGATTTCTTCGTTGGCCTTGGCCAGGATCAGGCCGCCACGCGGACCGCGCAGGGTCTTGTGGGTGGTGGTGGTCACCACGTCGGCGTACGGCAGCGGGTTCGGGTACAGGCCGGCAGCGACCAGACCGGCAACGTGGGCCATGTCGACGAACAGCAGCGCACCGACCTTGTCGGCGATCTGACGGAAGCGTGGGAAGTCGAGGGTCTTGGAGTAAGCCGAGAAACCGGCAACGATCATTTTCGGCTTGCTCTCGACGGCCAGGCGCTCGACTTCGTCGTAGTCGATCAGACCGGTCTTGGTGTCGATGCCGTACTGCACGGCGTTGTACAGCTTGCCCGAGGATGAAACCTTGGCGCCGTGGGTCAAGTGACCGCCGTGGGCCAGGCTCATGCCCAGAATGGTGTCGCCGGCTTGCAGCAGGGCCAGGTAAACGGCGCTGTTGGCCGAAGAACCGGAGTGCGGCTGCACGTTGGCGTAATCGGCGCCGAACAGTTGCTTGGCGCGTTCGATGGCCAGCGCTTCAACCTTGTCGACGTGCTCGCAGCCACCGTAGTAGCGCTTGCCCGGATAGCCTTCGGCGTATTTGTTGGTCAGGCCGCTGCCCTGCGCTTCCATGACGCGTTTGCTGGTGTAGTTTTCGGACGCGATCAGCTCGATGTGATCTTCCTGGCGTTGCTCCTCGGCATTCATCGCCGCCAGCAGTGCATCGTCGTAACCTTTGATCTGGTCTTGCTTGCTGAACATCGCGTCTCTCCCAGCGGCATCTGTGCGCCATTCGTCTCGGTAAGGCACGGCGTTTCGGCAGTGCCCTTTGATAGCGATGGTATGACCGGCGCAGACAGGTCAAATGCCTACGGACGCCACGCAAAGGTGCGTTTACGACATGGCGGGAAATGGCATGCCGAACACGCCCCCCGAACCAGCGGGAATCCCCTGTGGGAGCGGGCTTGCTCGCGAAGGCGGTGTGTCAGGCAGCATCTATGTCTGCTGATACACCGCCTTCGCGAGCAAGCCCGCTCCCACAGGGGTTATGCGGCGATCTGGCGGACGAGTAACAGAAGCAGGAAATGCAGCGGATAGAGCGCATACGCCCAGCGCCGCATGGGTGGAGGATTGATGCGTCGCGCATGTCGCAACAAGAACAACCCGAGCCATGGCGCGATCAGACAAGTGGCAATGCCTGGGATCGCCGCACTGTTACCCAACCGGGCGGAGTAATACAGCACCTCCCACTGATTGGCGGCCAGACAGATCAACCCCGGCAACAGGCTGAAATACCAGGGCCGCTTGACCACCAGCAACATCGCCAGCGGCAACAACACACCAAAAACGCCGAACATCAGGTATTCCGTGAACACCGCTGCCAGCAATAAGGCAGCAACCGCAAGCAGGCGCGATGGCAGCGTCTTTTGTTGCCAGCCACGCGCGACCAACAGCCCAAGCGTCAGCGTAGGCAGCACGTTCAAGGTGTCGGGATCGGGGATGAACATCCTGTAAGGGATTTCGCTGATAGCACTAAACAGAATCAACCAGCCCAGATACCGCCATTGATGTGTGACTTGTCGTGAACGCGACAGGTTCGCCGCCATTGCCAGACAAAACCACGGAAACGCCAGTCGTCCGGGCACATACAGCAGATCGAGGGAATAACCGACATATCGCAGGTGATCGAGCACCATGCTCAACAGCGCCAGCCACTTGAGCAGATCCAGTGCCCCATCCCGTTGAGTCATGTGCATAATCGCCCGTCGTCTTTGTATTTTTCTGTCAGACGCATCCTGTGTGCTCGCCGGATGATCTTCGGTAAAGTGCGCACCATCATTGACCACGAGACGCTTCACCATAAGCGTCCCGACCACGGAAAGCAGGGCCATGACCGATAAGAGCCAACAATTCGCCAGCGACAACTATTCCGGTATCTGCCCTGAAGCCTGGGCGGCGATGGAACAGGCCAACCACGGCCACCAGCGCGCCTACGGCGACGATGAATGGACCGCTCGCGCGTCCGATGATTTCCGCAAACTGTTCGAAACCGACTGCGAAGTATTCTTCGCCTTCAACGGCACCGCCGCCAACTCCCTGGCCTTGTCGTCGCTGTGCCAGAGTTACCACAGCGTGATCTGCTCGGAAACCGCCCACGTCGAAACCGACGAATGCGGCGCGCCGGAATTCTTTTCCAACGGCTCCAAGCTGCTGGTCGCCCGCACCGAGAACGGCAAGCTGACCCCGGAATCGATCCGCGAAGTGGCCCTCAAGCGCCAGGACATTCACTACCCGAAACCGCGCGTCGTGACCCTGACCCAGGCCACCGAAGTCGGCAGCGTCTACACCCCGGAAGAAATCCGCGCCATCAGCGCCACCTGCAAAGAACTCGGCCTGAACCTGCACATGGACGGCGCGCGCTTCTCCAACGCCTGCGCATTCCTCGGCTGCACGCCGGCCGACCTGACCTGGAAGGCCGGCGTTGACGTGCTGTGCTTCGGCGGCACGAAAAACGGCATGGCAGTGGGTGAAGCGATTCTGTTCTTCAACCACAAACTGGCCGAAGACTTCGACTACCGCTGCAAACAGGCCGGGCAACTGGCCTCGAAAATGCGCTTCCTCTCGGCGCCGTGGGTCGGGATTCTGGAAAACGATGCCTGGCTCAAATATGCCCGTCACGCCAACCATTGTGCGCAACTGCTGGCGGAACTGGTCAGCGATATCCAGGGCGTGGAGCTGATGTTCCCGGTGCAGGCCAACGGCGTGTTCCTGCAACTCTCGGAACCGGCCATCGCCGCACTGACCGCCAAGGGCTGGCGCTTCTACACCTTCATCGGCAACGGCGGCGCACGTTTCATGTGCTCCTGGGACACCGAGGAAGAGCGCGTACGTGAATTGGCAGCGGATATTCGCGAAGTGATGTCCCGCTAACAACACAAACCCCGTAGGAGCCAGCTTGCTGGCGATCGCTGCAACGCGCCGTGCCTGACACACCGCCATCGCTAGCAAGCCAGCTCCTACACACTCGCGCCCCGCCTCCCATCCCGCGTACGACACAAACCCTGTAGGAGCCGGCTTGCTGGCGATCGCCGCAACGCGGTACACCCGACACACCGCCATCGCCAGCAAGTCAGCTCCTACAAATCCCCGCCCCGCCTCCCATTCTGTGTACGACACAAAACCTGTAGGAGCCAGCCTGCTGGCGATCCAGACGACGCGGTGTGCCTGACACACCGCCATCGCCAGCAAGATGCACCACGCATGTTGGTCTACATTGAAGCGCTCAGATAACAATAATCAGGAGCGCACGCATGTCCCTTCAAGGCAAAACCCTGTTCATCACCGGCGCCAGCCGCGGGATTGGTCGTGAGATCGCGCTGCGGGCCGCGCGCGATGGGGCCAACATCGTGATTGCAGCCAAAAGTGCCGAGCCGCACGCCAAATTGCCGGGCACGATTTTCAGCGTCGCAAAGGAAGTCGAAGCAGCCGGCGGCAAGGCACTGGCCCTGCAGGTGGACGTTCGAGATGAAGTCGCGGTGCGTGAGGCACTGGCCCAGGCCAACGAGCATTTCGGCGGCATCGATGCGCTGGTCAACAACGCCGGCGCGATCAAGCTGACCGGGGTTCAGCACATCGAGCTCAAGCGCTTTGACCTGATGCACCAGATCAACACCCGCGCCGTATTGCTGTGCAGCCAGGCAGCCCTGCCTTACCTGAAGAAAAGCAGCGGTCATATCCTCAACCTGTCACCGCCACTGAACCTGGCAACCAAGTGGTTCGCCCAATACAGCCCGTACACCGTGACCAAATACGGCATGAGCATGCTCACGCTGGGCATGAGCGAGGAATTCAAGAATTACGGGATCAGTGTCAACTCGCTGTGGCCGCAGACGATGATCGCCACCGCCGCCATCGAATTTCAATTGGGCTCACGCGAGTCGTTCAAACATGCGCGCACACCGGAAATCATGGCGGATGCCGCTCACGTTATCTTGAGCAGCACCGGACGAAGCCTGACCGGGCGGTTGTTGATTGATGAGGAAATACTGCGGGAAACCGGCGTGACCGAATTCGATCATTACCGCTTTGAGCCCGGCACCAACGACAAGCTGATGCCAGACCTATTCGTCGACTGAGATATCCACAACCTTGTAGGAGCTGTCGAGTGAAACGAGGCGGTGATCTTTTGACTTCAAAAATCAAGGTCAAAAGATCGCCGCCTCGTTTCACTCGACAGCTCCTACAGGTTTATCGTGCGACCATCAATACTCGATGCGAACGTCGCCCTTCGGCACGCTGCAGCACGACAGGATGAACCCTTCGGCTTCGTCTTCCTCGGTGATCCCGCCGTTGTGGTCCATCTCCACTTCGCCGCCAAGCTTGAGCACCTTGCAGGTGCCGCAAATGCCCATGCCGCATGCTTTCGGAATCATCAGGCCGACCTTGGCGGCCGCCGCATGCACGGTCTCGCCCGGTGCCACGCGGATGCTCTTGCCCGAGGCGGTGAATTCCACCTCATGCAAATCAGCCGCATCGATTTCCGGCGCGTCAGCGGCCTGCTCAGCATTCTCCACGGCATCGGCGATCGCCTCTGGCGGCGTGGCGCCGAATGATTCCTCGTGGTAGTGCTTCATATTGAAGCCGGCGTTTTCCAGCAGGCGCTTGACCGCGTTCATGTAAGGCGTCGGGCCGCAGCAGAACACTTCGCGCTCAAGGAAGTCCGGGACCATCAGTTCCAGCATCTTGTGGTTCAGATAACCGCGATAACCGGCCCATGGCTCACCGAAACCATGTTTTTCACAGATCAGGTGCAGGCTGAAATTTTCGATCCGCGCCGCCATGTGTTCCAGCTCGCGGTGATAAATGATGTCTTTCGGCGAGCGGGCGCTGTGGATAAACGCCATGTCGACATTGCCGTTGGTATCGAAGAACCAGCGGGCCATGGACATGCACGGCGTGATACCCACGCCGCCACTGAGGTACAGCACTTTCGGGTTCGGGAAGTCGATCGCGTTAAACAGCCCGACCGGGCCGTGCACCGCCAGTTCGTAGCCCTCATGCAGGGTGTCGTGCAGCCAGTTCGAGACCTTGCCGCCCGGCACGCGCTTGATCGTGACCGAAAAGCTGTACGGCACCGACGGCGAGCTGGAAATGGTGTACGAACGCATGATCTGCTGGCCATCGATTTCCAGCTCCAGGGTGACGAATTGCCCCGGCTTGAAGAAGAACATGATCGGCTGGTCGGCCATAAAGCAGAAGGTGCGCACATCCCAGGTTTCCTGGATGACTTTGACGCAACGGACGATGTGTCGGCCATTGGCCCAGGTCTGGGTGGTTACCGGATTCAGGAAGCTGTTGGACATGCTGTTCTCCACCGCCGATGGTCGGCCTTATGTTGACGATTCTGCGTATAGCGCAGATCACCCATTTACCTATCTGCGACATTCACATACTTATCGCGACCAGCCCCCAACTGCCGGGGGTTACGCGTCGGGAACAGATTGGGCCATGTCGCCCATGGATAAGGTTCCGGGCAACGCCGGCCCCACACTCGCCCCATACCAAGACATAACCTTTACACCTTGCGTAGCAAACCTGATTAGCCACTTTCGCCGGCCACACAGAATGGCCTTGAGGATTAAATGATGGACGTCACTACTACCCTGAGCCTGGGCGATCCACTGGAACCCGCACGCAAGGCCACCGCGCAGATGCTGCAAGAACGCGAGCGCACCTTCTCGCTGCCGCAGCCGTTTTACTCTGACGAGCGGCTGTTTGATATCGACATGCAGGAGATCTTCCAGAAAGAGTGGTTGATCGCCGGCATGACCTGCGAAATCCCGACCAAGGGCAACTACCTGACCCTGCAAGTCGGCAAGAACCCGATCATCGTGATTCGCGGCGCCGAAGGCGTGGTTCACGCCTTCCACAACGTCTGCCGTCACCGCGGTTCGCGGCTGTGCACCAGTGAAAAAGGCAAAGTCGCCAAGCTGGTCTGCCACTACCACCAGTGGACCTACGAGCTGGACGGCCGCCTGCTGTTCGCCGGCACCGAGATGGGCGCCGATTTCGACATGAAGCAGTACGGCCTCAAACCGGTGAACGTGAAGACCGCCGGCGGCTATATCTTCATCAGCCTGTCGGAGAATCCGCCGGCCATCGATGACTTCCTGTCGACGCTGAACCATTACATGGAACCGTACGACATGGAAAACACCAAGGTGGCGGTGCAAACCACCTTGATGGAAAAGGCCAACTGGAAACTGGTGCTGGAAAACAACCGCGAGTGCTACCACTGCAACGCGTCGCACCCGGAACTGCTGAAAACCCTGCTGGAATGGGACGACGTCACCGACCCGCGCGCCGACCAGGCGTTCAAGGACCACGTCGCCGCTTCCGCCGCTGCCTGGGAAGCCGAGAAGATTCCTTACGCCCACGCCAGCTTCGGCCTGCGTAACCGCATCGTGCGCATGCCGCTGCTCAAGGGCACCGTGTCGATGACCATGGACGGCAAACAGGGCTGCGCCAAACTCATGGGCCGCATCAAGAACCCGGACCTGGGCTCGATGCGCATCCTGCACCTGCCGCACTCGTGGAACCACTGCATGGGCGACCACATCATCGTCTTCACCGTGTGGCCGATCAGCGCGCAGGAAACCATGGTCACCACCAAGTGGATCGTGCACAAGGACGCGGTCGAAGGTGTCGACTACGACGTGGAGCGCATGCGCCAGGTCTGGGATGCCACCAACGACCAGGACCGTCGCCTGGCTGAAGAAAACCAGCGCGGCATCAACTCAACCGCGTACCAGCCTGGGCCTTACTCCAAGACCTATGAGTTTGGTGTGGTGAACTTTGTGGATTGGTACAGCGAGCGTCTGCTGAACAACCTTGGTGCTGAGCCTGCGCCTTACCTCAAAGGGGTTCCGGTTCAGGGTTAAAGATCAAAAGCAAAAGCTTCGTCGGAACGCCGCCCGGAGCAAGCCCGCTCCCACACTTGACCGTGTTGTCCACAAGACTTGTGCACTACGCAGATCCAATGTGGGAGCGGGCTTGCTCGCGAAGGCGTCCTAATGGTCACCGCCTTTCTTTCTCCCATACCCTCCCCTCCATAGATCTGTACGAAATATGATCTATTGCGTTCAGCGCTATGCCGTTCGTGGCTTCCAGCCTTCCGCAAACAAGTTATCCACACCTCCACCCACAGCTAATGGGGACAAGTGTGCGATGCCCCCAAACTTTCTCCACAGAAACCGAAGAAAATCCGTGACTTATCCAGAAGCAGGGTTTTGAACAGCGATTGATTGTTTTTTGACCTGACACCTGAAAGCCACGCAGTACGTGGCCTGTAGCGGATGGCGAACACCTTATCCACAGAAGCGCCAACAGACTTTGGGGGCAACTCCGCAGCCTCTGTGGAAAACCGCCGAAAGCTACGATAAATCAGGGTTTACGCGAGGTTCTCCGCTCCAGATCGACAAATTGATCATTTTTCAATCACACAGCGAACAGGTCCGGTTTATATGGCCTGTAGCGGACAGCGAACATCTTATCCACAGAAGCGCCAACAGAGATTGGGGGCAAGTATTGGCGAACGAACAGACTTATCCTCTGGAAAAAGCCCTAAAAAACCGCAACTTAGGCTGGTTGTTTTTTGTACGAAGGCTTGCAGGGCTTGATTTGTATGGCGTGTAGCGATGGGCGAACACGTTATCCACAGAAGCGCTAACAGGGATTGTGGGTAACCGTGATCAAACCCTGTTGAAACAGGACAAGCCCGAAGCAATATCCAGATTCAACTCGTAATCATTGAATGCACGCCATCCGAGCAAAATCGACGGCACGTACTGCCCAAGCAGCATCGACGGCGGGATCGTAAAGTCCGGGTAGTACTTGTAGGCGATCAGACGGGTACGCCCGGACAAGCTCAACTCGCCCTTGAAGATCTGGTGGTGCGGCTTATCGATGACATGAACAGGTGAAGCGCCGGGCGAGGCGGATGTCAGGTAATCCACATTGCCGGTGTCGATAATTGCCACGGTCGCACGCCGATCCAGCCGCGCAGCAAGGGTCAATCGTTGATTGATGTCGATACGGACGAAGGTGACCGGCGAATCACATCGTGTGGGCGCCGCAGCGTTGATCTCCAGCGTCTTTTTCGTAATGTTCAATCGTCCCAGCTTACCGATCAGGTCGAGCCCCAATAAGTTATCCCGATCACTGACAAACACCAGGACGTTCCTGAACTCGCTTGCACCGATCTTCAGGGATTCAAGGATTCCGAGTTTGGCCGCCAGGTCCCGCTCGCCGTAGAAGGTGCTGTAGCCGTAATCAGAGTCGGTCAGCAGCTTGATGCCCATCTGCTTCGCGGTTTCGCTGTTGACCCGGGTTTGCGGGGCGCCCGTATCAAGAATGAACCGCGCCGAAACTCCGTTGGCGGCTTTGACATCGAGGTACGGCAGCACCTCATTCGTCTCGTGGCCATCATTCGGGGAAGGATGAATCGGCAGCACTTCGCGTCGCGGTGATCTTGTCAGTGAGAAATCGGCGACCTGCCGCAAGGTCGCGATCGATTCGCTGCCGAACATGGAGAACAACTGTTGGAGTTCAGGGTCATTGGCGATGGCTTGAGCATGGCGCCGCTTGATTGCCAGGTAGTAATCGGGCAGCTGATTGGCGGCCTTGGTCTCGAACATTCTGGCGAGAACGGTGACTGAACAATTGAGGTTTTTATCAGGCGCCAACACATGATCGCAATGTCGCTTCATTTGCGCCAGGGAGGCATGCCGCCCCTGCGCAGAGTCGATCCATTGATAGAAATCCGGATCGCCCTGGCGGGTTTCAGCGGCCGCAGCCATCACAACCAGCATCACGCCACAGATCAGACATGTCTCACGCCGACTGACCGTGCTCATCGGCAACCCATTCCTGAAAACGAGTTTTATGAATCAGCGCTGCTGCCGCCTCGGGCCGCTCATTAAGAAATGTAGCTCACTAGGGCCACTGCATGAGGTAAGCGTCGCCGGTCACCCGAATCATCGGGTGTGGCGTGATCTGGCAGGTATCGACGATGCGGAAACCATGCCGCTCATAGAAACGACGGGCGCCGGTGTTGACGGCGTAGTCGATCAGGCTCAAGCCCTTGAGCCCCAACTGGCTGGCACGTTCGTGAGCGTGGGCCAGGAACTGCTTGCCAAGGCCCAGGTTGCGCCAGCCTTGATGTAGCGCGAGGCTGGAGATGTAGAGCGTGTCGGGGATTTCCATGTCGGCATACGGCGCCAGCACCGGGTCGGTGGTGGGTTCGGCCAGCGGATCGTGGCGCATCACGTAGCTGTGCATCATGCCGATGACGTGGCCGTCGGCCTCGGCGATGAGGCAGTTCTGGTAGGAGAAATCCACGTCGTCACGGGCGTAACGCAGGGCGCCGACGTCCAACAGATCCTGGCCGGGTTCGGCGAGTTGGCTCCAGATGTAATCCGAAGCGCCCTCTGAGGAAATCTGGAACAAACGGGCAATTTCCCGCGCGTCGCTGCGCAAGGCCGAACGAAATTCAACGGTCATTACTTTTTTCCCTTGTGGGAGCGAGCCTGCTCGCGATAGCGGTGGATCAGTCGCCGATGATGTTGACTGACCCACCGCTATCGCCGGCAAGCCGGTCTCGCTCCCACATTTTAGATCTGTGCTGAGTGTTGGTTAGCGGACCACGCCTTCTTCGATCAGCAATTTGAGAATCGCTTCGGCACCCGCTTGCGCCGTGACGCCTTTGAGCACCTGCCCGCCGCCGCCACTGGCTTTGGCCGTCGCCGCTTTCATCCGGTCCGCGCCGCTTTTGGCTTTGATCACTTTCAAGCGTTTAGGCCGAGGTTTGGCCGGTTGCAGCGTCGATACGGCCAGCAACTCATCATCGATCACTTCGACTTCATCCGCCTGCAACACACCACGCCGGGCCGGGCCGTACGCGCTCTGACGAGGCTTCGGCGCCGCGTTATCCACAGTCGCCAGGAACGGCAGCCGCACCTTCAAACGACGGCGCTGACCACGGGGCAACGCTTGAAGGACAAGCGCCGAACTGCCATCGATGGACTCCACCTGAGCCAGCCCGACCACCAGCGGCCAGCCGAGGTTTTCCGCCAGCAGGAACGGCAGCATGCCCGAGCCTTCGCCGGTTTCTGCCTGGCTGCCAGTCAGCACGACTTGTGCTCCGGCATCGCGCAAATAGGCGGTCAACGCCGGCAAGGCATCGGCGCCAGCTGGTTGCTCCAGCACGTGCAGTTGTTCCAGGCCCATGCCCAGATAGGCGCGCAGCGCAGGCTCCGCGACGTCGCCGGCATGCAGCACTTGCAGGTTATCCCCAGCCAGTTGCAGACCCAGTTCCACAGCCCGCGCATCCTGCTCCGCGCGACGTGGCCGGCCGGAGGTCGGGTGGGCGCCGATGGACACCAGGCTGATGATTTTCGTGCTCATAACCCTTTCCTTCCCTTAAGCCGCATCGCGCTTGGCGTCGTCGCGATAAGCCGCTATCGCATCGATCAAGGCTTGAAGAATCTCGGCGCTCTCGCCGATCACCGACAGGTCGGCCCGTTTGATCATGTCGCAACCTGGGTCAAGGTTGATCGCCACCACCTTGTCGCAGGCACCGATGCCTTGCAGGTGCTGGATCGCCCCGGAAATCCCCACCGCCACGTAGACCCTCGCGGTGACCCACGTACCGGACGCGCCGACCTGACGGTCACGGGCCATGAAGCCATCGTCCACCGCCACACGGGATGCGCCTTCGGTGGCGCCGAGCGCTTCGGCAGTCCTGTGGAAAAGTCCCCAGTCCTTGACGCCGTTGCCGCCGGAGAAGATGAACTCGGCTTCGGCCATCGGAATGGCTGCCGGGTCCACGGCCACAGCGCCCAGATCCTCGATCCGCGACAGACTGCGCGCCACGGTTGTGGATAACTCCACCGGCAAGGCTTCATGACGGGTTTCGCTGACCGGCTCGGCGCATTCGGCGGCGGCCAGAATCAAGCGTGCGACCGGACGCGCGAGGTCTTGCAACCCGGCGCCAGCGCGGCCGATGCATTCCTGATCCTTGACCTGCCAGACCCGCGTGGCCGGGCGTTCGCCCAGTGCAGCGGCAAAGCGCCGACCGAGTTCGCCGCCACCGCTGCGGCTGTCCGGCAGCAGCCAGTGACGCGGGCTGAACTGGTTATCCACAGCCCGCAGGCCCTGGACACGTTGCTCCGGTGCATAACCGTTGAATTCGTCGCCTTCGAGCACCAGCAAGCGATCGACGCCGGCGGTGGCAAAGGCGTTTTCCTTGTGTTCGCCGAAGACCACGGCCAACACCGCGCCGTCCTTGCCCGCCAACTGGTGCGCCAGGCCGAGCAAGTCCTTGTCGTGGCTGCTCAAGCGGCCGCCGACCATGTCCGGCACCACGCTGATGTAATACGCAGGTGCTGGCACTTGATGCAGCGGCAATTGCACTTCAACAGCGGCCGAGCGTTTGGTTGCCCCGCCTTGCTGCGCGCCGCTGCGGTCGATGCGCTTGATGCCATTGGGACCGATAAAACCGATGCCATGCGGGTTCTTGCGGATGATGCCGTTCGGCCCCATCCAGCTGTGTTGCGCCGGCTGCATGGCCGCGTGCAGCGGGTGCAGACGGTTACGGGCAATCCATTCGGCGCGGGGGTCGCGGCGGATAATGTCGCTCATCAGTGGGCCTCCGCAGGTTCACGTTGGGCCGGTGTGGACGGTTTGCTTGGCGCTGCGTCTTCAAGCAGTGCGTCCGCCACCAGCTCGGCGATGTCCTTGATCAACGGCCGTGGTTCGACCACGCCTTCGAGCATCGCGGTGCATTGTGGACAACCCACGGCCACCAGTTCGGCGCCGGTTTCGCGGATGTCTTCCATGCGCATGTCGGGGATCCGCTGCTTGCCCGGAATGTCGGTGATCGGCGCGCCGCCACCGCCGCCGCAGCAGCGTGAACGGAAACCGGAGCGTTGCATCTCTTTCACTTCAATCCCGAGGGCGCGCAGCACTTCTCGCGGCGCCTCGTATTCGCCGTTGTAGCGACCGAGGTAGCACGGGTCGTGATAGGTCACGCTGCTGCCTTTGTGCTGGCCGAGATTGAGCGCGCCGGCGTCGATGATTTCGGCCATGTAGGTGCTGTGGTGCTGCACCAGGTAGTTGCCATCGAAGGCGCCGTATTCGTTTTTCAGCACGTGGAAGCTGTGCGGGTCGCAGGTGACGATGCGGTTGAAACTGTACTTGGCCAAGGTCTGGATGTTGCGTTTGGCCAGCAACTGGAAGGTCGCTTCATCGCCCAGACGTCGGGCTACGTCACCGCTGTCGCGTTCTTCGAGGCCGAGTACCGCGAAGTCGACCTTGGCCGCTTTCAGCACTTTGACGAAGGCACGCAGGGTGCGCTGGTTGCGCATGTCGAAGGCGCCGTCGCCGACCCAGAACAGCACGTCGGTGGATTTCTTCTCGCTGAGCAGATTGAGGTTCAAATCCGCTGCCCAGTTCATCCGGCCACCCGGTGCGAAACCGCCAGGGTTGTCGGTGGCAATCAGGTTTTCCAGGACTTCGGCGCCCTTGTTCGGGGTCGCGCCTTTTTCCAGGGTCAGATGGCGACGCATGTCGACGATGGCATCGACGTGCTCGATCATCATCGGACATTCCTCGACGCAGGCACGGCAGGTGGTGCAGGACCACAGCGTTTCGGCGTCCACCAGACCGTTGACGATCGGTTGATGCGGGTTGCCCGCGTGTTCGCCGATGGCTTTGCCCGGATAGGGGCTGCCGGCGAACTTGGCATCGGTGCCGCCGGCAAGGCCGACGACCATGTCCTGAATCAGCTTTTTCGGGTTCAGCGGCTGGCCGGCGGCGAACGCCGGGCACGCGGCTTCACATTTACCGCATTGCACGCAGGCGTCGAAACCGAGCAGTTGGTTCCAGGTGAAATCCTTGGGTTTTTCCACGCCCAGCGGTGCGCTTGGATCGTTCAGGTCGAGCGGTTTCAAACCGGTGGAACGACCACCGCCAAAACGTTCGGCGCGACGGTGCCAGGCCAGGTGCAGGGCACCGGCGAAGGCGTGCTTCATCGGCCCGCCCCAGGTCATGCCGAAGAACAATTCCGAAACGCCCCACAGCACGCCGATCCCGAGGATCGCTGCCACCACCCAACCGCCAAAATTCTCCGGAAGGATGCCGGCGACCGGCAGAGTCAACAGGAAGAAGCTCGCCGAGAACGCCAACAAGCTTTTCGGCAGGCGCATCCACGGCCCTTTGGACAGGCGAGCCGGCGGGTTGCGACGACGCAGGTACACAAAGATCGCACCGACGAACATCACCACTGTCATCAACAACAGCGCGTAACCGAGGATGCGGTTATGCAGGCCGAAACCGTGCACCAGAATCGCCAGCACGATGGACGCCACCGCACCACCGGCCGTGGCCACGTGGGTGTTGGCGATGTATTTGTCCCGCGCGACAACATGGTGCAAATCGACCATGTAGCGCTTGGGCATGGCGAACAGGCCACCGATCAGGTCGACCTTGGAGGCTCGGCCCCGGCGCCACATAGCCACCCGCCGCAACGCGCCGAGGACAGCAAGGCCCAGGGCAGCGAACAACAGGATTGGAAGAAGGGTGTTCAACATGGTGGAGCTCCCAAAGACCGCAGGGTCTTGCAGGCCAAACTACCTGGATGCCTTGCCCGATTCCTGTAGGAGCGAGGCTTGCCCGCGAATGCGATGGGTCAGCCGACAACAATGTTGAATGTCAGGACGCCTTCGCGGGCAAGCCTCGCTCCTACAGGGTTATCCACAAGCTCTTAGAAATCCTTGCACAGCCGCAGCGCGTCGTAGATCGCCGCGTGCACGTTACGCTGGGCCACGCAATCGCCGATGCGGAACAGCAGGTAGCCGTCACCGCTCTGCTCAAGGCATGGCTGCGGCTTGATCGCGAACAAGGCTTCGACGTCGATCTGGCCTTTGTTACGCGAGCCGTCCTTCAGCGCGTAGTAGATTTCTTCGTCCGGGCGCACGCCGTTTTCCACGACCACCTGGTCGACCACCCGCTCCTCTTTGGCGCCGGTGTATTCGTTTTCCAGCACCGCCACCAGCTTGTCGCCTTCGCGGTAGACCTTCTCCAGCATCATGTCCCCGGTCATGATCACTTCTTTCGGGTACATGCTGCGGTAGTAAGTCGGGAACGACGTACCGCCAATCGCGACGCCCGGCTTGATATCGTCGGTGACGATCTCGACCTGGCTGCCCTTGTCGGCGAGGAAGTCGGCGGTCGACATCCCGGTGAACTCGCAAATAGTGTCGTAGACCAGCACGTTCTTGCCCGGCGCGACCTTGCCGTCGAGCACGTCCCAGCTGCTGACCACCAGGCCTTCAGCCGCGCCCCAGTGTTCGTTCTGCTCCAGGAACGGATGGCCGCCGACAGCCAGCACCACCACATCCGGACGCAGGTCCATGATGGTCGGTGCATCAGCCGCAGTGCCCAGGCGCAGGTCAACTTTCAACCGTGCCAGTTCCAGCTGATACCAGCGGGTGATACCGGCGATCTGGTCACGCTGCGGCGCTTTCGACGCCGTGGTGATCTGCCCGCCAATGAATTCCTTTTTCTCGAACAGGGTCACGTCGTGGCCACGTTCGGCGGCCACTCGGGCGGCTTCCATCCCGGCAGGACCGGCACCGACCACCACCACCTTGCGTTTCACGCCGGTGGTTTTTTCGATGATGTGCGGCAGGCCCATGTATTCACGGGAGGTCGCCGCGTTCTGGATGCACAACACATCCAGGCCTTGATACTGACGGTCGATGCAGTAGTTCGCGCCGACGCATTGTTTGATCTGGTCGATCTGGCCCATCTTGATCTTGGCGATCAGGTGCGGGTCAGCGATGTGTGCGCGGGTCATGCCGACCATGTCGACGTAACCGCCCTCCAGAATACGGGTCGCCTGGTTCGGGTCCTTGATGTTCTGTGCGTGCAGCACCGGAACCTTGACCACTTCCTTGATGCCGGCCGCCAGGTGCAGGAACGGCTCTGGCGGATAACTCATGTTCGGAATCACGTTGGCCAGGGTGTTGTGGGTGTCGCAACCCGAACCCACGACGCCGAGGAAATCGAGCATGCCGGTGTCGTCGTAATACTTGGCAATCTGCTTCATGTCCTCGTGGGACAGGCCGTCCGGGTGGAATTCGTCACCACAGATACGCATGCCCACGCAGAAATCGTCACCGACCTCGGCGCGCACGGCTTTCAACACTTCCAGACCGAACTTCATGCGGCCTTCGAAGCTGCCGCCCCATTCGTCGGTACGTTTGTTGACCCGCGGGCTCCAGAACTGGTCGATCATGTGCTGGTGCACGGCCGACAGTTCAACGCCGTCCAGGCCACCGGCCTTGGCACGACGGGCCGCTTGGGCGTAGTTGCCGATCACCCGCCAGATCTCTTCCGGCTCGATGGTTTTGCAGGTGGCGCGGTGCACCGGTTCACGGATACCGGACGGCGACATCAGCGTCGGCCAGTTGAAACCGTCCCAGCGCGAGCGCCGGCCCATGTGGGTAATCTGAATCATGATCTTGGCGCCGTGCTTGTGCATGGCGTCGGCCAGATTCTGGAAGTGCGGAATAATGCGGTCGGTGGACAGGTTCACCGAACTCCACCACTCCTGCGGGCTATCGATAGCCACCACGGACGAACCGCCGCAAATCGCCAGGCCGATCCCGCCCTTGGCTTTCTCTTCGTAATACTTGACGTACCGATCGGTGGTCATGCCGCCGTCGGTCGCGTAGACCTCGGCATGCGCGGTGCTGAGCACGCGGTTACGGATGGTCAGTTTGCCGATCTGGATCGGCTGGAACATTGCTTCGAAAGCCATGGCGGGTTCCTCGACTTACAACGGCTTGACGGTGAACAAACCGTCGTCGTGGCCTTCTTCGGAGCCACCGTAGACTTGTTCGGCAACGGTGCAAATCTTGCTGCCGCGGGCTTGCAGAATCTGGTCCATTGCACCGGCAAACCAGCCAGTGAACATGTAGTCGACCTTGCGCCCGACCTTGCCGTACACGTAGACGAAAGCGGAGTGTTCAAGCTTGACGCTGGCGGTGCCTTTGTCGAGGTCGATGTCCTGGATCTTGAACAGGCCCCAGCCGCGTTGCGACAGGCGCTTCATGTAGTGCTCGAACACCGCGACGCCTTCCAGGCCGTGGCATTCAGCTTCTTTTTCACACCAGTGCCAGGCGGACTTGTAGCCGGCCTTGTAGAGAATTTCGGCGTAGGCGTCGGCGCCCAGCACTTCCTCGATGCCCATGTGGTTGTTGACGAAAAAATGACGCGGCACGTACAGCATCGGCAGGGCGTCGGAGGTCCAGACACCGGTTTCGCTGTCGACTTCGATAGGCAATTGCGGGGCGATCTTGGCCATGGAAACTTAACTCCAGAAAAATTTTGGTGTTGCCCCCGGCACGGATGGCCGGGGGAAAGAATTCAGAGGTGCGGCGGCTTATTCGCCCCAGACATCTTTCAAGACGTTGACCCAGTTCTCGCCCATGATCTTGCGGACCACGCGCTCGGAATGGCCGCGCTTGAGCAGGGTTTCGGTCAGGTTCGGGAACTCGCCGACGGTGCGGATGCCCAGCGGGTTGATGATCTTGCCGAAGCTGGTCAGACGGCGGGCGTAGCCCTTGTCATGGGTCAGGTATTCGAAGAAGTCCTGGCCATGGCCCTGGGTGAAGTCGGTGCCGATGCCGATGGCGTCTTCGCCGACGATGTTCATGGTGTATTCGATGGCTTCGGCGTAGTCGTCGATGGTCGAATCGATGCCCTTGGCGAGGAACGGCGCGAACATGGTCACGCCGACGAAACCGCCGTGGTCGGCGATGAACTTCAGTTCTTCATCGGATTTGTTGCGCGGGTGAATTTTCAGTCCCGACGGCAGGCAATGGGAGTAGCAGACCGGTTTCTTCGATTCGAGGATGACTTCTTCGGAAGTCTTGGAACCGACGTGGGACAGGTCGCACATGACCCCGACGCGGTTCATCTCGGCAACGATTTCGCGACCGAAGCCCGACAGGCCGCCATCACGCTCGTAGCAACCGGTACCGACCAGGTTCTGGGTGTTGTAGCACATCTGCACGATACCGACGCCGAGCTGCTTGAACACCTCGACATAGCCGATCTGGTCTTCGAAGGCGTGAGCATTCTGGAAGCCGAACAGGATGCCGGTCTTGCCCTGCTCCTTGGCTTTACGGATGTCGGCGGTGGTGCGAACCGGAATCACCAGGTCGCTGTTCTCGCGGATCAGCTTCTGGCTGGCGGCGATGTTGTTGACGGTGGCCTGAAAGCCCTCCCACACCGACACGGTGCAGTTGGCCGCGGTCAGACCGCCCTTGCGCATGTCTTCAAACAGCTCGCGGTTCCACTTGGCAATAATCAGCCCGTCGATAACGATGCTGTCGGCGTGCAATTCGGCTGGGCTCATCAGGCTGTCCCCTATTAGCGATTCATGCGCCGAATCGTGTGCCGGCGCTTTGGGGCCAGCATATGCCTGAGTACCGGTGCAGCCGGGTGCAAAAACGACAGGGGGTTTGCCGAAAGCGTCAATCTGCGACAAAGGGTCGTCGTTGAACGTCGCGGGCCACCTGTTCAAGGGCTTGCGCATGGGCCAGAATTCGCCGCATTACGGAATTTGGGCCAAAAAAGGGGCTGAGGCGCAATGAAATCGATCTTACTGGCAATGGCACTGATAGCGACCGGCGTACAGGCGGCTGAAGAGTCCGACATCAACCCCTGCGATGCGGTCGAAAACGAAGTCCAGACCCTGGAATGCTCGGTCTACAGCCGAACCACCGCCGAAGACCTGCTCAAAGACAACTACCAGAGCCTGACCGAGCGCATGCAAACGCTCTACGGCAAAAACCCGACACAACTGGCCGACATCACCGCCAAACTCAAAACCGCCCAGCAGCAATGGCTGAAAACCCGGGATGCGGATTGCACAGTTGAAGCGTTTCCGGCGACCAGCGGCAGCAAGGCGTTCACTATTGCGCAGAACGATTGCGTGGCGCGGATGAGTGATGAGCGGTCGGAGTTTTTGGAGTCGATTGGGCAGGAGTGATTAAGAGCTGAGCTTATTGTTTCTACACCCTGCCAACGCGAGCGGTAAGCTGCACACCATAATTTGGTAGAGGGATTCAAATGAAAATCTGCGGCATCGAAATCAAAGGCAGCGAAGCGATCATCGCCGTGGCCTCCCTCGACGATCAGGTACTGAGCCACGTCGCGCTGAACACCAAGAAAATCGCCCTCGACGATGACGACGAAGCCGCCAACGTCAAAGTCTTTGCCGCTCAGGTGGCGTCGTTTGTCCGTGAGAACTCTATCGACCGGATCGCGATCAAGAAGCGCAGCAAGAAAGGCGAATTCGCCGGCGGGCCGACCACGTTCAAGATCGAGGGCGTTTTTCAGTTGCTGGAGAGTTGCGAGGTGATTCTGCTGTCACCGCAGACGATCAATGCGCAGAACAAGAAGTTTGATTTTGAGCTGCCGGGGACGCTGAACAAGTATCAGCATGAGGCTTACAAAGCCGCCTGTTCGGCACTGATGAAAAAGTAAACGCGACACGACCTGTAGGAGCGAGGCTTGCCCGCGAAGGCGGAGTGTCAAACGACGGTGATTTCGATTGAGGCGGCCTCTTCGCGGGCAAGCCTCGCTCCTACAGGATTCGGTTTTTTCCGTTGATAGTGTCAGGCCTTTTGGGTTTGTCGCCGGTCTTCTCGTGGACACCGCTCAAACTTCGCCCGATAACTTCGGGTGAAGTACGACGGCGACTCAAACCCGCACGCAATACTCACTTCCAGCACACTCATATCGGTCTGCCGCAACAACTGCCGCGCCTTCTCCAGCCTTAGCCGCAGGTAGAAATTGCTCGGTGTGTCGTTCAAGTGCAACCGAAACAATCGCTCCAACTGCCGCCGCGTCACCTTGATCGACTCCGCCAGCTCCAGCGTGGTCAGCGGCGGTTCGCTGTGTTGTTCCATCTCGCCGATCACGTGAACGAGCTTCTTGTTGCTGATGCCATAGCGCGTGGCGACTTCCATGCGCTGGTGGTCTTTGCGCGGGCGGATGCGGCCGAGTACGAATTGTTCGCTGACCTGGATCGCCAGTTCCGGGCCGTGGGCCTGGGCGATGAGGTCGAGCATCAGGTCGATGGAGGCGGTGCCGCCAGCCGAGGTAATGCGCCGGCGGTCAATTTCGAACAGCTCCTGAGTGACGCTGAGCTGTGGATAAGACTCCTTGAACGCGTCGATGGCTTCCCAATGCAGTGTCAGGCGGTGCCCATCAAGTAAGCCGGCTTCGGCGAGGACGAAGCTGCCGGTGTCGATAGCGCCGAGGGTCACGCCTTCGTTGTCCAGTCGGCGCAGCCAGTGCTCCAGCGCCGGGGTCGCGAATTTCAGCGGTTCAAAACCGGCGACCACCAACAACGTCGCGCCTTTCTTCAGCGGTTCCAGTGCTGCATCGGCGTTGACCGACATGCCGTTACTGGCCAGCACTGCCCCGCCATCCGCACTCAGCACATGCCAGCGATACAGCTCGCCGCGAAAGCGATTGGCGACCCGCAGCGGCTCGATGGCCGAGATGAAACCGATGGCCGAGAAACCCGGCATCAACATGAAGTAGAAATCCTGGGACATGGAGCGCACTCGATTCGCGGGTAGCGTGTGCTGTTGATACGCCACTTGCGAGCGGCATTCAAGTGGACAGGTCGCTGCAGTGCAAGAGCTGGTCGCCGCAGTGCGTTTTCACCGGGCTTTAGCTGCGTAACTTGGCATCACCGGCGCACAAAGACGACCGGACCCACAATAACGAACTGCCGAGGAAACCTGAGATGAAACGACTGATCAGCAGCTGTGTTCTTGCACTCAGCGGTACCGCTTTCCTGAGCGCCAGCGTCATGGCCGCCGAACCTGCATCGTGCCAGAACGTACGCATGGGCGTCGTGAACTGGACCGACGTGATTGCCACCAGCGCCATGACCCAGGTCTTGCTCGACGGCCTCGGCTACAACACCAAACAAACCAGCGCCTCCCAGCAAATCATTTTCGCCGGGATCCGCGACCAGCGCCTGGACCTGTTCCTGGGCTACTGGAACCCGCTGATGACTCAAACCATCACGCCGTTCGTCGATGGCAAGCAGGTCAAAGTGCTTGAGGCGCCCAGCCTGAAAGACGCCCGCGCCACCCTTGCGGTTCCGACTTACCTCGCTGACAAGGGCCTGAAAACCTTCGCCGACATCGCCAAATTCGAGAAAGAGCTGGGCGGCAAGATCTACGGCATCGAGCCAGGCTCGGGCGCCAACACGCAGATCAAAGAGATGATCGCCAAGAACCAGTTTGGTCTCGGTAAATTCCAGCTGGTCGAGTCCAGCGAAGCCGGAATGCTGTCGGCGGTGACCCGGGCGACCAAACGCAACGAAGCCATCGTGTTCTTCGGCTGGGCGCCGCACCCGATGAACGTCAACGTGAAGATGACTTACCTCACCGGTAGCGACGACGCCCTGGGCCCGAACGAAGGCATGGCGACTGTCTGGACCGTCACTTCGCCGACCTACGCCGAGCAATGCCCGAACATCGGCCGCTTGCTGAGCAACCTGACCTACACCGCCGAAGACGAGAGCCGGATGATGCAGCCGCTGCTGGATCACAAGGACGCCTTCGAATCGGCCAAGCAATGGCTGAAAGATCACCCGCAAGACAAGCAGCGCTGGCTGGAAGGTGTAACCACTTTCGATGGCAAACCAGCGGCTGAAAACCTGCAACTCACCAGCAAGTAACTCTTCAGCAAACAGACCCGAACCACCGATTCGCAGCCCGACCGGGCTGCGAACGGGACCACCACGCCTGCAAGGAACCACCACATGAACCACGACGTCATCATCACCTGCGCACTTACCGGTGCTGGCGACACGACCAGCAAAAGCCCACACGTGCCGGTCACCCCGAAACAAATCGCCGCTGCCGCCGTGGAAGCCGCCAAGGCCGGCGCCACCGTGGTCCACTGCCATGTTCGCAACCCGCAAACCGGCAAATTCAGCCGTGACGTGGCGCTGTACCGCGAAGTCATGGAGCGCATCCGCGAAGCTGACGTCGACATCATCGTCAACCTCACTGCCGGCATGGGCGGCGACCTGGAAATCGGTGCGGGCGAGAACCCGATGGAATTCGGCCCGAACACCGATCTGGTCGGCCCGCTGACCCGTCTGGCCCACGTCGAAGAACTGCTGCCGGAAATCTGCACCCTCGATTGCGGCACCCTGAACTTCGGCGACGGCGACACCATTTACGTCTCCACCCCGGCGCAGCTGCGTGCAGGCGCCAAACGCATTCAAGAGCTGGGCGTAAAAGCCGAGCTGGAAATTTTCGACACCGGTCACCTGTGGTTCGCCAAGCAGATGATCAAGGAAGGCCTGCTCGACGACCCGCTGTTCCAGCTGTGCCTGGGCATCCCGTGGGGCGCACCGGCTGACACCACCACCATGAAAGCCATGGTCGACAACCTGCCGGCAAACGCCGTGTGGGCAGGGTTCGGCATCGGTCGCATGCAAATGCCGATGGCGGCGCAAGCGGTGCTGCTGGGCGGCAACGTGCGGGTTGGCCTGGAAGACAACATCTGGCTGGACAAGGGCGTGTTGGCGACCAACGGCCAACTGGTCGAACGCGCCTCGGAAATCCTCAGCCGCCTCGGCGCCCGGGTTCTGACACCGGCTGAGGGCCGGGCAAAAATGGGCCTGACCAAGCGCGGCTAACCACACCTCACTTGTAGGAGCGAGGCTTGCCCGCGAAGAGGCCGGTACATCCGCCACACTGTCTGCGGCTGAGACACCGCCTTCGCGAGCAAGCTTCGCTCCTACAAAGATCACCGAATTTTTTAGGAAGTTGCCATGAGCTTTATCACCGAAATCAAAACCTTCGCCGCCCTGGGCAGCGGTGTCATCGGCAGCGGCTGGGTGTCCCGCGCCCTCGCCCACGGCCTTGATGTTGTGGCCTGGGACCCGGCGCCCGGCGCTGAAGCCGCACTGCGCAAACGCGTCGCCAATGCCTGGGGCGCACTGGAGAAACAAGGCCTGGCACCCGGTGCATCACAGGATCGGCTGCGCTTCGTCGCAACCATCGAAGAGTGTGTTCGCGACGCCGATTTCATCCAGGAAAGCGCCCCGGAACGCCTGGAGCTGAAGCTGGAACTTCACAGCAAAATCAGCGCCGCAGCCAAACCAAATGCACTGATCGGTTCCAGCACCTCGGGCCTGTTGCCGAGCGAGTTCTACGAGAGCTCGACCCACCCGGAACGCTGCGTCGTCGGTCACCCGTTCAACCCGGTTTACCTGCTGCCATTGGTGGAAGTGGTCGGCGGCAAGAACACTGCGCCGGAAGCAGTACAAGCGGCCATGAAAGTCTACGAATCCTTGGGCATGCGCCCGCTGCACGTGCGCAAGGAAGTGCCAGGATTCATCGCCGACCGTTTGCTCGAAGCGCTGTGGCGTGAGGCCCTGCACCTGGTCAACGACGGTGTGGCGACCACCGGTGAAATCGACGATGCGATTCGCTTTGGTGCGGGTCTGCGCTGGTCGTTCATGGGCACATTTTTGACCTACACCCTGGCGGGCGGCGACGCAGGCATGCGCCATTTCATGGCACAGTTCGGGCCGGCGTTGCAGTTGCCGTGGACGTATCTGCCGGCTCCGGAGCTGACCGACAAGCTGATCGATGATGTGGTGGATGGCACCAGCGATCAGTTGGGCAAACACAGCATTTCGGCGCTGGAGCGCTATCGTGATGACTGCCTGCTGGCGGTGCTGGAGGCGGTGAAGACCACTAAAGAGAAGCACGGGATGGCGTTCGCCGACTAACCCCCACCGCCACTTGTAGGAGCGAGGCTTGCCCGCGAAGAGGCCGGTACATCCGACGGATCTCTTGTGGCAGGAATACCGCCTTCGCGGGCAAGCCTCGCTCCTACAGGTTCTCTGTTATCTCAGGAACTGATCGCATGCCTGCTCTTACGACTTACAGCACCAAAATCATCCCCGACTGGGTCGACTACAACGGCCACCTGCGCGACGCGTTTTACCTGCTGATTTTCAGCTACGCCACCGACGCGCTGATGGACCGGCTGGGCATGGACAGCAACAACCGCGAAGCCAGCGGCAATTCGCTGTTCACCCTCGAACTGCACCTCAATTACCTTCATGAAGTGAAGCTCGACGCCGACGTTGAAGTGCACACCCAGATCATCGCTCATGACAGTAAACGCCTGCACCTCTATCACAGCCTGCACCTGGTCGGTGACGACAAAGAGCTGGCGGGCAACGAGCAGATGTTGCTGCACGTCGACCTCGCCGGTCCCCGCTCCGCGCCGTTCAGCGAAGAAACGCTGGGCAAGCTGCAAGCCATCGTTGCGCAACAAACCGACCTGCCCACCCCTGAGTACATTGGCCGAGTGATCGCTTTACCCCCAAAAAAATAACAAGGAGATCGCCATGAACACCGCCGCCGCTTTTGCTGACTTCCGTACTTATCCGTTGATCAGCGCGCTCAGTGGCGTGCAGGCCCTGGCGGATCGCGTTCTCGTGAAATGGGCCGATGACCGTGTCAGCCCCTTCCATCACCAGTGGTTGCGTGACAACTGCCCTTGCCCGCAGTGCGTCTACACGGTGACCCGTGAGCAAGTGCTGGAAATCGTCGACGTTGCGCATGACCTGATGCCCGCAGAGACAAGTGTCGACCCTGAAGGTTGCCTCTGCATCCAGTGGCAGGATGGTCACCTCAGCCGCTTCGATCCAGGCTGGTTGCGGGCCCACGCCTATGACGACGAGTCCCGCGCCGAACGCCGCGCCGGCAAGCCAAAATCCCGCCTGTGGAAAAGCGACTTGTCGCTGCCGGTGTTCGATTATCAAGCGCTGATGGACGACAACGACGCCTTGTTGCAATGGCTGTTGGCGGTACGCGATATCGGCCTGACGCAAGTGCGCGGCGTGCCCACCGAACCCGGTTCGTTGAAGCTGATCGCCCAGCGGATTTCCTTCATCCGCGAGAGCAATTTCGGTGTGCTGTTCAACGTGCAATCCAAGGCCGATGCCGACAGCAACGCCTACACCGCTTTCAACCTGCCGCTGCACAGCGACTTGCCGACGCGCGAGTTGCAACCGGGGCTGCAATTTCTGCATTGCCTGGTCAATGACGCCGACGGTGGCGAGAGTATTTTCGTCGACGGTTTTGCCATCGCCCAAGCGCTGCGCGAGGAAGATCCCGAATCGTTCAAGGCCCTGTGCGAAATCCCCGTGGAGTTTCGCAACAAGGACCGTCACAGCGACTATCGCTGCCTCGCGCCGATCATCGCCCTGGATGCACTGGGGCAGGTGTCTGAAATTCGTATGGCAAACTTTTTGCGCGGGCCGTTCGATGCCTCGATCGAGGACATGCCCAGGTTGTACCGCGCTTATCGACGGTTTATTGCGATGACTCGCGAGGGGCGGTTCAGGCTGATGCAACGGCTCAACCCCGGGGAGCTGTGGTGCTTCGACAATCGCCGCACGCTGCATGCGCGCAATGCGTTTGATCCCGCCAGTGGTGCCCGGCATTTCCAGGGCTGCTATGTCGATCGGGATGAGTTGTTGTCGCGGATCCTGGTTTTGCAACGCTAGACCGCGTCATCGTTTTTCGCGGGCAAGCCTCGCTCCTACAAGATTAGCGTGGCTTCTGTAGGAGCGAGGCTTGCCCGCGAAGGCGCCAGCACAGACACCCCCTATTCCCCGGATGCACAGGCAAAAAAAACCCCGATCAAGCCGTGACAGGATCGGGGCAGAGGTGGGTACTGTTGAGGAGCCGTTGCGCGAGGGTGACCAAACCTTCGTGAAGCCAGCTGAATCCAGTGTGCCCACTCCTATCCTTCGCGAGTTAGCCGAAAACGACCTGTTCATAGGTATTGCGGCCATTGCGACAAATCGTCCTTGCCGACGCCAACGGCCCCTACGAGAATCGAACCACGACACCGTTCCCTGAAGAAGGATTGCGTCATGATGCACGCCGATTTGATTGACCAGGAAGACCTGTTGGGCCAGCTGAAATCGTTGGGCTTTCAAGTACCGAACGGCTCCACCGCCGAGCAGGCTTGCGAGTGCGCGGTGAGAGGATTGAACAACGAACGGGCGACCGTGCTGCGCACCATGGTCAAGCAGATGTACACCAGCAGCGCGACCATCCTGCCGGCAGTGCGTCAGGCTATCGACAAGCAGCTGCTGCCGGCATTGGCTGAATACCAACAAAGCCACCGCGCCTGACACTTCGGCGGTTTGCTAGAGTGGTGGCTTCCTGACCACCACGAGCGATCGCCGATGTTCCGAATCCAACACTGCCAGTCCGGCGAACAAGCGGGCTGGCTGCCTTTGCGCCAGGCACTCTGGCCTGATGCTTCGGAACAGGAGCATCGGGACGAAATCGCCGAACAGCTGCGCCAGCCGCAACGCTATATCAACTTCGTCGCTTACGACGCTGGGGAGCAACCCGTCGGCCTGGCCGAAGCCTCATTGCGCCACGATTACGTCAATGGCACCGACAGCTCGCCGGTGGTGTTCCTGGAAGGTATCTACGTGGTGCCGCAGCAACGCCGCCATGGAGTGGCCGCACGCCTGATCGAACACGTGGCGCAATGGGGACGGGAACGCGGTTGCGTGGAAATGGCCTCGGACACCGACGTCGACAACCTGCCGAGCCAGGAGACGCACAAGGCGCTCGGTTTCGAGGAAACCGAGCGCGTCGTGTTTTTCAGGCGCCAGCTCTGATCAGAGCCTTACGCTGGCGAAGGTCGACTCGTTGCGCGCCTGACTCAATGCCGACAACGGCCCGGACAACGGCGACAGCACCAATGCTTGCGGCAGCGGCATCATCGCCACCTGTTGCGTGGTGTTGGAGCCTACGCGTTCGTCACGCGGCGGAATGCCGAAGTATTCGCGGTAGCACTTGGAGAAGTGCGGCGTGGACACGAAACCGCACACCGACGCCACTTCGATGATCGACATCGGCGTTTGCTTGAGCAACTGCCGGGCACGGATCAGGCGCAGTTTCAGGTAGTAACGCGACGGCGAGCAATGCAGGTATTTCTGGAACAACCGCTCGAGTTGCCGACGTGACACGGCGACGTACACCGCCAGTTCGTCGAGATCGATCGGCTCTTCGAGGTTGGCTTCCATCAGCGCGACGATTTCCTGCAACTTCGGCTGGTTGGTGCCGAGCATGTGCTTGAGCGGCACGCGCTGGTGATCCTGTTCGTTGCGGATGCGCTCGTAGACGAACATCTCCGAAATCGCGGCGGACAGTTCACGCCCGTGATCACGGCTGATCAGGTGCAGCATCATGTCCAGCGGCGCGGTGCCGCCGGAGCTGGTGAAACGGTTACGGTCGAGGGTGAACAGGCGGGTACTCATCGCCACGCGCGGGAAAGCTTCCTGCATCGAGGCCAGACATTCCCAGTGCACGCTGCAATCAAAACCGTCCAGCAGGCCGGCGCACGCCAGGGCCCAGCTACCGGTGCAGACCGCACCCAGACGCTTGGATTGACGCGCCTGGCTTTGCAGCCACGAGACGTGTTCGCGAGTTACCGTGCGCTGAATACCGATACCGCCGCAGACAATGATGGTGTCCATGGAAGGTGCTTTGTGCATGGAGGCGTCGGGGGTGATCTGCAGACCGTCACTGGCCCAGACCTGACCACCATCGACGGTGAGCGTGGTCCAGCGATACAGCTCGCGACCGGACAATTGGTTGGCCATGCGCAGGGGTTCTACGGCGGAGGCCAGAGAAATAAGCGTGAAATTGTCCAGCAGCAGAAAGCCGATGGATTGAGGCGCACGGTTCTGGGGTTGAGCCCCGGAGTTGAACGTCGTCATCGCGGTATCTCCTCACACAAAGCAGGTGATGGCCTCAGGCGGAGGCTCTTGTTATTGCCATCGTTCTCGCGTGGGAGACGGGCTTTGTAATGACAGAGCAATTGCCATGCCTAAAATTGAATACGCGTTCAATAACTCCTGAAAACGACGTCGCAGCCTGTCTATATAAGCCGCGTCACGAGTAGGGGTTATAAGTGGCATTCACAGGGGTAAGCGCTCTGCCGCGTTGCGTGTGAGCAAATCGGTAGCACTTGTGGGAACAGGCCTGCGACGACTTCGGAAAGAGTGTCACCGCAGGCACAGGGGACGGACGGTCAGGGCCGGTTTGGATCCCCGACGTGTTGCAATGCGCTTATCTGTAAGCGACGCGCCAAAACGTGGCGCGTTTTCAATCCGGTGTTCACTTAGCGCGCAGTTTTGACTGGTCTGACGTCTTCGCGGGCAAGCCTCGCTCCTACAAGAGCACCGCACGATCCCTGTGGGAGCGAGCCTGCTCGCGATGGGATCGACTCGGTCTCAGCACTCAACCGCGCTAACCGCCAACCCGCCCCGCGATGTCTCTTTATATTTGTCATGCATATCCGCACCGGTATCTCGCATGGTGCGGATCACCCGGTCCAGCGAAATAAAGTGCTGGCCGTCGCCACGCAACGCCATCTGCGCCGCGTTGATCGCTTTCACCGCGGCAATCGCGTTGCGTTCGATGCACGGCACCTGCACCAACCCGCCGACCGGGTCGCAGGTCAGGCCGAGGTTGTGTTCCAGGCCGATTTCCGCCGCGTTGCACAGCTGCTCCGGCGTGGCGCCGAGAATCTCCGCCAACCCGGCCGCCGCCATCGCGCAAGCCGATCCGACTTCGCCCTGGCAACCGACTTCCGCGCCGGAGATGGAGGCGTTCTTCTTGCACAGAATCCCCACCGCTGCGGCACCGAGGAAATAGTCGACCACGTTGGCGTCCGTCACCACCTCGCTGAACTTCATGAAGTAGTGCAACACCGCCGGAATGATCCCCGCCGCGCCATTGGTAGGCGCCGTGACCATGCGCCCGCCGGCCGCGTTTTCTTCGTTGACCGCGAGGGCGAACAGGTTGACCCATTCCATCGCGCTCAGGGTCGAGCCGATGACGTTGGGTTTGTTCAGCTCCTGCAGGCTGCGGTGCAATTTGGCCGCGCGACGGCGCACGTTCAGGCCACCCGGCAGGATGCCTTCGTGCTTGAGGCCTTGCTCGACGCAATCCTGCATGGCCCGCCAGAGTTTCATCAGGCCGGCGCGGATTTCGTCTTCGCTGCGCCAGACCTTCTCGTTGGCCATCATCAATTCGGCCACGCGCAGATTGTGCTTCTGGCAGAGGCTGAGCAGTTCGGCGGCACTGGAGAAATCGTATGGCAACACCGTGCGATCCAGATCCACCACACCGCTGGAAGCTTGTGCTTCATCGACGACAAAGCCGCCGCCGACGGAATAGTAGGTGTCGCGATACAACTCGCCGTCATCGCCTTCGGCGACCAGGGTCATCGCGTTCGGATGGAACGGCAGGTTTTCGTCGATCAGGCGCATGTCCCGCGCCCAGATGAACGGCACCGGCAAGCGGCCGTCCAGCAGCAGGGTGTGGGTTTCGCGCAGGGTTTCAATGCGGATGCCGATTTGCGACGGGTCGATCGCGTCCGGCCATTCGCCCATCAGGCCCATGATCACCGCGTTGTCGCTGCCGTGCCCAATGCCGGTGGCCGACAACGAACCATAAAGCTGGACCTCGACACGCCGCACTTGCTCCAAAAGCCCCTGTTCACGCAAACCTTGCACGAACAGCGCCGCGGCGCGCATCGGCCCCACGGTGTGCGAACTGGAAGGGCCGATGCCGATTTTGAACAGGTCGAAAACGCTGATAGCCATTACTGCCGAACTCCTGGATATGCCAACTCCAGGCGCAAAAGCGCCCGGTGACGGAGCTGCTACGCTCAAGCTGCAATCCGCCGGTATGGCTGCATCATCAGGCTTTTACCGTGTCGCTCGACGTCCAGTACCGACGCACTCTTGTCCACCAGCGCCGTGTGCGTTTTACGCTGCTTTTTCGCCGTTTTTTTGCGGCTCAGGTGGGCAAACGGGGCTGAAAAAATCTGTAAACGACGTCACCGACACTGGATGCGACCATCCCTGTACTGGATACGACGCACCCTGTAGGCGTCAGATTTTCACTGGTACATGATCGTATCGACTCGATTGCAAGGCGCCGTGGTAGAGCTGTCTCCAAAACGCCATCCAACCGCAACCTATAAGTGCGGTGGTCCACAGTCGGAACACTGCCAAAAAAAACACCAAGGAGTCCATCCATGAAAGGTTCCCCGTCGTTGTTGTTGGCCGCCATGCTGAGTCTGCCGTTACTGGCTCAAGCCGCAGAACCCGCTCAGTGCAGTACCGTAAACTTCTCCGATGTCGGCTGGACTGACATTACTGTCACCACCGCCACCACCAGCGTCGTGCTCGATGCCCTGGGCTACAAAACCAAAACCACAATGATTTCCGTGCCGGTGACCTACAAGTCGCTGGCCGACGGCAAGAACATGGACGTATTCCTGGGTAACTGGATGCCGACCATGGAAAACGACATCAAGGCCTACCGCGACGCCGGCACCGTGGACACCCTGCGTGCCAACCTCGAAAACGCAAAATACACACTCGCCGTCCCGGAAGAGTTGTATAACAAAGGTCTGAAAGATTTCGCCGACATCGCCAAGTTCAAGAAAGAACTCGACGGCAAGATCTATGGCATCGAACCGGGTAACGACGGCAACCGTCTGATCCAGAGCATGATCGACAAAGACGCCTTCGGCTTGAAAGCCGCCGGTTTCAAGGTGGTCGAATCCAGCGAAGCCGGCATGCTCTCGCAAGTCGATCGCGCCCAGCGCCGCAACACCGCCGTGGTGTTCCTGGGCTGGGAACCGCACCCGATGAACACACGATTCAAGATGAAGTACCTGACTGGCGGCGACGAGTTCTTCGGCCCCAACTTTGGTCAGGCGACCATCTTCACCAATACCCGCAAGGGTTATGCCCAGGAATGCAGCAACGTTGGACAGTTGCTGAAAAACCTGGTGTTCACCCTCGACATGGAAAGCACGCTGATGGGCAACGTCCTGGACGACAAAATGAAGCCTGACGCGGCCGCCAAGGCCTGGCTGAAGAAGAATCCACAGGTGCTCGATACCTGGCTCGCTGGCGTGACCACCATTGACGGTAAACCAGGCCTGGAGGCCGTTAAAGCCAAGCTCGCGCAGTAATCGCTTACGCCGGGCGGGCTCGCCCGCCCGGGCTGTTTATTTCCTTGCATGCGGACGTTCACTACCATGCTGATTGATCAGAAAATACCTCTAGGCCAGTACATCGCGGGCTTCGTTGAATGGTTGACGCAACACGGCGCCAACACCTTCGACGCAATCGCCGTGTCACTGGAAACGATGATCCACGGCGTGACTTTTGCGCTGACCTGGTTCAACCCGCTGGCATTGATCGGCCTCATCGCGCTACTGGCACACTTTATTCAACGAAAATGGGGGCTGACTGCTTTCGTCATCGCTTCCTTCCTGCTGATCCTCAATCTGGGGTACTGGCAGGAAACCATGGAAACCCTCGCCCAGGTGTTGTTCGCCACCCTGGTCTGCGTGGTCATCGGCGTGCCGCTGGGCATCGTCGCCGCGCACAAACCGATGTTCTACACCCTGATGCGTCCGGTGCTCGATCTGATGCAGACCGTACCGACCTTCGTTTACCTCATTCCTACCCTGACCCTCTTCGGTCTGGGTGTGGTCCCGGGTCTGATCTCCACGGTGGTGTTCGCGATTGCCGCGCCTATCCGCCTGACTTACCTGGGTATTCGCGATGTCCCGGAAGAATTGATGGACGCAGGCAAAGCCTTTGGCTGCTCGCGACGTCAGCTGCTCTCACGGATTGAATTGCCCCACGCCATGCCAAGCATCGCGGCCGGTATCACCCAGTGCATCATGCTGTCGTTGTCGATGGTGGTGATTGCGGCACTGGTGGGCGCCGACGGCCTGGGCAAACCCGTGGTCAACGCACTGAACACTGCTGATATCGCCCTGGGCTTCGAAGCAGGCCTGGCGATCGTATTGCTGGCGATCATGCTCGACCGTATCTGCAAACAACCCGACGCTAAAGTAGGGGGTGACGCATGAGCATTATTCGCTTCGAAGACGTCGACGTGATCTTCACCAAAGATCCGCGCGAAGCCTTGAAACTTCTCGACCAGGGCATGACCCGTAACGAGATCCTGAAAAAGACCGGGCAGATCGTCGGCGTCGAAAAGGCCAGCCTGGATATCGAGAAAGGCGAAATCTGCGTGCTGATGGGCCTGTCCGGCTCCGGCAAATCCAGCCTGCTGCGTTGCATCAACGGCCTCAACACCGTGAGCCGTGGCAAGCTGTTCGTCGAGCATGAAGGCAAGCAGATCGACATCGCTTCCTGCACCCCGGCGGAACTGAAAATGATGCGCACCAAGCGCATTGCGATGGTGTTCCAGAAGTTCGCCCTGATGCCATGGCTGACGGTGCGCGAGAACATCAGTTTCGGTCTGGAAATGCAGGGTCGGCCGGAGAAGGAACGCAAACGACTGGTCGATGAAAAACTTGAGCTGGTGGGCCTGACCCAATGGCGCAACAAGAAACCCAACGAGCTTTCCGGCGGTATGCAACAACGTGTGGGCCTGGCCCGAGCGCTGGCGATGGACGCCGACATTCTGCTGATGGACGAACCGTTCTCGGCCCTCGACCCATTGATCCGCCAAGGCCTGCAGGACGAACTGCTGGAGCTGCAAAGCAAGCTGAACAAAACCATCGTCTTCGTGAGCCACGACCTCGATGAAGCGCTGAAGCTGGGCAGCCGTATCGCGATCATGAAAGACGGTCGGATCGTCCAGTACAGCAAGCCGGAAGAAATCGTTCTCAACCCGGCGGACGACTATGTGCGGACCTTTGTCGCCCACACCAATCCGCTGAACGTTTTGTGCGGTCGCAGCCTGATGCGCACCCTGGACAACTGCAAGCGCATCAACGGGTCGGTCTGCCTGGATCCGGGTGGCGATTCGTGGCTGGACCTGGCGGAAGGCAACACCATCAAAGGCGCACGCCAGAACGGTGCGAGCCTGGACCTGCAGAACTGGATCCCGGGGCAAGCCGTCGAAGGCCTGGGCCGTCGTCCAACGCTGGTGGACTCCAACATCGGCATGCGCGATGCGCTGCAGATTCGTTATCACACCGGCAACAAACTGGTGCTGCACGACAACAACAAAGTGGTCGGGATTCTCGGCGACAGCGAGCTGTATCACGCACTGCTCGGCAAGAACCTGGGGTAAGGCAACACACACAAAAACGCCGCGACAGGATCGCGGCGTTTTTGTTTGTGGGATATCGAGGGAGATGTGTATTGCCCCATCGGGCCCCTTCGCGGGCAAGCCTCGCTCCTACAAGGCCAGCGTAAACCTGTAGGAGCGAGGCTTGCCCGCGAAGAACACGACGCGGTGCTTCAGACTGAAACACCGCGTCACTTACAACTTATTAGCTATAAACCCGGCCAAGGAGCTGCCGATGGCTTTCAAACTGATCGAGCACGTCACGAGTGATCTGATCCTGAGTGAAGCCCATCAGGTCGTAGTCCTGGCTGCCATTGTGCAGGTACACCTCGGCGCGGTAGTAACGGGCGCGAGGTTCATCGGCACTTTCAGCCGACACCGTGTCGCTCGCCGCTGCCAGATAGCCATCCAGGCTCACTTCGTAGACAAAAGGGTTGCCCTCTTCCATCTCGATGCGCACGCCCATGCAACGCTTGGACTTGCCCAGCAACGTTTGCACGTCCAGGCCTTTACCACGCAATTGCACCACGGCCTCTTCCAGCGCCGGGCTGACTTGCTTGTCCATGAAACGCTGAACAATCGACTGGTTCGGTTGCAGGTCCAACTGAGTCAGACGCTCGCTGAAACCACGACGACCGCGCGCCGCCAGTTCCGCTTGCTCCTGTTCGATCTGCACGTCCTGGCGCATGGCCTTGTGCAAGCCGAACATGAAGAACACCAGCACCACCGAGAACGGCAGACCGGCCAGCACCACCATGGTTTGCATGGCTTCGAAGTTACCGGCGAACAGCAGGCCGATGGTCACCAGGGTGATCACAACGGACCAGAAGATCCGCAGCCAGTGCGGCGCATCTTCGTCGACGTTGCCGCCCTTGCACGAAAGGTTGGCCATCATCACCGCGCCGGAATCCGCCGGGGTCAGGAACAGCACGAAACCGACGAAAATCGACACGCCGATCACCACTTTCGACGCCGGGTAATGCTCAAGCAACTGGTAGATCGCCATGGACGGCTGTTGCAGCGCCGTCTTCCCGAGCTCCACCGCCCCGTGGTTCATCACCAGGTCCAGGGCCGAGTTACCGAAGATCGACAGCCACGCCAGGGTGAAACCCAGCGGAATCAGCAGCACGCCGGCCACCAGTTCACGCACGGTACGACCACGGGAAATACGCGCGATGAACATGCCTACGAATGGGGCCCAGGAAATCCACCAGGCCCAGTAGAACAGAGTCCACAGGCCCAACCAGCGGTCGGACTTCTCACTGTCGCCTTCGTACACATAGAGGTCGAAGGTCTTCAGCACCACGCCGTTCAGGTAGTCACCGACGTTTTGCACGAAGCCGTTGAGCAGGTGCAAGGTCGGGCCGAACAGCAGCACGAAAATCAGCAGGCCGCTGAACAGCACGATGTTCAGGTTGGACAGACGACGGATGCCGTTTTCCACGCCGGACACGGCAGCGATGGTCGCCACGGTGCTCATCACGATGATCACGATCAGCAGGTTGGTGTTGCTGTGTTCCATGCCGAACAGGTTTTCAAGGCCCGACGACACTTGCAACGAACCGATCCCCAGGTTTGTCACCAGACCCAACAGGGTCACGAACATGCCGAAGCCGTCCACCGCGTGACCGGCCGCGCCTTTGACCCAACGCTCACCGACCAGCGGATACAGCGCCGAACGCAACGCCAGCGGCTGGTTATGACGGTAGGCAAAGTACGCCACGGCCAGACCGACCAATGCGTAGATCGCCCAGCCGTGCAGGCCCCAGTGCAGGAAGGTCAGCTGTACCGCCTGACGTGCGGCCAGGTTGCTGGCCGAAACGCCTTCCGGCGGGTTGAAGTAGTGGTCCAGCGGCTCGGACGCACCGAAGTACAACAGCGAGATGCCGATACCCGAGGAGAACAGCATCCCCGCCCAGGCGCCGTAGCTGAAGTCCGGGGTGTCGTCCTTGCTGCCCAGTTTGAGCTTGCCGTAGGACGAAAACGCCAGGCCGACCACAAATACCAGGTAAGCGGCGATCACCACCATGTAGTACCAGCCAAAGCTGCGGGACAGCCAGGCCTGGGCGATACCGAGCAATCTGCCAGCCTCTTGCGGGGCGATGATCAGAATGGCGGTCAACAGCAGAATCAGCGCGGTAGAGGTGTAGAACACCCAACCGTTGACCGTCACCTTCTCGGGCGGGGTCTTTATTAGAGAGGCAGAACTCATGGCACAGATGCTCCAGGCAGTGCGAGAGAAGAACACAAGGCAGCGCGTTACCCGACCAATCGGTTAGTTGGCAGCCGACCGGCGGGTGATATAAAGACAACCCGAAAAAAGCCCGAAACCCTTAAGCACCAGTGCGTAGGGGTTTCGAGCCGTTTTGGATGTCGGGTTATCGCCATTTACACGTAGGAAAAACCTGTAAGCAGCGACGATTTGTCGCAGATCTTATTCTTTGTTGATTGAACGTTCAATCAAAACAAAATAGACTGGCCCTCAATCCGATAGACGTTTTGCGTCTGCCGGAAGGCCTAAGGAGATGTGCAAGATGCCCAAGGTCGGTATGCAACCCATCCGCCGCCAGCAATTGATCGAAGCCACCTTGCTGGCCGTCGATCAGGTCGGAATGGGGGACGCCAGCATTGCGCTGATCGCCCGTTTGGCCGGTGTCTCGAACGGCATCATCAGTCACTATTTTCAGGACAAGAACGGCCTGATCGCTGCCACGGCGCAGTACCTGATGAGTGTCCTCAGCGAGAACGTCACCGCGCGCCGTCAGGCGCTGACAGATGCCAGCCCGCGGGCGCATCTGCAGGTGATCATCGAAGGCAACTTCGACGCCAGCCAGGTCAATGGCCCGGCAATGAAAACCTGGCTGGCCTTCTGGGCCACCAGCATGCACCACCCGTCTTTGCACAGGTTGCAGCGGATCAACGATCACCGTCTGTATTCCAACCTGTGCTGCCAGTTCCGCCGCGTATTGCCGCTCGATGACGCGCGCAGTGCAGCCCGGGGCCTGGCGGCGTTGATTGACGGTTTGTGGTTGCGCGGCGCGCTGTCGGGAGATGCTTTCGACACGGAACAGGCGCACCGGATCGCTTACGAATACATGGATTTCCAACTGGCCAAGCAGGTGAGTTAGAGCACACATAAAACGCTCAACCCCTGAACCGCCACTGACCAGCGTGCCAGCGCTACACGGCACGCCCAGTGGTCAACGCCAACCACTTATGCACTTGCGAGGACACTATGGCCCGTTTCGAACTGCAAAAACTCTACATCGATGGCGGTTACTCCGACGCCAGCAGCGACGCCACTTTCGAAGCCATCAACCCGGCTAACGGTGAAGTCCTCGCAAAAGTACAGCGTGCGACCAAGGAAGACGTTGAGCGCGCTGTAGTCAGCGCCGAAAAGGGCCAGAAAATCTGGGCTGCAATGACTGCCATGGAGCGTTCGCGCATCCTGCGTCGCGCCGTTGACATCCTGCGCGAGCGCAACGATGAACTGGCCGCCCTGGAAACCCTGGACACCGGCAAGTCGTTCTCCGAAACCAAGTATGTCGACATCGTTACCGGCGCCGACGTGCTGGAATACTACGCTGGCCTGGTCCCAGCCATCGAAGGCGAGCAGATCCCGCTGCGCACCACTTCGTTCGTTTACACCCGTCGCGAGCCGCTGGGCGTCGTGGCCGGTATCGGCGCGTGGAACTACCCGATCCAGATCGCCCTGTGGAAATCCGCTCCTGCCCTGGCGGCCGGTAACGCGATGATCTTCAAGCCAAGCGAAGTCACTTCCCTGACCACGCTGAAACTGGCCGAGATCTACACCGAGGCAGGCCTGCCAGCCGGCGTGTTCAACGTATTGACCGGCAGCGGCCGTGAAGTCGGCACCTGGTTGACCGAGCACCCGCGCATCGAAAAAATCTCCTTCACCGGCGGCACCGACACCGGCAAGAAGGTCATGGCCAGCGCTTCCGCTTCGTCGTTGAAAGACGTGACCATGGAACTGGGCGGCAAATCCCCGCTGATCATTTTCGACGACGCCGACCTCGATCGCGCCGCCGATACCGCGATGATGGCCAACTTCTACAGCTCCGGCCAGGTCTGCACCAACGGCACTCGCGTGTTCGTACCGAGCCACCTGAAAGCCGCTTTCGAAGCCAAGATCGCTGAGCGCGTTGCGCGCATCCGCGTCGGCAATCCGGAAGACGAAAACACCAACTTCGGCCCGCTGGTCAGCTTCGCCCACATGGAAAGCGTGCTGGGCTACATCGCCAAAGGCAAAGAAGAAGGCGCTCGCGTGCTGTGCGGCGGCGGCCGTCTGACCGACGGCGAATTCGCCAAAGGCGCGTTCGTCGCACCGACCGTGTTCACCGATTGCACCGACGAGATGACCATCGTTCGCGAAGAAATCTTCGGCCCGGTGATGGCGATCCTGACTTACGAAACCGAAGAAGAAGTGATCCGTCGTGCCAACGACACCGACTTCGGCCTGGCCGCAGGCGTCGTCACCAAGGACCTGAACCGCGCTCACCGCGTGATTCATCAGCTGGAAGCCGGTATCTGCTGGATCAACGCCTGGGGCGAGTCCGACGCGAAGATGCCGGTTGGCGGCTACAAGCAATCCGGTGTGGGTCGTGAAAACGGCATCAGCTCGCTGAACAACTTCACACGCATCAAATCGGTACAGGTTGAGCTGGGCGATTACGCCTCGGTGTTCTAAGCCCCCGAGTCATGTGTTGCCCGCGAAGACGCCTTCGCGGGCAAGCCTCGCTCCTACAGGATCGAGGTTTGCCGCAGATTTTGCGCTCGACGCAAAACCTGTAGGAGCGAGGCTTGCCCGCGAATCGAGTGCGCAGCACTCGCCCAGGCCTGACCTGACCAACTTCAAAGAGGGTGCATTCAATGTCCCAAGAATTCGATTACATCATCATCGGTGCCGGCTCGGCCGGTAACACCCTGGCGACCCGTCTGACTGAAGACGAAGGCGTCACCGTCCTGCTGCTCGAAGCAGGCGGCCCGGATTACCGGATGGATTTCCGCACGCAAATGCCAGCGGCCTTGGCGTTCCCGCTGCAAGGTCGTCGCTACAACTGGGCGTACGAAACCGATCCAGAGCCACACATGGACGGTCGCCGGATGGAATGCGGTCGCGGCAAGGGCCTGGGTGGTTCTTCGCTGATCAACGGCATGTGCTACATCCGCGGCAACGCGATGGACTACGACAACTGGGCCAAACTGCCAGGTCTGGAAGACTGGGACTACCTGAACTGCCTGCCGTACTTCCGCAAGGCCGAAACCCGCGACATCGGCCCGAACGACTACCACGGTGGCGAAGGCCCGGTCAGCGTGACCACGCCGAAAGCCGGCAACAACCCGCTGTTCCACGCCATGGTTGAAGCCGGCGTGCAAGCCGGTTACCCGCGCACCGAAGACCTGAACGGTTACCAGCAAGAAGGCTTCGGCCCGATGGACCGCACCGTGACGCCGAAGGGCCGTCGCGCCAGCACCGCTCGCGGTTACCTGGACGTCGCCAAGAAGCGCTCGACCCTGACTATCGTCACTCACGCCCTGACCGACAAGATCCTGTTCGAAGGCAAGCGTGCCGTCGGCGTGCGTTACCTGATCGGCGCCGCTGAAGAGCGCGTTGAAGTCCGCGCCCGCAAAGAAGTGCTGCTGTGCTCCGGCGCCATCGCTTCGCCGCAGATTCTGCAACGTTCCGGCGTCGGCCCGGCCGAACTGCTGAACAAGCTCGACATCCCGGTGGTCCACGACCTGCCAGGCGTCGGCGAAAACCTGCAGGATCACCTCGAGCTGTACCTGCAATACGCCTGCACCCAGCCGGTTTCGCTGTACCCGTCGCTGCTCTTGCACAACCAGCCGGCCATCGGCGCCGAGTGGCTGTTCAACGGCACCGGCATCGGCGCCAGCAACCAGTTCGAAGCCGGCGGTTTCATCCGCACCCGTCCGGAATTCGAATGGCCGAACATCCAGTACCACTTCCTGCCGGTCGCGATTAACTACAACGGCAGCAACGGTGTGAAAGAGCATGGTTTCCAGGCGCACATGGGTTCCATGCGTTCGCCGAGCCGTGGTCGCATCCAGGCCAAGTCCAAGGATCCGCGCGAGTACCCGAGCATCCTGTTCAACTACATGGCCACCGAGCAGGACTGGCAGGAATTCCGCGACGGCATCCGCCTGACCCGTGAAATCATGCAACAGCCTGCACTGGACGCTTTCCGTGGCCGCGAAATCAGCCCGGGCATTGAAGTGCAAACCGATGAGCAGCTCGACAAGTTCATCCGCGAACACGCCGAAACCGCGTTCCACCCGTCCTGCTCGTGCAAGATGGGCACCGACGAGATGGCTGTGGTCGATGGCGAAGGCCGTGTGCACGGCATGCAAGGTCTGCGCGTGGTCGATGCCTCGATCATGCCGATCATCACCACCGGCAACCTGAACGCACCGACGATCATGATCGCCGAGAAAATCGCCGACAAGATCCGTGGTCGCAAGCCATTGCCGCGCAGCACTGCCAGCTACTACGTGGCCGGTGATGCACCGGTGAAAGGCAAGCCTGTGCGTGATGTGAGCGCGACAGCACGCTGATAGCCGCTCTGCAAAACCGCAAACCGCCACCTCTTCGGAGGCTGGCGGTTTTTTATTGCCTTGAATAATCCACCCACCCTGTCCAGCCCGCAACAAAACTCGCAACACTTATAGGGGACTTCAAACTTAATAGTTGCATTAAGATCAGCGCCAAACAAAAACCTGATTATCAAGGATGATAATGAATACCCACTATGCAAACCCAACTGTATCAGCCAGCTTATTCCGACAAACAATAGCAAAAGAAACAACAATCACTCTGAACTTCAACTATCTCAGCGGCATGATCGAAGCGTGGTGGATGAAAAATCACGACCTGAGTATTCATGAGCTGAAAATCCAGCTGATCAATATCTTTGCAACTTACCTCCACCCGGAAGATGCCTACTATTTCGATAAATTAGGGCAAGCGCACGACGGCGTGGCCGCCGTGTGCATCAAGAACATCTTCCACCTCGATTCACCCAGGCTGGCCCTGACGGTGCATGAAGCGCTCGCCGATTTGTTCCATCTGGTTGACATCAAATACGACTATGAAGAACACAAAGCCTTATATCTTAAACCGGCAGCAGAAAAATATCGGGAATGGGGAAATGGCTATGGAGATATCACACCGCATTCCGACGACTTGTATGAAAACCTCAGCGTGGACTTCCTGGCATTAACAGTTTGCCGAGACACTACTCATACGCCGACGGCTTATTATTTTCCCGCGGACTTGCTCTGCGACCTTGATAACGAAGACATTGAAACACTGCTTGGCATGCAAGCCAGGTTTATTTCCGGCAAAAACGTCAAGGGTTCGAAAGAGCGAATTCGCAATGTCGTCGAATACGACGACCACTACGGCTACCGGTTCTCTCTGGACTTCCGGATCGACCCGCACAACGGTGAGCGGATGCGAGCGGTCAACGGCGGCCAACATGTCCTCGACAAGATCAGAGCCCAGTTGCCCACCGCCAGGCACAGTGTCTCGACAGCCGAGACCGGAACCTTCCTGATCGTGGCCAACCACAAGATTCTGCACGCACGCCCCATGCTGAACATGAGTGAAGATGCAGTGCGCACCCAAGCCGCCACTTCAACACTGGCCACCACACCTCGCCTGCTGTTTCGCAGCAAAGGCCCCAGGAAGCAGTATTACGCGCTGAATGCATCCGACTGTCCGCGGGAAACCTGCTGATGGTTGCTGGAAAACCGCCTTGTCATTCGTCAGCCAAGGTCTTCCAGGAAGGCGCACGGGATGCGATCAGCTTCGGTGTCGCCTTCCTGTTTCTGTATTTGTCGATCGGGATGGTAGGCGCCGCACAGTCGTTAACCCTGGGGCAGACCCTGGCAACAACCTTGTTGATATTTTCTACGCCGCTCCAGTTTTTGCTTCTGCAAAACTACAACGATGGCTGGCTGTTGATTCCGGTCATTCTGGCGCTCAACGTGCGATTTCTGCTGCTCTCGGCCGCGCTGGCGCCGTACCTGAAGCACGTCTCGACAAGCAACATACTGCCCTCGCTGATCCTGATAACGCCGTCGATATTCACGGCCTGCATGACCCGCTTCAAACAACGAACCGATCACCCCTTCACTTACATGCTCGGCGTGGGCTTGCCGATATTTGCCGTGTCGATTGTGTGTACCTGCATCGGCTTCATCGCCGGTGCCGGGTTGGCGTCGCCGGTGACCACGGCCGTGATGATGATGCTGTTGCCGCTTCAGTTCACGGCACTGGCCGGCAAACACTGGCCGCATTACGCCGAAGTGTCCAGCTACTGGCTGGGCTTCATCGGCGCGCCGGTGCTGGTGCTGTTCTTCAAGGATTACAGCTTGCTCATCACACCGTTTTTGATCGGTGGCGTGACCGTGTTGATTGAAAACGCCTGGACCAAACAAGGAGCGCGCAGCCAATGACAGTTTGGTTTTTGATCGGCTTTGCCGCCGTCAGCGCACTGGCGTTTCGCGCCCTGCCCTTTGCCTTTAAAAACACTACGGCGCTGACTCGCACCCACGGTTCGTTTTATCGGTTTATCAACTACAGCGCACAAGCCATGCTGGGAGTAATCATTTATGACACGGCCTTCAACAAACAGGATGCGCCGAGCCTGATGCAACAGTTTGAAAGCCTGGATGCACTGAAGCTGATCCTGCTGCTGGGGACCTTCGTTGTGGTCGCCAAAACCAGAAAAATACTTCCCGCTTTCCTGGCCAGCCTGATGATTTATCTGACGGCGGTCGTCTATCTCTATGGCGGGCAGTAAGCCCCGCTCCCTCTCACCACCGTAACCAATGCCTTCGCGAGCAGATCACGACACGGTCTGCCCGCGAGCCTCGGCCTTCACGCTGATTAAATATTTCCTACGCAGCTCTGCGCTTGATCCTACCCCCACGCAGGCCTAATCTAGCGCCACGCAAACGTTTCACCCCCCCTTCGCAACACCGCTGCATCGCCACTCCAGACCAAGGAGGTTCCCGAATGTTCGATTTCCACCCCCAGCTCAAGCAGCGCTTTGCTGCCTTGCGCACGGGCGCTGAATTCTTTTCTCTGCGATACGTGCGCGAGTCCGGCCAGTACCTGTCGGTACGCAAGAACGTTGCCGAACCTCCGAGCCTGAGCCGTGACGAAGGCGCGATGCTGACCGTTCGTGTCAACGGCGTTGAAGCCTACGCCGCGACCAACGACCTGTCGCCGCAAGGCCTGCAATCGGCGCTGGACCGAGCCGAGCAACAAGCTCGCCTGCTTAAGCCTCACGCGCTGCTCGACCTGCGTGAGCAAGCCGTTTCCAGCGACCGCGCCGACTATTTTTCGCCGAACCTCGACCAGCCCTTCCCGTCCCTGAGCGATTGCTACCAACTGCTCGGCGCCGAATCCGCGGCGGTGCCCAAGGACGAGCGACTGGTGAACTGGCAGGTCAGCATCGGCATCACCCATGTCGAGCAGATCTACCTCAACAGCGCCGGCGCCGAACTGCGCCAGGCCCAGCGTTTCGTCTATCCGGGCCTCGATGTCACGGCCTACGACGGCAACGACAGCCAGACCCGCAGCCTCGGCCGCGAGAACTTCGGCCAGCAGGGCAGCGCTGATGTCATCAGCCGTTGCGGCCTGATCGGCGCCGGTCCAAAAGTTGCCGATCAAGCATTGCAATTGCTGCTCGCGCCGAACACGCCACAAGGCCCGCGCGACCTGCTGCTGATGCCTGATCAGATGATGCTGCAGATCCACGAATCCATCGGTCACCCGCTGGAACTCGATCGCATCCTCGGTGACGAGCGCAATTACGCCGGCACCAGTTTCGTCAAGGCCGAAGACTTCGGCCATTTGCAGTACGGTTCGAAACTGCTGAACGTCACCTTCGACCCGGACATTCCCGAGCAGCTCGCCAGCTACGGTCATGACGACGACGGCACTGCCGCGAGCAAGCAATTCCTGATCAAGCAGGGCTTGCTCCTGCGTCCATTGGGCGGCGCACTTTCGCAGTTCCGCGCCGGCATGGACGGCGTTGCCAACAGCCGTGCCTGCGGCTGGAACCGCCCACCGATCGACCGCATGGCCAACCTCAATATCGAGCCCGGCGATCAGCCGCTGGAACAACTGATCGGCAACATCGAGCACGGTATTTTGATGAGCACCAACCGTTCCTGGTCCATCGACGATGCGCGCAACAAGTTCCAGTTTGGCTGCGAATGGGGCCAGTTGATCGAAAACGGCGAACTCAAAGGCGTGGTGAAAAACCCGAACTACCGGGCGATTTCCGCGCAGTTCTGGAAGAGCCTCAGCGCCGTTGGCGACTCCAGCACCTTCAAGGTTCTGGGCACGCCGAACTGCGGCAAGGGCGAACCGAATCAGGTGATCCGTGTCGGCCATGCTTCACCGGCCTGCGTGTTCAGCAACGTGGATGTATTTGGGGGAGACGCCTGATGAGCACTTCAAAAAGTCAGGCTGATTCGTTCAAGGCCTTGGTCAACGGGTTGCGCGAGGCGATTCGCGAACCGGAGCAATTCACCCTCAGCTACGCCGCCGAGTCGTCGGCCTTCGTGCGTTTCAATCATGCCAAGGTGCGGCAGGCCGGGCAGGTGCAACAGGCGAGCGTCGGTCTCAAACTGATCAACGACGGTCGCCACGCCGACCTCGACATCACGCTGTCGGGCGATGCTCACGTTGACGCCCAGCGTTTGGCCGAAGGCCTGCAACAGTTGCGCGACACCCTGCCGCTGCTGCCGCAGGATCCGTACTTGCTGCTCAACTACACCGGCTGGCAAAGCAAGAATGTGCAGGAGCATCCGCTGCCGGACACCGAGCAGGTGGTCGCCGAAATCACCCGGGCCGCCGAAGGGCTGGATCTGGTGGGTTTCTACGCCGCCGGCCCGATCAGTCGCGGCTTCGCCAGTTCTTCAGGCGCGTTCGGCTGGCATCAGGCCAACAGCTTCAACTTCGACTTCAGCCTGTTTCATGCAAACGGCCAGGCGGTGAAAGCCAGCTACGCGGGCCATGACTGGAACAGCGAAGGGTTTGCCCGGCGCTTCCAGCAGGCGCGTGAGCAGCTTGAGTTTCTCGGTCGACCATTGCGTACGTTGGCACCGGGTCAGTATCGCGCTTACCTGGCGCCGGCCGCGCTGGAAGAAATCATGGGCATGTTGTCCTGGGGTGGCTTTTCGGCGCAGTCGATTGCCAGCAAGAGCAGTCCGTTGCAGAAACTCTATGCGGGCGACCATTCGTTCAGTCCGCTGGTGTCCCTTGACGAGCAAGTCAGCGGTTCGTTGAGCCCGGCATTTTCTGGCGAAGGCTATCCACGCAGCGACCTGAAGCTGATCGTCGAAGGCAAGGCCGGTGCGCAATTGGTCGGCTCACGCAGCGCCGCCGAATACGGCCTGACGGCCAACGGCGCCAGCGGCGGTGAATCGCCGACCGCGCTGAACATGGCGCCAGGCGCGCTTGCCGATACCGAGATCCTCAAGCAACTGGGCACGGGTTTGTACATCAGCAACCTCTGGTACCTGAATTACTCGGACCAACCGATGGCACGCATGACCGGCATGACGCGGTTTGCGACGTTCTGGGTCGAGAATGGCGAGATCCAGGCACCGGTCAGCACCATGCGTTTTGATGACAGTGCTTACAGTTTGCTGGGTTCGCAGCTGGAAGCGTTGACCGAAGAGCGCGAGTTGTTGCTGTCGGCGAGCACTTACAGCCAGCGGGCCACGGCATCGGCGCTGTTGCCGGGCGCGCTGATCAGCCGCCTGACGTTGACCCTCTAAAAGCTTCGCGGGCAAGCCTCGCTCCTACAAGAACAGCGAAACCCTGTAGGAGCGAGGCTTGCCCGCGAAGAAGCCGCCACGGTTAATCAGATTCACACTGACAAGAGGTCCCATGCCCAACCGCCCGCCTCTCGACGCTGTCACCGCCCGCTGGTTGCCGTGGGTCGTCGCCATTGCCTTCTTCATGCAGTCCCTCGACGGGACCATCCTCAACACCGCCCTGCCGGCCATGGCCCGCGATCTGGCGGAAGACCCGCTGCGCATGCAGGGCGTGATCATCGCCTACATGCTCACCGTCGCGTTGCTGATCCCCGCCTCGGGCTGGATCGCCGACCGCTTCGGCACCAAGAAAATCTTCTTCGGCGCGATCCTGCTGTTCAGCTTCGGCTCGTTGCTCTGCGCCTTGTCGAGCAGCCTGAGCATGCTGATCGGCGCCCGGGTGATTCAGGGCCTGGGCGGTGCGCTGATGCTGCCGGTCGGGCGGCTGGTGGTGCTGCGGGCCTACCCGCGCTCGGAACTGGTGCGGATCATGGGTTTCATCACCATTCCCGGCCTGCTCGGCCCGTTGATCGGCCCGACCATGGGCGGCTGGATGGTGGAATACCTGACGTGGCACTGGATCTTCCTGATCAACCTGCCGGTCGGCGTCGTCGGTTGCTACGCCGTATGGAAATTCATCCCCGACCTGCGCGGCACTGAGCGCACACGGTTCGACAGCCTGGGCTTTTTGCTGTTTGGCGCAGCGATGGTGCTGATCACCATTGCCATGGAAGGCCTCGGCGAACTGCACCTGCCGCACCTGCGCGTGATGTTGCTGCTGTTCGGCGGCATGGCGTGCCTGGCGGCGTACTGGCTGCGGGCCGGGCACATCGACAATCCGCTGTTCGCGCCGTCGCTGTTCAAGACCCGCACGTTCGCCGTCGGCATCCTCGGCAACCTGTTCGCCCGTCTCGGCAGCGGCGCACTGCCGTTCCTCGTGCCGTTGTTGCTGCAAGTGGCGCTGGGCTACTCGCCGTCGCAGGCGGGGATGAGCATGCTGCCGCTGGCAGCGGCGGCGATGGTTGCCAAGTCGGTGGCCCGGCCGCTGATCGAGCGCCTGGGTTATCGCATTGTGCTGACCGGCAACACCTTGGCGCTGGGGCTGATGCTGGCAAGCATGGGCCTGGTCAGCGAGCAGACGCCGTACTGGCTGCTGCTGGGCATGCTGGCGATTCTCGGCGCGATCAACTCGTTGCAGTTCACCGCGATGAACACCGTGACCCTGATCGACCTCGACGACGCCAGCGCCAGCAGCGGCAACAGCCTGCTGTCGGTGGTCGCGCAATTGTCCCTGAGCCTGGGCGTTGCATGCGCCGGTGCGCTGCTCGGCGGGTTCACGGCAGAGATCGGAAACGACGGCGTGGACACGGTGCTGGGCGCGTTCCAACTCACGTTTGTGACCGTCGGAATCATGGCGATGCTGGCCGCGACGATCTTCTCGCAGCTGTCAAAGGAAGACGGACGGCGCGTCAAGCGTCCGGAAGAGCACATAGAGCCTTAGGGCGAATGGCCACTGGGCTGGTACACTGCGCGACATTTTGTTTTGCAGGCCAGTCCCGTGACCACCATCGCCACCGCTTTTAATACTTTGCCGCTGTCCGCCGCCATGCTGGCTAACCTCGACTCCCTCGGTTATGCCCAGATGACGCCGATCCAGGCGCAAAGCTTGCCGGTGATCCTCAAGGGGATGGACCTGATCGCCCAGGCCAAGACCGGCAGCGGCAAGACCGCGGCCTTCGGCATCGGCCTGCTGAACCCGATCAATCCGCGCTTCTTCGGCTGCCAGGCGCTGGTCATTTGCCCAACGCGTGAACTGGCTGACCAGGTCGCCAAGGAAATCCGTCGTCTGGCCCGCGCCGAAGACAACATCAAGGTCCTGACCTTGTGCGGCGGCGTGTCGTTCGGTCCGCAGATCGGCTCGCTGGAGCACGGCGCGCACATCATCGTCGGCACTCCGGGCCGCCTCCAGCAGCACCTGCGCAAAGGTTCGCTGGTGCTTCATGGCCTGAACACGCTGATCCTCGATGAAGCCGACCGCATGCTCGACATGGGTTTCTACGACTCCATCGAAGAAATCATCGCCCAGTGCCCGGAGCGCCGTCAGACCCTGCTGTTCTCCGCCACGTACCCGGTGGGCATCAAGCAATTGGCCTCCAAGTTCATGCGCAACCCGCAGCAAGTGAAGGCCGAGGCGTTCCACGACGACACGCAGATCGAGCAGCGCTTCTACGAGATCTCTCCGGAAGAGCGCATGGACGCCGTGGTCAAAGTCCTCGCGCATCACCGCCCGGCCTCTTGCGTGGCCTTCTGCTTCACCAAGCAGCAGGTTCAGGAAACCGTCGATCACCTGACCGCCAAAGGCATCTCCGCCGTCGGCCTGCACGGCGATCTGGAACAACGTGATCGTGACCAGGTGCTGACGATGTTTGCCAACCGCAGTACTTCGGTACTGGTTGCCACCGACGTCGCCGCGCGTGGTCTGGACATCGATGCGCTGGACATGGTGATCAACGTCGAACTGGCGCGTGATTCGGAAATCCACATTCACCGCGTTGGCCGTACTGGCCGCGCCGGTGAAAAAGGCATCGCGATCAGCCTGGTCGCCCCGTCCGAAGCGCACCGCGCCCAGGCCATCGAGCAACTGCAGAAGTCGCCGTTGAGCTGGGATCAGCTGGACAACCTCAAGTCCCAGGGCGGTGGTCCGTTGCTGCCGCAAATGAGCACGCTGGTCATCGGCGCTGGCCGTAAAGACAAAGTGCGTCCGGGCGATATTCTGGGTGCGTTGACTGGCGATGCCGGGATTCCGGGCGCGCAGGTTGGCAAGATCGCGATTTTCGACTTCCAGGCGTTCGTGGCCGTGGAACGCGCAGTTGCCAAGCAGGCAGTGCAACGCCTGAACGACGGCAAGATCAAGGGCCGCTCGCTGCGCGTTCGTATCTTGTAAGAGACCTTCGCCCCAACGGAGATCCCCTGTGGGAGCGGGCTTGCTCGCGAAAGCGGTGTGTCAGTCGACTTGTAAGCTGACTGACACTCCGCTTTCGCGAGCAAGCCCGCTCCCACATTGGTTTCCCGGTGAATTTAATATTTATGTGAGGACACCGTTTTGCGCTCTACCGAAGTCGTGATCATTGGCGCTGGCGCCGCAGGGTTGATGTGTGCGCTGACCGCCGCCGGGCGCGGGCGCAAGGTGATGTTGCTCGACCACGCGAACAAGGCCGGCAAGAAAATCCTGATGTCGGGCGGTGGCCGCTGCAATTTCACCAACATGTACACCGAACCGGGTAATTTTCTCTCGCAGAACGAACACTTCTGCAAATCCGCACTGGCGCGCTACACGCAGTGGGATTTCATCGGCATGGTCGCCAAGCACGGCGTGCCGTACCACGAGAAGAAACTCGGCCAGTTGTTCTGCGATAACAAATCCAGCGACATCCTCGAAATGCTGCTCAACGAGTGCGATCAGGTTGGCGTCAACTTGCACCTGGACACGTCGATCCAGACCATCGAGAAGCTGGAAAGCGGCTATCTGCTGGACACCACACTGGGCCAGATCACCTGTGAATCGTTGGTGATCGCCACGGGCGGCCTGTCGATCCCGACGCTCGGCGCCACCGGTTTCGGTTACCAGGTCGCGAAGCAGTTTGGCCACGAGCTGCTGCCGACCCGCGCCGGCCTGGTGCCCTTCACCATCACTGATCAGCTCAAAGAGCTTTGCACCGAACTGTCCGGTACGTCGGTGGATTGCCTGGTGAGCTGCAACGATCAGAGCTTTCGCGAGAACATCCTGTTTACCCATCGCGGCCTCAGCGGTCCGGCGATTTTGCAGATTTCCTCGTTCTGGGAATCCGGCGACCCGGTAGAGATCAACCTGATGCCGGATCACGATGTGCCGAGCTGGCTGCAACAGCAGCAGGCCGAACGGCCGAACAGCGAGTTGAAAACCCTGCTCGGCGAAATCTTCACCAAGAAGATGGCCAACCTGCTGGCGGACAACTGGTTCGTCTCCAAACCGATGAAGCAATACACCCACGCGGAAATTGCCGACATCGCCGAGAAGCTGGCGAGCTGGAAAGTGGTGCCGGCCGGGACCGAAGGCTACCGCACCGCCGAAGTGACCTTGGGCGGTGTCGACACCAACGAAGTCTCGTCCAAGACCATGGAATCGCTGAAAAGCCCCGGGCTGTATTTCATCGGCGAAGTGCTCGACGTGACCGGGCATCTGGGCGGTTTCAACTTCCAGTGGGCGTGGGCCTCCGGGTACGCCGCCGCGCAATTCGTCTGACGTACCGCGTTATCGTTCTTCGCGGGCAAGCCTCGCTCCTACAGGTGATATGCCAGTTTTCAGGTGGCGCAAAACCTGTAGGAGCGAGGCTTGCCCGCGAAGGCGTCCTGACAGACGACATAGAACTTAAGGAACAGATTTTGCTGTCAGATGTGATCGGCGCCATTGCGTCGGCGTCATTACTGGCTCAATTTAGCGTCATTGCCTCGGAAGGCCCTCGCACTTCATGCCATCGACCCCTTTTCGTCAGTCCCTGCGTCGCCTCTGGGCGCTGGATAAATTCAGTTACAGCGTGCGGGTGTTCATCGCCCTGACCGGCAGCATGGCGCTGTGTTGGTATCAGGATGAAATGGGGCTGCTGATCCCGTTGTTCCTGGGGATCATCGCCAGCGCCCTGGCCGAAACCGACGACAGCTGGCAGGGCCGCCTCAATTCGCTGGCCGTGACGCTGGTCTGCTTCATCGTCGCGGCCCTGTCCGTCGAACTGCTGTTCCCCTACCCCGTCCTGTTCATCATCGCTTTCGCATTGGCAGCTTTTTGCCTGACCATGCTCGGTGCGCTCGGCGAACGTTATGGCGCGATTGCCTCGGCGACGTTGATTCTGTCGGTCTACACCATGATCGGCGTGGACCAGCGCGGCGGCGCAGTGACCGATTTCTGGCACGAACCGGTGCTGCTGGTGGCCGGCGCGGCCTGGTATGGTTTGCTTTCGGTGTTGTGGCAGGCGATGTTTTCCAACCAGCCGGTGCAACAGAGTCTGGCGCGGTTGTTCCGCGAACTGGGCTTTTACCTGAAGCTGAAATCGTCGCTGTTCGAGCCGATCCGGCAGATGGACGTGGAAGCGCGCCGACTGGAACTGGCCCAGCAGAACGGTCGGGTCGTGGCAGCCCTGAACGCTGCCAAGGAAATCATTCTGCACCGGGTCGGCAACGGTCGACCGGGCTCGAAAGTCAGCCGTTACCTGAAGCTCTACTTCCTCGCTCAGGACATCCACGAGCGCGCCAGCTCCTCGCACTATCCGTACAACGCGCTGGCCGACGCCTTTTTCCACAGCGACGTGCTGTTCCGCTGTCAGCGCCTGCTGCGCCAACAGGGCAAGGCTTGCCGAGCGCTGGCGGAATCGATCCAGATGCGCCAGCCATTCATCTATGACGCCAGCTTTGCCGAAGCCCTCAGCGACCTGCACGCGTCCCTCGAACACCTGCGCATCCAGAGCAACCCGGCCTGGCGCGGACTGCTGCGCTCCTTGCGCGCCCTGGCCGCCAACCTCGGCACCCTCGACCGTTTGCTCAGCGATGCGAGCAACCCCGACGCCCTCGCCGACGCCACCGACAGCAGCCTGCTCGACCGTTCGCCACGCAGCCTCAAGGATGTGTGGATTCGCTTGCGCACGCAGCTGACGCCGACCTCGCTGCTGTTCCGCCATGCCCTGCGTTTGCCCCTGGCGTTGAGCATCGGCTACGGCATGGTGCATTTGATTCACCCGTCGCAGGGTTACTGGATCATCCTCACCACGCTGTTCGTCTGCCAACCGAACTACGGCGCGACCCGCCGCAAGCTCGGTCAGCGGATCATCGGCACCGCCATCGGCCTGACCGTGGCGTGGGCGCTGTTCGATCTGTTCCCGAATCCGCTGATCCAGTCGTGCTTCGCCATCGCCGCCGGCGTAGTGTTCTTTATCAACCGTACCACCCGCTACACCCTGGCCACAGCCGCGATCACGCTGATGGTGCTGTTCTGCTTCAACCAGGTCGGCGACGGTTACGGCCTGTTCCTGCCGCGACTGTTCGATACCTTGCTCGGCAGCCTGATTGCCGGCCTGGCGGTGTTCCTGTTCCTGCCGGACTGGCAGGGCCGACGCTTGAACAAAGTGCTGGCCAACACCCTCACCTGCAACAGCATTTACCTGCGCCAGATCATGCAGCAATACGCCGCCGGCAAGAGCGACGACCTGGCTTATCGCCTGGCCCGGCGCAACGCGCACAACGCCGATGCGGCGCTCTCGACGACGCTCGCCAACATGCTGATGGAGCCGGGGCATTTCCGTAAGGAGGCGGATGTCGGGTTCCGCTTCCTGGTGTTGTCGCACACCTTGCTCAGCTATTTGTCAGGACTGGGTGCACACCGTGAAACCCAACTGCCGGCAGACGTGCGCGAACAATTGATCGAAGGGGCCGGCGTGAAACTGGCGGCGAGCATCGATGAAATCGCTCAAGGGTTGGCGAGCAAACTGCCGATTGCGATTCAGAGTGATGAGGAAGAGGCACTGGCCAATGAGCTGGAGCAGATGCCGGATGAAATCGATGAAGGGCAGCGGCTGGTGCAGACGCAGTTGGCGTTGATCTGCCGGCAACTGGGACCGCTGCGGACATTGGCGGCGCATTTGATCAAGGACACCGGCGAGGATTGAGATGTGTGGTGAGTGGGCCGGCCTCTTCGCGGGCAAGCCTCGCTCCTACAGGGTTCGCGATACCTGTAGGAGCGAGGCTTGCCCGCGAAGGGGTCATCAGCCATCCCGCAAAAACTACATCCCGTGCTGCTTCATCAACTGCTCATAACTGCCATCCGCTTTCATCTCCGCAATCTCACGGTCGAAACTGGCCACGATCTCTTCGTGGTGCGGATTTTTCAGGCTGACCAGAATGTGCAGGCTGTTCTCGCTCAACGGCTTGGGCAGGAACTCCACGGCATTGCGCACCTTGGCGGACTCCCGGGCCAGGTAATAACGCGCGACGTATTCGTCTTCCAGCGTCAGCTTGACCCTATCGGCAGCGACCATGCGCACGGCCATGGCGAAGCTGTGCACCGGGACCTTCTGCAGCAAGGCGTCCTCATCGAACGCCGGTGAATAGGCGTAACCGCGTACCACTGCAATCGGGTAGGTGTGCAGCTGCTGCAGGTTGTTGTATTCGATCGGTGCGTCCTTGCGCTTGAGAAAGCGCACGCGGTTGAGCAGGTACTCGCCGGAAAACCGGCCGAGCCTGGTGCGCTCTTCGGTATACCAGGCGTTCACCAGCACATCGTAACGGCCTTCGCCCACACCCATCAGGGCGCGTGCCCAGGGCACCTGTTCAAAGTCACTGGCATAGCCGGCTCGCGCCAGCGCGGTGCTGACAATGTCCGTCGCCAGGCCGCCATTGAGCAGCGTCGCATCAGTAAAGGGTGGCCAGGCATCGGCTACCAGTCGCAGCTTTTCCGCTGCCTCGCTCTGAGTCAGCAACAGCAATCCGATCAAGGCCAAAGCTCGATGCAATCGCGGCATGCTCGAAAATCCTTAGCGGGCGGCTGCCCGACGTGTTTTCAGCCAAAACTCCAAGGCCCCGTAACGGCGAAACCCAGGTACCAACATTAGCTCATCGAAGCCACTGCACAGCGCTTCAGCCCAGATTACACAAAGAAGACAACGCCGCGCGAATTGAATGATGGCATTTTGGCCTTTGTCACAGATTTCTCTGCCATAAAGACATCTTTCGCCCAGGCGATTAGTATCGGAGCGACTAGGTCAACGGGATGTGAAGATGACAATCGATTGGATCTGCAAGCACCACAGTGATCTGGGCAAAGAGCAGCTGTACGCCATTCTGCAGCTGCGCTCAGAGGTTTTCGTAGTGGAGCAGAAATGCGTCTATCAGGACGTGGACGGCCAGGATCTGGAGGGTGACACCTGCCACTTGATGGCCTGGGAAGGCGATCGGCTGGTGGCGTACCTGCGCTTGCTCGACCCGGAACTACAGGGCGGCGACGTGGTGATCGGCCGGGTGCTTACCGCCCCGCAGGCGCGCGGCAAAGGGTTGGGTCATGAGCTGATCGCCCTGGCGTTGAAGCAGGCTGCGAAGCGTTGGCCTGATGTGCCGGTTTATCTGTCGGCGCAGGCGCATTTGCAGGGGTATTACGGGCGGTACGGGTTTGTCGTGGCGGGTGAGGAATACGTGGAAGATGGTATTCCGCATATCGGGATGCGTCGTTCTTGAGGGCCTCTTCGCGGGCAAGCCTCGCTCCTACATGGACTTCATTGTTTCTGTAGGAGCGAGGCTTGCCCGCGAAGGCATCAGCCGCAACACCGCAGGAGCTAGGGATACTCCAACACCGCTTTAATCTGCCGCAGATTCCGCTCGATCCATCCCCGATCAATCGCTCCCCACTCGCGAATCCGATAGCGACCGGCATGGTTGCGCGCGCCCTCTTCCTGCTCGAACTCGCAAACGATATCCAGATCCGCCAACGCCGCAATGGTGTCCTGCGCCGTGCGCCGGGGCATGCCGGTCACGTCGGTCAATGCCGGGACGCTGCTGGCCAGCCCACTGTCGATCAGGTACGCCACGTATAAACGGCGATAGAAGCTGCTCTTGGTCTTGCTCACGTCCATCCACACACTCCTTGGCTACTGCATTTCCCGCCACGTCAGGTACACCCGCAAATCGAATTCGACCTGGTGATACCCCGGCAACATGTGTTCGCACAGCTTGTAGAACGCCTTGTTGTGATCCGATTCCTTGAAGTGCGCCAGCTCATGCACCACGATCATCTTCAGAAACTCGCAAGGCGCTTCCTTGAATAGCGAGGCCACGCGAATTTCTTTCTTGGCCTTGAGTTTTCCGCCCTGCACCCGCGAGATCGTGGTGTGCAGGCCGAGGGCGCGATGGGTCAGGTCCAGACGGTTGTCGAACAACACTTTATCGATGGCCGGGGCGTTACGCAGGTATTCCTGCTTGAGGTCCAGGGCATAGGCATACAGCGCCTTGTCACTCTGCACGTCGTGCTTTTGCGGGTAGCGCTTGTCCAGGTAATCGCCCAGCCGACCTTCGGTGATCAGCCAGCGCACCTGGTCCTGCAACTCTACGGGATAGGCCTGAAGGTATTTCAACGCGGTCATCGGGATAGGCAACATCAATTACTGAAAGGCCGCCAGTGTAGCGAATTCAGTCGACCAACGTGCTCCAGTCGAACGGCCGCACAAAGTCGCCGACGTCCTCGGCCATCATCGGCCGCGCCACCAGAAAACCTTGCACGTACTCGCAACCATTGGCTTGCAGCCATTCATATTGCGCGATGGTTTCCACGCCTTCGGCGATCACCAGCATCCCGTACTGCTTGCACAGGTCGATCACATTGCGCACCAACGCCGCATCCCGCGAGGAGTCCGGCAACCGGGCGATCACATGCCGGTCAAGCTTGAGCGTGTCCAGTTCCAGATCCCGCAGATGCGACAACGAGCACGGCCCGGAGCCAAAATCATCCAGCGCCACCCGCACCCCCAGATTGCGCAGCAAGCGCAGTTGTTTGCGGGTTTCATCGGGGTTGTGCATCAAGGCCTCTTCCGTGACCTCGACCTCCAGATGCCGCGCCTGCAAGCCATGGCGCTCCAGCACCTGACGCAACTCGGTGACCAGGTTGGGCATGCCGAACTGTGTACTGCTCAAGCTGACGCCCAGCACCAAATCTTCGGCAAACAAGGTTTCCCAGGCTTTGCGTTGCCCGGCGCCGCGATGATAAATCCAGCTGCCCAGGCGACTGATCAACCGCGCCTCTTCCAGCAACGGCAAAAACAGCCCTGGCGGCACGTCGCCGACGCTCGGATGCTGCCAGCGCAGCAGGGCTTCGAACCCGCGAATCTGCCCTCCGGCAATGGCCACCTGCGGTTGATACACCAGATTGAAATCGCGGTTTTCGATGGCGGTGCGCACACTTTCTTCGAGCATCAACCGTGAGCGCGCCCGACCGTTCATGTCATGGTCATAGAAGCGATATTGCTGACGCCCGGCACGCTTGGCTTCGTACATGGCGATGTCGGACGCTCGCAGCAAACCATCGAGATTGGCCCCGCAATCCGGATACGTGGCGATGCCGATGCTGGCGCCGAGGGCGATATCCAGCCCATCGATCTGCTGACAGATCGACACCCGCTCAATCAGCTTCTCGGCAATCTTGGCCGCTTGCTCGGGGAACTCCAGATCGAGCAGCGCCGTGAATTCATCGCCGCCCATGCGCGCCAGAATGTCGAAGGGTCGCAAGCAAGCCTTCAGCTGTTCGGACACCCAGCGCAACACGCGGTCACCGGCATCGTGACCAAGGGAATCGTTGACCCGTTTAAAACCGTCGAGGTCGAGGTACAGCAACACCCAGGCGCTGTCGTTACGCTCACCGCGCAGCAGCAGGTTTTCCACGGTCTGATAGAAACCACGGCGATTGAGCAGGCCGGTCAACGGGTCGGTCACCGCCTGGAATTCCAGCTGCTGATGCAGATGACGCACCACCGACATGTCGAGCACCGTCACCACCATCGCGTGTTGCTCGGTTGGCAATGGCGCGCATGAAAGTGCGACAGGCACCTGCTGGCCCGGCGCTGTACGCAATAGCGCATCGTGCAGGCGCAGGGTTTCGCCGCGTTTGTAACCGGCCAGCAGTTCTGAATCGGCCCAGACCGGAATATGTGGCTTTTGCAGGTAATCCAGAAACTCTTTGCCTTGCAGGTCTTGCACCGTGGCGTTGAGCAGTCGCGACATCGCCGGGTTGGCAAAGCGGATCAGGCCGTCCTCGCCGACCACCAGGATGCCTTCGGCGGCGTTATCCAGCACCGAGGCGTTGAAGGCGCGTGCGACCTCCAGATCGTGGCTCAGGCGCTGCAACGCCCGGCGATTGCGCTGATGCTCCAGCAGCGCCTGGACTTTGGGCTTGAGAATCTGCGGGTCGAACGGTTTGAACAGGTAATCCACCGCACCACTGGCGTAGCCCTTGATCACGGCATCCTGGGACTGTTCGTTGGCGGTGAGGAAAATGATCGGCGTGAGACGGGTGCGCTGACTGCCGCGCATCAGGCGCGCCACTTCAAAGCCATCCATGCCCGGCATCTGCACATCCAGCAGCACCAGGTCGATATCGTGTTCGAGCAAAAGGCCGAGGGCTTCGAAACCGGACGCAGCAGTAATGACCTGCCAGTCCTGGCGCTGCAGCAACGCGCGCATGCTGATCAGGTTTTCAGGGTAATCATCGACGATTAAAAGGGTTGAGCTGCCTTCGGCTGGCGTGGGTTGCGCGCATTCCATGCTGCTTCTCTATGTCGGGGCGTCAGGCCGGTTTCTCGTGAAAACCGGACAAATATTACGTCTTCACTCTAGACCGGGATTCGCGAAAGCAGAAGATATCAGTACGCCATCATTTAACTAAAGGGTTCATTGCCCGACTAACGGTCGCCTCTACAGCCCGCTAAAACCGGGAAAGATGGCCTTTTAACAGGATTTTGACGTCATCCATTTGTCAGACAGACGTTAACAAAATAGCCTTCTACGCTTATAAAGACCGCCCCCAAAGGCGCGTGCTAGAGCTTCTGGTACGTCCGTGCCGCAAAATTCGTGGAAGCTTTGCCTATGATCGATCTCGCATCCTGGAACCTCAGCGTTCCCGTCGGTAACCCGCCGTACACCGTTGAAACGGCCAAACTGGTGAGTGGGTTCAAGGATCAATACTTCCACTCCGACACCGGCACACTGTTTTTCTGGTCGCCGGTGACCGGCACCCGCACCGAAAATGCCAAATACCCCCGCACCGAACTACGGGAAACCTACAGCAACGGCACCCTGAAAAACTGGTACTACCCGGACGCTGACAATTCCCTGCGCGCCACCCTGGCGGTGAACCAGGTGCCGAGCTCCGGCAAAATCGTCATCGGCCAGATCCACGCCTACGAAAGCCAGAAACCCATGGTGAAGGTCGAGTATCAGTACAAGACCACCACCAAGACCGGCAACATCGTCGCCAAAGTGCGCATGCACCCCGATGACGACGTAGGCCGGGTAATCACCATCGCCACTGGCGTGAAGCTGGATCAGGAGTTCTCCTACCTCATCCACCTCAGCCCTGGTGGTGCGTTGGGCATCAGTGCCGCGGGTTATCAGTGGGACACCAACATCAGCGCCACGTGGCGGGTCAAACCCCTGTACTTCAAGGCCGGGGTGTATGTGCAGGACAACACCGGGTACACCAGTGAAGGCGGTAAAGTGACATTTAGCAAACTGGATATTGATCACGATAAGTGATGTGAATCACGGCAGAACCTGTGGGAGCAGGCTTGCTCGCGAAAGCGTAGTGTCAGACGACATCAATTTTGAATGACACACCGCTTTCGCGAGCAAGCCCGCTCCCACAGGGGATCGCATTGACCATTAATCATCGCCCATAAAAAAACCCGCCTCTCGGCGGGTTTTTTTGTGCAACTCAAACGCTGGAGGCTTAGTTAACCTTGGCGTTCAACTCACCTTTCAGATAACGCTGATACATCCCTTCCAGCGAAATCGCTTTGATCTTCGAAGCGTTGCCGGCAGTACCGAAGGCTTCGTAGCGAGCGATACACACATCACGCATCGCAGTCACGGTCGCGCCGAAGAACTTACGCGGGTCGAATTCGCTCGGGTTGGTGGCCATCAGGCGACGCATCGCGCCGGTGGATGCCAGGCGCAAGTCGGTGTCGATGTTGACCTTGCGCACGCCGTGCTTGATGCCTTCGACGATTTCTTCAACCGGTACGCCGTAGGTTTCTTTGATGTCGCCGCCGTACTGGTTGATGATCGCCAGCCACTCTTGCGGAACCGAAGACGAACCGTGCATTACCAGGTGGGTGTTCGGGATGCGTTTGTGGATTTCTTTGATGCGGTCGATGGCCAGCACGTCGCCGGTAGGCGGCTTGGTGAACTTGTACGCGCCGTGGCTGGTGCCGATGGCGATGGCCAGGGCGTCGACTTGAGTGCGTTTGACGAAGTCGGCAGCTTCTTCCGGGTCGGTCAGCATCTGGCTGTGATCCAGAACGCCTTCAGCGCCGATGCCGTCTTCTTCACCGGCCATGCCGGTTTCCAGCGAACCCAGGCAGCCCAGCTCGCCTTCTACCGATACGCCGCAGGCGTGAGCCATGGCGACGGTTTGTTGGGTAACACGGACGTTGTAGTCGTAGTCGGTCGGCGTCTTGCCGTCTTCGCCCAGGGAGCCGTCCATCATCACCGAGCTGAAGCCCAGCTGAATGGAGCGCTGGCAGACGTCAGGGCTGGTGCCGTGGTCCTGGTGCATGCACACCGGGATGTGCGGGAATTCTTCGATTGCCGCCAGGATCAGGTGACGCAGGAACGGTGCGCCGGCGTATTTGCGAGCACCGGCCGACGCCTGGACGATCACCGGGGAGTCAGTCTTGTCAGCGGCTTCCATGATGGCGCGCATCTGCTCAAGGTTGTTGACGTTGAAGGCTGGAACGCCGTAGCCGAACTCGGCTGCGTGGTCCAGCATCTGGCGCATGCTGATAAGTGCCATTGTGTGTGTCTCTCCCGGTTTGGGTCGTTAATCGTGCCAGCCTGCCGGAGCGGCGGCGGCTATTCAAGTTATTGCAGATCGGGGGTTAATCCAGTCCGCTCATTCGGTATTACGCAGAAACCCTGTAGGAGCGAAGCTTGCTCGCGAAAGCGGTTTAACTGACACCACATGCGTGGAATGTGGCGCCCTCTTCGCGAGCGAGCTTCGCTCCTACAGGCTTGGCACAAGCCTTCAATTACTCGGCTTTACAACCGCGGCCGATCAAATCGTTGGTGGCGACCCAGTAAACCAGGCCTTCCTCACCTTTTATGTGAAACGCCAGCATGTCGTTGCTGTACAGCGAACCTTCGGCGCCTGGCTCAAGCTTCAGGCGATAGACCTGATCGGCCCCGCCGAGGCGCACGTCGACGGCCTTATGGCTGTCGTCAGTGTAGCGCCAGACCACTTTGGCCTGGCTGTCGCAGGTCCAGGTGGCCCAGCTGTCCGTCGATTGGGCCGGCTTGAACAGGTCAAAATTCGAGCAACCTGCCAGCAGCACCAGCGCCGTAATGGCGATAAAACCTTTCATCCGTGTTCCTCGACTGACGGCGCACGCTGCCAGCCCTGAGTAAGGAGTCAGACCCGTCAAGGACAACCATGTTCCTTGGCGGGGGTCTGTGTTTCGTATTTGTCCAGGCCATCAGGCCCGGAACGCTTGTTGAGCACCGGGTTGGTTTCCGCTTGCCAGTCAGCCTGGTAGCAGCTTTTTTGTACCGATTGCGGCGCAGGTTCCGGTGCGGCCTTCGGGTTACTCCCGCAAGCCGCCAGTGAACCGGCGACGATCAACAGCGCTAGCGTCTTGACCATCTGAACACTCCTTTGCCTGGTCAAATCAGCGACCTCAGGCCTTGGCCCGACTTTCCAGGACTTCTACGGCCGGCAACACTTTGCCTTCGACGAATTCGAGGAATGCGCCGCCGCCGGTAGAAATGTAGGAGATCTGATCCGCTACGCCATATTTATCAATGGCCGCCAGGGTGTCGCCGCCGCCCGCGATGGAGAACGCCGAGCTTTCGGCGATGGCCTGGGCCAAGACTTTGGTGCCGTTACCGAACTGGTCGAATTCGAACACGCCGACCGGGCCGTTCCACAGGATGGTCTTGGACGACTTCAGCAGCTCGGCGAAATTCGCCGCGGTCTGTGGGCCGATGTCCAGGATCATGTCGTCTGCCGCAACGTCGGCGATCAGCTTGACGGTGGCGGTGGCGCTTTCAGCGAATTCCTTGGCGACCACTACGTCGACCGGCAGCGGCACGCTGACTTTGGCGGCGATGGCGCGAGCGGTGTCCAGCAGGTCCGGTTCGTACAGCGACTTGCCGACCGGGTGACCGGCTGCGGCCAGGAAGGTGTTGGCAATGCCGCCGCCGACGATCAGCTGGTTGCAGATCTGGCTCAGGCTGTTCAGCACGTCGAGTTTGGTCGATACCTTGGAACCGGCAACGATGGCTGCCATTGGTTGAGCCGGAGCGCCCAGGGCTTTGCCCAGTGCGTCCAGTTCGGCGGCCAGCAACGGGCCCGCGGCCGCAACTTTGGCGAACTTGGCCACGCCGTGGGTCGAACCCTCGGCGCGGTGAGCGGTGCCGAAGGCGTCCATCACGAACACGTCGCACAGGGCGGCGTATTGCTGGGCCAGTTCGTCAGCGTTCTTTTTCTCGCCCTTGTTGAAGCGCACGTTTTCGAACAGCACGATGTCGCCGGCCTTGACGTCAACGCCGCCCAGGTAATCGGCAACCAGCGGCACTTCGCGGCCCAGGGCCTTGCTCAGGTAGTCAGCGACAGGCTTGAGGCTGTTCTCGGCCGAGAACTCGCCTTCAGTCGGACGGCCAAGGTGCGAGCAGACCATCACGGCCGCGCCTTTTTCCAGGGCCAGCTTGATGGTCGGCAGCGAGGCCAGGATTCGCGCATCGCTGGTGACAACACCGTCCTTGACTGGGACGTTGAGGTCTTCGCGGATCAATACGCGCTTACCTTGCAGATCGAGGTCGGACATCTTCAACACGGTCATGGGTCGCACTTCCTACGGTTTTTTTGAAGTTGCTGTTTGCAGATAGTGTTCTGCAACGTCCAGCATTCGGTTGGCAAAACCCCATTCGTTGTCGAACCAGGCCAGGATGTTCACCAGCCGTGGGCCGGAAACTCGGGTCTGACTGGCATCGACGATCGCCGAATGTGGGTCATGGTTGAAATCACAGCTTGCGTGGGGCAGCTCGGTGTAGGCCAGCAGGCCTTTGAGCGGGCCGCTGGTGGCAGCCTCGCGCAGAATCCGGTTGACCTCGGTGGCGTCGGTATCGCTCACGGTCTGCATCGTAATGTCGAGGCAAGACACGTTCACCGTCGGCACCCGCACGGCTTTGGCCTGAATTCGCCCGGCAAGTTCCGGCAACAGGCGTTCGATGCCGCGCGCCAGACCAGTGGACACCGGAATCACCGACTGAAACGCCGAACGCGTACGGCGCAGGTCTTCGTGGTGATAGGCGTCGATCACAGGCTGATCGTTCATCGCCGAGTGGATGGTGGTGATCGACACGTATTCCAGGCCGATGGCCTGATCCAGCAGGCGCAACAACGGTACGCCACAGTTGGTGGTGCAGGATGCGTTGGACACCAGCAGCTCGTCGCCGGTCAGGCAATCCTGGTTCACGCCGTAGACGATGGTGGCGTCGACATCCGCCTCGCTGGCCATCGGCTGGGAAAACAGCACGCGTGGCGCGCCGGCGTCGAGGAAACGCTGACCGTCTTCACGGGTGTGGTAAGCGCCGGAGCACTCCAGCACCAGATCGACGCCCAGGGACGCCCAATCGATGCCTTCGGGGGTGGCACTGCGCAGGACCTTCACGCAGTCGCCATTAATATGCAGACAATCGCCGTCGACCTTCACCTCGCCGGGAAAACGCCCGTGCGTGGAGTCGAAGCGTGTCAGGTATTCGATGCTGGCCATGTCCGCCAGATCGTTGATCGCGACAATTTCAAACCCGGCCGCCGAGCCTCGCTCAAACAACGCACGCAAGACGCAACGACCAATCCGGCCGTAGCCGTTGAGTGCAACTTTGTAGGGACGCGGTTGAGGCATGGGGGTTCTCGATGACGCTTGGGAATGTGGTCGCCAGGCCTGCCGTCTTCGCGGGCAAGCCTCGCTCCTACAGGTTTGCGATTGTTGAGGATCGGGATGACCCCAATTCCGCCAACAACGCTATCCCTTGTAGGAGCGAGGCTTGCCCGCGAAGGCGTCAGCCCCGATAACGCAACTTCTGGATCAGTCTTCCAGCAGCTCTTCAGCCTGACCCAGGATGTTTTCCAGGGTGAAGCCGAACTCTTCGAACAAGGCTGGCGCAGGCGCCGACTCGCCGTAGGTGGTCATGCCGATGACGCGACCTTCCAGGCCCACGTACTTGTACCAGTAGTCCGCGTGAGAGGCTTCGATGGCGATACGGGCGCTGACTTGCAACGGCAGGACCGATTGCTTGTAGTCGGCGTCCTGGGCATCGAACACGCTGGTGCACGGCATCGAAACGACGCGTACTTTACGACCCTGCTCGGTCAGCTTGTCATAAGCCTGAACCGCCAGGCCGACTTCGGAACCGGTGGCGATCAGGATCAGATCAGGCTCGCCTGCACAGTCCTTCAACACGTAACCGCCACGGGAGATCTCTTCGATCTGAATCGCGTTGCGGGTTTGGTGCTGCAGGTTCTGACGCGAGAAGATCAAGGCCGAAGGACCGTCCTTGCGCTCCAGTGCGCACTTCCAGCTCACCGCCGATTCCACGGCGTCGGCTGGACGCCAGGTGTCGAGGTTTGGCGTGCAGCGCAGGCTGGCCAGTTGCTCGATAGGCTGGTGAGTCGGGCCGTCTTCGCCCAGACCGATGGAGTCGTGGGTGTAGACGTGGATCACGCGCTGCTTCATCAAGGCCGACATGCGCACAGCGTTGCGGGCGTATTCCATGAACATCAGGAAGGTCGCGCCGTAAGGCACCAGGCCGCCGTGCAAGGCAACGCCGTTCATGATGGCGGTCATGCCGAACTCGCGTACGCCGTAGTACATGTAGTTGCCGCTGGCGTCTTCAGCCGTGACGCCTTTGCAGCCTTTCCACAGGGTCAGGTTGGAACCGGCCAGGTCAGCGGAGCCGCCGAGGAACTCAGGCAACAGCGGGCCGAATGCGTTGAGAGCGTTCTGGCTGGCTTTACGGCTGGCGATGGTTTCGCCTTTGGCAGCGACTTCAGCGATATAAGCATCGGCTTTCTCGGTGAAGTCGGCCGGCAGATCACCGCTCAGACGACGAATCAGTTCGTTCGCTTCGGTCGGGAAAGCGGCGGAGTAGGCAGCGAAACGCTGGTCCCACTCGGCTTCGGCAGCGCGGCCGGCTTCCTTGGCGTCCCACTCGGCGTAGATGTCGGCCGGGATTTCGAACGGACCATGATTCCACTTCAAAGCAGTACGGGTCAGTGCGATTTCCGCGTCACCCAATGGGGCGCCGTGGCAGTCTTCTTTACCTTGCTTGTTCGGCGAACCGAAACCGATGGTGGTCTTGCAGCAGATCAGGGTCGGCTGCGCGCTTTTGCGAGCGGTCTCGATGGCGATTTTGATCTCTTCAGGATCATGACCGTCGACGTTGCGGATCACCTGCCAGTTGTAGGCTTCGAAACGCTTCGGCGTGTCATCGGTGAACCAGCCTTCGACTTCGCCGTCGATGGAGATGCCGTTGTCATCGTAGAAGGCGATCAGCTTGCCCAGGCCCAAAGTACCGGCGAGCGAGCCGACTTCGTGGGAAATGCCTTCCATCATGCAGCCATCACCCAGGAACACGTAGGTGTGGTGGTCAACGATGTTGTGGCCCGGACGGTTGAACTGCGCCGCCAGGACTTTTTCAGCCAGGGCAAAACCCACGGCGTTGGCCAGACCCTGGCCCAGTGGACCGGTGGTGGTTTCAACGCCCGGGGTGTAGCCGAGCTCCGGGTGACCCGGGGTGCGGCTGTGCAGTTGACGGAATTGCTTCAGGTCATCGATCGACAGGTCGTAGCCGGTCAGGTGCAGCAGCGAGTAGATCAGCATCGAGCCGTGGCCGTTGGACAGCACGAAGCGGTCACGGTCGGCGAACGATGGATTGCTCGGGTTGTGCTTCAGGTAGTCACGCCAAAGTACTTCGGCGATATCCGCCATACCCATCGGGGCACCGGGATGGCCGCTGTTGGCTTTTTGCACGGCATCCATGCTGAGGGCACGAATGGCGTTGGCACGCTCACGACGGCTGGGCATCGCTGATCTCCTAGGGTTTGAATAAAACGAAACGGAAAAAAGGCGAGCATTTTCCCTCACAGGCATGCCTCGCGGCAATGACAGATAGTCATCTGAAGGCGTTTTTCCAATGGATAAAGACGGTTTCGGCTGGTGAAACCTTTCTGCTATTCGTTTGTAGAGTGGAACAAGTCATCAGAAGTGCCACCCATCGAGCAATATCAAAACTTTTTGATATTGCTCTTGCGGTACTTTCTGACCGTCACTAGACTGCTGGCCCTATGAATTTACGCGTGCCTTCCATTCAACATGACGAGTGCGATGAGCTGGCGGCCCTGTGCAAGGCCGGTGGCGATCCTCTGCGGCTGAATGTATTGCGCGCGCTGGCCAACGACTCGTTTGGCGTACTCGAACTGGCGCAGATCTTCGGTATCGGCCAGTCGGGCATGAGTCATCACCTCAAGGTGCTGGCCCAGGCCGACCTGGTGGCAACGCGCCGTGAAGGCAACGCGATTTTCTACCGTCGCGCCCTGCCCCACACCGACCTGCTCGGCGGCAAGTTGCACGCCGCGCTGCTCGAAGAAGTGGACAACCTGACCCTGCCTGCCGATGTGCAGTCGCGGATCGGCCAGGTCCACGGGCAACGTGCAGCGGCCAGCCAGGATTTTTTCTCACGGGTCGCGGAGAAGTTTCGCGCCCAGCAAGACCTGATTGCCGGCCTGCCGCAGTACCGCGAAAGCGTGGTGGCCTTGCTCGATAAACTGAGCTTCAGCGAAGGCGCCACGGCCATCGAAGTCGGCCCTGGCGACGGTGCTTTTCTGCCGGAACTGGCGCGCCGCTTCACTCACGTCACCGCGCTGGACAACAGCCAGGCGATGCTCGAATTGGCGCGGCAGGTCTGCGAACGTGAAACGCTGGCTAACGTCAGCCTGCAACTGGCCGATGCATTGAATGGCGTAAGCCTCAAGGCCGATTGCGTTGTACTGAACATGGTGCTGCACCACTTTGCCGCGCCGGCCGATGCGCTCAAGCACATGGCCAAATTGCTGCAACCGGGCGGTAGCCTGCTTGTGACAGAGTTATGTAGCCACAACCAGAGTTGGGCCAGGGAGGCCTGCGGTGATCTCTGGTTGGGGTTTGAACAGGACGATCTGGCCCGTTGGGCCACCGCTGCGGGACTCGTTCCCGGGGAAAGCCTCTATGTAGGCTTACGTAATGGTTTCCAGATTCAGGTCCGCCACTTTCAGCGGCCAACTGGCGACACTCACCATCGGTAAATTCAGGAAAAAATCGAGATGAGCGAATACTCCCTCTTCACCTCCGAGTCCGTGTCCGAAGGGCATCCGGACAAAATCGCCGACCAGATTTCCGATGCGGTGCTGGACGCCATCATTGCTGAAGACAAGTTCGCCCGTGTGGCGTGCGAAACGCTGGTAAAAACCGGCGTGGCAATCATCGCAGGTGAAGTCACCACGTCGGCCTGGGTCGACCTGGAAGAAATCGTGCGTAACGTCATTCTGGACATCGGCTACAACAGCTCCGATGTCGGCTTCGACGGCGCCACTTGCGGTGTGATGAACATCATCGGCAAGCAGTCCCCTGACATCAACCAGGGTGTTGACCGTGCCAAGCCTGAAGATCAGGGCGCCGGCGACCAGGGCCTGATGTTCGGCTACGCCAGCAACGAAACCGACGTGCTGATGCCAGCACCGATCACGTTCTCGCACCAACTGGTTCAGCGCCAGGCCGAAGCCCGTAAATCCGGCCTGCTGCCTTGGCTGCGCCCGGACGCCAAGTCGCAAGTGACTTGCCGTTACGAAGGCGGCAAGGTTGTCGGTATCGACGCCGTTGTACTGTCGACCCAGCACAACCCTGAAGTGTCGTACAAAGACCTGCGCGAAGGCGTGATGGAGCTGATCGTCAAGCACGTGCTGCCTGCCGAACTGCTGACCAAAGACACCCAGTTCCACATCAACCCGACTGGCCAGTTCATCATTGGCGGCCCAGTGGGTGACTGCGGTCTGACCGGTCGCAAGATCATCGTCGACAGCTACGGCGGCATGGCCCGTCACGGCGGCGGCGCGTTCTCCGGTAAAGATCCATCGAAGGTTGACCGTTCCGCGGCCTACGCCGGTCGTTACGTGGCGAAGAACATCGTCGCTGCCGGCCTGGCCGAGCGTTGCGAGATTCAGGTTTCCTACGCGATCGGTGTTGCCCAGCCGACTTCGATCTCGTTGAACACCTTCGGCACTGGCAAAATCAGCGACGACAAAATCGTCAAACTGGTTCGCGAAGTGTTCGACCTGCGTCCGTACGCAATCACCACCATGCTTGACCTGCTGCACCCGATGTACCAGGAAACCGCAGCGTACGGCCACTTCGGTCGCACCCCGGCGACCAAGACCGTGGGCGAAGACACCTTCACCACGTTCACCTGGGAAAAAACCGACCGCGCCGACGACCTGCGTTCGGCTGCCGGCCTGTAAGACCTCCCCGGCGGTACCAAAAGCCCTGCACGGTTCGCCGTGCGGGGCTTTTTATTGTCTTGCCTTTGAGACCGAGTCGCCCCCATCGCCGGCAAGCCGGTCTCGCTCCTACATTGGAATGCATTTCCCTGTAGGAGCGAGCCTGCTCGCGAAGAGGCCAGCCCAGTCACCCGGAAACACCAGGCAAAACACCCACCGTCCCCGCCAGAAAATACTGACTAGCCTTCAAGCATCCCCCTGAGCAAGGACGCTCACGATGCTTCTGCGCCTGTTTTCTGTTTTTTCTCTGAGCTTTTTTTGCCTCACTACAACCGCAGCCGACTGTCCCGACTGGCCGCCCGTCAGGGCTCTGGACGAAATCACCACCCTGCAAAAACAGATCGACACCTGGGATGACAGTTATCACCGCCATGGCCGCTCGTTGGTCGCCGACGAACTTTACGATCAAGCCCTCGCTCGCCTCACCGAATGGCGCAGTTGCTTTGACTTGGGCCTGACGCCCGAACCATTACGCACGGCTGGCGGCAAAATTACCCACCCCATTGCCCACACGGGCCTGGAAAAAGCGCGGGACAGTCATGCGGTCGAAAACTGGTTGCGCAGCCGCGAGGACATCTGGGTACAACCCAAAGTCGATGGTGTGGCGGTGACGCTGATCTACCGCAAGGGCGTACTGCACCAGGCAATCAGTCGCGGCGACGGATTAAACGGGCAAGACTGGACGGCCTCGGCGCGACTGATCCCCGCCATCCCCCGACAACTGTCGCGCCCGCTGGACTTGCTGGTGCAAGGCGAACTCTATTGGCGACTGGTCGACCATGTGCAAGTCAAAGCCGGAAGCCTCAATGCCCGCACCACCGTGGCCGGCTTGATGGCGCGCAAGGAACTCAGCCCTGAGCAGGCCACCGGCATCGGCCTGTTTATCTGGGACTGGCCACAAGGCCCGGCCGGTCTGCCTGCTCGCATCGCTGCTCTGGATGAGCTGGGTTTGCCGAGCATCGCGCCTTACAGTCAGCCGGTACAGACAGTTGCCGATGCTGAACACTGGCGCGATTACTGGTACCACTCGCCCCTGCCCTTTGCCAGTGACGGTGTGGTCCTGCGCCAGAGCCAACGGCCTTCGGCCGAGCGCTGGCAGGCAAAAACACCGTACTGGGCCGTCGCCTGGAAATACCCCTTTGCCCAGGCGTTGGCCGAAGTACGCAAAGTCGACTTCAAGGTCGGCCGCACCGGACGGATCACCCCCGTGCTGGACTTGAAACCGGTGACGCTCGATGACCGGCAGATCAAGCGTGTCAGCGTCAGCTCACTGCGGCGCTGGGAGGAGCTGGACATCCGCCCCGGCGATCAGGTGTCCATCAGCCTCGCGGGACTGACCATTCCCCGGCTCGACGGCGTCGTATTACGCGCCGCCGAACGCCCAGCCTTGAACGCGCCGCTGGCAGCGGACTTTCATCATTTGAGTTGCTGGCAACCGACGCCGGGCTGTGAAAGCCAGTTTCTCGCGCGACTGACCTGGCTCAGCGGCAAGCAAGGGTTGGCCATGCCTCATGTCGGCCCAGGAACATGGGAGAAACTTTTCGAAACAGGCCACCTGAACGGCCTGCTGGATTGGTTGACCCTCGATGCTCAAGAGCTTGCTAACATTAACGGCTTCGGCGAGCGCAGCAGTACTCGTCTTCTAAACAGTTTCAACAGTGCCCGCCAACGCCCTTTTGCTCGCTGGCTCAAAGCTCTGGGTTTACCACCAACCGGCCAGGCAAACCTCGCCGACTCCTGGCAGGAACTGGCACAACGAAATACCGAACAATGGCAGGCCGAAGCCGGCATAGGCCCGGGACGCGCGGCGCAATTGAGCGCATTTTTCCGCGACCCGCAGGTCCTGGCCTTGAGCGACACATTACGTGCGGCGGGGATCGACGGTTTTTAGCAACCGCAGATTCTCGCCCGCCCGGGAACCCAAAGAGGCCGACGAGCTCAAACGCCCATCGCCCTATCGACCCGATTGCACCTGCACATGGAGCTTTTATGAAATTTCTTTCACCGCTCGCCCTGCTGACCCTTTGCAGCGTGATGGCCGCGCCACTGATGGCCGTCGAAGAGGCCCCGGGGCTGACCGGTTGTGCCGCCAAGAAACAGGGCATCATCAACCAGATCGAACTGGCCAAATCCCATGGCAACGCCGAACAGCAGGCAGGCCTGGAAACGGCACTGAGCGAAGTCACTGCGCATTGCACCGACGCTTCGCTGAAGAAGGAGCGGGAAAACAAGGTCCTCGACGCCAAGCATGACGTCAGCCAGCGCCAGGCCGACCTCGACAAAGCCATGAAGAAAGGCGACCCCGAGAAGATCAACAAGCGCAAAGACAAACTGGCCGAGTCGCGCAAGGAACTGCAGGACGCGCTCGACGAGCTGGATAAATAAGAAAAGGTAAAGTCAGGAATTTGTAGCGTTCTTCAGGGAGCTTCGCGAGCAGGCTCGCTCCCACAGGTGAATGCATTCCAATGTGGGAGCGAGCCTGCTCGCGAAAGCGTCAGCAAGAGCGCTGCAAATCAATGATCCCGAAACTCTTTATGGCACGCACTGCAGGCATCTTCGACCTTCTGCACCGCCGGCCCCAGGTTGCTGGCCTTGTAAGGCTGAACCTTGCTGGCAATCACCAATTCACCGGTGGCGGCTTCAAGGGTGCGGGCCATTTCCTGAAAGCGTGCCTGTTTCTGCCACACATCGCCCTTGGCGCTGGTGTGATCTTCTTCGCGCACCTGTGGAAAATGCTTCCACGGTTCCTGGGACAGCGCATCGAGTTTCACCGCGCCGTCAGCGAATTTCGGGCCGTCGAATGGAATGCGGCCGCGCAACATGCCACCCAGGTCTTCGCCGGTCTTGAGCATTTGTTTGAAGATTGCCTTGCGCTGGCCCAGTGGCGAATTCGGATCGACACCGCCGCACGCGGACAAGGTCAGGCAGGCCAGCAATACAACGGAAAGTCTTTTAAGAGTCATGGTGGCTTCAGGTCACGGGAAACGGCGGCCAGTATCCTCGCGTCATCGGCAAAGACCAATAGCCCTATTATCAATACGGGTTGTTTGAGCGCATGGAGCACTCAGGCAACCGACAAAGGAATTACTCCATGAACAGCCGTTTCAAGGCATGGCGTCACCGCCTCGCCTGGACCCTCCCGATGGTGGCCGTGCTCGCAGGCTGCACCGGCGGTGACAACAACAAACCCAAGACCCACGCGCTGGCGACTTACTCCAGCGCCACCTGGGAAGCCCTGCCGACGGTGTCCGATAACGACCTGGTCGCCGGCTTCGGTTCATGGCGCAGCGCCTGCACCCGACTCAAGGCCGACCCGATCTGGGGCTCGACCTGTGCCGCTGCCACCAACGTGCCGCAAACCGCCAATGACATTCGCGGCTTCCTCAAACAGAACCTCGACGTCTACGGCCTGCGCGCCGCCAACGACAATCCCAACGGCTTGATCACCGGTTACTACGAACCGGTCTACCCCGGCAGCCTGACCCAAACTGACGTGGCGAACATCCCGGTATACGGGGTTCCAGAGGACATGATCATCGTCTCTCTGGACAGCATCTACCCGGAGCTCAAAGGCAAACGCCTGCGCGGACGGCTCGAAGGTCGCGTGCTCAAGCCTTACGACGATGCAGCAACCATCGAAACCAAAGGGGTCAAGGCGCCGGTCGTGGCGTGGCTGACCGACCCGATGAACCTGCAATTCCTGCAAATCCAGGGTTCCGGTCGCATTCAGCTCGACGATGGTCGCCAGTTGCGCATTGCGTATGCCGACCAGAACGGTCATCCGTATCGCCCCATCGGCCGCTGGCTGGTAGAGCAAGGCGAACTGAAGAAAGAAGACGTGACCATGGGCGCAATCAGCGACTGGGCCAAGGCCAATCCGGCGCGCATTCCGGAACTGCTCGGCAGCAACCCGAGCTATGTGTTCTTCACCCGCAACCCGGACAGCAATGAAGGCCCTCGCGGCTCGCTGAACGTACCGCTGACGGCGGGTTACAGCGCGGCGGTGGATCGCAAAGTGATTCCGCTGGGCAGCCTGTTGTGGCTATCCACAACGCGGCCGGACGGCTCCGCGCTGGTTCGCCCGGTGGCGGCTCAAGACACTGGCGGCGCGATTGCCGGCGAAGTCCGTGCGGATTTGTTCTGGGGCACCGGCGAAGCAGCCGGGCAACTGGCTGGCGACATGAAACAGCAGGGGCAAATCTGGATGCTCTGGCCCAAAGGCGCTGCCTTGCCGCAAGTGCCTCAGGTGGCTGATGCGGTTAAAGCCAACCCTTAATTACTGTGGCGGCAGATAGATAGCTTTCGCGGGCAAGTCGGATCGCCGCCCGCTCGCTCCTACAAGGATTGCTGTCGATCACACATTGTGTGCTCGCCGCAGATCTCTGTAGGAGCGAGCGGGCGGCGATCCGACTTGCCCGCGAAGGGGCCAAAATAAACACCGCAGATATGTCAGACCGAAATCACAAAGAAACTCACGATCAACCCCATCCCCACAAACCACACCAGCGACCGCAGAATCGCCCAGTCCGCCAGGTAGCAAATGATGTACAGCAGGCGGCTGGTGATGAACAACACCGACAGCACATTGATCGTCACCAGCTCGGCGTTGCCGGCCAGGTGGGCCACGATCACCGCCGCCGCGAACGCCGGGGTCACTTCGAAACTGTTCAATTGCGCTGCATAGGCGCGCCGGCCCAAACCATTCAGCGACTCGAGAAAATCCCGGGGGTCATGATTGTCTTTCAATCCAAAACGGCCACTGATCTTGGCAATACCCACGCAGAGATAGGGCAGGAAGAACGCAATCAAAATGCACCACAGAGCAACCGTCATATCGCAGTCCCTTTCTTCGAGTTATAAAATCCGGATTCCGGTCAAAACTTCATCACCAACATGCCGATCAGCACCAGCCCACAGGCCAAGAGCCGCGGCCGACCGAAAGGTTCTTTCAGATAGCGCATGCCAAACAGCACCACCAGAATCACGCTGATCTCGCGCAATGCCGCCGCTTCTGCAATCGACCCCAGCTGCATCGCCCACAGCACCAGAGCGTAGCTGAACAACACGCAGAACCCGACCGCCAATCCCAAGCGCCATTGTTCACGCCAGAACAGCATGAACGCCGGCCGCTTGCGCACCAACGCCAGCAGCGGAAACGGCCAGGCGCTGAGCAACGTCACCCAGACCAGGTAGTCCAGCGGATGCGACCAGCGCCGCAACGCCTGGCCATCGATAAAGGTGTAGCAGCCAATGCACAGGCCAATCAGCGCCACCACCGGCAGCATCGACCACGGCAAACGCGTACCGCCACCGCCCTGCCACAGCAGGCACAGCATGCCCAACGGGATGAGCAGAATTCCGAAGATCTGCTGATTCGTCAGCACCTCCCCGGCAAAGATCAGCGTCAAGGCCAGCACCACTAACGGCGACAAGCCACGCATCAGCGGGTACACCAAACCGAGATCACCCACTCGATAGGCCTGAATCAGCAGATAGCGATAAAGCAATTCGAATGCGGCCGATGCGAGAATCCATGGCCAGATTTCAATCGGTGGCAGCGCCACGAACGGCAGCATCAGCGCGACAAAAAGCATCGCCACGCTGTCCATGCAGGCCACGACCAACAACCGTTCCGCACTGAATTTAATCAGGGTGTTCCACGCCGCGTGCAACAGCGCCGCCACCAACACCAACGCCGTCGCAAGCACGGCACACTCCTTTTGTTCATCATCCTCACCCTGTAGGAGCACGGCTTGCCAGCGAAGGCGTACTTGAGACCGCTTTCGCCGGCAAGCCGTGCTCCTACAAGGGCGGGGAGATAATTGATTCGCCATATGTCAGCAGCTGTTTATACTGCAAGCGACCACGCCGCACTCAGTTGCGCACAGACTAATTCCAATAATTTCTGCCATGACCCGCTCTCTTCGAGAACGGTCGTCGGCCTGCGTATGCCTGATCACAGCGTCAAGACTACCGACAGAGACCTTGCGCATGCCACTCGCCTTGCTTGCCCTCGCTGTTGCCGCGTTCGGCATCGGCACCACTGAATTCGTCATCATGGGCTTGCTGCCCGACGTCGCTCGCGACCTCGCCGTGAGCATTCCCCACGCCGGTCTGTTGATCACCGGTTACGCCCTGGGCGTGGTGTTCGGCGCGCCGATCCTCGCGGTCGGCACCGCCAATATGCCGCGCAAAGCCACCCTGCTGGGCATGACACTGATGTTCATCCTCGGCAACGTGCTGTGCGCGTTGGCGCCAAACTACGCCACGCTGATGGCCGCCCGAGTGGTTACCGCGTTGTGCCACGGGGCGTTCTTCGGCATCGGTTCGGTGGTCGCGGCCGGCCTGGTCGCGCCGAACAAACGGGCGCAGGCGATTGCCATGATGTTCACCGGCCTGACCCTGGCCAATGTGCTCGGCGTGCCATTGGGCACCGCGCTCGGCCAATACGCCGGTTGGCGTTCGACGTTCTGGGCGGTGTCGGTGATCGGTGTGATCGCCGCGATTGCGCAATGGGTCTGGCTGCCGAAAGACATCGCCATGGACAAGGCCAACCTCGCCAGCGAGTTCAAGGTGCTGGGCAAGGTCAATGTGCTGCTGGCCCTGGGCATGAGCGTGCTGGCGTCGACCAGCCTGTTCAGCGTGTTCACCTACATCGCGCCGATCCTGCAGGACATCACCGGGGTCAGCCCGCACGGCGTGACCATTATGTTGCTGTTGTTCGGCGTCGGTTTGACGGCGGGCAGCATGCTCGGCGGCCGCCTGGCCGACAGTCGCTTGCTGCCTTCACTGGTGGGCATGGCGTTGGCGGTGGTGGTCGTGCTGGCCGCGTTCACGCAGACCAGTCACTCGGTGATTCCGGCGGCGATCACGCTGGTGTTGTGGGGGATCTTCGCCTTCGCCCTGTGCCCGATTCTGCAACTGCTGATCATTGATCAGGCGCACGAAGCACCCAATCTGGGTTCGACGTTGAACCAGAGCGCTTTCAATCTCGGTAATGCGGCCGGCGCGTGGATTGGCGGGCTGGTGGTCGCCAGCGGCGCGGATCTGGCGGACTTGCCGTGGACCGGCGCGCTGGTCAGTGGCTTGACGGTGCTGACAGCGCTTTTCTTCATTTATCTGCAACGTCGCGGTGCCGTTGCGCTGGACCCGGCCGGCTGACCTGACAGGTCATAGAGACATCCGGCAGCCCCCTTTGTGACGGTCAGAAAACGGAGCGCCAGCGTCAAGGCAATCTGGACGCACGTTGTGTGACGTTTCTTCAGGCCCTTGGACCGGTATCCTGATGCCCACCTGGAAGCCCCGGGACAGAGCCTTTCGCGTCATACAGAGGGGCTTTGTCAATCAACTTGAGGCATGTGTTCCAAGTTAATACATCGTGCTCCCGAGCCCCCGCCACTCTCCTAAAGTGCAACTTCCGAACCGCCCTCAAAGGAAGAGGCACTCATGAACAACCTCACACATACCTCAACGCTCTCACCGCTTCCATCGACCAGCGCGGACAATGCCACCCGTGGCTTATCTGCAGGTCCGATTGACAATGATTGGAGTGATTTCATGACCGGGTCGACGCAAGTCGGTCAGGGCCAGCCTGAAACTCTGGTGCATTCATTGAGCGATCAAGGGGTGTCGATCCGTCGCTATGAAAACGGCGTGGTCGAAATACACCTCAAACGCCCCCAAATCGAGCGCCTGGTGCACACCGGTGGAAACGCCGGAGGCCTCGCCTTCTCTGGTCATGAACCCAGCGAAACATACACTTTCAATTCCATGGGTGGCGCACTCTTGGCCCTCGATGACCAAATGTTCGAAGCGGCGATGCTGGAGCTGAAGAACGATCAAGCCTGCGAAGCAGTCATCGCCTTCCGACAGCAAGCTCAACACGCCTTGGACGACTTGAAACAAGCAGTGATTGATGCCTTTTCCACATCGAGGGACAGACTGGAACTCTCTAGAGAGATGCATGAAGCGATGCATTATTTAGATCAAGTTGGCGATACACCCGGAAAAACCGCGTGGCTGGCGATGAAGCTCAACCATCGAAGCGCCCCGGACTACCGGGAGCTGCTTCAAGCCGTCAAACGCCTGCATGCCGAAACTACGGGACCGAAGTCTGTGGTTTTGACCGAGGCAATCACGCAAATGGGCATCCGAGAATCTGACTGATAGCTGCACTGGACCGTAAAGGCCGGACGAGCACTGAGAACTCGCCCGGCCCATTGCCTAGCGTTCCTCGGATGTTGATTCAGCCTCGCCTCCCTTATCTTTCGGCGGCCCGCTTTCGCTGCGAATCTGCGCATGGCTCAACAGCGCAAAGATAAAGCTGCCACCGATAATGTTCCCCACCAGCGTGGGACCTGCGAACACCAGCCAGAAATCCTTCCACGGCAACTCGCCGGCAAACACCAGATACGAGACCTCGGCCGAACCGACGACGATGTGGGTGAAATCCCCCAGCGCCATGAGGTAGGTGATGAGGATGATGATCCACATCTTGGCGCTCTCCATGGACGGGATCATCCAGACCATGGTCGCGATCATCCAGCCCGAAACAATGCCTTTGGCGAACATCTTGCTCGCATCGTTCTCCATGACCTTGCGCCCGATATCGAGGAAGGCCAGGTCGGTCCTGGTGTCGAAAATCGGCAGGTGCAACATCACATACGCGACCAGCAAGGTGCCGCAAAGGTTGCCCACCAGCACCACCGACCACAGCCGCAACAACCGGCCGAAATTGTTCAGAGTGGGTTTGGTCATGACCGGCAGCACCGCCGTCAGGGTGTTCTCGGTGAACAATTGCTGGCGGGCGAGGATGACCGCAAGGAACCCGGCGCAGTAACCGAAACTGGCAATCACCTTGAAGTGTTCGCCATCCGGCAGGCGCGAGTTGAGCAACCCCATGGCCATCAGCGACAGGCCCATGGTCAGGCCGGCGGCGAGCGCCGACCACCATAGCGCGGCGACGCTGCGTTCGAGTTCCTGATCGCCCTGGGTGCGGATGATTTCGTGCAATACAGCCGCACGTGGCGGCTGGCTTTTTTCGACGTCGTGCCGTTCTTCAGCCGAGAGGTTCGGGGTCTTGCCGTCTTTTTGCGCGTCCATAGAGCTCCGGAACCGGTGGCGTGTCATGTAGGTACGACACGCGGGGTTCGGCGCTTGTTCAGTGGCCCCACAAATGAAACCGCATTCTGTAGGAGCCAGCTTGCTGGCGATGGGGTCGACTCGGTTTCTGCGCTGTCGCTGATTACGCTATCGCCAGCAAGCCGGCTCCTACGGAACTCGCATTACTCGTCCTTGAACTGGTCTTTGACGTATTTGATCTCGGTTCGGCCGTGAGGGGCGGGCAGGCCGTCTTCACCGAGGTTGACGAAGACCATCTTCTCCACCGTCAGGATGCTTTTGCGGGTGATCTTGTTGCGCACTTCGCAGGTCAGGGTGATCGAGGTGCGGCCGAACTCGGTGGCGGTGATGCCCAGTTCGATGATGTCGCCCTGGCGCGAGGCGCTGACGAAATTGATTTCGGAAATGTACTTGGTCACCACGCGCTGATTGCCCAACTGGACGATGGCGTAGATCGCCGCTTCTTCGTCGATCCAGCGCAACAGACTGCCGCCGAACAGCGTGCCGTTGGGGTTGAGGTCTTCGGGTTTTACCCATTTGCGGGTGTGGAAATTCATATTCACTCCTGAGCGTCTTGCCGAATGATGGGTGCCATCATGGCAGAGCCCGGACTAGAGCTCTATTAAGCATCGTCTATGGTCACGATTACCGTTCGGACATTGACCGACAGAAACGCTTTGGAAGATCAGCATAGCCCGCTATAATCGCCCCCGTTTCAAAACGGTAACGTTCCATTGATACCGTTTTCCCGCCACCTGTCCGAGGGGCGCTGCAGCAGGTTCAACCTGTCAGGCTCGGATGGGGCGTTGACTGGCCACGGCCAGACACTAAACGCACAACGGCGCCCATTCGCATACATTACGAATGGAGGCTCTTCATGAGCGCTGTTATCACGCCTGCAGATTTTAACGATTACAAAGTCGCCGACATGTCCCTGGCTGCCTGGGGCCGTCGCGAAACCATCATCGCTGAATCCGAAATGCCAGCCCTGATGGGTCTGCGCCGCAAGTACGTCGGTGAGCAGCCGCTCAAAGGCGCCAAGATTCTCGGCTGCATCCACATGACCATTCAGACTGCCGTGCTGATCGAAACCCTGGTTGCCCTGGGTGCCGAAGTTCGCTGGTCGTCCTGCAACATTTTCTCGACTCAGGATCAGGCCGCTGCTGCTATCGCCGCTGCTGGCATCCCGGTTTTCGCCTGGAAAGGCGAGACTGAAGAAGAGTACGAGTGGTGCCTGGAGCAAACCATCCTGAAAGATGGCGCGCCATGGGATGCCAACATGATCCTCGACGACGGCGGCGACCTGACCCAGCTGCTGCACGACAAGTACCCACAGGTTCTGGATCGCGTTCACGGCGTGACCGAAGAAACCACCACTGGCGTTCACCGCCTGCTGGACATGCTGGCCAAGGGCGAGCTGAAAATCCCGGCCATCAACGTCAACGACTCGGTGACCAAGTCCAAGAACGACAACAAGTACGGCTGCCGTCACAGCCTGAACGATGCGATCAAGCGTGGCACCGACCACCTGCTGTCCGGCAAGCAAGCGCTGGTCATCGGTTACGGCGACGTGGGCAAGGGCTCCGCTCAGTCCCTGCGTCAGGAAGGCATGATCGTTAAAGTCTCCGAAGTCGACCCGATCTGCGCCATGCAAGCCTGCATGGACGGTTTCGAACTGGTTTCGCCGTTCATCGACGGTATCAACACCGGTACCGAAGCAAGCATCGACAAAGCGCTGCTGGGCAAGATCGACCTGATCGTGACCACCACCGGCAACGTCAATGTTTGCGACGCGAACATGCTCAAAGCCCTGAAGAAGCGCGCTGTTGTCTGCAACATCGGCCACTTCGACAACGAAATCGACACCGCTTTCATGCGCAAGAACTGGGCATGGGAAGAAGTGAAGCCACAGGTTCACAAAATCCACCGTACCGGTCCTGGCGCATTCGATGCCCAGAACGACGACTACCTGATCCTGCTGGCCGAAGGCCGTCTGGTTAACCTGGGTAACGCCACCGGTCACCCAAGCCGCATCATGGACGGTTCGTTCGCCAACCAGGTTCTGGCGCAGATCTTCCTGTTCGGCCAGAAGTACGCCGACCTGTCGCCAGCCCAGAAAGCCGAGCGCCTGACTGTTGAAGTACTGCCGAAGAAGCTCGACGAAGAAGTGGCCCTGGAAATGGTCCGCGGTTTCGGCGGCGTCGTGACTCAACTGACCAAGACCCAGGCCGACTACATCGGCGTGACTGTCGAAGGTCCGTTCAAGCCGCACGCTTACCGCTACTGATTCGACCTGCTGTCCGCTCCCCATGGGAGCGGACTTAAGCAGAAACCACGCTCCCCTGTAGGAGCGAAGCTTGCTCGCGAAAGCATCACCGCGTTGTTTCTGAAGCACCGTGTTGTTGCTTTCGCGAGCAAGCTTCGCTCCTACAGTAAACGTGGCGACTGCAAGGCTTACGCGTTTCCAAGGATATGACCATGTCCCAAGACCGTCGCTACAGCTTCGAGTTCTTCCCTACGAAGACCGACGCTGGGCATGAAAAGCTGCTCGCCACTGCTCGTCAGCTGGCCACGTACAACCCCGATTTCTTCTCCTGCACCTATGGCGCTGGCGGTTCGACCCGTGATCGAACCCTCAACACCGTGTTGCAGCTCGAAAGCGAAGTCAAAGTCCCTGCCGCACCGCATCTGTCCTGCGTGGGCGACAGCAAGGACGACTTGCGCGGCCTGCTGGCGCAATACAAGGCTGCCGGCATCAAGCGTATCGTTGCCCTGCGCGGTGACCTGCCTTCGGGCATGGGCATGGCCAGCGGCGAAATGCGCCACGCCAACGACCTGGTCCAATTCATTCGTGAAGAGACCGGTGATCATTTCCACATCGAAGTCGCCGCCTACCCGGAAATGCATCCGCAAGCGCGCAACTTCGAAGACGATCTGACCAATTTCGTGCGCAAAGCCAACGCTGGCGCCGACAGCGCGATCACCCAGTACTTCTTCAACGCCGACAGCTATTTCTACTTCGTCGAGCGTGTACGGGCGATGGGCGTGAACATCCCGATCGTGCCGGGCATCATGCCGATCACCAACTACAGCAAGCTGGCGCGCTTCTCCGATGCCTGCGGTGCGGAAATCCCGCGCTGGATCCGCAAGCAACTGGAAGCCTACGGCGACGACACCCAGAGCATTCAAGGCTTTGGTGAACAAGTCATCACCGAAATGTGCGAACGCCTGCTGCAAGGTGGTGCGCCAGGGCTGCACTTCTACACACTGAACCAGGCTGAAGCGAGTCTGGCGGTGTGGAACAACCTGAAGTTGCCGCGCTGATAAACGTTTAAAGCAAGATCAAAAGATCGCAGCCTTCGGCCACTCCTACATTCGGGCATGTTTAATCCCTGTAGGAGCGGTCGAAGGCTGCGATTTTTTGCTTTCTACGTACTTTTATTGTGATGCAACACACGGAGATAGAGCATCTGCAGTCGGTTTCTGGCTCTTTCCCGTTTCTCGTCGTAATCTCAAGCCCATGCCTTTGATCCCACAGTTAATTGCCGTGCTGGTTTTCACTTGCCTGAGCTTCGCCGCTCGGGGCGAGAAGCTACGCATTGTCACTGAACCGTGGGCGCCTTATGTCTACGAGGAAAACGGCAAATCACTGGGCCTGGACTACGAAACCACGGCCATCGTCTTCAAGCGCCTGGGGATCGAAGTCGAGTGGCAGTTCCTGCCGTGGAAACGCTGCCTGTCGATGCTTGAAACCGGCCAGGCCGATGGCGCGCTGGACATTTTTCACAGCGACGAGCGCGAGGCGACCCTGCTCTACCCCAGCGAACCACTCTCGGAAGTCCAGTTCGTGCTGTTCTACGCCAACGAACGCCCGCATCCGTTTCGCACCCTCGACGATCTGAAAGGCCTGACGATAGGCACCTCGCCGGGCTATCTGTACAGCCCGGACTTCCGTGAATCGACGCTGTTCACGCGCGAACCGGCGCCCACCCATGAAGCCAACTTCGGCAAACTGGTGCGCGGCAGGATCGACCTGCTGATCACCGACCGCCGGGTGGGCCAGCATTTGCTCGACGAATTGAATATCCGCAACCAGATCAGCGAAAACCCGACCGTCATCAGCCAGCAGAGCCAGTTCCTGGCAGTGCGCCGCAACGCGGGCATGGATTTGCTGGTGCAGCGTTTCGGCGCCGAGCTCAAACGATTCAAGCGCGAACCCGCGTACGCCGAACTGAGCGCCCGTTATGGCGCCGATCCGGCTACCAGCACGAAAACTGCCGGGGCCACCGCTGCCCGCGAAAAAACCGTTGAGCAGCAGGAAAGCGGCGCGCAGTGATTGCTCTGTTATACTCCGGCCTTCCCGCCAGGCTCACGCCCGGACGCTCGGACTTGTTCAAGGCATCTCGACCCCGCTACAGCGCAGCTTTTCAGCCCGCGCGAGCGCTCCAGACGAGCCTTCGAGGCCCAGCAGGACCGGACGGGATTGCGTCCTCTTAAACGCCATTCGCGCCAGGCAAGACTCCCATTGGGCCAAGCCCTAACTAAAACAGGATTACTCATGTCCTTTGCTTCCCTCGGTCTCTCCGAGGCTTTAGTCCGCGCCATCGAGGCAGCGGGCTATACCGAGCCTACTCCGGTGCAACAGCGGGCCATTCCCGCCGTGTTGCAAGGTCGCGACCTGATGGTTGCGGCTCAGACAGGTACTGGCAAAACCGGTGGCTTCGCCCTTCCGATCCTGGAGCGGTTGTTCCCTAACGGTCACCCGGACAAATCCCAGCGTCACGGCCCGCGCCAACCGCGCGTACTGGTCCTGACCCCTACCCGCGAACTCGCGGCTCAGGTACACGAGAGCTTCAAGGTCTATGCCCGTGACCTGAAGTTCGTCAGCGCCTGCATCTTCGGCGGCGTCGGCATGAACCCACAGGTTCAGGCCATGTCCCGTGGCGTTGACGTGCTGGTGGCCTGCCCTGGCCGCCTGCTCGACCTCGCCGGCCAAGGCAGCGTCGATTTGTCCCACGTGGAAATCCTCGTGCTGGACGAAGCCGACCGCATGCTCGACATGGGCTTTGTCCATGACGTGAAGAAGGTCCTGGCCCGCCTCCCGGCCAAGCGTCAGAACCTGCTGTTCTCGGCGACGTTCTCCAAGGACATCACCGACCTCGCCGGCAAGCTGCTGCACAACCCGGAACGCATCGAAGTGACGCCGCCGAACACCACGGTCGAGCGTATCGAACAACGGGTTTTCCGCCTGCCAGCCAACCACAAGCGTTCGCTGCTGGCGCATCTGATCACCGCGGGCGCCTGGGAACAGGTGCTGGTGTTCACTCGCACCAAGCACGGCGCCAACCGCCTGGCCGAATACCTGGATAAACATGGCCTCAGCGCTGTCGCCATCCACGGTAACAAGAGCCAGAACGCGCGCACCAAAGCCCTGGCCGACTTCAAGGCCGGCGAAGTGCGCATCCTGGTCGCTACCGACATCGCCGCGCGCGGCCTCGACATCGACCAGTTGCCACACGTGGTCAACTTCGAACTGCCGAACGTCGACGAAGATTACGTGCACCGTATCGGCCGTACTGGCCGTGCCGGTCGTTCGGGCGAGGCGATCTCGCTGGTGGCTCCGGACGAAGAAAAACTGCTGAAAAGCATCGAACGCATGACCAAGCAGAAAATCGCCGACGGCGACCTGATGGGCTTCGATTCCAGCGCCGTGGAAGCCGAGAAACCGGAAGTGCGCGAGCGTCCGGACGTGCGTAACCCGCGCAACCCACGTGGCCCGCGCGGCGACGGTCCGAACGGCAGCGGCGGTGGCGGCGGTCGTAAAGACAAGGGCAAGGACAAGGGCGGCAAGGAAAAACCGGCGGCCAGCGGCCGTGGCGAGCGCCCGGCACGTGAGCAGAAGCCACGCGAAGGCACGCCTGCCCGCGAGCAACAACGCCCGGCGCCACGCGCTGCCGCTGATCGCGCTCCGGACGAGTTCCTGGACGACGATATCGATAACTTCGGTAACCGCGTCGACTACGTGCCTCAAGCCAAACCGGCCCAGGGCCGTGGCCGCCGTCCGGGTGCTCCGGCACAAGGCACGGCCGCTGGCGCAGGTGCTCCACGCACCGGCGGCAAGCCTCAGGGTCGCCAAAGCGGTCCACGCAGCAGCGACGGCGCCTCCACTGGCACGCCGCCAGCCAAGCGCAGCGGTCCACGCAACGGTGCACCTCGTGACGGTCAGGCCCGTCGCGAAGAAGGCCGCAACCGTCGCCCGGCACGTGACGATCAGTCACGTTCGGAACCAGCCGTGCAAAACCCGCGTGGCCCGGCTCCGAAGATCATTCACAAGGAGTCGAAAACCGATCGTTTCCCGACACCTGAACAGCTTGATCAATTGCCAGGCCGTCCGCGCGGTGAGAAACCAGCGTTGCTGACTCGCAACCGCTGAGTTTTACCCAGCCATGAAAAATGCCCCTGATCTCACGATCCGGGGCATTTTTTTCTGCTCTTCGTAGGAGCGAGGCTTGCCCGCGAAGGGGTCAACCGGATTTCTGTGGTGAGGCCGCTGGCGCTTTCGCGGGCAAGCCTCGCTCCTACAGGATTCGTGGTGCGACGCAGATTACGCTTGGCAATAAAAAACGCCCCCGATCGTGAGATCGGGGGCGTTTTTGTGTCAGGCGCGAAAATTACTTCGCTTTGACACCTTCAAACGTCACGTACAGTTCAACCGCGTCGGACGCTGGGCCCAGGTCTTTCTGCTTGCCGAAATCGGAACGCTTGAGGTTGGTGGTGCCTTCGAAGCCGGCACGGTAGCCGCCCCATGGATCCTTGCCTTCACCCAGGAAAGTCGCCTTGACCACGACTGGCTTGGTCACGCCAGCGATGGTCAGATCACCCGCCACGTCCGCAGTGTCTTTGCCAGCGGCGTTTTTGCCGGTGGATTTGACGCTGGTGGAAACGAAGGTGGCTTTAGCGAATTTGCTCGCGTTCAGGAAATCACCGCTGGCGATGTGCTTGTCACGTTCGGCGTTGTTGGTGAAGACGCTGGCAGTGTTCACATTGAACTCGATCTTGGCGTCTTCAGGCTTGGCAGCGTCGAAGCTGAACTTGCCGTCGATATCCTTGAAGGTACCGGTGATGAAGCTGTAGCCCAGGTGGCTGATCTTGAAGTCAACGAAGGCGTGCTGGCCTTCCTTGTCGACGACATAATCAGCTGCCATTACGTTACCGGCGGACAGCAGAGCGGAACCGATTGCCAAAGCGGCGAGGGTCTTTTTCAACATGCTTTCTATTCCTTTGGAGTCGAGGTTGAACTTCAGGCTTTGCGACCCAGCATTCGAGTAAGGGTCGCATCACGATCGATAAAGTGGTGCTTCAATGCTGCCAACGCATGGAGACCGGAAAAAATTACCAGCACCCATGCCAGATACAGATGAATCTCACCGGCGGTGTCTGCCTGGTCCGGTAGTCCGGAAACCAGTGCAGGAACTTCGAACAGGCCAAACACCGGAATCCCGACACCATCTGCGGTGGAAATCAGGTAACCGGCAATCATCACAGCAAACAGACCCAGGTACAGGAACGAATGGCCAAACTTCGCGCCCATGCGCGTCAGCCGGCCATAGCTTTCCAGCGTTGGCGGTGGTGGGCTGATAAAGCGCCACAGCACCCGAAGCACCATCACGGCCAGCAACACCAGGCCAATGCTCTTGTGCAGCTCCGGCGCATCTTTGCGCCAGGTGCTGTAGTAGTCGAGATCGACCATCCACAGGCCCAACGCAAACAGACCGAAGACCGCCAGCGCCACGCCCCAGTGCATGAAGATGCTGACCCAACCGTAGCGGGAAGAAGAGTTACGTAGCTGCATGCCCAAATCCTGTGAGAATTGCGACCAAGACTATCGAGTTATCTATCGAATTAAAGCGGAAAATTTCGCTTTGAAATATCGAGAAATACGATCAAGAGTCTGAAATCGGTGAGTTAAGGAAAGATTAACGACCAATGTGTGAAAAAAAATGACGTCCAGATCAAGAACACCAATGCCATGAGATTTATTCAATTCTTTTCTTCAGGCATAAAAAAACGCGGCATTTACGCCGCGTTTCTTTAATCCAGACGGTTACTGCGCTTTGGTATCGGCTACCGGGGTCGCAGCAGGTTTGGCTGCTGGTTTCTTCGCCGCTTCAGCTTTCTTTGCCGCCGGTTTCGCCGGGGCCTTTTTGGTTTCGGCCGCAGGCTTTTTCGCCGGTGCCTTGGCCGCAGCCTTCTTGGCCGGCTCGGCTTTCACCGGGGCGGCAGGTTTCGGCGCTTCCACTGGCGCCGGGGCCGGGGCTGCTACTGGAGCCGGTGCCGGGGCTGGCGGTGTGACGGGCTCTGGCGCTTTCACAGGTTCCGGCTTCTTGTCGTCGTCCGAGGAACCACCGAACAGGTTGCTGAAGAAGTTGCCTTTCTTCGCCGCCACTGCGCCGGCTGCAGCAGCAGTCGCTGCCGGTACAACCTTCGCCGGTTCAAACGACTTGCCGGCTGCCAGGTCTTCAACCTGACCGGCTGCACGCTGACCAGTGCGCAACGCACCTTCCAGAGTGCCCGGGTACAAGGTGTCGGTGTGTTCGCCAGCGAACGCTACGCGTTGCAGCGGACGTTCCCACAGGCGCCAGAACTTGCTGATCTGGCCCGGACCGAAGGCCAGGTAAGCGCCGCCCATCGACGGGTCGGTGCTGTAGCGACGGATTTCATAACCGGTGAACGAACCGCGCGCCTGTGGATAAAACGTGTGCAAGCGAATCAGCACCTGATCGGCCATCTGCTTGTCGCCGAAGGCCTGCATCACTCGTGCGTTGTCGCCGGACAGGTTGATCACCACGTTGGCGCCACCCTTCAGCGCCGGCTCGACCCACAACATGCCCAGGCCGGTGTTGCTGTAGATCTCGCCGGACATGCGCGCCTTGCTTTCCCAGACCGGCGTCTTGAACTTCAGCATTATCTGGTCGCGCCAACCGTAGTTGGTGCCTTTGATCGCGCCCATGTGCTGGGCATCCAGCGCCGGGGTCATCACGATTTTGTTGAGGGCGCGCAACGGCACCGCGACCACGACGTAGTCAGCCTGATAGCCGACGCTGCCGACCTTGACGGTCACGCCGTCCTTGTCCTGGGTGATGGACGAGACCGGGGAACTGGTCTTGATGGTTTTCAGCTGTTTGACGAAGGCTTGTGCCAGCACCGGGCTGCCGCCCAGCAGGCGCGAAGCGCGCAGGTCACGGTCGGACACGCCACGGTAAACCCGGCTCTGTTGTGCGTAGTACAGCAACGACAGGCGCGAAGGTTCGTCATAACGGGTACGGATTTGCTGATTGATCAATTGGCGAGCCGTGGCTGGCAACGTCAAACGGTCGAGCCAGTTGGAGACGTTGATCTGGTCCAGGGCATGCAGCGCGCTGGTCGCGGCAGGGTTCAGCGGGTCTTCGATCGAGCGTGCCAGGTCGTCCAGGGTCTTCTCGTAACGCTTGAGCGCGTCAGCGGTGGCCGGCTCTTTGGTGGCCAGGTCAGCGGCGGTGTAATACACGCCGTCGATCAGGTAGCTCGGCGTGCGCACGAATTCAGGGGCCGGCGTGGTGCTCAGCTTGAAGGTCGATACGTACTTGTTCAACACCGGCTGAGTCTTGTCGTTGCCGATCCATTCGCTGGTGGCCATGCCGGAACGACCGCCCAGGGTCGGCTTGGCTTCCAGCAGGGTGACCTGCCAGCCTTTGTTCTGCAGTTCGTACGCCGCCGTCAGGCCCGAGAGCCCGCCGCCGATCACGATCGCCGTTTTATCCTTGGCCAGCGCAGACACGCTGAACAGCCCCAACATCACCAGCGCACAGGCGCGCAGCCAACCAGCAGACATTCAGCGAACTCCGGAAATACACGTAGAAAAAAGCGGTTTTGCGAGTCAGACGACTCAAAGAACCGCGAAGAATACGTCAGCCATCAAAGGCCCGCCAGCGACGTCTATCGCCCTATACAAAGTAGCTCATTCGACACAATGGGTTGTCCCGATGCCACGCATTGCATAGGCTTGCGCGATTGTATGTCCGCGCCTGTCGCGGACCGCCTCGAGGAGACTGGAAATGGGCCTGAATAATCAGTGGATGCAACGCGATCTCGCCGTGTTGTGGCATCCCTGCACCCAGATGAAAGACCACGAACAGCTGCCGCTGATCCCGATCAAGCGCGGTGAAGGCGTGTGGCTGGAAGACTTCGAAGGCAAACGCTACCTCGACGCCGTCAGCTCCTGGTGGGTCAACGTGTTCGGCCACGCCAACCCGCGCATCAACCAGCGCATCAAGGATCAGGTCGATCAGCTGGAACACGTGATCCTCGCCGGTTTCAGCCATCAGCCGGTGATCGAGTTGTCCGAGCGTCTGGTGAAGATGACGCCGGAAGGCCTGACCCGATGCTTCTACGCCGATAACGGTTCGTCCTGCATCGAAGTCGCGCTGAAAATGAGCTTTCACTACTGGCTGAACCGCGGCCAGCCGAACAAGAAGCGCTTCGTCACCCTGACCAACAGCTACCACGGCGAAACCATGGCGGCGATGTCGGTGGGCGACGTGCCGCTGTTCACCGAAACCTACAAGGCGTTGCTGCTGGACACCATCAAGGTGCCGAGCCCCGATTGTTACCTGCGCCCTGAAGGCATGGGCTGGGAAGAGCACTCGCGCAACATGTTCGCCGCGATGGAACAGACCCTGGCCGAAAACCACGACACCGTTGCGGCGGTGATCGTCGAGCCGCTGATCCAGGGCGCCGGCGGCATGCGCATGTATCACCCGGTTTACCTGAAATTGCTGCGCGAAGCCTGCGACCGTTATGGCGTGCACCTGATCCACGACGAAATCGCCGTCGGCTTCGGCCGCACCGGAACGATGTTCGCCTGCGAACAGGCCGGCATCCGCCCGGATTTCCTCTGCCTGTCCAAGGCCCTGACCGGCGGTTACCTGCCGCTGGCGGCGTGCGTGACGACGGAAGATGTCTACAGCGCGTTCTACGACGACTACCCGACCTTGCGTGCGTTCCTGCATTCGCACAGTTACACCGGCAATCCGCTGGCGTGCGCGGCGGCGTTGGCGACGCTGGATATCTTCGAAGAAGACAACGTGATCGAGAACAACAAGGCGCTGGCCCAGCGCATGGCCTCCTCCACCGCGCACCTGGCCGATCATCCGAACGTCTCGGAAGTGCGTCAGACCGGCATGGTGCTGGCCATCGAGATGGTCAAGGACAAGGCGACCAAGGAAGCTTATCCGTGGCAGGAACGTCGTGGCTTGAAGGTGTTCCAGCACGCGCTGGAACGCGGTGCTTTACTTCGACCGCTGGGCAGCGTGGTGTATTTCCTGCCGCCGTACGTGATCACCCCGGAGCAGATCGACTTTCTGGCGGAAGTGGCCAGTGAAGGGATCGACATTGCGACGCGCAACAGTGTGAGCGTGTCGGTGCCGCAGGATTTCCACCCCGGTTTCCGCGATCCGGGTTGATTGATTGGCTTGAGCTTGTGGGTGTCTGGGCTGCCGCTTTCGCGAGCAAGCCCGCTCCCACAAGGGGAATGCATTTCAATGTGGGAGCGGGCTTGCTCGCGAATGAAGTCGCCACCGATTCAGATGATTTAACACTTTCCAGAGAACCCGCATGAGACTGTCCCGCTTTTTCATCGACGCCCCCCTGAGCACTGGCGAGCACGAGTTGCCCGAGGCCCAGGCCCATTACATCAGCCGCGTGCTGCGCATGGCCGAGGGTGATGCGTTGCAACTGTTCGACGGTTCGGGTCATGAGTTTCGCGCGACGCTGGTCGAGGTCGGCAAGAAGCGCGTCGTGGTGCAGATCGACGAAAGCTTCGCCGGGCAAATCGAATCGCCGCTGCAGATCCATCTCGGCCAGGGCCTGTCCCGTGGCGAGCGGATGGACTGGGCGATTCAGAAAGCCACCGAACTGGGCGTGACCGAAATCACCCCGATCTTCAGCGACCGCTGTGAAGTCCGCTTGAAGGACGAGCGCGCCGACAAACGCCTGATGCACTGGCGCCAGGTGGCAATCAGCGCGTGCGAGCAATGCGGGCGTTCACGGGTGCCGGTGATTCACCCGCCGGTGTTGTTGGCGGACTGGTTGAAGCAGACCGAGGCGGAGTTGAAGCTGGTGCTGCATCCGGTGGCTGAGCCGTTGGTGAGTCATGCCAAACCTTCAAGTCTGGCATTCCTGATCGGTCCGGAGGGAGGTTTGTCCGATGCCGAAGTCGATCAGGCCAAGGCCAGCGGCTTCCAGGCCGCCCGCCTCGGCCCGCGGGTGTTGCGCACCGAGACTGCGCCAGTGGTTGCACTGGCGGTTGCCCAGCAACTTTGGGGTGATTTCTAGGCCGCCATCGCTAGCAGGCTAGCTCCCACATTGAATTTTGGGTGTTCACCAGTTTCATGTTCACTGGAGATTTCTGTGGGAGCTAGCCTGCTAGCGATTGGCCGCGACGCGGTTTACAGGACGTAAAACATAATCGCCACAAAGTGCAGCAAACTCCCCGCGATCACGAACAAATGCCAGATCCCGTGCGCATGCCGCAACCGATGATCCAGGGCAAAAAAGATAATCCCCACGGTGTACAAAATCCCGCCCGACGCCAGCCAGGCAAACCCGGCCGCCCCCAGCGCCGCCAATAGCGGCTTGACCGCCACCAGCACGATCCAGCCCATCACCGCGTAAATCACGATCGACAGGATCCGCGCTTCCGAACGCGGCTTGATCTCCTGAAGGATGCCGATCAACGCCAGCCCCCAGACAATCCCGAACAACGTCCAGCCCCACGGCCCGCGCAGGGTCACCAGGCAAAATGGTGTGTAGCTGCCGGCAATCAACAGGTAGATCGAAAAGTGATCGACCTTCTGCATGATCGCTTTCTTGCGCCCCCGCACGCTGTGGTAAACGGTCGAGGCGCTGTAGAGCACCATCAAGGTGAATCCGTAAATCGCCACGCTGACGATTTTCCAAGGGCTGCCATCCATGCCGGCGATCACCAGCATCCACACCACCCCGACCGTCGCCGCCACCGCCCCGACCAGATGCGTCCAGGCGTTCAATCTTTCCCCGTGGTACATGTGTTGCTCACCTCACAATCCAATGCAGCGTTGCGCAAGGCTCAGGCCTCAAGCGTAAAAGCGCAACTCTTCATACACCCTCGCACCCTGTAGGAGCCGGCTTGCCGGCGATTGGCCCTCAAGCGTTACGATAATTTCAAGGCCGCCATCGCCAGCAAGCTGGCTCCTACAAAGGTCTGCGTGCGCTTCAGGAATTGGGCACAATCGAGCCATTCGAATAAGAGTCACGCCCATGCTGATCGATGAAGAGTTGACCCTGAAAAAACTCGAGGTGTTCCTCGCCTTCATGCGCACCGGCAATCTGGCTCGCGCCGCTGCCGAGTTGCAGACCAGCAACGTCAGTGTGCACCGGGCGATCCACTCACTGGAAAGTGCCCTGCGCTGCCCGCTGTTCAAGCACGAAGGTCGTAACCTGACGCCGCTTGAAAGTGCTTACGTGCTGGAAGAACGGGCGCAAAAGCTGATTCAGGACGTGGTCGAAACCGTGCGTCTGACCCGCGAAGCCGCCGGGTTCTCGGCTGAGCGCTTCAAGTTGGGTTCGTTGTATTCGCTGACGGTGAAGACCGTTCCGCAACTGATCATGGGCCTGAAAATCCGCCGCAGCGAACTCAACATCGACCTGATCCTCGGCTCGAATTTCGACCTGTTGTACAAGCTCAAGAACATGGAAGTCGACGCGATCCTGGTGTCTTTGGACGAGAGCGTGAACGACCCGGATTGCGAGCAGATCCCGCTGTTTTCCGATGACATTTTCCTGGCCACCCCGGCGGACTCGAAGTTTGCCCAACGCACGGAAGTCGATCTGGCCGAAGTCCGCGACGAGACGTTCATTACCCTGACCCAAGGCTTCGCCACGCACCAGGATGGCAATCGGGTGTTCAAACAGGCGGGGTTCGAGCCGAAGGTGGCGATGCAGGTCAACGACATCTTCACCCTGCTGAGCATGGTCAGTTCGGGGGTGGGTTATGCGTTGCTGCCAGGAAGGATTGCAGCGGTGTATGAAAACCGGGTGAAGCTGATTCCGTTGCAGGAAAAGTATCGGTTGCAGCAGCACATTGGCGTGGTGTTTTTGAAGGCCAAGGAGCGCGACCCCAATTTGCTCGCGCTGCTGGCGGAGTGTCGGATGTATGCCAATCGCCAGGCTTAAGACCGCGTCGCACCCTTCGCGGGCAAGCCTCGCTCCTACAGGGATATGCAGTCTCTGTAGGAGCGAGGCTTGCCCGCGAAGACGTCAGAACAATCAGCGATGAATCATCGGCCTAACCAACAATCCCGCGAACAATGAAGTACAACAACGATGGCCCAAGCAAGCACCCAAGCCCGGTGTGGAACGTCGCCGTCAACGCGCCATAAGGCACCAACCGCCGATCCGTCGCCGCCAACCCGGCGGTCACACCGCTGACCGTGCCGGCCAACCCGCCAAACACCATCGCCGAGCGCGGGTTATCCAACCCCATCCAGCGCGCTGCCATCGGCGTGCCGACCATCACCAGAATCGCCTTGATCAACCCGGTGGCAATCGACAATGCGACCACATCGGAACTCGCGCCAATCGCCGCGCCAGTCACCGGGCCGACGATGTACGTCACCGCGCCCGCACCGATGGTGGTCATGCTTATTGCTTCGCGATAACCAAACACCCAGGCAATGCTCGCCCCGACAATGAACGGCAACACCGTGCCCAGCAACAGCGCAATCACGCCGATCATCCCGGCCTTTTTCGCTTCGGTGGCCTGCACTTCGAACGCCGTGGCGACGATGGCAAAGTCACGCAGCATCGCGCCGCCCATCAAACCGATACCCGAGAACAGTGTCAGGTCCGCCAGGCCTTTTTGCCCGCCGGTCATGGTGCCGCCGACCCACGCCAGGACCAGGCCGATGACAATGGCAATCGCCGAGCCATGAATCCGCCCGAACGTCAGGCGTTTGGACAACACCACCGACACCCACATGATCACGCCAACGAACGCGAACGCCGTGACCAGACCGTTAGTTGCCAAGCCTTTCTCGATGACTTCCAACATATCAGCGGCCTCCTACTGGCGTGCCGAGGGGCGTGAGTTCCGCAGGTTCATCAGGCAACGGTTCGCCTTTGTGGGTCCGGCTGATCAGGGCAATGGTGCAACCGCAGAGCACCACCGAACCGATGGCCGCGAGCACCGCGACCGGGCCGCCGTGCAATGCGGTCACGACGTTCTGTTGCGCCGCCATCGCCACCACCACCGGAATGTACATGGCGCCCCAGAAGCCGACGCCCATCTCGCAATCCTTGGTCATGCCGCCGCGCTTTTGCATCCACAACCGCGCGCAGATCAACAGGATCATCGCGATCCCGACCCCGCCCACATTGGATTTGACGCCCAGCATTACGCCCAGCGCATCGCCCAGAATCACCCCTGCCAGCGTACAGATCGCCAACAGCGCCACACCGTAAATAATCATTGTTGTAGTCCTCAAAGTGCATCGTCGAATGTTGTTTTTGTTGTTCGAAGGCCTGAGTTGGAGGTCTAGAGTTGGCGGCTTCCCTCCTCACGCAACAGCGCCTGCAAGGTGTCGAGCCGCGCACCGTCGAAGGCAATCACGGTGCCCTGCTCGAACACCCGGCGCGCCAGCCCGGTCAGCACCGCACCGGGCGGCAGTTCGATCTGTAGCCGTACGCCGCGCTCGTAGGCGCTTTGTACCGTGCCGCGCCAATCGACGATGCGGCACATGTTGTAAGCCAGGTCTTCGCGCAGGGCTTCGATGTTGATGATTGGCCGCGCGCGACTGCCGCTCAGGTAGCCCAGCGTCGGCGCTTTCAATTTCACATTGGCGAAGGCTTCGGCCAGGGTTTTCGCCGGCGCATCCAGCAGCGGGCAGTGCGACGGCACGCTGGCGGCAAGTCGCTTGGCCAGGCCTGCGCCGCGCCCTTTCGCCAACTCGGCGACGGCCTTCATCGCGCCGTCGCTGCCGGCAATCACCACCTGGTTATCGGCATTGATATTGGCCAGGTAAACCGGCGTATCGACGCTGTGAACCTGCGCCAGCAAGCCTTCCACTGTGGATAAATCGAGACCGATGATCGCGGTCATGCCGTAGCCGTGTGGATAAGCCTGCTGCATCAATTCACCGCGCAGGCTGACCAGATGCAGCGCATCGCTGAAGCTCAAGGCACCCGAAACCACGGCGGCCGGATATGCACCAATGGACAAGCCCGCCACGTAATCCGGCGTCATCGATAACTGGCGCGAAGCCGCGACACCGGCAATCAACAGGCACAGCTGAACCGCCCGTGTCGATTTCAATGCTTCAGCGCAATCCAGCTGCAATGCGTCTTCGCCAAGCACTTCGCTCGCCTCGATCACCGTCTCGCGAGGCAAACGATGGAGCATGCCCGGCTGCTGCGCGCCCTGGCCGGGGAACACCAACAAACTGCTCACGCTGCTTGCTCCAGCGGGTTCCACGGATCAATCACAAGACAGGCTCCGCTGGCGTTTTTCAGCAACACCCGACGCGCAGGACCGGCCCATTCACGCAGGGCGACGGCGCCAAATGGCGTCTGCAATTGCATGTCCACCTGGCACGCGGCGCTGTCCAGAATCTTCAGCAGTTCCTGCGCCTTTAACCGTTCCAGAACCTGCGGCGTACGCAGGATCAAATCCAGATCGCTGCCCTCATGCAAAGCAACACCACCACTGGCCAATTCAAATCCGGCACTGCCGCTGACACCCCACACCCAACCGCAACCATCGAGCAACGGCCGCAATTGGTTGAGGGCCTGCACGGCGGGCAAATCCCGATCGATCGAGACATGACACAGCGCTTCCGGTGTGACCCGACGCTGAACCGCATCGACCGCCATCACCGTCGCATACCGCTGCTCACGCAACCGTCCACGAACCCCGACCGCGATGAAACCCGGCGTACTCAACGCACGCCGAACCACCACCGGCTGACCCGCGCTGATCGACTCGATCACCCACGCAGGCGCCTGCGCAGGCAACTGCTCCGGGGTCATCCCCCACAGCAGGTCGTGAGCCAGAAACGTGTTCACCACTGCGCTCTCAGCAGTTGGCGAACCGTGCTCGACGCGGCGCGGTTGCTCGCGCCCAAACGGCTGCTCAAATCGCGACCGCTTGCGGCAACATCGCCAATCGCCAGATTCAGGCATTCCGTCACTCGCGCCAGATCCGCTGATGTTGGCTGCTCAATCTGGTCCACCGACAAGGTTTCCCACAGCAAACCGAGACTGGCGTAGCTGTCGATGTCATACGCCATCGGCGGCACGCTGGCGGCCAGTGCTTCCAATTCTTCGACACTGCGCAAGGTCACCCGCGCCGCTGACGCCTTGCCCATCGCATGCACCATCACGCCCGGATCACGCAGGGCGATCAGCCGGTTAGCCTGGTAGCCATGAGCCAAAAACGCTCCGGACATCGCCTTGCCCACCAGCAAACCAATCACAGCGTGGCCAGCCAACCGGGCGCGGGCATAACTGTCCGCCGCAGCGGCCAGTGCCTGATGAATGCCCAGCGCTTCTTCGCGCCGACCGTAAGCCTGACTCGGCACATCGATGATCGCGATCACGGCGCGCTTATGCGATTTATCAGCGTCAGCCACGATGATTTCATCCACAGCCTTGGCCAAGCCCCAACCTTCCAGCAAACCCACTTCACCGTTGCGAGCGCGGACGAAACGGTTGTCGGGATCTGCCACCACTGCGATAAACCGGACCGGTTGTTCGCCCACCACACCATCAGCGGCTTTCAGTGATGCAGGCAAACCCTCCACCGGTTTCGCGCCTGCACTCAAGGCGTTGAACCAGTTCAAACCTCGCAGGGAATACGAACTCATGAGCGCTCTCCTTGATACAGATCGCGAACCGTCGCCGCATCGATTTGCGGCTCGGCGTCCAGGCGGGCCAGCCGTTGCAGGAACAGATCGGCCTGACGACTGCGTTGTTGTTCCGGCAAGCCTTGTTGCAGCAATTCACTGACCTGCTGCCGGACCTGCGCTACGTCATCAGCGACAAAGCAATCCACCAGACCGCTGGCAAAGCGTTGCTCGCCCCCGGTCAGGCTCCAGATGAACGGACGGTCGCGGGAGTCGTATTCTTCAAGCCCGGCTTCCTGTTCGATCACCTGCGGGCCGTTCAAACCAAGCCGTGCTTCCTGTGTCACCAACAAATAGCTGCACAACCCGGCGGCAATCGACATCCCGCCAAAGCAGCCGACGCTGCCCGCCACCACGCCGATCACCGGTTGGTACTGGCGCAGATCGACAATCGCCGCATGAATGTCGGCAATTGCCGCCAACCCGAGGTTGGCTTCCTGCAAGCGCACGCCGCCGGTTTCCAGCAGCAACACGGCGCGGGTTGGAATGCCGTTGCGGTTGTCTTCAGCGGCGAGCTCCAGCGCACCGGCAATCTTCGCCCCGCCGACTTCGCCGAGGCTGCCGCCCTGGAACGCACCTTCGATGGCGGCGATCACCACCGGCAATCCGCCGAGGCTGCCCTTGGCAATCACCACGCCGTCATCGGCTTGCGGCACCACGCCCTGGCGCGCCAGCCACGGCGACATGACGCGTTGAAACGGGTCGAGCAATTCGCGGAAGGTGCCGGCGTCGAGCAAGGCTTTCGCCCGGTGTCGGGCGCCGAGTTCGATGAAGCTGCGTCTTTGTAGGTATGGCTGGGGGAGCACTGCACTGTCAGTCATGGCCGATCTCCTCAAAGCCTTGTTCCAGACGCAAGCGCACCACACCGGGGGTCGCGCCGAAATCGTGGATATCGATGGCCATTGCCGGTGGTGTCTGGCCGTCGAACATCCGTGCGAACAGATGCTGCCAGCGTTGTTCGGCGCCATTGACCGAGGTCTGCACCTTGATGGTCAGCTTGCCGGTCTGACCCGGTTCGATCAGCACTTCCAGATCGCCCGAGCCGACACAACCCACCAGCGTACGACCGCGTGGCGGCTGCCCGGCGGGGAATTCAAAGGATAAGGTTTCCATCAAAACGCTCCCTGGTTGATGCCGTCAGCCGACGCAATGCGGTCGATAAACAGGCTGGCTGCGAGCAAGTCCGCAGCGCCGCCGGGCGAGGCATTCAACGCAATTAATTGTTCGTCCAGTTCATGCAAGCGACGGCGACCGGCGAGGCTGGCGCTGCCACCCGCGTCGAGCACCGCCTGGGCACCGAGTTGCATGGTGTGCAGGCCTTGTTCGCCGGCGCGGTAGAGCACGCAGGTGTCACTCAGTTGAGTCATGATCGCCAGCAAGGCATCGAGCCGGGCGTTCTGTTCGCCATGGCCGGCGGCGCGGCTGCGTTTGAGTTGCGGCAGTGCGCGTTGAATCACCGAAGGGAAACCGAGTTGGGCTTCTTCACGGGCACCACGCGCGCCGTAACGTTGGGCGACTTGGGCGCCGTGGCTCAGAGGACGCGGGGCGAAACGGTCGTCGAGTATCGCCAGTCGGGCGGCGCGCAACGTCACCGTGCTTGCGTGGGTATTCGAGCAGTCCAGCGCGGCGGCAGTGACCAGCAGGCCCAACGCCCAGATCGCTCCCCGATGTGTGTTCACACCGTTAGTGGTGGCGAGCATGGTTTGCTCGCCTTCCCGGCCAATCCGTCCAATCGCTTCGCGCAGCGGTACACCGACTTCGCCAAACGCGATGGCCGATTCCGCCATTTCCTTGAATGCCGGCCACAGCGACAACGCCGAAGCGTGCATCAGCCCGAGGTGCAAATCGGTGTGTGCGCCATTGCCGCGACGATCCACCAGCGCCGGTTTCGGCGACAGGTCCGCTTCGTCGATCAGCGCGTCCACTGCCAGGTCCGCCAGCCGTTCGGCCAGCGACAGAGGTTTGGGTTGCAGGTTGAATGCGTGCATTACCAGCTCCTGAACTTGGCGGGCGGGTTGTAGAGACCACCGGACCACTCGACCAGATCGGCCACGCTTTTGGCGGCGAGCAATTCGCGGGTGGCGTCGGTGCGACGGATGCCGAGGTCTTCAGGCAAGGCGATCAAGCCTTCGCGACGCATCCGGGCGGTGTCTTTCGGGTTGTGACGCAGGCCGATGGCAGTCACGCCAGCGACGGCGGCGATCATTGCCTGACGCTCTTCCAGCGAGCGCGCCTTGTACAAATAGGCAATGCCTTCTTCGGTCAGCAGGTGGGTGACGTCGTCGCCGTAAATCATGATCGGCGCCAGCGGCATGCCGCTTTTCTTCGCCACTTCAATCGCGTCGAGGGTTTCGACGAAGGTCGGTTTGCCGCCCTCCTGGAACGTCTCGACCATTTGCACCACGAGTTTTTTGCCGCGTTCGAGCAAGGGTTCCGGCGCATCGCCGTGGCGCATGTCGAGCCAGGCCGGCGTGCCGTGACGCCGCCCACGCGGGTCGTGCCCCATGTTCGGTGCCCCGCCGAAACCGGCCAGGCGCCCGCGAGTCACGGTGGAAGAATGGCCGTCGCCATCGACTTGCAGGGTCGCGCCGATGAACAGGTCCACCGCGTATTGCCCCGCCAGTTGGCTGAACATCCGGTTGGAACGCAGCGACCCGTCGCGCCCGGTGAAGAACACGTCCGGCCGCGCAGCAATGTAGTTTTCCATGCCCAGTTCGGTGCCGAAGCAATGCACGCTTTCGACCCAGCCGCTTTCGATGGCCGGGATCAAGGTCGGGTGTGGATTGAGCGTCCAGTTGCGGCAGATCTTGCCTTTGAGGCCTAGGGATTCGCCGTAGGTCGGCAGGATCAATTCGATGGCGGCAGTGTTGAAACCGATGCCGTGGTTCAGCGACTGCACGTTGTGTTTTTCGTAGATCCCGCGGATCGCCATCATCGCCATCAACACGTGCACAGGCTTGATGTGCCGTGGGTCGCGGGTGAACAGCGGCTCGATATAGAACGGCTTGTCGGCCACCACCACGAAATCGACCCAAGAGGCCGGGATGTCGACACGCGGCAGGTCAGTAACGTCATCGACAAGCTGGTTCACCTGAACGATGACGATGCCGTCGCTGAAGGCCGCTGGTTCGATCAATGCGGGCGTGTCTTCGGTGCTGGGGCCGGTGTAGATGTTGCCGGCGCGGTCGGCCATGAAACCGGCCGAGAGCACGACGTTGGGAATCAGGTCGACTACCAATCGTGCGTAGAGCTCGATGTAGGTGTGGATCGCACCGATTTCCAGCAGGCCGTCTTCCAGCAATTGGCTGATGCGCAGGCTTTGGGTGCCGGCGAAAGAGAAATCGAGCTTGCGGGCGATGCCGCGTTCGAACAGGTCCAGGTGCTCGGAGCGCCCGACGCTGGGCATGATCATGTGCAGGTCGTGGAGCCTGGCAGGATCGGCCTTGGCCAGGGAGCGCGAAAGGAAATCCGCCTGCTTCTGGTTGTTGCCCTCCAGCACCACGCGGTCGCCGGGCAGGATCAGTGCCTCCAGCGCTGCCACGATGTTGTCGGTGGGCAGCACCACACCGTCAGCCAGGCCTTTGACCAACGCCAGACGCCGCTGCTTTTCGCTGCGCCGCCGCGTCCATCGCGAGTCGGGGGATATTGTTGTTGTCATGACCACTCCACGGGTTCGCTGTCGTGGGAGTCACCTTAGGAGGGTTGGGTGGGGGGCATCAATCAAGCAGAGAGACGGATCGTTACGGTCAGGGTAATGGTTGGCAGGACAGACGCCTTCGCGGGCAAGCCTCGCTCCTACAGGGGTATTGTGTGCGCCCCGATCCATTGTAGGAGCGAGGCTTGCCCGCGAAGGGGCCAGTCAGGTCAACCCGGCACTCACAAGCAACTCCTCCAGCGCCAGCAAGTCAGGCACCTTGGCCACTTGATCGCCCACCTGCACCGCCGCCTGTTCCAGCGCACATAACGGCACATCCACATAGCTGAGCTGACTGTCGAGCTTGTAGGAACGAGGAATCCCCTGCACCAGCAACGCGATAAATTTCAGCTCAGGCCGCCCGCCCAGGGCATTGAGAATCACGATCCGCGCGCGCTCGCCAATGACGATTTTATCGCCGCACGCCGACTCAAAACTGAGCAACGGAATCTGCCGCTCCCGCCAACTCACCCGCCCCAGGTACCACGGCGGAGTATCGAGATCGAAAGCCCCCGGCTGATAGTCGATCAACTCCGCTACCGCGACGTTGGGCAAAATCAGGTTGCGGTCGGCCAGGGGTAGCAGCAGCCCGGTGAGGTTGCTGGTGCGATGCTCAAGCATGGGTTTTGCTCCACAGGGCGATGCTTTCGAGCAGCACCGATTCCTGATACGGCTTGCCGAGGTAGTCGTTGACGCCGATGGTCATGGCGCGGTCGCGGTGTTTCTGGCCGGTGCGTGAGGTGATCATGATGATCGGCAGGTGTTGCAGTCGCTCGTCGGCGCGCACCTGGGTGGCGACTTCGAAACCGTCCATGCGCGGCATTTCGATGTCCAGCAGCATCAGGTCCGGCATGTGGTCTTCGAGCAGCAGCATGGCATCAACGCCGTCCTTGGCCGTCAGTACGTTCATGCCGTGGCGTTCGAGTAAACGACTGGTGACCTTGCGCACGGTGACCGAGTCGTCGACCACCATGACCAGCAAGGGCTTGTGCGGCTCGGGTTCAGGGTCTTGAAGCAGCCGTCGCTGCGGCACCTGCGCCTGCATCGCACGGATCGGCGCCAGCAGATCGAGAATCAGCACCACGCGGCCATCGCCCAGAATCGTCGCCCCGGACAAACCCTGCACCGCCGCAAATTGTGGGCCGAGGCTTTTCACCACAATTTCGCGGGTGCCGGCCATGGCATCGACTTGCACGGCGATGTGGCGCTCGTTGCATTGCACCAGCAACACCGGCAACGGCAGGCTCTGGCCCAACAGTTTCGGGCGTGTGCTGGTTTTCAGCAGTTCACCGAGGTAGCACAGTTCATAGTGCTGCCCGGCGTATTTGTAAGTCGGCGGATCGAGCCGGTAATGCCCTTCGAGTTCATTGGGTAGCACGCGCACGATGCCGTCGATGGTGTTCAGCGGGATCGCATATTGATCCTCACCGCACTGCACCATCAGCGCCCGGTTGACCGACACGGTGAACGGCAGGCGAATGCGGAAATGCACGCCCTGCCCCGCCACAGAGTCGATGCTCATCGTGCCGCCGAGTTGCCGGACTTCTTCATGAACCACGTCCATGCCCACGCCGCGCCCGGAAATCTGGGTGATTTTCTCGGCCGTGGAGAACCCCGGTTGCAGGATGAACTGCAGCACGTCGCGGTCGCTGATGTCGCTGTCAGCGGCGAGCAACCCGCGCTTGACTGCCTTGCGCCGCACCGCGTCCAGCGGCACGCCGGCGCCGTCGTCGCGGATGTCGAAAATGATGTCGCCGCCCTCGCGGGACAGGTCGAGGGTGATCCGCCCTTGCGCCGGTTTCCCGGCCGCGATGCGCACTTCGGCGGATTCGAGGCCATGGTCGACGGCGTTGCGCAGCATGTGTTCCAGCGGCGCGGCCATGCGTTCGAGGACGTTGCGGTCCATCTCGCCTTCGGCGTTGCCGACCACGAATTCCACCTCCTTGCCCAACTCGCTGGAGACCTGGCGGACGATGCGCTTCAAGCGCGGCAACATCCGCTCGAACGGCACCATGCGCGAGCGCATCAGACCTTCCTGCAATTCGGTGTTGATGCGGCCTTGCTGTTGCAGCAGGTTCTCCGCGTCCTGATTGCGCCGGTCGAGGGTTTCCTTGAGGTCGAGCAGGTCGGAAGCGGATTCGAACAGCGCCCGCGACAGCTGCTGCAACTGCGAGTGACGGTCCATTTCCAGCGGATCGAATTCTTCGTAGCCCGAGCGTTCGGCGTCGACTTGCTGGCGACTGAGAATCCTGCCCTGGGTTTCGGTATCGAGCCGGCGCAATTGATCGCGCATGCGCTCGATGGTGGTTTCCATTTCGTTCAGCGCCACGCGCGCATCGTTGACCTGCTGTTCGATGCGGCCACGGAAGATCGAAGTTTCCCCGGCCAGGTTAACCAGATCGTCGAGCAGTTCCGCCGAGACCTTGACCATGTCGGCACCGGTATCGGCTTGTGGCGCAAGCGGCTCGACCTTGGGTGCAACCGGTGCGGCAATGGATGTTTCCAGCACTTCCGGATGGCTGAAATTCCTGATCGCGTCGATCAGCCGATCCGCTGGTGGCAACGGCTGACCGGCGCGGGTCGCGTCGAGCATCTGCGCCAGTCGGTCATGGCTGCTTTGCAGCAGGCCGAACAGCGCGGCGGTCGGTTTCAACACACCGGCGGACAAGCCTTCGTAGAGAAATTCCAGCTCATGGGCGAGGTCGCCGATCGGGCCGATTTCCACCATCCGCGCACCGCCCTTGAGGGTGTGCAGATCGCGCAGCAGGGTTTCCATTTCCTGACGATTGGCAGGTTCGGCCTGCCAGCGAACCAGCGCAGCGCCGGAGTTTTCGATGATGTCGAAACCTTCCTCGAGGAAGATCTCCAGCAATTCCGGATCATGCCCCGGCGAGTCCTCGGCCCGCACAGGCTCGGCGACGTCTGGCGCACTGGCGTTGCCTTGGCGGAACTGGCGAATGGCTTCGATCAGCTCACCCGGATCACCCAGCGGCTTGTGGTGCTGCAATTGCTCAAGCAGTTGCGCCAGTCGGTCATGGCTCTGTTGCAACAGCTGCGCCAGAGTTTCGTTGTGGCTGTAACGGCGATCGACAAGCCCTTCGTAAAGGCTTTCCAGCTCATGGGCGAGGCCTGCGACCGGCTCGACTTCGGCCATCCGCGCACCGCCCTTGAGCGTGTGCAGATCCCGCTGCAACGACAACAACGGCGCGGCGTTGTCCGGGTCTTTCAACCAGCGCTGCAAGGCCTGACCGGCGCTTTCGAGGATGTCCACCGCCTCTTCGAGGAAGATCGAAACGATCTCGTCGTCCAGATCAACAGCGCTGCTCTCTGTAGGAGCCGGCTTGCTGGCGATGGTCGTTAACGATGACGCGTTTTCATCGGATAAACGCGGAGTCTGTGAATCCATCGCCAGCAAGCCGGCTCCTACAGGGGGTAGCGCGCGCTCAAGTTCGGCGGTGGCGTCGCCCAGTTCGCGAATGCTCAGGGTGCGGCTGCCGTCGCTGCGGATCAGGCCCATGGCCGATGGGTCGAGGCTCTCATCGAGCAAGCCGCGCAAGGCCCGGATGCGCTCCGGTTGCGGGCTGACTTCCTGACCGGCCGCGAGTTCGTCGAGCATGTTGATCAGCGCTTCGTGGGCACTTTGCGCCTCATGGAAAAACGCCTCGCTGACCGCCAGGCTGCTTTCTTCCACGGCGCCGTAGAGATCGAGCAAGGCTTCACAAAGCTCATCCACCGGATGCAGATCGGCCAAGTGCGCGCCTTCGCCGAGGGTAGTCAATTCATCCAACAGCGCACTGAGTTCCTGACGTTCACCGGGGTGCTGCTGCCAACGCTGCAACAGGCTTTCGGCGTCCAGCAGGATGTCCATGCCCTGGGCCAGGAAATTGTTGATCAACTGCGGATCGCGCTTGGTTCTGAGCGCCATGCTCGGCGTGCTCAACAGGGCTTCCAGGCGTTCAGCCAGCAGCGCCTGGGTTCTTTCGATCAACGAACGGGCCCCGGGAATCTCGGCCAACGGATCGACCTTGAGCTGTCGCAGCCCGACGCGGAACACGCCTTCGGCTTCCAGCAGCAGTTCGACTTCGTCGAGGTCCAGCGCGATCAGGTGCGCCTTGTATTCACGGGCCAGCTTGTCCAGCGGCGTCGCCAGCTCGGCAATCGGCAACACGCCGGCCATCGAGGCGCTGCCTTTGAGCGTGTGCAAGGCACGTTGCAGTTCGTCGCTGGCCTGCAACGGCACATGTTCGGCGGCCTGATCGAGGAAGCGGTTGAGGCTGGCCAGATGGGTTTCGGCTTCGTTGCGGAAGATCTCCAGCAGCAACGGATCGAGGGCGGCGACATCCTGCACGTCCTCATCGGCCAACGGCTTGTCACCCTTGGCGAGCGCGTGGGCACGGGCGGCCAATTGGTCGACGTCGTTGCGCTGTCGCTGAGCATTGCCGGCAAATTCAGCCACCAGTTCCGGCAGCAGGTTCAGCACATCGCCGAGCAGTTGCTGCACCGCCTGCCCCGGCTCAACGCTGCGCTCCAGCACGCGGTTGAGCAGGTTTTCCACGGCCCACGCCAGCTCACCCAGCACCAGCGCGCGCACCATCCGGCCACTGCCTTTGAGGGTGTGGAAAGCTCGGCGCAGTTCGCCCAGGGTCGATTCGCTCTCGGGGTTGGCCGCCCAGCGCGGCAAGTATTCCCGGAGGATTTCCAGGACCTCGTCAGTTTCTTCGAGGAAGACTTCGCGCAGTTCATCGTCCACCGGTTCTTCACCCGGAGGCGGTGGCAACAGGCTGCCCGGCGTATTCAGGGCGGGTGGATTGACCGCCGACACCGGGTTGGCGAGGACATCGGCCAGGGTCTGGACGACGTCGGGATCGTCCAGTTCCTGCTGGTCCTGCATCACCTGCGCCTCACTCGGGCTGAGCACTTCATCCAGCACAGGGACATTGTGTTCGCTGGGGAAAAAGCCGAGCGCTGCCAGGCTCTTTTCCGCAACGTCGAGCAATTGTTCACCGGACGCTTCAGCGTCGTCGCTCAGGCGTTCAAGGTAATACTCGATGCTGGTGATGACGTCGGCCAGGCTGTCCAGCGCCTGCCAGCCAGGCTGGTCCGGGTCCAGCAGCAGATGCTCGCGGATAAAATGGTTGCAGGCGTCGATCAGGCTCGCCGCACGGCTCAGCGGGATCATCGCCAGCGCGCCGCGCACCTGGGTGAGCAAGGCCGGCAACGGTTGCAAATGCTGGCGGTCCCAGTCGGCGTCGATGTAGTCGACGATCATGTCCTTGGCCTGCTGCAGGCAGATGCGTGCTTCCTTGATCACGATCTGGTGGATCTGCGTCAGGTCGGTGGTCGGCAGGCGGCTGTCTTCCTGGCTCTCCGGTTCGACCGTGCCGACCATCCCCGCGAGCGTCGCCTCGACGTAGAGCAAGGCGCCGGCGACATCCATCAGGATCGCGTCGTTGGGTTCGCGTTGCCCCTGAGCGAGGCTCAACACCACCGCAAGCTGATCGATGATGACCTTGCGCGGCTGGCCGAAACCGAGCACCGCCAGGGTGTCGGCGATTTGCCGCAAGGGCGCCAGCAAGCTATCGAGGTCCGAGGCATGCTGGCGGTCGCTGCGCACGAACAGGTCGAGGCGTTCTTTGACCCGCACCAGTTCTTCGCACAGCGCGGCCAGCACCGAGCGCATGGCATCACGATCTGGGCCGGCCAGCCGCGCCCGTTCTTCGTCGACCATCGCGCTGTCAGGCAGCGCATCGTCCAGTCCATAGCGATCTTTCATGGTCAGCATCTGCCCGGTGGGGTGTTCGGCTTTGGCGATGTAAAACAGCAAACTCTTGAGCAACTCCGGCGGCGCCGGCTGATTGATCGCGGACATGCCCTGTTCAAGCAGGCGCTTGAGTTCTTTGTCGGCGTCCTTGAACAGGCTGCGCAGGGCCGGGCTGTTGGCGATCGAGCCGCCGCGCATGCCTTCGACCAGTGCCGAGGCAACGTGCCACAACGGGCTCAGCGGCGCATTCCCGCACAGCCCTTCAAGGCGTGAAAATACGGTGCTCAGGTAACCGAGATGGGTGTCGTCATCCTGCTCGCGCAGCAACCCGACCAGGGCCATCTGCAACATCTGGCGCAATTTGCGCAGCACGTTCGGCAGGTCCGCCGGCTCCAGCAGCGCCAGCGCCTCGTCATCCAGTGGCGGCAAGTCCGGTAATTGCGGGGTGAACAGGCTGGTTTCCGATAACAGGCTTTCGCCACGGGCACTGCGCAGGTCGTTGATCAACGGCAACACCACCAGCGGCAGGTCGCGGCGCGCGCCTTGTACGCGGTCGAGATAGATCGGCAGCTGACCGATCGCTTGCAGCAACAAGTGGATCGCCTCGTCGCGATGAATGACGCGGTTCTGCTGCAAGGCGGCGGTCAGTTGTTCCATTTCTTCGGCGAGCAGGGCCGCGCCGTAGAACTCGACCATCTGCAAGCTGCCGTGAACCTGATGGATGCACGCCAGGCATTCACTGAGGGCGTGCGTCGCCTGAGGGTCATCAAGCAACGTTTCAATCGCCTGGTGAGCCACTTTCAGTGTTTCGGCAATCTCGCCTTTGACCCATTCGAGGGCCACATAGTCGTGCCGATCACCCATAACCACTCCGTTCATCGTTCGAACGCCCTCGGGCGCCTCACACTTTATCCACAGTCTGCGCCTTGGCGGCCGGCAAGGTGAAACCGGACACCGAACGTCGCAGCTGGCTGGCCATTTTCGCCAGGTTGCCGATGCTCTCGGCCGTAGCGGTGGAACCGGACGAGGTCTGCGTGGTGATCTGCTGGATCACGTTCATCGTCAGGGAAATCTGCCCGGCCGAAGACGTCTGCTGTTGTGCCGCGTTGGAAATACTCTGGATCAACGCCGCGAGGGTTTTCGATACGCCTTCGATTTCTTCCAGAGCCACACCGGCATCCTGCGCCAGACGCGCGCCACGCACCACTTCGGTGGTGGTCTGCTCCATGGAAATCACCGCTTCGTTGGTGTCGGCCTGGATCGCCCGCACCAGGGTTTCGATCTGCCGCGTCGCGGCGGACGAGCGCTCGGCCAACCGTTGCACCTCGTCGGCCACCACCGCAAAACCGCGCCCGGCATCACCGGCCATGGAGGCCTGGATCGCGGCGTTGAGTGCAAGAATGTTGGTCTGGTCGGCAATGTCATCGATCAGGCTGACAATGTCGCCGATCTCTTGCGAAGACTCGCCCAGGCGCTTGATGCGCTTGGCGGTGTCCTGGATCTGCTCGCGAATGTTGTCCATGCCGTGGATGGTGTTGTGCACCACCTCGTTGCCCTTGTTGGCGATTTCCACCGAGCGCTCGGCCACCGCCGAGGATTCCGCGGCGTTGGCCGACACCTGATCGATGGACTGCGCCATGTCGTTGATCGCGGTGGAGGCTTCGCTGATTTGTTGCGCCTGATGCTCCGAGGCCTGCGCCAGGTGCATGGCCGTGGCCTGGGTTTCCTGCACAGCGGCGGCGACCTGGCCGGCGGTGAGGTTGATCGTCGCCACCAGATCGCGCAGCTGGTCCACGGAATAGTTGATCGAATCGGCGATGGTCCCGGTGAAATCTTCGGTCACCGAAGCGGTCACGGTCAGGTCGCCGTCGGCCAGGTCTTCGATTTCGTCGAGCAGGCGCATGATCGCGTTCTGGTTGCGCTCGTTCTTCTCGGCGGTTTCGCGCAACTGACGATTGGTTTCGCGCACCATCACCATCCCGATAAGGATGATCGACATCAGCGCCGCCAGACCCAGCACGTAGCCGCCAATGGTGTCTGTATTGCGCCCGCTGGCGAGGTTTTCGAACCCGGAGGCCAGGTGCGAGGCTTCGTCGAGCAGGGTTTGCGACAGGCTGAATATGTTGGTCGCCGATTCGCGGACCTTGAACAGTTCCGGCGAGGTTTCGAGGATTTCATCCACCGAACCGGAGACGAATTCGAACAGTTCGGAAATCTCGATCAACCGGGCACGGGCATCGTGGTCTTCGACCTGGCTGACTTTCAGTGCCGGATTGCCCTGGAGCATACCCGTGAGCACCAGGCCGAAACGCGCAGCGTCGCGGCCAAACGCGTCGGCGGCCTGTTGCGAATTTTCGTCGCCGGACAGCACAGTGTTTACCGCACCGAGGATACGTTCGGCCAACAACGACTGACGCTGGGCCATCGCCACCTGAGCGGCGGGCGCGCCGCGTTGCAGGAGTATTTCGACGACTTTTTCGTACTCGACCTGCAACTGCGGCACGGTTTCAGCGAGGGTGGCGGCGACTTGATGCAGCGACAAAACCGTCTGTTCGCTGGAGAGGATCGCGTCGGTGTTTTTCAGCACGCGCTCCCAATCCAGCTGCACGGCGCGCATTTCCGGGCGCACGGCGGACGGTGCCGGCGGTAGCCCGGTGGAAGGGTCGCCCTTCTTCAGATAACCCCAGCGCTGGGCAAAATCGTTGCGCGCATCGCTGAGCAACTTGAAGGCCGCAGCCTTGCCGGCGGCGGCTTCAGTGGCGTTTTTGGCGATGCGCTGGGACAGCACGCGCAGCTCACCGGCGTGGCCGATGTACTGTTTATCGTACGAGGCCTGGGTGTTGAGGTAAGCGAAGTTGGCGAACAGCAGCATGATGAAGACAATCAGCGCGATGAACAGCGCGATGATCTGCGAGCGGCTGCGCGATCCTTCTGGCTTGCCTGTTTTAGCTTTTATCATCGGTCCTCGCCTGTACTACCCAATTCACCCAAGCCCCTGTAGGAGCGAGGCTTGCCCGCGAAGCAGGCGAAGCGGTCTTGCAGGAATACCGCGTTATCGTTCTTCGCGGGCAAGCCTCGCTCCTACAGGATCGGCGTTGCCGCGTTTACAGCGCTACATGCATGAAGCTTTGCGACCGCACCAGCGCAAACGGGCTGAACACCTGCCAATTCTGCTCACGCTGAAACCGGCCCTTGATGAACGGTGCAATCGGGCCACTCAAGTTATCCACCGGCTCCAGGCTGTCCTGGGCAAAGTGCTGAAGGCCGAACACCTCATCGACCATCAACCCGGCAAACACCTCGTTATGCTCCACCACCAGCACCCGCCGCTGCTTGCGCACCGCCGATAATTCATGCCCGAAGAAGGCACTCAAATCCATCATCGGCAGCAAACGCCCACGCAGGTTGGCCACGCCCTTGACCCAAGGCTTGACCCCCGGCAACTGGGTGAAGCGCGGTTCATGCAGGACTTCGCTGACTTCACCCATCGGCGCGACGTACCACGCCTCGCCCAAACGAAAACCGATGCCGCTCCAACTGTCCTGTCGGGTTGGCTGCGACGGCAGATCCGCCGCCAGCAGACGACAGCGCTGGTCGATCTGCAGCAGCAGTTCGAAGGCGGTCAACGACTCGGTCATGGTCGGGTGATCAACCGGCCAGCACGTTGTTCAGGGTTTTGATCAGGGTGTCTTCGTCGACCGGTTTGGTCAGGTAATCCTTGGCGCCCTGGCGCGTGCCCCAGACCTTGTCGGTTTCCTGATCCTTGGTGGTGATGATGATCACCGGGATGTGCCCGGTTTCCGGGTCTTTGGTCAATTGACGGGTCGCCTGGAAACCGTTGAGGCCGGGCATGACGATGTCCATCAGCACGGCGTCGGGTTTTTCCTGACGGGCCAGGGCCACGCCGTCGGCGCCGTTTTCGGCTTTCAACACTTCATGACCGTGCTTTTCCAGCATGCCGGTCAGTTTGTACATTTCGGTCGGCGAATCATCGACGATCAGAATACGTGCCATGGTTTTCCCCATTCTTGTCGACGCCGGGCCCGCTGGCCGAGCGTCACTGTGCGTGTCCTACTGCGGCAAAACGGCGGCGAAGCCCGGTACATGGGCCTGGATCGCGTTAAGCAGTTCTTCCTTGCTGAAAGGCTTGGTCAAAAACTGGTCGGAGCCGACGATGCGCCCCTTGGCCTTGTCGAACAACCCGTCCTTGGACGACAGCATGATCACTGGCGTGGACTTGAACGCACTGTTGTTCTTGATTAAAGCGCAGGTCTGATAGCCATCCAGACGCGGCATCATGATGTCGACAAAGATGATGCCGGGATGATGATCGGCAATCTTTGCCAGCGCATCGAAACCATCGATGGCCGTAATGACTTCACAACCCACATTCTTCAACAGCGTTTCGGCGGTGCGACGAATCGTCTTCGAATCGTCGATCACCATGACCTTCAAGGCGCTGGAATGCTGGCCCATAAATGCTCTACCGTCGCCTTTGCGAATCAAATTGTCCGTTTTCCGGTTACCGGCGGCTTGAAACCCTTGATACTCAAGGGCCAGCACGACATGGCAGCCTTTTTAGCACAGTCTCCAAATGCAATCTATCGGGCGTCCTTTGAAGTGGTTTTTCCTTGACCGGGAACACACTCAGCGCCACTCTGACGCCACTTTTATACGGTCCTTTGGATTGATCTTTTGTGGGAGCGAGCCTGCTCGCGATGGTCGTCAACGATGACGCGTGCCAACAGGATAAGCGCGGTGTCCTGAAGTCCATCGCGAGCAGGCTCGCTCCTACAGGGGACTTACATAGGCCTCCCCCACTTCAGAGGAAAAACCCATGAGCGTTCGCGTCGGGATTGTCATGGATCCCATTGCCAGCATCTCCTATAAAAAGGATAGCTCGCTGGCCATGCTGCTGGCCGCACAGAAGCGTGGCTGGGAACTGTTCTATATGGAACAGCGCGACTTGTATCAAGGCGAAGGTGAAGCCCGGGCGCGGATGCGGCCGCTGAAAGTTTTCGCCAACCCGGAAAAATGGTTCGAGCTGGAAGACGAGACCGACGCGCTGCTGAGCGATCTGGACGTGATCCTGATGCGCAAGGATCCGCCGTTCGACATGGAGTTCGTCTACTCCACTTACCTGCTCGAGCAAGCCGAGCGCGCGGGCGTGCTGGTGGTCAACAAGCCGCAGAGCCTGCGTGACTGCAATGAAAAACTGTTCGCCACCCTGTTCCCGCAGTGCACGCCGCCGACCGTGGTCAGCCGCCGCGCCGACGTGCTGCGTGAATTCGCCGCCAAACATGGCGATGTGATCCTCAAGCCGCTGGACGGCATGGGCGGCACCTCGATCTTCCGTCATCGCGCAGGTGACCCGAACCTGTCGGTGATCCTGGAAACCCTGACCGCGCTGGGCACCCAGCAGATCATGGGCCAGGCGTACCTGCCGGCGATCAAGGATGGCGACAAACGCATCCTGATGATCGACGGCGAGCCGGTGGATTATTGCCTGGCGCGGATTCCGGCGGCCGGCGAAACCCGCGGCAACCTCGCCGCCGGTGGTCGTGGCGAAGCCCGTCCGTTGAGCGACAAGGATCGCTGGATCGCTGCCCAGGTCGGCCCGACCCTGCGCGAGAAAGGCCTGCTGTTCGTGGGTCTCGACGTGATCGGCGAGCACCTGACGGAAATCAACGTCACCAGCCCGACCTGCATTCGCGAGATTGATAACGCGTTCGGCACCGACATCGGCGGCCTGTTGATGGATGCCATCGATCAGAAGCTCAAGGCCCGTTGATATAGAACACCCAAGATGAAACCAACATTGCGCTATCATGCGCGGCCTCTGAAAAACGCGATGTTGGTTTTCTTGTCATGACACTTCCGTCCGATCTGCCCGCTGAACTCGCCCATCGTGGCGTGCGCCCGGCTGATCGCCTCGGATTTACCCTGTTTCTCGCGGCGTTGATTCACCTGGCCTTGCTGTTGGGCGTCGGCTTTACGATGGTCGAACCCAAACAAATCAGCAAAACCCTGGAAATCACCCTCGCCACCTTCAAGAGCGAAAAGAAACCGGCGAAGGCCGACTTCCTCGCGCAGGAAAATCAGGAAGGCAGCGGCACCCTGGATAAAAAGGCGATTCCCAAGACCACCGAGGTCGCGCCGTTCCAGGACAACAAGGTGCAAAAAGTCACGCCACCGCCGGCCGCCAAGCCTGAAGTCCAGGAAGCAGCGCCCAAGGCTGCCGTGACCACCGTCGCACCGAAGCCGAAGAAAGCTGCGGCCAAGACTGAAGAACCCAAACCTGCCACCAAACCCGCCATCGCCGCGCCGACGTTCGACAGTGAACAGCTGTCCAGCGACATCGCCAGCCTCGAAGCGGAACTGGCCAACGAACAACAGCTGTACGCCAAGCGCCCACGCATCCACCGCCTGAGCGCGGCCTCGACCATGCGCGACAAAGGCGCCTGGTACAAGGATGAATGGCGCAAAAAGGTCGAGCGCATCGGCAACCTCAATTATCCGGATGAAGCGCGGCGCAAACAGATTTACGGCAATTTGCGCTTGATGGTCTCGATCAACCGCGACGGCTCGCTTTTTGAAGTATTGGTACTGGAGTCATCCGGGCAACCGCTGCTGGATCAGGCGGCACAGCGAATTGTGCGGCTGGCTGCGCCGTTTTCGCCGTTTACCGGGGATTTGTCGGACATCGACCGACTGGAAATCATCCGCACCTGGAAATTTGCGCGCGGCGATCGCCTCTCCAGCAACTGACCGAAGGATTGCGGTTGTTTTGACCGACGCCTTCGCGGGCAAGCCTCGCTCCTACAGGTTTGCGGAACATGCAAAACCTGTAGGAGCGAGGCTTGCCCGCGAAGAGGCCCTCAAGCAAACAGACATCAAAAAGACACCCACGCAGGCATTTCCTGTGCATCCCCAGCTTGTCAGTTCGCCCCTCCAACGCCACACTAGCGCTCATGAAGAACGTCAGCCCAAGCTACCTCAAGCATCACTTCCTGATCGCCATGCCTCACATGGCCGACCCGAACTTTGCCCACACCTTGACCTACATCGTCGAGCACACGGCCAATGGTGCCATGGGGCTGGTGGTCAACCGTCCGCAAGACCTGAATCTGGCCGATATCCTCGAGCAATTGCGCCCCAATATCGAGCCGCCGCTGCTCTGCCAGCATGTGCCGATCTTCATCGGCGGCCCGGTGCAGACCGATCGCGGTTTTGTCCTGCACCCGTCGGGCAAGCAATTTCAGGCGACCGTTGATCTGGAAGGCGACCTGTCGTTGTCCACCTCCCAGGACGTATTGTTCGCCATCGCCGATGGCGTCGGCCCGGCAAAAAGCCTGATCGCCCTCGGTTACGCAGGCTGGGAAGCCGGGCAGCTTGAGGCCGAGCTGGCGCAGAACGCCTGGCTGACCTGCCCGTTCGATGCCGACATCCTGTTCAACACCAGCAGCGAACTGCGCCTCGAAGCAGCGGCCAAGCACCTGGGCGTCAACCTCAGCCTGCTCACCAGCCAGGCAGGACACGCCTGATGGCCCTGCGGCTGATTCTGGGTTTCGACTACGGCACCAAACAGATCGGCGTGGCGGTCGGCCAGGTGATTACCGGCCAGGCCCGCGAGCTGTGCACCTTGAAGGCACAAAACGGCGTGCCCGACTGGAATCAGGTCGAAGCGCTGATCAAAGAGTGGAAACCCGATGCCGTGGTGGTCGGCCTGCCGTTGAATATGGACGGCACGCCCAGCGACATGTGCCTGCGCGCCGAGAAGTTCGCCCGCCGACTCAACGGCCGCTACAACCTGCCCTTCTATACCCACGATGAACGCCTGACCACGTTTGAAGCCAAGGGCGAACGACGTGATCGCGGCGGGCAAAAGGGCAGTTACCGCGACAACCCGGTCGACGCCATCGCCGCCGCCCTGCTGCTGCAAGGCTGGCTCGATGAAAACAGCGCACTGTTCGAATCCTGAAGAGCCGTAACAAGCGACTCTCTATAGCGACAACCCGAGCCACCGCCAGCAGCACCCGGCCCGGGCCCAAGAAGGAGCAACCATGAGCCTGCCCAATCCCGCCGAACTGATCAGCCAGATGGCGATCCGTCTCAAGGCACATCTGGAACACCGTGGCATCAGCGAACCGCGCTACATCGGTATTCGTACCGGCGGCGTCTGGGTTGCCCAGGCGTTGCTCGAAGAACTGGGCAGCGACGCGCCGCTCGGCACACTGGACGTGTCTTTCTACCGTGACGATTTCAGCCAGAACGGCCTGCACCCGCAGGTGCGCCCTTCGGCGCTGCCGTTCGAGATCGAAGGCCAGGACCTGGTGCTGATCGACGACGTACTCATGAGCGGCCGCACCATCCGCGCCGCGATGAACGAACTCTTCGACTACGGCCGCCCGGCCAGCGTGACGCTGGTGTGCCTGCTGGACCTGGACGCCGGCGAACTGCCGATCCGCCCGAACGTGGTCGGCGCGACTTTGTCGCTGGCCGCCCACGAGCGCGTGAAGCTGTCCGGTCCGGAACTCAAGCTCGAACTGCAAGACCTCGCCCTTTAATTCGCCCTATTGAGAGTCCCCCTCGCGATGACGCCTCTAGAAACCAAGCGCCCGCTGCAGCTCAATGATCAGGGCCAGCTGCGCCACTTCCTCTCGCTCGACGGTTTGCGCCGCGAGCTGCTGACGGAAATCCTCGACACCGCCGACTCGTTCCTCGAAGTCGGCGCCCGGGCAGTGAAGAAAGTCCCGTTGCTGCGCGGCAAGACCGTGTGCAACGTGTTCTTCGAGAACTCCACCCGCACCCGCACCACCTTCGAACTGGCGGCCCAGCGCTTGTCGGCGGACGTGATCACCCTCAACGTCTCGACATCGTCGGCGAGCAAGGGCGAAACCCTGCTCGACACCCTGCGCAACCTGGAAGCCATGGCCGCCGACATGTTCGTCGTGCGCCACGGTGATTCCGGCGCCGCGCACTTCATCGCCGAACACGTGTGCCCGCAAGTGGCGATCATCAACGGCGGCGACGGCCGTCACGCGCACCCGACCCAGGGCATGCTCGACATGCTGACGATCCGTCGGCACAAGGGCAGCTTCGAAAACCTTTCCGTGGCCATCGTCGGCGACATCCTGCACTCGCGGGTGGCGCGCTCGAACATGCTGGCGCTGAAAACCCTCGGCTGCCCGGACATCCGCGTGATCGCGCCGAAAACCCTGCTGCCGATCGGCATCGAGCAATACGGCGTGAAGGTCTACACCGACATGACCGAAGGCCTGAAAGACGTTGACGTGGTGATCATGTTGCGCCTGCAACGCGAACGCATGACCGGCGGCCTGCTGCCGAGCGAAGGCGAGTTCTATCGCCTGTTCGGCCTGACCACCGCGCGCCTGGCCGGGGCCAAACCGGACTGCATCGTCATGCACCCAGGGCCGATCAACCGCGGGGTTGAGATTGAGTCGGCGGTGGCCGACGGTCCGCATTCTGTGATTCTCAACCAGGTAACCTACGGCATCGCGATTCGTATGGCCGTGCTGTCCATGGCCATGAGCGGGCAGACTGCCCAGCGCCAATTCGAGCAGGAGAACGTTCAGTGAAGCTCAGCATTCTCGGCGCCCGCGTGATCGATCCAGTCAGCGGGCTGGATCAAGTGACTGACATCCACATCGAAGCCTGCAAGATCGTCGCCCTTGGCGCCGCACCCGCCGGTTTTGTTGCCGTCGATACCATCGACGCCCAAGGCCTGGTGGCCGCACCGGGGCTGGTTGACCTGAACGTCGCCCTGCGCGAGCCAGGCTACAGCCGCAAAGGTTCGATCGTCAGCGAAACCCGCGCCGCCGCTGCCGGTGGCGTGACCAGCCTGTGCTGCCCGCCAAAGACCAAACCGGTGCTGGACACCTCGGCCGTGGCCGAGCTGATCCTCGACCGCGCCCGCGAGGCCGGCAACACCAAGGTGTTCCCGATTGGCGCCCTGAGCAAAGGCCTGGACGGCGAGCAACTGGCCGAGCTCGTGGCTTTGCGCGATGCCGGTTGCGTGGCCTTCGGCAACGGTCTGGAAAGCTTCCGCAACACCCGCACCCTGTGCCGGGCGCTGGAGTACGCGGCGACCTTTGACCTGACGGTGATTTTCAACTCGCAGGACCATGATCTGGCCGAAGGTGGCTTGGCGCATGAAGGTCCGACCGCCAGCTTCCTCGGCTTGCCGGGTATTCCGGAAACCGCAGAAACCGTAGCGCTCGCCCGTGATCTGCTGCTGGTCGAGCAAAGTGGCGTGCGCGCGCACTTCAGCCAGTTGACCAGCGCCCGTGGCGTGGCCCTGATTGCTCAGGCCCAGGCGCGCGGATTGCCGGTGACGGCGGATGTCGCCCTGTATCAGCTGATCCTGACCGATGAAGCGCTGATCGACTTCAGCAGCCTCTATCACGTCCAGCCACCGCTGCGCACCCGCGCTGACCGCGATGGCTTGCGTGAGGCGGTGAAATCCGGCGTGGTTTCGGCGATTTCCAGTCATCACCAGCCACATGAACGGGACGCCAAACTGGCGCCGTTTGGTGCGACTGAGCCGGGGATCAGCAGCGTTGAACTGTTGCTGCCGCTGGCGATGACGCTGGTGGAAGACGGTTTGCTCGATCTGCCGACGTTGCTGGCACGCCTGAGTGCCGGGCCTGCGCAAGCCTTGCGCTTGCCGGCGGGGAAACTGGCGGTGGGTGGTGCGGCGGATATCGTGCTGTTCGATCCGGCGGCTTCGACCGTGGCTGGTGAAACCTGGCTGTCCAAGGGTGAGAACTGCCCGTTCATTGGGCATAGCTTGCCGGGTGTGGTGCGTTATACGCTGGTGGATGGACGGATTAGCCACCAGGCGTAAGACCGCGTTGTCCCAATCGCTAGCAGGGCTAGCTCCCACAGGGGATTTGTGTCGTTCACAGATCCTGTGTGGGAGCTAGCCTGCTAGCGATGACTTACTGGAAAGTGCCGCGATTCTGCGCGTTACGCACGGAAACCTGGTCATTCAGCGTCCAGAAGTCATACAAAACCCCCAGAAAGAACAACCCGCCCGTCACCAGGTACAGCAACCCGCTGATCCACTTCCCCTGATACATCCGGTGCACGCCGAACACTCCCAGAAACGTCAGCAGAATCCACGCAACGTTGTATTCGATAGGCCCGGCGGTGAAACGCAGGTCCGCTTCACGGTCCATGGCCGGGATCAGGAACACGTCGATCAGCCAGCCGATACCCAGTAAACCCAGGGTGAAAAACCAGATCGTCCCGGTCACCGGTTTGCCGTAATAAAAGCGGTGAGCGCCGGTAAAACCGAAAATCCACAGCAGGTAACCGATCACTTTGCTGTGGGTATCTTGATGTGGAACGGGGTGTCGATAGGTGTTCATGAATGGCCTCGAATCACACGATAGATAAATATTCTTGAATTCTTTGTGACTTTTTTACAGGTGGCCGACGTATGGCAAATGCTACCGTGTCTCCCGTCAAACCCTTATAGCACCTGACTTCTGTCCGACAATTGCGTCTATTTGCCGCGTATTGGGCTCCGTTGACCGCCAGGTTGAATCGACCAACGGCCTCGGAATGACAAAAAAAGCTGTTATAAAGTTTCGCGCTAACCAACACGAGCCTTGCCTAATGCGTCCATTTTTCAAGACATGGCTAACCATTTGCCTTTTGATGCCACTGGCCGCCCACGCCACCAATCGTGAGCAACGTCTTCCTAACGTTAATGGTTACACCCCAAAATCCCATGTTTCTGCTCCTTCGAGCAAAAACAAACAAACTGCCAAGCAACCGACTTCGCTGAGCAAAGCCAACAGCAAGCTTGTCCCGCCGATGGCGACCAAGGAAAGCAGCAATGTGCTGAGCCGTGCCGTCAACGTCCTCGGTACACCTTACCGTTGGGGCGGCAGCAGCCCAAGTAAAGGGTTCGATTGCAGCGGCCTGGTGAAATACGCGTTCAACGACGCCACGTTTGACCTGCCGCGCACCTCGAACGCCATGGCCAGCGGTCATGGCGAGAAAGTCGAACGCGGCGACCTGAAGCCGGGCGACCTGATTTTCTTCAACATCAAGAGCCGTCGGGTCAATCACGTTGCCATTTACCTGGGCAACGACCGCTTCATCCACGCACCACGCCGTGGCAAGTCGGTGACCATCGACACCTTGAAGAAACCGTACTGGGAAAGCCACTACGTGGTTGCCAAGCGGGTTCTGCCTAAAGAGAAGAACACGCTGCAGGTTGTTCAGCGCTGATTCCAAATCCCGGGCCCAACCCGGGATTTTGATTTGAACCTGCCGGCCCCTTCGCGAGCAAGCCCGCTCCCACATTGGAACGCATTTCAATGTGGGAGCGGGCTTGCTCGCGAAAGGGCCAGAGAGAACACTACAAATCCCCCTCAGAAATTATCCGGCGACCGCGCCTTATCCCGCGCATGCTCGCGGCTGATCAAGCCCTTGGTCACCAACTCCTTCAAGCACATATCCAGCGTCTGCATCCCCAGATTCCCGCCGGTCTGAATCGACGAGTACATCTGCGCCACCTTGTCCTCGCGGATCAGGTTACGGATCGCCGACGTTCCCAGCATGATTTCGTGCGCCGCGATCCTCCCGCCGCCGATTTTCTTCACCAGCGTCTGCGACACCACCGCCAGCAGCGACTCGGACAGCATCGAACGCACCATCGACTTCTCATCCCCCGGAAACACATCCACGATCCGGTCGATGGTTTTCGCCGCCGACGTGGTGTGCAACGTGCCAAACACCAGATGGCCAGTCTCGGCAGCCGTCAGCGCCAAGCGAATAGTCTCCAGATCACGCATCTCGCCCACCAGAATCACATCCGGGTCTTCCCGCAACGCCGAGCGCAAGGCTGTAGCGAAGCTGCGGGTATCGCGATGGACTTCGCGCTGATTGATCAGGCATTTGCGTGATTCGTGGACGAATTCGATCGGGTCTTCAATGGTCAGGATGTGGTGATGACGATGGTTGTTCAGGTAGTCGATCATCGCCGCCAGGGTGGTGGACTTGCCGGAACCGGTCGGGCCGGTGACCAGCACCAGGCCACGGGGGGAGTCGGTAATCTTGCGAAACACTTCCCCCATCCCGAGGTCGTCCATGCTCAGGACCTTCGACGGAATGGTCCGGAACACCGCGCCGGCGCCACGGCTCTGGTTGAACGCATTGACCCGGAAACGCGCAACGCCGGGCACCTCAAAGGAAAAGTCGGTTTCCAGGTGTTTCTCGAAATCCACACGCTGGGTGTCGTTCATGATGTCGTAGACCAGCTCCTGAACTTCCTTGTGATCCAGGGCTGGCAGATTGATGCGCCGCACATCGCCGTCGACGCGAATCATCGGTGGCAGGCCTGCCGACAGGTGCAAGTCGGACGCTCCTTGTTTGGCGCTGAACGCCAGCAGTTCAGTGATATCCATAGCACTCCTCAATTCCAGTAGAATGCCGCCAACCTCAGACCCGCTGGCGTCTTGATCCTAGTCTGAAAAGTCGCCGAGCGATGATCAGGCAAGGCAAAAGTCGGCGAAGAAGCGGAGTTGACGTCAGTCAATGAGCATTCTGAGTCGAGTTTTAACGCCGCATGATCGAGTGCAGGCACTTTTCAGGCAGGATCGAATGTCCACGATAGCAGACAACATAGCCCTGGTTAGTTCACGCATCCGGGCTGCAGCCCTCGCCGCCCACCGTGACGAACACAGCGTTCACCTCCTGGCCGTGAGCAAGACCAAGCCCGCCGAGGCCCTGCGCGAAGCGCATGCCGCCGGCCTGCGCGACTTTGGCGAGAACTACCTGCAGGAAGCCCTGGGCAAACAGCTCGAATTGGCCGACCTGCCCTTGATCTGGCACTTCATCGGCCCCATTCAATCGAATAAGACTCGCGCTATCGCCGAGCACTTCGCTTGGGTGCATTCCGTGGATCGCTTGAAAATCGCACAACGCCTGTCCGAACAACGTCCTGCCGATCTGCCGCCACTGAACATCTGCATCCAGGTTAACGTCAGCGGTGAGGCCAGCAAATCCGGCTGCACCCCGGCCGACCTGCCGGCCTTGGCCAACGCCATCAGCGAACTGCCGCGCATCAAGCTGCGCGGGCTGATGGCGATTCCCGAGCCGACGGAAGATCGCGCCGCCCAGGACGCCGCTTTTGCTGCCGTGCAAAGCCTGCAAGCCAGCCTGAACCTGCCGCTCGACACACTTTCCATGGGCATGAGCCACGACCTTGAGTCGGCCATCGCCCAAGGCGCCACTTGGGTCCGCATCGGTACGGCCCTGTTTGGCGCCCGCGACTACGGTCAGCCTTGAACCCATGGCCGACTCTTCTATTTATAAGGACCTGACATGAGCAAGACTCGTATTGCCTTTATCGGTGCCGGCAACATGGCAGCCAGCCTGATCGGCGGCCTGCGCGCCAAAGGTCTGGACGCCGCGCAGATCCGCGCCAGCGATCCGGGCGCTGAAACCCGTGCCAAAGTGAACGCCGAGCACGGCATCGTAGTATTCGCTGACAACGCCGAGGCCATTCAAGGCGCCGATGTGGTCGTTCTGGCGGTCAAACCGCAAGCGATGAAAGCCGTGTGCGAAGCGATTCGCCCGAGCTTGAAACCGGATCAACTGGTGGTATCCATCGCCGCCGGCATCACCTGCGCCAGCATGAACAATTGGCTCGGCGCGCAACCGATCGTGCGCTGCATGCCCAATACCCCGGCGCTGCTGCGTCAGGGTGTGAGCGGTTTGTTCGCCACCGCCGAAGTCACCGCAAAACAGCGCCAACAGGCGCAAGAACTGCTGTCGGCCGTGGGCATCGCCTTGTGGCTGAATGAAGAGCAGCAACTGGACGCCGTCACCGCCGTCTCCGGCTCGGGCCCGGCGTATTTCTTCCTGTTGATCGAAGCCATGACCGCCGCCGGCGTGAAGCTCGGCCTGCCGGCGGACATCGCTGCCCAACTGACCCTGCAAACTGCCTTGGGCGCCGCACACATGGCGGTTGCCAGCGATGTCGACGCGGCTGAACTGCGTCGCCGCGTGACATCGCCGGCGGGCACCACAGAAGCTGCAATCAAATCGTTCCAGGCTGGCGGCTTCGAAGCGCTGGTAGAAAAAGCACTCGGCGCCGCTGCGCACCGCTCGGCCGAGATGGCTGAGCAGCTCGGTCGCTAATCAGCCCTTACAAAGGAATAAATGATGCTAGGACTCAACGACGCTGCCATTTTCATCATCAAGACCCTGGGCAGCCTGTATCTGCTGATTGTGCTGTTGCGCTTCATCCTGCAACTGGTCCGGGCGAACTTCTACAACCCGCTCTGCCAGTTCATCGTCAAGGCCACCCAGCCGCTGCTCAAGCCGCTGCGCCGGGTCATCCCGAGCATGTTCGGGCTGGACATGTCCTCGCTGGTGCTGGCGCTGATCGTGCAGATGCTGCTGATCGCGGTCATCGTGTCGCTCAAAGGCTTCATGGTCGACTGGGTGCTGCTGGTGCCGTGGGCGCTGATTGCGCTGTTCTCGCTGTTTTTGAATATTATTTTCTGGGCGATGATCATCAGCGTGATTCTGTCCTGGGTCGCGCCGGGTAGCCACAATCCGGGCGCCGAGCTGGTCGCGCAGATTACTGAACCGGTACTGGCCCCGTTCCGCCGGATCATTCCAAACCTGGGCGGCCTCGATATCTCGCCGATCTTTGCGTTTATCGTGATCCAGTTGCTGCAAAGCTGGCTGATTCCGCGGCTGGCGTACTTTGCCCTGATGCCGCAGGGGCTGCTTGGCTTGATCTGATACCGCGTCATCGTTCTTCGCGGGCAAGCCTCGCTCCTACAGATTTAGAGTCGATCGCGATATTGGCGAACGACACATTACCTGTAGGAGCGAGGCTTGCCCGCGAATGTAGCGCCTCGATTCAACTGAATGAAATCAGGCCCGGCCTTTGCTTGCCGCTAACCCCACCGGTCTTTAGACTTACGCCTCATTTCAACGAGAGCAGGGTCGATGCCAACTGCCTTTCCCGCCGATTCTGTTGGTCTGGTGACGCCGCAAGTGGCGCACTTCAGTGAACCCCTGGCCCTGGCCTGTGGCCGTTCACTCCCAGCGTATGACCTGATTTACGAAACCTACGGCACGCTGAACGCCACGGCGAGCAACGCCGTGCTGATCTGTCACGCCTTGTCCGGGCACCATCACGCCGCCGGCTTCCACAGCCCCGACGACCGCAAACCCGGTTGGTGGGACAGCTGCATCGGCCCCGGCAAGCCGATCGACACCAACAAGTTCTTCGTGGTCAGCCTCAACAACCTCGGCGGTTGCAACGGCTCCACGGGCCCGAGCAGCGTCAACCCGGAAACCGGCAAGCCGTTCGGCGCCGACTTCCCGGTGCTGACCGTGGAAGACTGGGTGCACAGCCAGGCGCGCCTGGCCGACCGGATCGGCATCAGCCAATGGGCCGCCGTGATTGGTGGCAGCCTCGGCGGCATGCAGGCGATGCAATGGAGCATCACCTACCCCGATCGCATTCGTCACTGCCTGGCCATTGCCTCGGCACCGAAGCTGTCGGCACAGAACATCGCCTTCAACGAAGTCGCACGCCAGGCAATCCTCACCGACCCCGAATTCCACGGCGGTTCGTTCCAGGAAGCGGGCGTGATCCCCAAGCGCGGCTTGATGCTGGCGCGGATGGTCGGGCACATCACTTATCTGTCCGATGACTCGATGGGCGAAAAATTCGGCCGCGGCCTGAAGAGCGAAAAGCTCAACTACGACTTCCACAGCGTCGAGTTCCAGGTTGAAAGCTACCTGCGTTATCAGGGCGAAGAGTTCTCCGGGCGTTTCGATGCCAACACCTACCTGCTGATGACCAAGGCGCTGGACTACTTCGACCCGGCGGCAAACTTCGACGATGACCTGGCGAAAACCTTCGCCGGCGCTTCGGCCAAGTTCTGCGTGATGTCCTTCACCACCGACTGGCGCTTCTCCCCGGCCCGCTCGCGGGAACTGGTGGACGCGCTGATGGCAGCCAAGAAAGACGTCTGCTACCTCGAGATCGACGCTCCGCAAGGCCACGACGCCTTCCTGATTCCGATCCCGCGTTACTTGCAGGCGTTCAGCAATTACATGAACCGCATTACGTTGTGAGAAAGCCATGAGAGCTGATCTGGAAATCATCCAGGAATGGATCCCCGCCGGCAGCCGCGTGCTCGACCTCGGTTGCGGTGACGGCGAGCTGCTGACGTGGCTGCGCGACAACAAGCAAGTCACCGGCTACGGCCTGGAAAACGACCCGGACAACATCGCCGAGTGCGTGGCCAAGGGCATCAACGTGATCGAGCAGGACCTGGACAAGGGCCTGGGCAACTTTGCCAGCAACAGTTTCGACGTCGTGGTCATGACCCAGGCGCTGCAAGCCGTGCACTACCCGGACAAGATCCTCGACGAAATGCTGCGGGTCGGTCGCCAATGCATCATCACCTTCCCCAACTTCGGTCACTGGCGCTGCCGCTGGTACCTGGCGAGCAAGGGCCGGATGCCGGTGTCCGAGTTTCTGCCGTACACCTGGTACAACACGCCGAACATCCACTTTTGCACTTTCGAAGACTTTGAAGCACTTTGCCGCGAACGTGAAGCCAAGGTCATTGATCGGCTTGCCGTGGATCAACAGCATCGGCACGGGTGGGCCAGTAAGCTATGGCCTAATCTGTTAGGTGAGATCGGTATTTACCGCGTCAGCAGTCCAGGACTGCAGGATCACAAGGTCGCGGTCTGAACCACCCTATTTCAAGGAGAACGATCATGGGTCGTCTAGCGTTATTTCTACTCACTGCCTGCCTGAGCGTTACCGCCATGGCCGCCGACGTCATCAAGGGCGAGCGCAAGGAAACCTTCGGTGACGTGACGGTGCATTACAACACCTTCAACTCCACGTTCCTGACACCGGACATCGCCAAATCGGCCGAGCTGATCCGCAGCAAGAACCAGGGCGTGATCAACGTCTCGGTGATCAAGGATGGCAAACCGCTGGTCTCTAACGTCAGCGGCACGGTCAAAGACCTCACCAGCCAAAGTGTGCCGTTGAAATTCAAGCAGATCACCGAACAAGGCGCGATCTACTACATTGCGCAATACCCTGTGGAGCAGCAGGAAGTCCGCACCTTCGATATCAAAGTGCAGACCGGCGACAAAACCAACACCATCAGTTTCCAACAAGAGCTTTTCCCCGGCCAATGATGAATTTCACGCAACTCGTACTGGCCAGCCACAACGCCGGCAAACTCAAGGAACTCCAGGCCATGCTCGGCGACTCGGTGCATCTGCGCTCGATCGGCGAGTTCAGCAGCGTCGAGCCTGAAGAAACCGGTCTGTCGTTCGTCGAGAACGCCATTCTCAAGGCCCGCAATGCCGCGCGCATTTCCGGCCTGCCGGCGCTGGCCGACGATTCCGGGCTGGCGGTGGATTTCCTTGGCGGCGCGCCGGGTATCTACTCGGCTCGTTACGCTGACGGCAAAGGCGATGCGGCGAACAACGCCAAACTGCTCGACGCCTTGAAAGACGTGCCGCAAGCAGAACGCGGCGCGCAGTTCGTCTGCGTGCTGGCGCTGGTGCGTCACGCTGATGATCCGCTGCCGATCCTCTGCGAAGGGCTGTGGCATGGGCGCATCCTGACCCAAGCCAGTGGCGAACACGGTTTCGGTTACGATCCGCTGTTCTGGGTGCCAGAGCGCGATTGCTCCAGCGCCGAGCTGAGCCCGAGCGACAAGAACCTCATCAGCCACCGCGCCCGTGCAATGGATCTGCTGCGCCAGCGTCTGGGCTTGAAATGACCCGTGAATCATCCGCGTCACCGCTGATCTTCGGCGGCGGCGCACAATCGCCTCGGGCTGCGCTCCCCGTGCTGCCGCCCTTGGCGCTGTACATCCACATCCCGTGGTGTGTGCGCAAATGCCCTTATTGCGACTTCAACTCCCACACCGCAAGCCCGGTGCTGCCGGAAGAAGAGTACGTCGACGCCTTGCTGGCGGACCTCGATCAGGATCTGCACGCGGTCTACGGCCGCGAGTTGAGTTCGATCTTCTTTGGTGGTGGCACGCCGAGCCTGTTCAGCGCCGAAGCCTTGGGCCGTTTGCTCAAAGGCGTCGAGCAACGGATTCCGTTTGCCAGTGACATTGAAATCACCCTGGAGGCCAATCCAGGCACGTTCGAGCAAGAGAAGTTCGTCGCCTACCGCGCGCTGGGCATCAATCGGCTATCGATCGGCATCCAGAGCTTTCAGGAAGAGAAACTCAAGGCTCTGGGGCGGATTCACAACGGCGATGAAGCGGTGCGTGCCGCCGGCATGGCGCGCCAGGCCGGGTTCGATAACTTCAACCTGGACTTGATGCACGGTTTGCCCGATCAGTCGCTGGACGACGCCTTGAGCGATCTGCGCCAGGCCATCGCCCTGAAGCCGACCCACTTGTCCTGGTATCAGCTGACGCTGGAGCCGAACACGGTGTTCTGGAACCAGCCGCCTCTGCTGCCGGAAGACGACACGCTGTGGGACATTCAAGAGGCCGGCCAGGCGCTGCTCGCCGAGCACGGTTACGCACAATACGAAGTCTCGGCGTATGCCCTGCCCGGTCGTCCGGCGCGGCATAACCTCAATTACTGGAGCTTCGGCGACTTCATCGGCATCGGTGCCGGCGCCCACGGCAAGCTCAGTCATCCGGACGGGCGCATCGTACGCACCTGGAAGACGCGCCTGCCGAAGGATTACCTGAACCCGGCGAAAAGCTTCAAGGCTGGCGAGAAAGCGCTGACCAACGATGAACTGCCGTTCGATTTCCTGATGAACGCTTTGCGCCTGACTGATGGCGTGGAATCGCGGCTGTATCCGGAGCGCACCGGGCTGAGCCTGGAAAGCCTCGCCGAAGGCCGCCGCGAAGCCGAACAAAGCGGCCTGTTGCAGGTCGAACCGTCACGCCTGGCGGCCACCGAGCGCGGGCAATTGTTCCTCAATGACTTGCTGCAAACATTTCTGAGCTGATTTCAGCCGTAAGGGAAAACGAATGGATTTGATACTCGACCTGCTCGCCACCGTCTCCCGCTGGAGCCGCAGTAACCTGTCGGAAATCTCTCTGGCGCTGGTGGGCTGTTTGCTGGTGCTGTTCGGCGCGGACATCAAAGCCTGGATCGATCAACGCCTGGGTAGCATCGCCGGCGCTTTGCGCGTCCCGTTGCTCGCGCTGGTGTGCATGATCGGCAGCGGTGCCGCGCTGATCTACGCCACACCGTGGATCGTTCGTGGTTTGAGCCAGTTCAACAACTACAGCCTGGCGCCGGTGTTGTTGGTGGTCCTGGTGCTCATCGGCGTAGTCGCCGACCGCCGCTGATTTCCGAACACAAAAAAACCTGTAGGAGCCGGCTTGCTGGCTCCTACAGGTTTATTGCGTAGGGCTTAGGACTGCTTTTCGAACTTCAGGTCCCACACGCCATGCCCAAGACGTTCGCCACGGCGTTCGAACTTGGTGATCGGGCGCTCGGCCGGACGCGGTACGCACTTGCCGTCTTCGGCCAGGTTGCGGTAACCCGGCGCAACGTTCATCACTTCCAGCATGTACTCGGCGTACGGTTCCCAGTCGGTGGCCATGTGCAGAATACCGCCGACCTTCAACTTGCTGCGCACCAATTCAGCGAACGACGCCTGAACGATACGACGCTTGTGGTGGCGGCTCTTGTGCCATGGGTCCGGGAAAAACAGCATCAGGCGATCTAGGCTGTTGTCGGCCACGCAACGGTTGAGCACTTCGATCGCGTCGCAATCGTAGACACGCAGGTTGGTCAGGCCCTGAGTCAGCACGCCATTGAGCAGCGCGCCCACACCCGGACGGTGCACTTCCACGCCAATGAAATCCTGTTCCGGCGAAGCAGCGGCCATTTCCAGCAGCGAATGGCCCATGCCGAAACCGATTTCCAGCGAACGCGGTGCCGAGCGACCGAATACCTGGTCGAAGTCCACCGGCGCGTCGGCCAATGGCAGCACGAACAGCGGCGTGCCCTGTTCCAGACCTTTTTGCTGGCCTTCGGTCATGCGCCCGGCGCGCATCACGAAACTCTTGATGCGGCGGTGTTGGCGCTCGTCGCCTTCTTCCGTCTGGATTGGCGTGTCGTTTGATTCAGTCATCAATGGCTCTTACTTGATCAGACCATCCAGCGGCGAAGAGGCGCTGGCATAGAGTTTTTTCGGCATGCGGCCGGCGAGGTAGGCCAGGCGGCCTGCAACGATGGCGTGTTTCATGGCTTCAGCCATCATAATCGGCTGCTGGGCATGGGCGATGGCCGAGTTCATCAGCACCGCCTCGCAACCCAGCTCCATGGCGATGGTGGCGTCGGAAGCGGTACCGACACCGGCATCCACCAGCACGGGAATCTTGGCCTCTTCGAGGATGATCTGCAGGTTGTACGGGTTGCAGATCCCCAGGCCCGTGCCGATCAGACCGGCCAGCGGCATGACCGCGATGCAGCCGATTTCCGCCAGTTGACGGGCAATGATCGGGTCATCGCTGGTGTAGACCATCACGTCGAAGCCTTCCTTGACCAGCACTTCGGCGGCCTTGAGGGTTTCGATCACGTTGGGGAACAGGGTTTTCTGGTCCGCCAGCACTTCCAGCTTCACCAGGTTGTGGCCACCGAGCAGCTCACGGGCCAGGCGGCAAGTGCGCACAGCCTCGGTAGCGTCGAAACAACCGGCGGTGTTAGGCAGGAAGGTGTAGCGATCCGGCGACAGGACTTCGAGCAGGTTCGGTTCGCCCGGGGTCTGGCCGAGGTTGGTGCGGCGCACGGCGAAGGTGACGATCTCGGCACCCGAGGCCTCGATGGCCAGGCGGGTTTCTTCCATGTCGCGGTACTTGCCGGTGCCTACCAGCAAACGCGACTGGTAAGTACGACCGGCCAGGACGAAGGGCTTGTCGCTACGAACGATGCTCATGGGAAATCCTCTGTAGGGGTGAGGTTCTTGCAGAATTCTGTGCCCTTGCGGGCCGGGCGACTAGCCGCCGCCGATGGCGTGTACCACTTCGACGGAATCGCCGTCGTTCAATGTGGTGTCCGCATGCTGGCTGCGCGGGACGATATCCAGATTGAGTTCGACCGCTACCCGGCGTCCGGTCAATTCCAGACGGGTCAGCAGGGCCGCAACGGTTTCACCGTCGGGCAGTTCAAGGGATTCGCCGTTCAACTGAATGCGCATGCCGGATGCCGCCATCATTTTTAGGGGCTGGCATTCTAGCCCGATCAGTCTTGGCGACCCAAGCCATTCGTCATGTCGTGGGCCTTGTAGGAGCGAGGCTTGCCCGCGAAGACGTCGTCTCAGCCACCATCTTCTTTGACTGACAGTACGCCTTCGCGGGCAAGCCTCGCTCCTACAACCGCCAGGCGGCAAGGCCCAGACAGAGCCAACCGATCAGGAATGCCAGGCCGCCGAAGGGGGTAATGATTCCGAGCTTGCTGATACCGGTCAGGGTCAACAGGTACAAACTGCCGGAAAACAGCAGGATGCCAATGGCAAAGGAGGCGCCGGCCCACGTGATCAAACGACCCGGAATCTGCGTGGCAAGCAGCGCCACACCCAGCAATGCCAAGGTGTGCACCAATTGGTAGGTGACGCCAGTGTGGAAAATCGTCAGGTATTCAGGCGTCAGGCGGCTTTTCAAGCCGTGGGCGGCGAATGCGCCAAGGGCAACGCCGGTGAAGCCGAAGAAAGCGGCCAGCATCAGAAAGCCACGCAGCATGAAGAACTCCAGTCAGACTCGATCAACAGGGTCTGTATAATGGCCCGCTCAATGGGTTCGGCCAAGCCATCTCTATGCTGCGTTTATTTTTACGACGATTTACAAAGGCCGTGCTCTGGTTCGCGGGCGGCAGCGTATTGCTGGTGCTGATTTTCCGCGTGGTACCGCCACCGGGCACGACGCTGATGGTCGAGCGCAAGATCGAATCCTGGTTCGACGGCGAGCCCATCGACCTGCAACGCACCTGGAAACCCTGGGATGAAATCTCCGACGACCTTAAAGTCGCGGTGATTGCCGGTGAAGATCAGAAATTCCCGGAGCACTGGGGTTTTGACCTCGGCGCGATCCGCGCAGCCCTGGCGCACAACGAGCTGGGGGGTTCGGTTCGCGGCGCCAGCACCTTGAGCCAGCAAGTGTCGAAAAACCTGTTTTTGTGGTCCGGCCGTAGTTGGCTGCGCAAAGGTCTGGAAGCCTGGTTTACCGGGCTGATCGAAGTGTTCTGGCCCAAGCAGCGGATTCTTGAGGTGTACCTGAACAGCGTCGAGTGGGATGACGGGGTGTTTGGCGCGGAAGCGGCGGCTCGGCATCACTTTGGCGTGAGCGCCAAGTCGCTGTCCCGGCAGCAGGCCAGTTATCTGGCGGCTGTATTGCCTAACCCACGGGTGTGGAGCGCGAGTCACCCGACGAATTACGTCGCACGTCGCGCCGGGTGGATTCGGCAGCAGATGAGCCAGCTGGGTGGCGACAGCTATCTGCTGGGGCTCAACGATTCGCGCCGGGCGCCTTGGGCCCAATAACCACTCGCCTTAACCATGAAGATCCACTGTGGGAGCGAGCCTGCTCGCGATTGCGGTTTGTCATTCAACATTGATGTTGGCTGATACACCGCAATCGCGAGCAGGCTCGCTCCCACAGTGGCTTGGTGTGTGGAGGGGAATAGTGAGCACAAACAAAAACGCCCCGATCAATGATCGGGGCGTTTTTTATTGCCTTCGCGCAGCTTAGGCGGCGATCGACAACTTGAGCTTGTTCATCGCGCTCTTCTCGAGCTGACGAATACGCTCGGCCGACACGTTGTACTTCTGCGCCAGGTCGTGCAGCGTGGCTTTCTCTTCAGCCAACCAGCGCTGATAAAGGATGTCACGGCTGCGGTCGTCCAGCACTTCCAGCGCTTCGTGCAGGTTGTGATTGGAGTTGTCGCTCCAGTCGGCGTCTTCCAGTTGACGGGCCGGGTCGTACCGGTGGTCTTCCAGATAGTTGGCCGGCGACTGGAAAGCGCTGTCGTCGTCCGCTTCTGCGGCCGGGTCGAAGGCCATGTCATGGCCAGTCAGTCGACTTTCCATCTCGCGCACTTCCCGCGGCTCTACGCCGAGGCTTTCCGCCACGCGATGGACTTCCTCGTTGTTCAGCCACGCCAGACGTTTCTTCTGGCTGCGCAGGTTGAAGAACAGCTTGCGCTGGGCCTTGGTGGTCGCGACTTTCACAATGCGCCAGTTGCGCAGGATGAACTCGTGAATTTCCGCCTTGATCCAGTGCACAGCGAACGAAACCAGACGCACACCCATTTCCGGGTTGAAGCGCTTCACGGCCTTCATCAGGCCGACGTTACCTTCCTGGATCAGGTCAGCCTGAGCCAGACCGTAGCCGGAATAGCTACGGGCGATATGTACGACAAAACGCAGGTGGGCGAGCACCATCTGCCGAGCCGCCCCCAAATCCTGCTCATAGTAGAGACTCTCGGCCAGTTCACGCTCCTGCTCCGGCGTCAGCAATGGAATGCTGTTCACGGTGTGCACGTAGGCCTCCAGGTTCGCACCCGGGACCAGAGCATATGCAGGTTGCAAAGAATTGGTCATACGAAAAAACCTCCGTCTTACAAACTCGTGCAGTTCAGCACTGCGAAAATTGACCGGAAACCAAAAGACAAGTTCCCATAAACGCTGAAAGGTCAATACGAGCAAAATGATACTACTTAGGCGCAAGCTCCCTCAGGTGGCGTGCGACTGCAATCCATGCACCGATATACCCTAACAGCACCGCGCCAAGCAAGAGAGACAGACCGTCGGCAACTGGCACTCCGGCCAGCGCAAAATTACTGCCATACAAACCGGCCAGTCCAACCACTGCCTCGTTCAGCCAGTTCAGGCCAAACGCCAATACGCCCCAGGAAAGTATCCCCGCACCGAAGCCATACAACGCGCCCATATATAGAAAGGGCCTGCGCACATAGCTGTCAGTGCCGCCGACGAGTTTAATCACTTCTATCTCTGTGCGGCGGTTTTCAATATGAAGACGAATGGTATTGCCTATCACCAAAAGTAATGCAGAAATCAGAAGCACGGTCAGACCGAAGACAAAACGGTCACCCAGCTTGAGGATGGCTGCCAGACGCTCGACCCAGACTAGATCAAGTTGCGCCTGTTGTACCTTCGGCAGCTCGGAAAGTTTTTGTCGTAATGCTTCAAGCGCGGGCTTGTCGACTTCGTTCGGGGTCACCAGCACCACGCCTGGCAGCGGGTTTTCCGGCAGTTCCTTCAACGCTTCGCCCAGGCCGGACTGCTGCTGAAACTCTTCCAGCGCCTGATCACGACCGACATATTCGGCATCAGCTACACCTCGAATGCCTTTGATCTGATCGCGCAACGATTCGCCTTCAGCCGGGCTGACCTCAAGTTGCAGGTACAGGGAAATCTGCGCCGCGCGCTGCCAGGAACCGCCGAGCCGCTCGACGTTACTTAGCAAAAGTGACAGACCCATCGGCAAGCTCAGGGCAACCGCCATCACCATGCAGGTGAAGAAACTGCCGATAGGATGCTTGCCCAGGCGCCGCAGACTGTCCAGCAGACTGGCGCGATGGCTTTCTATCCAGGCGCGGAACAGCGTGGCGAAGTCCGGACCGTCGTCATCGTCGTGTTTTTTCTTCTGCGGTTGCGGATCGGCGGCTTTCGGCGCCACGCGTTCGGAGACTTTAGGGCTGCGTGTTGCACTCATTCCCCAGCCTCCCCATCACCGATCAATCGGCCGCGTTGCAGAGTCAGCATGCGGTGACGCATACGCGCGATCAGGGCCAGGTCGTGACTGGCGATCAGCACGCTGGTGCCCAGACGGTTGATGTCTTCGAACACGCCCATGATCTCGGCCGCCAGGCGCGGGTCGAGGTTACCGGTCGGCTCATCCGCCAGCAGCAAGGCCGGGCGGTGAACGATGGCGCGGGCGATACCGACGCGCTGTTGCTGGCCGGTGGACAGGTCGCCGGGGTACAGATCGGTCTTGTCCGACAGCGCCACGCGTTCCAGTGCCGAATCCACACGCTTGGCGATTTCGGCCTTGGACAAACCAAGAATCTGCAACGGCAGGGCCACGTTGTTGAACACCGTGCGATCGAACAGCAACTGGTGGTTCTGGAACACCACGCCGATCTGCCGACGCAGGTAAGGAATCTGCGCGTTGCTGATGGTGGCGAGGTCCTGACCGGCCAGCAGCAATTTGCCGGTGGTCGGACGCTCCATGGCCAGCAGCAGGCGCAACAAGGTGCTTTTACCGGCGCCGGAATGGCCGGTTACAAACAAGAATTCGCCCCGACGGACTCGAAAGCTCAGCTCATGCAAGCCGACGTGCCCGTTCGGATAGCGTTTACCGACCTGTTCGAAACGAATCATGAACGCTCCCGCTCGGCAAACAGTGCCTGGACAAAGGGTTCTGCTTCAAAGGTACGCAAGTCATCGATGCCTTCACCGACGCCGATGTAGCGAATCGGCAGGCCGAACTGCTTGGCCAGGGCGAAAATCACCCCGCCCTTGGCGGTGCCGTCGAGCTTGGTAAGCGCCAGGCCGGTCAGTTCGACGGTCTGGTTGAATTGCTTGGCCTGGTTGATCGCGTTCTGCCCGGTGCCGGCGTCGAGCACCAGCAGCACTTCGTGCGGCGCGTCGGCGTCGAGCTTGCCGATGACCCGGCGAACCTTCTTCAACTCTTCCATCAAATTGTCTTTGGTGTGCAGGCGACCGGCGGTGTCGGCGATCAACACGTCAATGCCACGGGCCTTGGCGGCTTGCACGGCGTCGAAGATCACCGAAGCCGAGTCGGCGCCGGTGTGCTGGGCGATCACTGGAATCTTGTTGCGCTCGCCCCAGACCTGCAATTGCTCGACCGCCGCAGCGCGGAAGGTGTCGCCCGCCGCCAGCATGACTTTCTTGCCTTCGAGTTGCAGTTTCTTCGCCAGCTTGCCGATGGTGGTGGTCTTGCCGGCGCCGTTGACGCCAACAACCAGGATCACGAACGGCTTGTTCTGCGAGGTGATTTTCAGGGGTTGCTCGACCGGCTTGAGCATCGCCGCCAGTTCCGCCTGCAGGGACTTGTACAGCGCGTCGGCGTCGGCCAGCTCTTTGCGGGCAACCTTTTGGGTCAGGCGCTGGATGATCACCGAAGTCGCTTCAACGCCCACGTCGGCGGTCAGCAAACGGGTTTCGATGTCTTCGAGCAGCTCGTCATCGATGATTTTCTTGCCAAGGAACAGGCTCGCCATGCCTTCGCCGATGCTGGCGCTGGTCTTGGACAGGCCTTGCTTGAGACGGGCGAAGAAACCGGCTTTGGTTTCTTCGGTACGCACAGGCTCGGCGGGTGTTTCGACCGGCACGACGGGCGCGGCGGCAACGGGAGCAACGACCGGCGCAGGCACTGGTGCTTGAACAACTGGAGCAGCCGGCGCAACAAAGGCTGGAATCACAGGCTCAGGAATAACCGGCGCAGGTTCGGCCACAACAACTGGCTCAATCACTGGCACCTGAACGGGCGCAGGAGAAAACGCACTCGGCGCAGGAATCGGCGGCGTAATGTGCGGCGCCAGTTCGTCTTCGACCAACGATACCGGCTCTTCCGCTACCGGCAAGGTCAGCCATGGCTCGGCGGCAGGCGTCAGCGGCTGTTCAGCCACGACGTCAGGCGCGGCCTCAACCAGCGTTTGCGGCACCGGCTCGGAGATCGGCAGGACAACCGGCGCCGGCGCTTCTTCTATTACCGGCGCAGGTACTGGCTCAGGAATGGGCTGTGGCTGTTCGACGACGGTTTCCTGCGGCTTTTTGCGCAGCCATCCGAACAGGCTTTTCTTCTCGCCAGCCGCAGCTGGGGCTTTCTTGTCGTCGTTGGAACCAAACATGGAGGACGGCTATCTCACGGTAGCGACGCGCCAAAGGGCGCCTCGGCAAATAAATATTCGATGCAGAACAGACTGCGATTGACCCAGCTTGTTCACGCGCAACATTTTGTAGAGGTGCAAGTGGCACCTCACGGAAACGATTTCACGAAGGACTAACGCGGCAAAATCGGCGAAAAAGCAGAGTTTAGTTGATAAATTCCAACCTTCTGCCGCAAACCCATACAACCTGATCAAACGCAAAGGCCTGATAGGCGTGGCCGCCAGTAAAACGGATCAGTATCCTAGCACCCTCTCGCCCGCCGACGCTAAGACCAAGCGGGCAGCTCAACAGGTTTAAAAACGAATGAATGCTCTAGCCCGCCGCGCTGCAGGCCTGCTGCTCAGCACAGTTTGTCTGCCACTTTCAGTCTTTGCTGCCGATCCGCAACCCACCCACGAATTCACCCTCGACAATGGCCTGAAGGTCATCGTGCGCGAAGACCATCGCGCGCCGGTGGTGGTTTCCCAGGTCTGGTACAAGGTCGGGTCCAGCTACGAGACGCCGGGGCAGACCGGTTTGTCCCACGCTCTGGAACACATGATGTTCAAGGGCAGCGAGAAAGTCGGTCCCGGCGAAGCCTCGCTGATCCTGCGGGACCTCGGTGCCGAAGAGAATGCGTTCACCAGCGACGACTTCACCGCTTATTACCAGGTGCTGGCCCGCGACCGCCTGGGCGTGGCCTTCGAACTCGAAGCCGACCGCATGGCCAGCCTGCGCCTGCCGGCCGACGAGTTCGCCCGCGAGATCGAAGTCATTAAAGAAGAACGTCGCCTGCGCACCGACGACAAGCCGATGTCCAAGGCCTACGAACGCTTCAAGGCCATGGCCTACCCGGCCAGCGGTTACCACACGCCGACCATCGGCTGGATGGCTGACCTGGACCGCATGAAAGTCGAAGAGCTGCGCCACTGGTACCAATCCTGGTACGTGCCGAACAACGCCACGCTGGTGGTGGTCGGCGACGTGACGCCGGACGAAGTGAAAACCCTGGCCCAGCGCTACTTCGGCCCGATCACCAAACGCGACGTGCCACCGGCGAAAAAACCGGTCGAACTGGCCGAGCCCGGCGAACGGCAGATTACGCTGCACGTGCAGACCCAACTGCCGAGCCTGATGCTGGGCTTCAACGTGCCAAGCATCGCCACTGCCGAAGACAAACGTTCGGTCAACGCCTTGCGCCTGATCTCGGCCCTGCTCGACGGCGGCTACAGCGGACGCATCCCGACGCAACTGGAGCGCGGCGAAGAGCTGGTGTCCGGCGGTTCGTCGAGCTACGACGCCTACACCCGCGGCGACAGCCTGTTCACCCTGTCGGCATCGCCGAACACCCAGAAAAACAAAACCATGGCCCAGGCCGAAGCCGGTTTGTGGAAGCTGCTCGAACAGCTGAAAACCACCGCACCGTCCGCCGAAGAGCTGGAGCGCGTGCGGGCTCAAGTGATTGCCGGACTGGTTTACGAGCGCGATTCGATCACCAGCCAGGCCACCGCTATCGGCCAACTGGAAACCGTCGGCCTGTCCTGGAAACTGATGGACACCGAACTGGCCGAACTGGAAAGCGTCACGCCGGAGGACATCCAGAAAGCCGCCAAGCTGTATTTCACCCGCGAACGTCTCAGCGTCGCCCATGTCCTGCCACTGGAGACGACTCATGAGTGAGCGTAAAAAACCACGTCTGGCCCTGATCGGCCTGGTCGCTGTCGCATTGATTGGCTCCGCTGCCTTCTATTTCCTGAAGACCGACCACTCCAACGCCAGCGAAGCCCTCGACAAGGCCAAGTCCAGCCAGAAACTGCAATCGCTGGCCGAACTCGACGGCAAGGCACCGAGCCGCCGCTCGCTCAACGTGCAAACCTGGAACACCGCCGAAGGCGCCAAGGTGCTGTTCGTTGAAGCCCGCGAGTTGCCGATGTTCGACATGCGTCTGATCTTCGCCGCCGGCAGCAGCCAGGACGGCGATGCGCCGGGCCTGGCGGTACTGACCAATGCGATGCTCAACGAAGGTGTGGCCGGCAAAGATGTCGGCGCTATCGCTCAAGGCTTCGAAGGCCTGGGCGCTGACTTTGGCAACGGTGCGTTCAAGGACATGGCGCTGGCGTCGCTGCGCAGCCTCAGTGCCACCGACAAACGCGAGCCTGCGTTGAAGTTGTTCTCCGAAGTTGTCGGCAAACCGACCTTCCCCGCCGATTCGTTTGCGCGCATCAAGAACCAGATGCTCGCCGGCTTCGAATACCAGAAACAGAACCCCGGCAAACTGGCCAGTATCGAGCTGATGAACCGCTTGTACGGCGATCACCCGTACGCGCATTCCAGCGATGGCACGGCGAAAACCGTACCAGCCATCACCCTGGCTCAGTTGAAGGCGTTCCATGAAAAAGCCTACGCCGCCGGCAACGTGGTGATAGCGCTGGTGGGCGATCTGTCCCGCGCCGAAGCCGAGGCGATTGCTGCGCAAGTCTCCAGTGCGCTGCCAAAAGGCCCGGCGCTGGCGAAACTGCCGCAGCCTGAAGAACCGAAAGCCAGCATCGGCCACATCGAGTTTCCGTCCAAGCAGACCAACCTGATGCTCGCGCAACTGGGCATCGACCGTGACGATCCGGATTACGCCGCACTGTCCATGGGCAACCAGATCCTCGGCGGCGGTGGCTTCGGCACCCGCTTGATGAGTGAAGTGCGCGAGAAGCGCGGCCTGACGTACGGCGTATATTCGGGTTTCACCCCGATGCAGGCGCGCGGCCCGTTCATGATCAACCTGCAAACCCGCGCAGAGATGAGCGAAGGCACGCTGAAACTGGTGCAGGACGTGCTCGCCGACTACCTTAAGACCGGCCCGACCGAAAAAGAACTCGACGACGCCAAGCGTGAACTGGCCGGCAGCTTCCCGCTGTCCACCGCCAGCAACGCCGACATCGTCGGCCAACTCGGCGCGATGGGTTTCTACAATCTGCCGTTGAGCTATCTGGAGGACTTCATGCAGCAGTCCCAGAGCCTGACTGTGGAACAAGTCAAAACCGCACTGAACAAACACTTGAGCACGGACAAAATGGTCATCGTCAGCGCTGGCCCGACCGTGCCGCAAAAGCCGTTACCGGCCCCTACTGATAAACCTGCCGAGCAGCCGCTCGGGGTTCCGGAGCATTAATGGCCACTTCCCGTCCAAAAAAACCTGTTCATAACGTGCACAACGGCGTGAACCAACTGCGCATCATCGGCGGTGAATGGCGCAGCCGAAAGCTGAGCTTCCCTGACGCGCCGGGCCTGCGCCCGACCCCGGACCGGGTGCGTGAAACCCTGTTCAACTGGCTCGCGCCTTACGTGGCCGGGGCCAAGGTGCTCGACCCGTTCGCCGGCAGCGGCGCGCTGTTTCTCGAAGCCTTGTCCCGTGGCGCGGCCATGGGCCAGGCGCTGGATGCGAGCAATATCGCGGTGTCCAGCCTGAAGGAACACCTGGGCACGCTGCGTTGCACCACCGGCCAGGTTCAGACTGCAGACGCCTTGCGTTATCTGGAAACCCAGCCAGCAGTGGCTTACGACCTGGTGTTCCTCGACCCGCCGTTCAACCAGAACCTGTTGCCGACCGTATGCACCCTGCTCGAAGAGCGCCAATGGCTGGCGGACGACGCGTGGGTGTACACCGAAAGCGAAACCGCCCCCTCGACGCTTGGCCTGCCGGCCAACTGGCGCCTGCACCGTGAGCAGAAATCCGGGCGCGTCTACTATTCGTTGTGGCAACGTATGGCAGAGATCGCCGGTTAACCGACCGGCCTGAAAAGGTGCGCACAGGTTGCGCACCGCTGCATCGAGAACAATCGTGTCTTTTCCGTCAGAACGCTTCACCCCTGCCTTCGGCCTGGGCAACCCGCACTTGCAGACCTTGTGGGGACCGCTTTGGCGCAAAACCACGCACATCGAGCGCGAACGCGAACGCTTGTGGCTCGAAGATGGCGACTTTCTTGACCTGGACTGGCACGGCCCACACAGCGCCGATGCACCGCTGGTGCTGGTGTTGCATGGCCTGACCGGGTCTTCCAATTCGCCTTACGTGGCCGGCGTGCAAAAAGCCTTGGGCGACCAAGGCTGGGCCAGCGTCGCGCTGAACTGGCGCGGCTGCTCGGGTGAACCGAATCTGTTGCCGCGCAGCTACCATTCCGGCGCCAGCGAAGATTTGGCCGAAACCATCAAGCACTTGCGGGCCAAACGGCCACTCGCGCCGCTGTATGCAGTCGGTTATTCCCTCGGCGGCAACGTTTTGCTCAAACACTTGGGTGAAACCGGCAGCGACAGCGGCGTGCTCGGTGCCGTGGCGGTGTCGGTGCCGTTTCGGCTCGATCAGTGCGCAGATCGTATCGGCCAGGGTTTTTCGAAGGTGTATCAGGCGCACTTCATGCGCGAGATGGTCGCCTACATCAAGAACAAGCAGCGGCAGTTCCAGCATGACGGGCGCGAGGATGGCCTGGCGGAATTGGCCGCGCTGGGTTCGCTGGAAAACATGCGCACGTTCTGGGATTTCGATGGCCGGGTGACCGCGCCGCTGCACGGCTTCACCGATGCGCAGGATTACTATCGCCGCGCCTCTAGCCGCTACTTTCTGGGCGAAATCCGCACGCCGACGCTGATCATTCAGGCCGCCGACGACCCGTTCGTATTTCCTCACAGCCTGCCGCAGGCCGAGGAACTGTCCGCCAGCACTCAATTCGAACTGCAAGCCAAGGGTGGGCATGTCGGCTTCGTCGATGGCTCGTTCCGGCAGCCGGGTTACTACCTGGAACGGCGCATCCCGCAGTGGCTGGCCGCTGCAGGTCGCGGGTAAACCGATGGACATCGATCAGGGCGAGTCGATCCGTTTCTGGCAAACGGCGCCTTTGGCCGGGGTCGAGTTGTTGTCCGCACGCTACATCGAACACCGTTTTGCCCCGCACGTGCATGACGGTTACGTGATCGGCATGATCATGGCCGGCGCCCAGCGTTACCGCTATCGCGGCGCCGAACACCTGGCGGGCAGCGGCACGCTCGTTTTGATCAACCCCGACGAGTTGCACACCGGCCACAAAGGCACGGAAGACGGTTGGTTGTACCGGGCGTTTTATCCCGACAGCGGGCAGATTCTGTCACTGCTCGATGAGCTGGAACTGCCGACCCACAACTTGCCGACATTTGGCGCCACGCTGTATCGCGATCCGGACCTGGTGAAGGGCTTCTGCCAACTGCATCGCCTGCTCGAAACGCCCTCCACCGCCCTGCAACAGCAGACCGCCTGGCGAGAGTTGATGTTGTCGCTGCTGCAACGTCACGCCGCCGTTCCGGACGCCGGCAAACCCGGCAAGGAACACCGGGCGGTGACGCAGGCCAAGGAACTGCTGCAAGCGCAATTGGCGGCGCCGCCGTCGCTGGAAGAACTCGCGGCAACGGTCAATCTGTCGCCCTTTCATTTCGCCCGGGTATTCCGCAGCGCCACCGGCATGCCACCGCACACCTGGCTGATGCAGCAGCGCATCGCTCGGGCGCGGGCGTTGTTGCAGGGCGGCTGTTTGCCGTTGGAAGTGGCGACGCAACTGGGGTTTGCCGACCAGAGTCATCTGAGTCGACAGTTCAAGCAGGTTTACGGGGTGGGGCCGGGGGCGTATCGCAGAGCACTTCTGTAGGAGCCGGCTTGCTGGCGATAGAAGCGCCGCGGTATTTCAGGCAGACCGCGTCATCGTTCATCGCCGGCAAGCCGGCTCCTACAGGGGATTTGTGTTTATTCGCCGGTGGCGATTCCACGCGCGGGGTCGTTGATCCATTCGCTCCACGAGCCGGCATACAACGAACCCAACGGATATCCCGCGAGGCACAAGGCGAACAGGTTATGGCACGCCGTCACGCCGGAACCGCAATACGCCACCAGATCGGTCGGCGAACGTTGACCGAGTTTCGCGGCAAAGCGCTGCTTGAGCTGATCGGCCGGCAGAAAACGCCCGTCGCTGCTCAGGTTGTCGGTGAACGCCGCACATTGCGCGCCGGGAATGTGCCCGGCAATCGGGTCGATCGGCTCCACTTCACCCTTGAAGCGCGGCAAGGCGCGGGCATCGAGCAAGGTCAAATCGGGCTGGCCGAGACGGTGCTGAAGCTGTTCGGCGTTCAACAGCAGCGTATTGTCCGGCGTTCCCGCGAAGGTGCCACGTTCAATACCGGGCGCATCAAGGCTCAAGGGCAAACCCGCCGCGTGCCAGGCCTTGAGCCCGCCATCGAGGATAAACACGCCGTCACGCTTGCCCAGCCAGGCCAGCAACCACCACGCCCGCGCCGCGTAGGCACCGGGGCCGTCGTCATACAAAACCACATCGCTGTCGGCATTGATGCCCCAGGCTTGCAGGCGTTCGATCAAGTCCGCAGGTTGCGGTAACGGATGACGCCCGGTCACGCCCTTGACCACCGCTCCGCTCAAATCACGCTCAAGATCGGCGAAGCTCGACCCGGCGATGTGCCCTTCGGCATAGCTGCGCTGGCCGTAGTCCGGGTCTTCGAGGGCAAAACGACAATCAAGAATCACCAACCCCGGCTGGTCCTTTTTCAGGTCCAGTGCTTGCGGGCTGATCAGTTGCGCAATGGGCATAACGGGCTCCTGTGAGATGGTCGATTTTGAATCCTACTGCACTTCTTCCAGCGCCTGGGCCAGCGGCACGTAAAACTCCTCGTACAGCGCGTTCACCGCATCGCGAGACTGATCGGTGACAAAACCGGCCTCCAGCACCAGCACCTGATACACGCCGCGTTTGATCGCCTGTTCGCTCAGGTGATTGGAATTTTCCCGCGTGGTGCACAGGAAACGCACCCAGGACGTGAGGATGATCCACGCATTGAGCGTCAGGGATTCAATCTGCACCTTATCCATGGACAGGATGCCGGCCTCGACGAATCCCGCGTAGATGTGCGTGCCATAGATCAGGCAACGCTGGGAAAAGCGCCGATAACGGGCAGCCAGTTCCGGATCGCTGTCGAGCAAGTGCTCGAGATCACGATGCAGAAACCGGTAGCGCCACATCGCCGCCAGCAACTCCTGAAGGTAGAAACGCTTGTCTTCAACTGTCGCGGCGCGCCCTTGGGGCGGGCGCAGGAAGCTGTCCACCAGGCTTTCGTACTCACTGAACAGCACGGCGATGATCGCCTGCTTGTTGGGGAAGTGGTAGTAGAGGTTGCCCGGAGAAATGTCCATGTGGGCAGCAATGTGGTTGGTGCTGATGCTGCGCTCACCCTGCTGGTTGAACAGCTCCAGGCTGTTCTGCACGATGCGCTCGCTGGTTTTGATCCGAGGGGCCATGGCTTGAGCTTTAATTCAGAGTGCGTTGAGGGGCATCTTACGACCTAACCGCGAGCGGATAAAACAACGCGATGTCAGGATCTCATTTGACTTTATAGAGCATAGACTCTAAAAAGTTCTTCACTACAATAAATCCGGAGCCGACCATGACTGCTGACATCGCCTACCTGCAGAAGCTGCAGCAGCCCCTGGAGGAACTTCAAAACCGCTTCGACGATCAGCGCGCAGCCTATGCCGCCAACCCGATGCCGCCCGCCGCCCAGCGACTTCAATGGCTCAAAGCCCTGCGCGATTTGTTGAGCAATGAACGTCAGGCACTGATCGATGCGATCAGCCAGGACTTCAGCCACCGCAGCGCCGATGAAACCCTGCTCGCCGAACTGATGCCCAGCCTGCACGGCATTCACTATGCCAGTCAGCACCTCAAAGGCTGGATGAAACCCTCGCGACGCAAGGTCGGCGTGGCCTTTCAGCCGGCCTCGGCGAAAGTCGTTTATCAGCCGCTGGGCGTGGTCGGGGTGATCGTGCCGTGGAACTACCCGCTGTTTCTGGCCATAGGCCCTTTGGTTGGCGCGTTGTCGGCGGGCAATCGGGTGATGCTCAAACTCAGCGAATCGACCCCCGCCACCGGTCTGCTGCTCAAGGAATTGCTGGGCCGGATCTTCCCCGAAGACCTGGTTTGCGTGGTGCTCGGCGAGGCCGATATCGGCGTGGCGTTCTCCCGCCTGCGTTTCGATCACTTGCTGTTCACCGGCGCCACCAGCATCGGCAAACACGTGATGCGCGCGGCGGCCGAGAACCTGACACCGGTAACGCTGGAACTGGGCGGCAAGTCCCCGGCCATTGTCTCTCGTGATGTGCCGTTGAAGGACGCCGCCGAACGTATTGCATTCGGCAAGACGCTCAATGCCGGGCAAACCTGCGTCGCCCCGGACTACGTAATGGTGCCGGAAGACCGCGTGGGTTCTTTCGTCGAAGCCTACCGTCAGGCGGTTCGCGGGTTTTATCCGACACTGGCTGACAACCCGGACTACACCGCGATCATCAATGACCGACAACTGGCCCGGCTCAACGGCTACATCAGCGACGCCACCAGCAAGGGCGCGCTGCTGATTCCGCTGTTCGACCAGGGCCAGGGCCGGCGCATGAGCCACAGCCTGCTGCTGAACGTCACCGACGAGATGATGGTGATGCAGGACGAAATCTTCGGTCCGCTGCTGCCGATCGTTCCGTACAAGGATCTGGATGAAGCGTTTGCCTACATCAACCAGCGACCTCGTCCGTTGGCGCTGTATTACTTCGGCTACGACAAGCGCGAACAAAACCGTGTCCTGCATGAAACCCATTCCGGAGGCGTGTGCCTGAACGACACGTTGCTGCACGTCGCGCAGGACGACATGCCCTTCGGCGGCATCGGCCCCTCGGGCATGGGCCATTACCACGGCCACGAAGGCTTCCTGACGTTCAGCAAGGCCAAAGGTGTGCTGATCAAACAGCGTTTCAACGCGGCGAAACTGATCTACCCGCCGTACGGAAAAACCATTCAGAAACTGATCCAGAAGCTGTTTATCCGCTAACGACCTTCACCGCCGGGTAATAACAATAATGAGCCCAAGCCTGTCCGATACACCCGCGCTGTCACGGCGTGGCCTGCTTAAATTCAGCCTTGGCGCAAGCGCGTTTCTGGCCACGGCCGGACTCGGCGCGAGCCTCAGCGGGTGCTCGTCGAGCATCCCGGCCAGCGGTTTCGCGATCCTGCGCAGCGGCGATCTATTGTTTTTACGGGCGCTGATTCCGGTGATGCTCGATGGCGCCGTGGTCGCCGGGAAAATGCCGATGGCACTCGACCAGACCCTGCACTGCCTGGATAACGGCCTCAATCACCTGTCGCCGGAAATGCTCAAGCTCACTCAGCAATTGTTCGATGTGCTGGGGATGGCCGTGACTCGCGGGCCGTTGACCGGGATCTGGGGCAGTTGGGAAAACGCCAGCGCCGATGAGATCCGGCACTTTCTTGATCGCTGGGAAAACAGCTCGTTGAGTCTGTTGCGCATGGGGCATAGCTCGTTGCTGCAACTGGTGATGATGGCGTGGTACAGCCGGGCTGAGTCGTGGGCGCATTGTGGGTATCCCGGGCCGCCAACCGTTTAAGACCGAGTTGGCCCCTTCGCGGGCAAGCCTCGCTCCTACAGGGATCGCGCGCCCCCTGTAGGAGCGAGGCTTGCCCGCGAAGGCGGCCTGATGAACGACACATTTCTCAATATAAAAACAAGAGAACCCGAATATGCCCGTACCCGATCCGTTCCGCGAAGGCATGGCCCGTGGCTGGAAAACCCACAACGGCTCGCAACTGACCCAGGACCTGACCCTCGAAGCGGACGTGGCGATCATCGGCAGCGGCGCGGGCGGCGGCACCACCGCTGAAATCCTCAGCGCCGCCGGCTACAAGGTGCTGTTGATCGAAGAAGGCCCGCTCAAGACCAGCAGCGACTTCAAGATGCTTGAAGACCAGGCCTACACCAGCCTCTATCAAGAAGGCATCGGCCGCATGAGCAAGGACGGCGCAATCACCATCCTTCAAGGCCGTGCGGTGGGCGGCACCACGCTGATCAACTGGACCTCGAGTTTCCGCACGCCGGAGCCGACGCTCGAACACTGGGCCCGGGAGCATAACGTCAAAGGCCACAGCCCGGCCGAGATGGCGCCTTGGTTCGAGAAAATGGAGCAACGTCTGGGCGTCGCACCCTGGATGGTCCCGCCGAACGCCAACAACGATGTGATTCGCAAAGGCTGCGAGCAGCTCGGCTACAGTTGGCACGTGATCCCGCGCAACGTGCGCGGCTGCTGGAACCTTGGCTACTGCGGCATGGGCTGCCCGACCAACGCCAAGCAATCGATGATGGTCACGACGATCCCGGCGACCCTGGAAAAGGGTGGCGAACTGCTTTACCTGGCCCGCGCCGAGAAACTGATGATCAAGGACGGCAAGGTCACCGGCCTGCAATGCGTGGCGATGGATGATCGTTGCGTTGCGCCCACGGGCAAGACGATTACGGTCAAGGCGCGGCATTACGTGCTGGCCGGCGGCGGCATCAACAGTCCCGCGTTGCTGTTGCGTTCCGACGCGCCCGATCCGCACAAACGTCTGGGCAAGCGCACCTTCTTGCATCTGGTGAACATGTCCGCCGGGCTGTTCGACGAGGTGATCAACCCGTTCTACGGCGCGCCGCAGTCGATCTATTCCGACCATTTTCAATGGCAGAACGGCACCACCGGCCCGATGGCCTACAAACTCGAAGTCCCTCCCCTGCACCCGGCGCTGGCGGCCACATTGCTCGGCGGTTTTGGCCAGGAAAGCGCCCGACACATGGAAAACCTGCCGCATACCCACGCCATGCTGGCGTTGCTGCGCGATGGCTTTCACCCGGACAGCCCCGGTGGCAGCGTCGAATTGCGCGGCGACAACACGCCCGTGCTCGATTATCAGGTTTCACCCTACGCCTGGGACGGCTTGCGCCGCGCCTTCCACAGCATGGCCGAGATCCAGTTCGCCGGCGGCGCCAACGCCGTGATGCCGATGCACGCCGATGCGCGCTATGTGAAAACCCTGGCCGAGGCGCGCACGCTGATCGACGGCCTGAGCCTTGAGTTGTATCGCACACGCTTGGGCAGTGCCCATGTGATGGGCGGTTGCGCCATGGGCGAAGACCCGAAAAACGCCGTGACCGACAGCCTCGGTCGGCACCATCAGCTCAGCAACCTGTCGATCCATGACGGCTCGCTGTTCCCCACCAGCATTGGTGCAAACCCGCAATTGTCGGTCTACGGGCTGACGGCGCAACTGGCGACTTCGTTGGCCGAACGTTTGAAAAACCCATGAAAAGAGCGAATATTCCTATCGTCTATAGTGCTTTCTTACCCAACAGGCGACTTGGCCGACCGGGAAGGCTGCGATACCATCCGACTCCCCAACGGACTCCCGCCAGGACGACGCGATGAACCGAGTGTTGTACCCAGGTACCTTCGACCCTATTACCAAGGGCCATGGCGATCTGGTCGAACGCGCCGCGCGCCTGTTCGATCATGTGATCATCGCCGTCGCCGCCAGCCCGAAGAAAAACCCGTTGTTTCCCCTGGAACAGCGTGTGGAGCTGGCCCGCGAGGTCACTAAACATCTGCCGAACGTTGAAGTCGTCGGCTTTTCGACGCTGTTGGCGCACTTCGCCAAAGAGAAGAATGCCAACGTGTTCCTGCGCGGTTTGCGCGCGGTCTCGGACTTCGAATACGAATTTCAGCTGGCCAACATGAACCGTCAGTTGGCACCGGACGTGGAAAGCCTATTTCTTACACCGTCCGAGCGCTATTCGTTCATTTCCTCGACGCTGGTCCGTGAAATCGCGGCGTTGGGCGGCGATATCACCAAGTTCGTCCACCCTGCGGTGGCGGATGCCCTGACACTTCGATTTAAAAAATAACGCCGACTGTAGGAGCCGGCTTGCTGGCGATAGGACCGCTGCGATGTCTCAGACTGACCGCGGTGTTGCTATCGCCAGCAAGCCGGCTCCTACAGAACGTCGCGCCCGCGTGCACTGCGCTCTCCAATGCGGCACAATTGCGCATTGGTTTTTAGCGCCCGGGCCTGCCGCCCCGGCTGGAGTTAGCATGTCCCTGATCATCACCGACGATTGCATCAACTGCGACGTCTGCGAACCCGAGTGCCCGAACGCCGCCATTTCCCAAGGCGAAGAGATCTACGTGATCGACCCGAACCTGTGCACCCAGTGTGTCGGCCACTACGACGAACCTCAGTGCCAGCAGGTGTGCCCGGTGGATTGCATTCCACTGGACGAAGCGCATCCGGAGACTGAAGAGCAGTTGATGGAGAAGTACCGGAAGATTACCGGTAAGGCTTGATTCATTCGGCGCCTGTGAGGGCGCCTTCGCGGGCAAGCCTCGCTCCTACAGGGGTCGTGTAGATCCTGTAGAAGCGAGGCTTGCCCGCGAAGCTTTTAGGCTTCACTCCCGCTGCTCAAACCCTTCCCCAATACATCCCAGACACCTCACGAACGCCGCTTTCGCCGGGGCGACCACCAACGCCTGTCCCGCGTCGCCGACATTGCCGCCCAGCGCGGTAAACGGCAACGACACCACAAACGCCCCCGCGCCAATCACCGTTGCCACGACCAGCAAGGGTCGGGCAATCAGCAAGTCGCCGAGCATGGCGTACGCCGGGGGATTCTGGATGGTGTAGCGCGGGTCGCCGCTGCCGGTATTGGCTGCCAGCGCTGGTGCACCGGCACTCAGCAGCCATACGACGGCAAGGGTTCGGAACAGGTTCATGGCACGGTCCTTCGACTAGGCAGTGAGAACACTGACTATAGACCGCAGGAATATCAGCTCTGGCAGCGCGGGCAAAAGACGCTGGCGCGCTGCCCGAGTTTGACTTCCCGCAGCTCTGTTCCGCAGACCTTGCACGGCTGACTGCCACGGCCGTACACGAACAATTCCTGCTGGAAATAACCGGGCTGACCGTCACCGCCGATAAAGTCGCGCAACGTCGTACCGCCGCGCTCGATGGCAGCGGCCAGGATGCGTTTGATCTCGATCGCCAATTTCAAATAGCGCGCCCGGGAAATGCTCTTGGCCTCGCGGCGCGGGTCGATACCGGCCGCAAACAGCGCTTCGGTCGCATAGATATTGCCCACGCCGACCACCACGGCGTTGTCCATGATGAACGGTTTGACCGCCATCGAACGTCCGCGAGACTGCTGGAACAAGCGCTCGCCGTCGAACAGGTCGGTCAACGGTTCCGGCCCCAGGCGAATCAGCAATTCATGGTTGAGCGGATCGAGGCTCCAGAGCATCGCGCCGAACCGTCGCGGGTCCGTGTAACGCAGGGCCAGGCCCGATTCCAGCTCGATATCTACATGCTCATGCTTGGCGGCCGGCAGGCCGACTTCCACCAGGCGCAGATTGCCCGACATGCCCAAGTGGCTGATCAGCGTGCCGACTTCGGCGTTGATCAGCAGGTACTTGGCGCGCCGTTCCACCAGCACGATACGCTGGCCGGAGAGCCGCACATCCAGGTCTTCAGGGATCGGCCAGCGCAGGCGACGGTCACGCACGATCACCCGGCTGACGCGCTGGCCTTCCAGGTACGGCGCAATACCGCGGCGGGTGGTTTCGACTTCCGGCAGTTCAGGCATGGTGCTCTCGAGTCAGGCTCTGACGGCACTCAGCGGTGAGTGCCGAGGTCGCGAATCGTTTGTTTGAGGGTTTCGAAATCGTAGTCCGAGAGGCCCACGTAATCGAGTACCAGCGGCGCGATGGTGTTCCATTCATGGTCCTCGTTCTGGTTGCCCAGTACCCGGTAAGACGCACAAATGTGCTCGGCCATTTTCAGGATCGCCAACAGGTTTTTCAGCTGGCTGTTGCGCGAAGACTCATCGCTGAAAATCGCCAGCGCATTGTGGTGATTGGCGATCGCCGTGCTCACATGCTCCGGCAGGCGCCAGGATTTGGCCGTGTAATAACCGACCACCGCATGGTTGGTATTGAACACCCGATTTTCTGTGTCCACCACGCGGCATTCGGCACTGGCGCTGGCGTAGGCTTCTTCCAGCGTGGTCATGTAGTCGGGGAAGCGCTGCAGCATCAGCGGCACGCCGCAGTCGTGGAACAGGCCCAAGGCGTATGCCTCATCGCCGGCCTGGACGCCAATGCGCTTGGCCAGTGTCAGGCAGGTCATCGCCACGTCTTGAGCGGTGTCCCAGAAACGATTCAGGGTAACGATGGTGTCATCGTTCATTTCACCCTTGATCGACTGCGCGTTGATCAGGTTGATGATCGAACGGCTGCCCAGCAGATTCACTGCACGCTGGATCGAGGCGATCTTGTTGCTCAAGCCGTAATACGGCGAGTTGACGATTTTCAGCAGGGCACCAGAGAGGCCCGGGTCCTGGGAGATCAGCTTGGCGATCACTTCCAGATCCGGGTCGGGCATGTACTGCTCCATCTGCAGATCCACCATGATCTGCGGCTGGGCCGGCACGCTGATGCCTTGCAGGGACTGTTGGATCTGTTCGGTGGTCAGCTCTTGGGACATAAGTACACACTCTGGGACAGGCGCCGATTCTAACCTTTATAAAGTTGGATCCGACACACTGGCGGGCAACATCGGCCAAAGTTTCATTTCCGTGGAGCATTTGAGATCGCCTTCGCGGGCAAGCCTCGCTCCTACATTTGGAATGCGTCCCCCTGTAGGAGCGAGGCTTGCCCGCGAAGGCGTCATCAGCGTTTCATCGCCCACCCGGCCCGCCACCACCCTCAACACGCTATACTCCCGCTCTTTTTTCCGGAGCGACGTCATGTCCCTGCCTAGCCTGCGCCTCAAAGCCAACGCCGACCGTCGCCTGCGAAACGGCCACCTGTGGGTCTACAGCAACGAAATCGACGTGGCCGCCACCCCGTTGCACGGCTTCAAGGCCGGCGATCAGGCGATTCTCGAAGCTGCCGGCGGCAAGCTGCTGGGCATCGTTGCCATGAGCCCGAACAACCTGATCTGCGCCCGCCTGCTGTCGCGCGACGTCAAGTTGCCGCTGGACAAATCGCTGCTGGTGCACCGCCTGAACGTCGCTCTGTCCCTGCGTGATCGCCTGTTCGACAAGCCGTTCTATCGCCTGGTCTACGGCGATTCCGACCTGCTGCCAGGCCTGGTGGTCGACCGTTTCGGCGACATCCTGGTGGTGCAGATCGCTTCGGCGACCATGGAAGCGCATAAAGACGACGTGATCGCGGCGCTGACCCAAGTGCTCAAGCCAAGCGGCATTCTGTTCAAGAACGACTCCGCCGCCCGCGACGCCGAAGGCCTCAACCGCTACGTCGAAACCGTATTCGGCCTGGTGCCGGAGTGGGTCGCGCTGGAAGAAAACGGCGTGAAATTCGAAGCCCCGGTCATTCAAGGCCAGAAAACCGGCTGGTTCTACGACCACCGCATGAACCGCGCACGCCTGGCCCCGTACGCCAAAGGCAAACGCGTCCTCGACCTGTACAGCTACATCGGCGGCTGGGGCGTGCAAGCCGCAGCATTCGGCGCCAGTGAAGTGTTCTGCGTCGATGCCTCGGCCTTCGCCCTCGACGGCGTCGAGCGCAACGCCGCGCTGAACGGTTTCGCTGAAAAAATAACCTGCCTCGAAGGCGACGTCTTCGAAGCGCTGAAAGAACTGAAAGCCAGCGAAGAACGCTTCGACGTGATCGTGGCCGACCCGCCGGCGTTCATCAAACGCAAGAAAGACATGAAAAACGGTGAAGGCGCTTACCGTCGCCTGAACGAGCAAGCCATGCGCCTGCTCAGCAAGGACGGCATCCTGGTCAGCGCTTCGTGCTCGATGCACCTGCCGGAAGATGACCTGCAGAACATCCTGCTGACCAGCGCCCGCCACCTGGATCGCAACATCCAGATGCTGGAACGTGGCGGTCAGGGTCCGGATCATCCGGTACACCCGGCGATTGCTGAAACCCGCTACATCAAGAGCATCACCTGCCGGTTGCTGCCAAACAGCTAACCACTCGGAACGACTGTAGGAGCGAGCCCTGCTCGCGATGGTCGTCAACGATAACGCTGGCTGCCTGACACCCCGCGTAGCCTGTTCGTTTTTCGCGAGCAGGCTCGCTCCTACAACGGTCTGAGAACAGTCCCACACCTCCTGCATTGACTTCCCTATTCATCAAGTCGACTCTCGGCTACCCCTCACGGATCGAGAGCGTTGTTGATGAACCCTTCCCCGCATACCGCGAAAAAATCGTCGCTCATCCTGCTATTGATGACGATGACGCTACTGGGTGTTTTCCCGCTGGACGTGGTACTCCCGTCCTTTCCCGCGCTCTCTGATTACTTCCTGACCTCAGCCTCCGACATAGCGTTATCCGTCAGCCTGTTCGCCATTGGTCTTGGGCTATCCGTGGTGCTGGTCGGACCGCTGTCGGACTTGTGGGGGCGCAAAACCCTTTTGCTGACTGGCATCGCCATCTCGATCGTCGGTGCAACGGGTTGTCTGCTTTCCAGCGAATACAGCTGGTTTCTGGTATTTCGCGTCATTCAGGCCGTGGGTTGCGGGTCCTTTGTGCTGTCGCAAGCGCTGATTCAGGATTTGTTCGTCGGCAAGGAACAGGAACGAATGAGGATCTGGATGACCACCGCCGCCGGCGTGTTCATTTCCATATCGCCGCTGCTTGGAACCTGGTTGCAGATGCATCTGGACTGGCAGGGCAGCTTCTATGTCTTTATTGCGCTGGCAGTCTTCGTCTGGATAAGGGCTGGCGTGCTCCTCAAGGAATCTCCGCGCAGTCGCAATGCGGCGCCCGCTCGCTTTTTCAGTGCCTATTGGCGGCTATGCGCGGATTTTCGCTTCATGGGTTACTGGCTGATCTCGGCCCTGGACTTCGCCTGCCATTTTTCATTCATCGTCATGTCACCGATCATTTTCATGGAGCGCCTGGCACTCACGCCCTACGAATTCGCCTGGACATTGTTGCTGTATGGCGTGGCGTATGTGTTCGGCGGGATAGTCGCCAGCGCATTGCATCGGCGTCTGCCGGCCAATTCACAGATAGTGATCGGCCTCGGCCTGATCGCACTGTCGGGGTTGGCCATGCTGTGGCTGGCAAATCAGTTCGGGCTGACGGCCGCTGCGGTGCTGATCCCCATGCTCATCTGCACGGCCGGCACCACCATTGCCCGGCCTATCGCCAATTCCAAAGCCATGACCCTCTATCCACAGGATGCCGGTACGTCCTCCTCGGTCGGCGGCGTGATGATCTTCATGTGCGGCGGCGTGATCAGCGTGATGATCAATCTCGCGTCCGAAGACCTCACCACGGCGCTCGCCTTGTGTTTCCTGATCCTTAGCGTCGCGGGCCTGGGTTTGAACGCGCTGATCATGCAGCGCAATCTGGCACTGAACGCGAGTTGATTTACGCCGGTCGTCATCCGGCGCACGCCACCGGCGCCGGATCAGCGCTTCCCGGCATTCCCTCCAGCCGCCAGCCGTGTAGAATCGCGACATTCATCGCCAGTCATCCCCCGGCGGGTTTATGAGCTCAAGCTGAAGCGCGCGGCGATCCCGCAAAGTTATCGGCAACTTCCGGACACACGGCCATTTCTGAGTGTTCCAGACGTCAATAGAAGCTCACTTCCCTTTTGATACCTGATTAGCCGCCCGGAGTGCTTCATGCCTGATTACCGCTCGAAAACATCCACCCACGGCCGCAACATGGCCGGTGCCCGCGCACTGTGGCGCGCCACGGGGATGAAAGATGACGACTTCAAAAAGCCGATCATCGCCATTGCCAACTCGTTCACCCAGTTCGTACCGGGCCACGTCCACCTCAAGGACCTGGGCCAACTGGTCGCCCGCGAAATCGAACGCGCCGGCGGTGTTGCGAAAGAATTCAACACCATCGCCGTGGATGACGGCATCGCCATGGGCCACGACGGCATGCTGTATTCGCTGCCGAGCCGCGAGATCATCGCCGACTCCGTCGAGTACATGGTCAACGCCCACTGCGCCGACGCCATCGTCTGCATCTCGAACTGCGACAAGATCACCCCAGGCATGCTGATGGCCGCCCTGCGCCTGAACATCCCGGTGATCTTCGTCTCCGGCGGCCCGATGGAAGCCGGCAAGACCAAACTGGCCAGCCACGGTCTCGACCTCGTCGACGCCATGGTGATCGCCGCCGACTCCAGCGCTTCTGACGAGAAGGTTGCCGAGTACGAGCGCAGTGCCTGCCCGACTTGCGGTTCGTGCTCCGGCATGTTCACCGCCAACTCGATGAACTGCCTGGTTGAAGCCCTGGGCCTGGCCTTGCCGGGCAACGGTTCGACCCTCGCCACCCACAGCGACCGCGAGCAGCTGTTCCTGCAGGCCGGCCGCACCATCGTCGAGCTGTGCAAGCGTTACTACGGCGAGAACGACGAGTCGGTATTGCCGCGCAACATCGCCAACTTCAAGGCGTTCGAAAACGCCATGACCCTGGACATCGCCATGGGCGGTTCCACCAACACCATCCTGCACTTGCTGGCCGCCGCCCAGGAAGCCGAGATCGATTTCGACCTGCGCGACATCGACCGTCTTTCCCGTCACGTGCCGCAACTGTGCAAAGTCGCGCCGAACATCCAGAAGTACCACATGGAAGACGTGCACCGCGCCGGCGGGATCTTCAGCATCCTCGGTTCGCTGGCCCGTGGCGGCCTGCTGCACACCGACCTGCCGACCGTGCACAGCAAGACCCTGGCCGAAGGCATCGCCAAGTGGGACATCACCCAGACCGACGACGAAGCGGTGCATCACTTCTTCAAGGCCGGCCCGGCGGGCATCCCGACGCAAACCGCATTCAGCCAGTCGACCCGTTGGGAAACCCTGGACGACGACCGTGAAAACGGCTGCATCCGCAGTGTCGAACACGCTTACTCGAAAGAAGGCGGCCTGGCCGTTCTCTACGGCAACATCGCGCTGGACGGCTGCGTGGTGAAAACCGCTGGCGTCGACGAGTCGATCCACGTGTTCGAAGGCAACGCAAAAATCTTCGAAAGCCAGGACAGCGCCGTACGCGGCATCCTCGCGGACGAAGTGAAGGCCGGCGACATCGTGATCATCCGTTACGAAGGCCCGAAAGGCGGCCCGGGCATGCAGGAAATGCTGTACCCGACGTCGTACCTGAAATCCAAAGGCCTGGGCAAAGCCTGCGCCCTGCTCACCGACGGCCGTTTCTCCGGCGGCACTTCGGGCCTGTCCATCGGCCACGCTTCGCCGGAAGCCGCTGCCGGTGGCGCGATTGGTCTGGTGCAGGACGGCGACAAAGTGCTGATCGACATTCCGAACCGCTCGATCAACCTGTTGGTCAGCGATGAAGAACTGGCCGGCCGCCGTGCCGAGCAGGATCAGAAAGGCTGGAAGCCGGTGGAGAAACGTCCACGTAAAGTGACCACCGCACTGAAAGCCTACGCCCTGCTGGCGACCAGCGCCGACAAGGGTGCTGTGCGTAACAAGGCGATGCTTGACGGGTTGTAAGCGTCAGTCGCAGAAATAAAAATGCCCCGCCAAGTGCGAGGCATTTTTTTGGCCAACTCGGTTAAATGTGGGAGCGGGCTTGCTCGCGAATGCGGCTTTTCATTCAAAATTTGAATCGACTGACTCACCGCTTTCGCGAGCAAGCCCGCTCCCACATTAGTTCTGTGTCGCCTTACTGGATTTCTGCTGGTGTGACGATCACCCAGTTCTTGTCCGCCGTCACCGGCAACCCTTCCTTGGCCTGGGCCGCAGCGTGCTTGGCCATCATGCCGTTAATCTGGGTCATGTATTTGTCCTTGCGGTTGACCCACAAGTGGATGCCGCCCTTGGCCACGTCAACATCGTGGAACAGCATGTAACCGTCGCTGCTCGGGGTGTCGCCGCCGACCAGTACCGGTTTTTTCCATTCATCGATGTAGGTCAGGATCGCCGCGTGTTTACCGGCCATCCAGGTTGCCGGGGTCCACAGGTACGGGGTCAGTTCCAGGCCGAGGTTGGCCTTCTCGTCATACTTGCCAGCGGTGATCTGCTTGCGGGCCGTGGTCAACTCACCGGACTTTTGATCCTTGAGCAGCAGGCTCACACCGATCACGTTTTGCGGTTTGACGTTGTAGCCGTACTTCGGATCGGAGGCGACCATGCGCACCAGCTCTTCAGAAGCGGCGGTCATCACGTAGACCTCGATGCCGTTCTCCATCAGCTTGTTGTACAGCTCGGTTTGACCGGTGAAGACTTTCGGCGGGTTGACGTCGAGCTTCTTGACCACGTCGCCTTCGTAATAGGTGGCCGGCACCGGTTTGCCGGACGCCATCAACTCGTCGACATAACCTTTGAGCTCTTGCAGGGTGAAACCGGAGAACACCTGGGCGACCCATGGGTAGCAAACCATGTCGTCGAGTTCGCAGAGGCGGTAGTAGTAGCTGAACAGGCTTTCCTTATGGTCGGCGGTGTCCTTGAACGGAATCAGTTTCAGGGAGGGATCGAGTTTCTCGCGGGTGATCAGGCCCTTGTTTTCCATGAACGGCAGCAGCGATTCTTCGAGGTCATAGCGGTAACTGGTGTTGTCCATGTCGAACACCGCGTAGTTACCTTTGTTGGCGTTGGCCGCGATCATCGCATCCAGTGCCTTGGCCTGATCGGCTGGCCAGTGCTTCAAATCCGTAGCGAAAGCCTGGCCGGCGAGGCCAATGCACAGTGCAGCGAGCAGAAATTTCGGTGCGAACTTCATCGATAGATCTCCCTGAATTAAAGACATCGACGCTAACAAATAAGTGTGACAGTCCCCGTCTGTCAGCGACGGCCAACGCACCTATCGCGCCAGCTGCATTCCTGTAAGCGACACCCGCCTATTCCAAAAACGACAGTCATCAGACTTTTTTGATATTAATTCATTGAAAATCAAGCTGTTAGGCTTGCCGGTTCGCAGCTGCCCCGGAAGGCAGTTGGCACATGTCTAATGGGAGTTCCAATGAATCTGCCGCTGATTCTCAATCTGCTGGTGTTCCTCGCCCTGCTCGTCGCACTGGCGCAAACCCGCCACACCACATTTAGTCTGGCGAAAAAAGTCCTGCTCGCCCTGGTGTTGGGCGTGGTGTTCGGTGTCGCCTTGCACACCGTTTACGGTGCCGGAAACCCGGTGCTGAAAGCCTCGATCGGCTGGTTCGATCTGGTGGGCAACGGTTACGTGCAGTTGCTGCAAATGATCGTGATCCCGCTGGTGTTCGCCTCGATCCTCAGCGCCGTGGCCCGTCTGCACAACGCTTCGTCGCTGGGCAAAATCAGTTTCCTGACCATCGGCACGCTGCTGTTCACCACCGCCATCGCGGCGCTGATCGGTATCGGTTTGACCAACCTGTTCGGCCTGACCGCTGAAGGCCTGGTCGCCGGCACACAGGAAATGGCCCGCCTGCAAACCATTCAGACCGACTACGCAGGCAAGGTCGCGGACCTGAATGTGCCGCAGCTGCTGCTGTCGTTCATCCCGCAAAACCCGTTCGCTGATCTGGCGCGCGCCAAGCCGACATCGATCATCAGCGTGGTGATATTCGCCGCGTTCCTCGGGGTCGCCGCGCTGCAACTGCTGAAGGATGACGTCGAAAAAGGTCAGAAAGTGATCAACGCCATCGACACCCTGCAAGCCTGGGTGATGCGTCTGGTGCGCCTGGTGATGAAGTTGACTCCGTACGGCGTGCTGGCGCTGATGACCAAAGTGGTCGCCGGTTCCAACCTGCAAGACATCATCAAGCTCGGCAGTTTTGTCGTGGTGTCCTACATCGGCCTGGGCCTGATGTTTGTGGTCCACGGCGTGCTGGTGTCAGTGGCCGGGATCAACCCGCTGCGGTTCTTCCGCAAGATCTGGCCGGTGCTGACGTTTGCGTTCACCAGCCGCTCCAGCGCGGCGACGATTCCGCTGAGCATCGAAGCGCAGACCAGCCGTCTGGGCATTCCGCAATCCATCGCCAGTTTCGCCGCTTCGTTCGGCGCGACCATTGGGCAGAACGGCTGCGCGGGTTTGTATCCGGCGATGTTGGCAGTGATGGTTGCGCCGACCGTGGGCATCAACCCGCTCGACCCGTTGTGGATCGCGACGCTGGTGGCGATTGTGACCTTGAGTTCGGCCGGTGTGGCCGGCGTGGGCGGTGGTGCGACGTTCGCGGCGCTGATCGTGCTGCCGGCGATGGGTTTGCCGGTGTCACTGGTGGCGTTGCTGATTTCGGTTGAGCCGCTGATTGATATGGGGCGTACCGCGTTGAACGTGAGTGGTTCGATCACGGCCGGGGCGATTACCAGTCAGATCATGCAGCAGACCGATAAAGATTTGCTGGATGCGGATGAGCATGCGGAGTTGGCTCACGCTTAAGAATTTCAGTGACTGAGCGGGCCTCTTCGCGGGCAAGCCTCGCTCCTACAGGATTTACGCATAACCTGTAGGAGCGAGGCTTGCCCGCGAAGCTTTTAGACTTTTTCCCACACCTCGAAGCTGTACGCTGGCTTGTCACCTTCGGCCGGATTCGGCACATTCGACACCAGCTTCCACTGCTTCAAATCAAACTCCGGAAACCACGCATCCCCTTCCGGGCTCAGCGCCACGCGCGTCAAATACAACCGATCAGCCTGCGCCAACCCCTGCGCATACAACTGCGCCCCGCCAATCAGCATCAACTCATCGACGCCCTGCTCTTTCGCCCATTCCTCTGCGCGAATCACGGCAGCCTCCAGCGACGGATAAACCTCCGCGCCTTCGAGCACCAGATCCGCCTGACGGCTGACCACGATGTTCAACCGGCCCGGCAGCGGGCGACCGAGGGAATCCCAGGTCTTGCGACCCATGATGATCGGCTTGCCCAAGGTGGTGGCCTTGAAGTATTTGAAGTCCCCCGGCAAGTGCCAGGGCATGCTGTTGTCGACGCCGATCACACGGTTTTCACCGAGGGCTGCGATCAGGCTGAGGGGGAGTGATTTAGTCATGCCGGCGAGGATACCAGAGGCTCGGCTTCTCGCAACGTAGCCCCCCGACAAGCGCGACAGCGGTTATGCTCACAACTCAATTGAGCGACGGGATGCCGCGTGACTGAACTGAATACCCTCTGGTTGACGGAAACCATTCGCCTGCGCGAAGAACACGCCGGCCCTCTGGATGATCTGGAAGCCAACCGACTGGCTCGCACGGCGGGCGGCGATCTGCCGACACGGATTTCGCGCCGCGCCTTATGGCTGGCCGAGCGCGATAGGCTGACCGAGGCCCTCAGGCATTGGCTGCAAGGTGCGCGACTGGCGCTGCTGGTGTTGGCCGTGCTGGCCGTGGTCAGCGGCGCCGGTCTGGCGTTTGCCGCGCTGGGCGACGGACAAACGCCGGTCAATGTGTTCTGGGCCTTGGGCAGCTTGCTCGGGCTGAACCTGATTCTGCTGTTGAGCTGGGCGCTGGGCCTGGTGTTTGCCGGTGAGCACGGCGCGACGCTGGGACGCTTGTGGTTGTGGCTCAGCGAAAAACTCGCCCGCGACGCCAAAGCCGCGCAACTGGCGCCCGCCCTGCTGTTGCTGCTGCAACGACAGAAACTCAATCGCTGGGCGCTCGGTGTGCTGGTCAATGGCTTGTGGTTGTTGGCGATGCTCAGCGCGTTGGTGATTCTGCTGATGCTGATGGCGACGCGGCGCTACGGCTTCGTCTGGGAAACCACCATCCTTGGCGGCGACACGTTCGTCGCCATGACCCAGGCCCTGGGCGCCCTGCCGGCTCTGTTGGGTTTCAGCGTGCCCACCGTGGAAATGATCCGCGCCAGTGGCGATGCCGCACTGAACATTGAAAGCGCTCGTCAGGCCTGGGCCGCGTGGCTGGTGGGTGTGCTGCTGGTCTACGGGGTTTTGCCGCGGATGTTATTGGCGCTGTTGTGCCTGTGGCGCTGGAAAAGTGGTCGCGCCAGGTTGCGTCTGGACCTGAACCTGCCCGGTTACGCGCAACTGCGCGAACGCCTGATGCCGACCAGCGAACGCCTGGGCATCAGCGATGCGGCACCTGCGCAACTTCATCACGTGGAAAGCGGCGTCAGCGAACTGCAAAGCGACGGCGCGTTGCTGGTGGCCATCGAGCTGGACGATCAACGGCCATGGCCACCACCGCTGCCGAAAACCGTGAACGACGCAGGCATCCTCGACAGTCGCGAATCGCGCCACAAACTCTTGGAACAACTCAGCCGTTTCCCCCCGGCCCGTCTGCTCATCGCCTGCGATCCACGGCGTTCGCCGGACCGCGGCAGCCTCGCGCTGATCGCCGAACTGGCCCGCAACGCCAGCGCCACCCGCGTCTGGTTGCTGCAAGCGCCGCCCGGCGAAGCGCTGGATGCCGAGCGCCTCGGCGACTGGCACGTGGCGCTGCAACAGTTGGAACTGCCCTTCGCCGATTGCGCGCCGCTGAACTGGCTGGAGACCGGTCATGACTAATCCGTGGAAAGCGCCGTTGAAGCTCGCCGTGGTCGGTCACACCAACGTCGGCAAAACCTCGTTGCTGCGCACGTTGACCCGTGATGTCGGTTTCGGCGAAGTCTCCCATCGCCCCAGCACCACGCGGCACGTCGAAGGCGCGCGGTTGTCGGTGGACGGCGAGCCCTTGCTCGACCTGTTCGACACGCCGGGCCTGGAAGACGCCATCGCCCTGCTCGACTACCTCGAACGCCTGGAACGCCCCGGCGAACGCCTCGACGGTCCGGCGCGACTGGCGCGCTTTCTTGAAGGCAGCGAGGCGCGGCAGCGGTTCGAACAGGAAGCCAAGGTGCTGCGGCAACTGCTCACCTGCGACGCCGGCCTCTATGTGATCGACGCCCGCGAACCGGTGCTTTCCAAGTACCGCGACGAACTGGAAGTGCTGGCCAGCTGCGGCAAACCGCTGCTGCCGGTGCTGAATTTCGTCAGCAGCGCCAACCACCGCGAACCGGATTGGCGTGAAGCGTTGGCGCGTCTGGGTTTGCATGCCCTGGTGCGTTTCGACAGCGTGGCGCCGCCGGAAGATGGCGAGCGGCGCCTGTATGAAAGCCTCGCGCTGCTGCTGGAAAATTCTCGCGAGCAACTGGAACGTTTGATCGCCGATCAGCAGGCCCAGCGTCTGGCCCGGCAACAAAGCGCGGCGCGGTTGATTGCCGAATTGTTGATCGATTGTGCGGCGTGTCGGCGCAGCGTGGTCAGCGATGCCGAGCAGGAACAACAGGCGATCAGCGAACTGCGCAAAGCCGTTCGCCAACGGGAACAGCGTTGTGTCGAAGCGCTGCTCACGCTCTACGCCTTCCGCCCGCAAGACGCGGCGGCCAGTGATCTGCCGTTGCTCGACGGCCGCTGGGGTGATGACCTGTTCAACCCGGAAACCCTCAAGCAACTGGGCGTGCGCGTCGGCGGCGGCATCGCGGCGGGTGCGGCCGCCGGGGCCGGGGTGGATTTGCTGGTCGGCGGCTTGACCCTCGGCGCAGCGGCGCTGGCCGGCGCGATTGCCGGCGGCGCCCTGCAAACCGCGCGTAGCTACGGCAGCCGGTTGCTGGGCAAGATCAAAGGTCAGCGTGAATTGACGGTCGATGACAGCGTGTTGCGGTTGTTGGCATTGCGGCAGCGGCAGTTGCTTCAGGCGCTGAATGCGCGTGGACATGCGGCGATGGACAGCATCCAGGTCGCCACGCCACAGGACAAGAGCTGGCGCGAAGGCAAACTGCCCGAAGCCTTGAACAAGGCTCGGGCACATCCGCAGTGGTCGTCGCTGAATCCGCACGCGAAGTTGAATCAGGCGGAGCGGCAGGAGCAGATCGAGGTGTTGGCGCAGCAGCTTTGATACGGTTGATCAGCGCCAGTTGAACCTCAGATAAGTGGATCTCAATGCCCAGGCAAGCTGTTTGTCCACTTTATCCAAATCGCCATCACCATCCAGATCGTGACCGAACACCATGTCAACCGTGTAGCCCTCAGGGGAGTCTAAAACAGTGGCGGTGGAAACGAGGCTTCGGCCTGGTCTGTAGGAACTATCATGAAAGTGCAGATGCACGGGGTCTCGACTACCGTTGTGCGCAATATCCTCTACAAATATCTTGACATAGCGGTCCCAGGCATCTCCATTGTTGAACCAATCAAGCTGCAGGAACGCTTCTGCAAACAAGTTGAGTAGCTCCTCGTCCTTAATGTTTTCCTTACCGTCGTTGTTCACGTCGCCATACTGAAAATCAACTTTGCCATCGGCAGTGATATCCAGTGCATAGGCTTCGTGAACGAGCCGATCTTCGGCACCGTCAATCTCTTCGAAAAAATGCAGGATCAGGTTGTCAGCCCTGCCGTAAGCACTTCGGTCCTGGGCTGTAACTTTCAAATAACGCATGTGGATAGCTCAAATCAATTTAGGGTCGATCAAGCTATCCCATCCTCGTAAAACGCTCTGCGCGAACAATCTCTTCATCCTGTAGGAGGTCTCACCAGTAGTTGTGGTTCAAGCCGCCCTGGGCAGAAGGCCCAAAGCCTTGCGCTTCAGAACGTCGAGATCCAGAAGAGGCACGTTCATCTCCTTGGCCAACTCATCCCACTGGCGCATGCGCAAACTCACCGCGCACAACGGGTCCTGCTCGAAGGCTTCAGCCTCGGCCGGGGTCATCACCCCGCCCTGATACGCCAGGGTCCGACGGCTGGCCTCGCTCAATCGTTCGTAATACCCGGGCTCCTTGAGTGTCAGGTAGCGCTTGGCCTGAACGTGATATTCCACCAGCCGCGCCATGCGTTCACTGAAACCTGCGCGACGCAGGTAATCGGCGCCCAGCCGCTCGTGGCTGACCACGCCGAAGCCGCCCATGTTTTCGGCGCTGTCAGCACAGATGTGCCCGATGTCGTGGAAGAATGCCGCCAGCACCACTTCATCATCGAAGCCTTCCGCCATGGCCAGTTGTGCGGCTTGGGACATGTGCTCGATCTGCGACACCGGCTCGCCGATGTAATCGCTGTCGCCAAAGCGCTCATACAGCCCAAACACCTCGTCGATCACTTGCGCCTTGCGGTCCATCAACGCTCTCCCAATAACGTCGCGACATTACGTTCTGCCATCGCCGGCCCGACACTCATGCCGACGCCGGTGTGCATCAGTGCAACGCTCACACCCGGCATCGGCCGCAGGAACGAAAACGGCCCTGGCCCTCGGGAACCATAGCCCCCCTGCCAGCGCTCGACCACTTGCACTTTGCAGCCCAGCGTCTGCTCGGCCAGTTCGATCATCCAGTCATCCACTTGCTCGGTATTGAACGGTGACGGATCACTGCCGTAGTGGTGGGAATCGCCGATGATCAGCTCGCCGTGAGGTGTCGGGCTGATCAGCAGGTGAATGCCGTTTTCGTGCAGGTGCGGTTGCTCGCGCAGGATTTGCGCCTGCACTGCCGCTGCTTCCGGCAGATCGGCGAAGGCGCCGTAATGCACGCAACTCAAACCGGTGAGCAGCGCGTGTTGCAGGTTGAGGTTGATCTGCGGGCGGGCGCGGAGCATTTGCAGGCGGCAGATCTGCGGGTTGAGCGTGGCAATCGGCTCGGCCAGCAAGGTCTGATAATCGTGACCGGAGCAGACGATGATGTGCTCGGCGCTGAAGGTGCCGGCAGTGCTGTGCAGACGGCCCGGTTCGATGTCGCGCACGAGGGTGGAGAAGTGAAACTCGACGTTCATTTCGCGGCGCAGGTAATCGATCAACGCCGGGATCGCTTCGCGGGAATACAGTTGCTGATCGTCCATGCCGTGCAGCGCAGCGCGGTGATGGCGGAACTGGCCGCCGTACAGGTCGCGCAATGCGGCGCCGCGCAACAGCTCGACGCGGTAATCGTGTTCCACGGCGCGGCCGGCGCAAAATACTTCCAGCAGGTGTTCTTCGGCTTCGGTGCGGGCAAACAGGTATGAGCCGTTGCGCTTGAGTTGCAGGCCAGCCAGTTGCGCCCATTGGCCCCAGATCTCGCGGCTGGCCTTGGCCAGTTCGAGCATCGGGCCTGGTGGTTGGCCGGTGACGAGGGCCTGGCCAAAGTTGCGCACCGAGGCGCCCAAGGGCGTTTCGCTGCGTTCGAAAACCGTGACTTTCAGGCCGCGCCTGGCGGCGGCGTAGGCGTGGGACAGGCCGAGGATGCCGGCGCCTACGATCAGCAGGTCGTTGGGGTGTGTCATGGAGTTTTGTCCAAAGTTCGAAGCCGCCTTCGCGGGCAAGCCTCGCTCCTACAGGGGTACGCATTTCTCTGTAGGAGCGAGGCTTGCCCGCGAAGGGGCCCGTCAGCCGATGAAAATCTTACTTGGCAGCCACTTTCTCGGACTTGCCGTCATAGCGCTTGCGCCACTCGGTCAGGATTTCGTCGCGATTCTTCGACGCCCAGGCGAAGTCGTTCTTGATCAGGCGCTGCTCGTAATCCGCTGGCAATTCAGTCTGCGGCTTGGCGATACCCGGCTGAGCGAGGACGGCGAAGTTCTCTTTGTACAGCTCCATCGCTGCAGGGCTGGCCGAGAAGTCTGCCAGTTTCTTCGCCGCGTCTTCATGCGGTGTGCCCTTGATCACCGCCGTCGCTTCGATCTCCCAACCCAGGCCTTCTTTCGGCAGGATGATGTCCAGCGGTGCGCCCTGGCGCTTCAACTGAACGGCCGGGTATTCAAAGGAAATACCAATCGGGAACTCACCCGCCGCTGCCAGTTTGCAAGGCTTGGAACCGGAGTGAACGTACTGGCCGATGTTCTGGTGCAGGTCGTCCATGTACTGCCAGCCCTGCTTCTCGCCGAAGGTTTGCAGCCAGGCGCTGACGTCGAGGAAACCGGTGCCGGACGAGGCCGGGTTCGGCATCACGATCTTGCCTTTGTACTCAGGCTTGGTCAGGTCCTGCCAGCTCACGGGTTTGGTCAAACCCTGCTTCTCGGCTTCGACGGTGTTGAAGCAAATGGTCGCGGCCCACACGTCCATGCCGACCCAGGCCGGAGGGTTGGCGGCGTCGCGGTAGTTGCCGCCGATTTTGCCGAGGTCCTTCGGCGCGTAGCTTTGCAGCATGCCTTGCTGATCGAGAATCGCCAGGCTCGACGCCGCCAGGCCCCAGACGGCATCAGCCTGCGGGCGGGCTTTTTCGGCCAGCAGTTTCGCGGTGATGATGCCGGTGGAATCGCGCACCCACTTGATCTCGACGTCCGGGTTGGCTTTTTCGAAGGCTTCTTTGTAGGTCTTCAGTTGTTCGGCTTCGAGGGCGGTGTACACCGTCAACTCGGTTTTCGCCGCGAAGGCGTTCAGGCTGAAAGCGGTGAGGACAGCAGCGGCCAGGGCCAGGGGCTTGAACATGATCTTTTCCTGTTTTGAGTTGAGGTTGCGGGAGTGGAAATCAGTGACCGGGCGCGGTCTGCCGCCAGGCTTGGGAGCGGCGCAGCAAACCGCGCGAGGCCCAGGCCAGCAGCAGGGACACGCCCGCCGAGGTGAACAGAATCAGGGTCGACATCGCCGCCGCGCCGCCGACGTTGCCGGCGTCGTCCATGTTCAGTACCGCCACCGCTGCGAGGATGGTGTCGGGGCTGTAGAGGAAGATCGCCGCCGAAACGGTGGTCATGGCCGAGACGAACAGGTAGCGCACGATGTCCAGCAGCGCCGGCAGGCAGATCGGCACGGTGACCCGCAGGTAATGCCGGTACAGCGGCGCCTTGAGCGACAGCGCGGCGGCTTCGAACTCGGCGTCGAGTTGGCGCAGCGCCGTGGTCGCGGTCATTTGCGCGGTGGTCAGATAGTGAGCAATGGTGCAGACCACCAGCAGGGTCATGGTCCCGTAGAGCACATGCAGCGGGTTGTCGCTGAGGTTGAAGAAGAAGACATAACCCAGGCCCAGCACCAGACCCGGCACCGCCATCGGTACGAAACTGAGCATGCGCAATGTCAGGTTCAGTCCGCGCTGGCCCTTGGTTTTTTCCATCAGGTAGGCGCCGGTGAAGATCAGCACGCTGCCGATCAACGCCGTGCACAGGGCCATCTTCACGCTGTTGCCGTAGGCCAGCCAACCGCCGCCCGCCGTGTCGTTGAACTGGTAATGGTTAAGCGACAGCGACAGGTTGTACGGCCAGAATTTCACCAGCGACGAGAACACCGCCATGCCGAACACCAGCAGCAACACCGCGCAGATCAGCAACACGATGGCCAGGTAGCAGCCGTCGCGCAGTTTCGACGGTGCCGGTTGAAAGACCTGCGCCCGACCGCTCATGGAATCGCCGTGACGCCGACGTAACCACGCATCGACACCGAAGCTGAACAGCGCCGGCAGCAGCAGGACCATGCCGATCAATGCACCGCGACCGAACTGTTGCTGACCGACCACGGCTTTGTAGGCTTCCAGCGCCAGCACCTGATAGTCGCCACCGACCACCACGGGCACGCCGAAGTCAGTGATGGTCAGGGTGAAAACGAGGCAGAACGCGGCGAACACCGCCTGACGGGTTGCCGGCCAAGTGATGCTGCGGAAGGCTTTCGCCGGACTGGCGCCCATGCTGGAGGCGGCATCGAAGAGTCGCGCATCCGCCAGGGACAGCGCCGACAGCAGAATCATCAAGGCGTGTGGGAAGGTGTAGATGACCTCGCCCAGAACAATGCCCCAGAAGCCGTAGATATTGTCCGAGAGCAAACCGCGCAACATGCCTTGGTTACCGAACAGATAAACCAGCGCAATGCCCGGCAGCATCGACGGCGCCATCAGTGGCAACAGCGACATCCCGCGCCAGATAGCTTTGCCCGGAATAAGGGTGCGTTGCAGCGCGTAGGCAAACAGGTAGGCCAGCGGTACGACAATCGCCGCGACGCTGAGGGACACTTTCAGGCTATTGCCGAGCAACCAGTGGAAATTCGCACTGGTGACCAGTTCACGCGCAGCCACCAGACCACCGCCCTGCCCGGCCTCCGAACTGAAGCCACGCCAGAAGATCGCCAGCAACGGCATCAACACTGCGACGCCGAGCAACACCAGCAAAAGAACTTTGCCGCCGACCACGAACACCCGGTCGCCGATCTCGGCACGGGAGGTCTGCCGAACCTGCTTGTGCGGTATCGGCAGCGCGATGTTCGTGCTCATCAGGCAAACACCTGCAGGCTGCGCGGCGGCAAGGCGACCATGATCTGCTGCGCGCCGAGGCGCGGCATGGCTTCTGGTGCCAGTTCTGCCAGCAGTGCGTGACCCGGCAGTTGATCGAGTTCGAAGCTCATGCGGCAGCGGTTGCCGAGGAAGGTGATTTCGCGAACCTTGGCCGGGAACAGGTTTTCTTCATGCACCAGCGGGTTGACGTTGATCGCCTCGGGCCGGCAGAACAAACGACCCGACGCGGTTTTCGCGCTGCCATCCGCCAGGCGCATGTTCATCCCGCCGACCTGGGCATGACTGTCGCTGCTGCGCTGGAAGGGCAGCCAGTTGCCCTGGCCGACAAACTCCGCCACGAACGGCGTGGCCGGGCGGTCGTAGATTTCCTGCGGCGTGGCGTACTGCTCGACCTTGCCGTTGTTCATCACGGCGATGCGGTCGGCCATCAGCATGGCCTCGTCCTGATTGTGGGTGACCATCAGCGTGGTGATGCCGAGGCTGCGCTGCAGTTGGCGCAGCTCGGTGCACAGGTGCTCGCGGACCCGGGCATCGAGGGCGGACATCGGCTCGTCCAGCAACAACAACGAAGGCGCCGGCGCCAGGGCGCGGGCCAGTGCAACACGTTGCTGCTGACCGCCGGACAATTGGCCGGGGTACTTTTTCTCACTGCCAGTCAGGCCGACCAGTTCCAGCATCTGACCGACGCGCTTGCGCACTTCATCGCGACCGCTGCCGGCGAGGCCGTAGGCAATGTTCGCTTCGACGGTGAGATTGGGGAACAACGCGTAGGACTGGAACAGAATGCCGTAGTCCCGCGCCTGAGGTGCCAGGTGCGAGACGTCGCGATCACCGAGGTACAACTCGCCGCTGTCCTGTTTCTCCAGACCGGCGATGCAACGCAGCAAGGTGGTCTTGCCACAGCCCGACGGCCCCAACAGGCACACCAGTTCACCGGCCGCCACGTCGAGGGAAACGTTATCCAGCGCAGTGAAAGCGCCGAAGCGTTTCTGCACGCCGCGCACCTTCATCGGGGCGCCGGGGTTGGTCAGGGCAGTTGCGATCGAGTGGTTCATGGACGGGCCTCATCAAGCAGATGAAGGCCATCCTAGGGATGTAATGCGTCCGTCATGTGGCAGTGAGGCCAAAACGGCTGATAGTGGTATTCGTAAATTTTGGAGCTGCCCTCTGAAATAAGGCCAGAACGGCTTTTTCAACTCGAACAAAACTTACTATAAAAACAATCAGCACTCTGCGAGCCGTTAGCCAATCAACTTTCAACCGAAATAAAAACTAACGATACCGAGCATTTCATCACTACAAAATTTCAATTACTACAAATACACTTCAAACCAACCTCAACCAACCACACTATTTATCGAGATACATCATGAGTCCAAACGAGCAACTTCATTCATTTACCGGAACATTAACCTTCGACGGCAAACCCATTACTACCAACTACAACAGATTGACTCAATTAATTCTGAATAAAGAAACAACCCCAACGAAACGTGAAGAATACAGAAAACAACTTGAACGAATTCCTGAACACATAACAACAGCTGACAATGTAGAACCCGAACTACTTTATTTTCAAAAAGATGGTGATCGTTATCTGATCCGCACACGCGGCCCTGGCCGCTACACAAACCATTTACTGAGCATGGAAGGCCCTAATCGAGCCTGGTCGGCCTATTCCGGCACTGATGCGACAGGCTATGCTGTTACTCTTTTTGGAAGGGGCCGAGACAACATCACATTAGATGATTTAATTACCGACCAACTGGATATTATTATACTTGCCGGCGGAAGGCGCTCCATCCGCAACTACGGTATTCCCGGCGCGCCTGCTGCTTTTACCGACAACAATGGCGACTATGAAGCCGGTGATTTTCAGCTAACCGTAGTTGATCGAAACGTCGCACCGTAAGTTAGCAACAAGGTTGTTCTCAACAACCAGCCATTTCCTGCGCCAACCCCAGGAACGCCGCCGGCAACCGCGCGCCTTTGCGTTCCTTGAGGCAGTACAAATACTCGGGAATCTGTGGCGCATTCTCGATGGTCAGCACGCGCAATTGCGGATCGTGCGGCACTTCCTGCCGGGCAATGATGCTGATCCCAATGTTGCGCAGCACCGCTTCGCGGATCGATTCACGGCTGCCGATCTCCAGCAACGGCCCGAAACTCACCCCGGCGCTGGCCAGCAATTCTTCGGTCAGACGCCGAGTGGTCGAGCCTGACTCACGCATCAACAACGTATGCCCGGCCAACGCGCTGAGCGGCACATGATCGTGCACCGCCAACGGATGATTGCGATGCACCGCCAACACCAGCGGATCGCTGCCGAGCACTCGCCGAATCAGTCGCGCATCGTCGAGCAGTTGCGAGGACGCGGCGACATCCACCCGGTAATCCTCCAACGCCTCCAGCACCTGCTGCGAGTTGCCGATCTCCACCGACACTTCCACCTGCGGCAAGCGCTCGCGGAAGGTCTTCACCAGATCGAGGATGTAATACGGCGCCGTGGCGGCGATGCGCAAAGTGCCCTGGACCTGGCCGCTGTTACGCAGGAAAAACTCGATGTCGGCTTCCTGCTGCAACAGCGTCTTGACCATCGGCAGCAGCCGCGCACCTTCATCACTGACGCTGAGACGACGACCGCCACGGTAGAACAGTTCAACCGAGTACTGGCTTTCCAGATTGCGGATTTGCGTGGTCACGGTGGGCTGGCTCAGGCCGAGCTTTTTCGCCGCCAGGGTAATGCTGCCCAGACGGGCCACCATGTAAAACGCCTTCAGCTCGGCACTCAGCACACCCGCTCCTCATCACTTACTTGCGCAACAGGCGCAAACCGTTGAACACCACCAACAGGCTCACGCCCATGTCAGCGAACACCGCCATCCACATGGTGGCGATCCCGGCGAAGGTTACCCCAAGAAAGATAGCCTTGATGACCAAAGCGAGGGCGATGTTCTGTTTGAGGATGCTCGACGTCTGCCGAGACAGGCGGATGAACGTGGGGATTTTGCGCAGATCGTCGTCCATCAGGGCGACATCGGCGGTTTCGATGGCGGTATCGGTGCCGGCGGCGGCCATCGCAAAACCGATCTCGGCCCGGGCCAGTGCCGGGGCATCGTTGATGCCATCACCGACCATGCCGACGCTATGGCCCTGTGCATAAAGGGCTTCGATGGCTTGCAGTTTATCGGTCGGTAGCAGATCGCCCTTGGCTTCGTCGATGCCGACCTGTGCGGCAATCGCCTGCGCGGTGTGGACGTTGTCGCCAGTGAGCATCAGAGTTTTGATGCCCAGGTCGTGCAGTTGCTGGATCGCTTCGCGGCTGGATTCCTTGACCGTATCGGCCACGGCGAACAGCGCCAGCGGGCCGGATTTGTCGAGCAGCAGCACCACCGACTTGCCCTGTTTTTCCAGTGCAAAAAGCTTTTCTTCCAGGGCGGGTGAACACAGGTTCAGCTCTTCGACCAAACGGTGGTTGCCCAAGTGGTAGACCTGACCGTTGATTTCACCGCGCACCCCGCGACCGGCCAGGGCTTCGAAGTTATCCACAACGAGCGGTGCAAAGGTTTTATCCACAGCTGCGTTGGCGATGGCCAGCGACACCGGGTGGTCCGAGCGCCCGGCCAATGCCGCCGCAATTCCCGGGGCCGAGGCATCAGCGGTTGGGTCAAGCGACAGGTAATCGGTCTGCACCGGTTTGCCGTGGGTGATCGTGCCGGTTTTATCCAGCGCCAGATAATCGAGCTTGTAACCGCCCTCCAGATAAACGCCGCCCTTGACCAGAATCCCTTTGCGCGCCGCCGCCGCGAGGCCGCTGACGATGGTCACCGGCGTCGAGATCACCAGCGCACACGGGCACGCGACCACCAGCAATACCAACGCGCGATAGATCCAGTCGAACCAGACCGCGCCCATGAACAGCGGCGGAATTACCGCGACGGCCAGAGCCAGGGCGAACACCGCCGGAGTGTAGATTTTTGAAAACTGGTCAACGAAACGCTGAGTCGGTGCCCGTGCGCCTTGGGCCTGTTCGACGGCGTGGATGATCCGCGCCAGGGTCGAATTGTTGGCGGCGGCGGTGACGGAATACTCCAGAGAACCCGCCTGATTGATGGTCCCGGCGAAAACCTTGTCGCCAAGCGTCTTCTCGACCGGCAGGCTTTCACCCGTGATCGGTGCCTGATCGATGGTCGAACTGCCCGCCACCACTTCACCGTCCAGGCCAATCCGCTCGCCGGGGCGCACCCGCACCCGCGCGCCCAGCTCGATGGTTTTGACGTCCTGCAAAACCCAGCTGCCGTCGGCCTGCAATACCGTGGCCTGCTCCGGGGTCATCTGCATCAAACCGCTGATGGCGTTGCGCGCACGGTCCAGGGACTTGGCCTCGATCAACTCGGCCACGGTGAACAGGAACATCACCATCGCCGCTTCCGGCCACTGCCCGATCAGGATCGCGCCGGTCACCGCGATGCTCATCAGTGCGTTGATGTTGAGGTTGAGGTTTTTCAGGGCGATCCAGCCCTTCTTGTAGGTGCCGAGGCCGCCGCTGAGGATCGAGACCAGCGCGATAACCGCCACGACCCAGTTGGGCGCTGCGTCGGTGAAGTGGATCACTTCGACGGCGAGCGCGGTCACGCCGGACAGCGCCAGTGGCCACCACGGTTTTTTCTCAGGTGCCGGGGCGGGTGCTTCGACGCCCTGCTCCAACGGCTCGGCAACCATGCCCAGCGACTTGATCGCGTCGATGATCGGCGCGGTGCTCGGCAAGTCATGAGTGACGCCCAACACGCGGTTGATCAGGTTGAACTCCAGCTGCTGCACACCGGCGAGCTTGCCCAGTTTGTTCTGGATCAGCGTCTGCTCGGTCGGGCAGTCCATCGCGTCGATGCGGAAACTGCTCAGCCGCGCGTTGGCGGTGGACGTTTCGCTGAGCTTGATCAGCGACGGCGCCGCTGCTTTGGAAGAACAGCAGGAATCCCCCTGACCGCCATGGTCATGTTTCTGTACAGGCTGCAGTTTGTGGCTGTGACCAGCCTCGTGTGTGTGATCGTGTCGGGAATCGCTCATCAGGTCGCGTCCATAAGGTGCCTGTTGCCAAGTAAAGACCCTGTAGCCACTATAGGGTCAAGCACCCTTTTGGAGATTGCCGTCATGAAGATCGGAGAACTGGCCAGGCTCACGGACTGCGCCGTGGAAACCATTCGCTACTACGAGCGCGAAAACCTGCTGCCGGAACCGGCCCGCAGCGACGGCAACTACCGCGTCTACACCCAGGCCCACGCCGAGCGCCTGACCTTCATCCGCAACTGCCGTACCCTCGACATGACGCTCGAGGAAATCCGCAGCCTGCTGGCCTTGCGCGACAGTCCGCAAGATCAGTGTGAAAGCGTGAATGCGCTGATCGACGAGCACATTCATCACGTGAAAGCGCGGATCGACGGGTTGCTGGCGTTACAGGCACAACTGCTCGACCTGCGCCAACGCTGTGGCGAAGGGCCGGATATCGATCAATGCGGGATTTTGCAGCGGTTGGAAGTGAGCGGCGGGGTTGTGGCGACGGAGGTTGAGCATTCGCATGTGGGCCGCAGTCATGGGCATTGAGGGCCTCTTCGCGGGCAAGCCTCGCTCCTACAGATTTACACTGACCTGTAGGAGCGAGGCTTGCCCGCGAACACCGCGAAGCGGTGCCCGTCTCAGACAGCCATCGGCGCGGTCATCGGCGCATGGTGCTGATAACCCTCAAGCGAGAAATCACCCGGCTCGATCAACTCCAGCCACTCCGGCTGATACACGCCCGTCTTGGCAAATTCCGGAACACGATCACTGATCACCAGTTTCGGCATCGGGAACGGCTCGCGCTTGAGCTGTTCGTTCAGCATGTCCAGATGGTTTTCGTAAACGTGCGCGTCACCGATGAAATAGGTGAACCAGCGCGGCGTGTAACCGGTCAGTCGACCGATCAGGCTCAGCAGCGCGGCGCCTTCGGTGAGGTTGAACGGCGTGCCCAGGCCCAGGTCGTTGGAGCGGATGTAGAGGGTCAGGGAAATTTCCTTGGTCTCGACATTCGGGTGAAACTGGTACAGCAGGTGGCACGGCGGCAGGGCCATTTCATCAAGCTGCGCGACGTTCCAGCCGTGGAACAGGATGCGGCGGCTGCCCGGGTCCTTGATGATGGTGTCGACGCACTGGCGGATCTGGTCGATCGCCTTGTACAGCACCACGTAGGCCTGACCGTCTTCTTCGCCTTCAGCGATCTGGCGGTAGCCTTGCTTCAGGGTCTGCTCGATGGCGGCCTGATTGCTGACCGGGATCTGCTTGTACGCCGGCCATTTGCGCCATTGCACGCCGTAGATCTCGCCGAGGTCGTCTTCGCCCTGGCGGAACGGGTTGGCCAGCCATTGCGCGTTTTCGTTGGCGTTCTGGTCCCAGACCTTGCAGCCCAGCGCACGGAATTCGGCGGCGTTGTTCACCCCACGCAGAAAACCGCACATCTCGCCGATGGCCGATTTGAAGGCCATCTTGCGCGTGGTGATCGCCGGGAAACCTTCTTGCAGGTCGTAACGCAGCATCGCGCCCGGAAAGCTGATGGTGTTCACGCCGGTGCGGTTGGCCTGTTTGGTGCCGTTCTTGATGACGTGGGCGACCAGTTCGAGATATTGCTTCATGAGTTACCTGTGTCCTTGAACCCGGGACCAAAGCCCCGGGGTTCGAATTTATACGGCTGCCGCTGGAGTCGCCGGGGCGCGGTGATACGCCAGCCAGATCAGGAACAGTCCGCCGACGATCATCGGCACGCAGAGCACCTGGCCCATGGTCAGCCAGTTCCAGGCCAGATAGCCCAGTTGCGCGTCCGGTACGCGGACGAATTCGACGATGAAACGGAAGATGCCATAGAACAGCGCGAACATCCCGGACACCGCCATGGTCGGCCGTGGCTTGCGCGAGAACAGCCACAGGATCAGGAACAGCGCTACGCCTTCCAGCGCGAACTGATACAGCTGCGACGGGTGACGCGGCAACTGCGCCGGATCGCTGAACGGCGGGAAGATCATCGCCCACGGCACGTCGGTCGCCTTGCCCCACAATTCGGCGTTGATGAAGTTGCCGATACGCCCGGCGCCCAGGCCGATCGGCACCATCGGCGCGACGAAGTCCATCAGCTGGAAGAACGACTTGTTGTTCTTTTTACCGAACCACAACGCCGCCAGCATCACGCCGATGAAGCCGCCGTGGAACGACATGCCACCCTTCCACACTTCGAAAATCAGCGTCGGGTTGGCCAGGTAAGCGTGCAGATCGTAGAACAGCACATAGCCCAGGCGACCGCCGACGATAACGCCCATCGACATCCAGAAGACCATGTCGGAGAGCTTCTCCTTGGTCCAGGTCGGGTCGAAACGGTTGAGCCGGCGCGACGCCAGCAGCCACGCACCGCCGATGCCGATCAGGTACATCAAGCCGTACCAGTGGATTTTCAGCGGACCGATGGCCAGGGCCACCGGGTCGATCTGCGGGTAAGGCAGCATTGCGACTCCTCGTTAGAGTTGAAAGCTTCAAAATTCCCGGGCGACGCTGCCACCTCAGGATTAAGCCAGGATTGTGCGGTGCGTCAGATCAGAAAATTCAAACCCACGCAGAACAGCAAAGCGGCGAACAGTCTTTTCAGCAACTTCGGCGACAGGCTGTGGGCCAATCGCGCACCGAGGCGGGCGAAGACCATGCTGGTCAGGGCGATCCCCAGCAGCGCCGGCAAATAAATAAAACCGAGACTATGTGCCGGCAGCAACGGATCGTGCCAGCCCAGAATCATGAAACTTAATGCACTGGCCAGCGCGATGGGCAGACCGCACGCCGAGGACGTGGCCACCGCTTGCTGCATCGGCACGCTGCGCCAGGTCAGGAACGGCACGGTCAGCGAACCGCCGCCAATCCCGAAAATCGCCGACGCCCAGCCAATCACACTGCCGGCCACGGTCAGGCCGACTTTACCCGGCACCGTTCGGCTGGCCTTGGGTTTGACGTCCAGCATCAACTGCACGGCGATGACCAGGGCAAATACGCCGATGATTTTCTGCAGGTTTGGCCCGGAGATCGCTTCGGCTGTCAGCGCGCCGAACCCGGCGCCGAGCAGGATGCCGACGGTCATCCAGGCAAAAATCGGCCAACGCACGGCGCCGCGGCGATGATGCTCGCGCACAGCATTGACCGAGGTAAAGATGATCGTAGCCAGGGATGTGCCGACCGCCAGATGCGTCAGGATCGAGGCGTCGAAACCCTGCAAGGTGAAACTGAACACCAGCACCGGCACGATGATAATTCCGCCGCCGACGCCAAACAGGCCGGCCAGCACGCCTGCACAGGCGCCGAGCGCCAGATAGAGCAGAAATTCCATGTACGACCCCCAAAGAAGAGCGGCATGGTAACGGATGCATGGCCTTCGGCTCCACTGGATGGCGATGGATACCCGCACAATGACTGCGTAGAGTGGGCAAAAACACACAAGGACCACCTTATGTGCCTGATTGTCTTTGCCTGGCGCCCGGGCCACGCCCAACCGCTGATCGTCGCCGCCAACCGCGACGAATTCTATGCCCGGCCCAGCCTGCCCCTGGCGCAATGGCCCGAAACACCGCACGTCTACGCCGGTCGCGATCTGGAAGCCGGCGGCACCTGGCTCGGTGTCGGCGCCAACGGGCGCTTTGCGGCGCTGACCAATATTCGCGATCCCCATCAACCGGCCGCTCGAAAATCCCGAGGTGAACTGGTTGCGCGATTTCTCAGCGGCGACATGCCGATAGATGATTATTTGGACGACGTTGTCGGACGTTCGCTCGAATATGCCGGTTTTAACCTGCTGATCGGCAATGCCAATGAACTGTGGCACTTCAATGCCCGGGAGTCTGAAGCCGTGCTGCTGCCGGCCGGGGTATATGGGTTATCGAATGCTGGCCTGGATACGCCGTGGCCGAAGTTGCTCAAGGCGCGAGCGGCGCTGGAGGCTGTTCTGGAGGATCCGCAGCCTGAGGCGTTATTGGCGTTGCTCAGTGATTCGCAGACAGCGCCTTTTGCAGAGCTGCCGGATACCGGGGTGGGTCTGGCGACCGAGTCGTTGTTGTCGAGTGTGTTTATTGCCAGCCAGAGTTATGGGACGCGGGCGAGTACGGCGTTGATTGTGCAGGCGGATGGGACGCGGCTGATGGTCGAACGGAGTTTCGGGCCGTATGGCGGGCATTTGGGGGAAGTTGAGGTCAGGGTTTAGATTTTCGGCGTACTAGGGGACGCCTTCGCGGGCAAGCCTCGCTCCTACAGGATTTACGCGTTCCATGTAGGAGCGAGGCTTGCCCGCGAAGAGGCCAGCAGCCTTTAGAGAGCTTTGACCGCTGCCGGACTGACCATCTTCGCCAACCCAAGGTTCTTCAGCGCCAGTTGCAGCGAGCTGTGGATGACTTGCGGGTTGTCGATGGTCATCAGCTCTGCGAGCAATTCCTTGGCCTTGCTCAGGTTGATCTGACGCAGCATCCACTTCACCTTCGGCAGGTTGGTGGCGTTCATCGACAAACTGTCGAAGCCCATCGCCATCAGCAGCACCGCCGCCGCCGGATCACCCGCCATCTCGCCGCAGATGCTCACCGGCTTGCCTTCGGCATGGGCGTCACGCACCACGGTCTGCAACGCCTGAAGCACCGCCGGGTGCAGGTAGTCGTAGAGGTCGGCCACTCGCGGGTTGTTGCGGTCAACGGCCAGCAGGTACTGGGTCAGGTCGTTGGAACCGACCGACAGGAAGTCCACTTGCCGCGCCAGTTCCTTGGTCTGATAAACAGCCGCCGGAATCTCGATCATCACGCCAATCGGCGGCATCGGTACGTCGGTGCCTTCGTCGCGGACTTCGCCCCACGCCCGGTGAATCAGGTGCAAGGCTTCTTCCAGTTCATGGGTGCCGGAGATCATTGGCAGCAGAATCCGCAGGTTGTTCAAGCCTTCGCTGGCCTTGAGCATGGCGCGGGTCTGCACCAGGAAGATTTCCGGGTGGTCGAGGGTGACGCGAATGCCGCGCCAGCCGAGGAACGGGTTGTCTTCCTTGATCGGGAAGTACGACAGCGACTTGTCGCCGCCGATGTCCAGGCTGCGCATGGTCACCGGTTGCGGGTGGAACGCGGCGAGCTGTTCGCGATAGATCGCCAGTTGTTCCTTTTCGCTCGGGAAGCGCTGGTTGATCATGAACGGCACTTCGGTGCGGTACAGACCGACACCTTCGGCGCCGCGCTTTTGCGCCCGCGCCACGTCCGCCAGCAGGCCGGTGTTGACCCACAGCGGCATGCGGTGACCGTCGAGGGTCACGCACGGCAGGTCGCGCAGGGAATCGAGACCGAGCGCCAGTTGTTTCTCTTCTTCCACCACCTCGGCGAACTGCTTGCGCAGCACATCGCTGGGGTTGGTGTAGACCTCGCCGCGGTTGCCGTCGACGATCAATTCGATGCCGTCGACCTTGGCATAAGGCAGGTCGACCAGGCCCATCACCGTCGGGATGCCCATCGCCCGGGCGAGGATCGCGACGTGAGAGTTACCTGAACCGAGGACCGAAACCAGACCGACCAGCGTGCCTTCCGGCACCTCGCCGAGCATCGCCGGCGTCAGTTCTTCGCTGACCAGAATGGTTTTTTCCGGGTAGACCAGGTTCTGCTGACGCTCTTCCTGCAAGTAGGCGAGCAGACGGCGACCAAGGTCCTTGACGTCCGATGCGCGCTCACGCAGGTAGGCATCGTCCATCAATTCGAAACGGTTGACGTGCTCAGTGACCACCTGGCGCAGCGCGCCCTGGGCCCACTGACCGGTCTTGATCACCGTGGTCACTTCGCTGCCGAGCGCCTCGTCGGCGAGCATCATCAGGTAGACGTCGAACAGGGCGCGCTCTTCGGGGCGCAACTGCGAGGCCAGTTTGGCCGACAACGCACGCATGTCGGCGCGCACGCCTTCGATGGCGGTCTTGAACAACGCCAGTTCGGCGTCGATGTCGCTGATGGTCTTGTCCGGCACCACGTCCAGATCGGCCGGTGGCAGCATGACCACCGCCGTACCGACCGCCGCGCCCGGCGAACCCGGCACGCCGATGAACTTGGCTTCCTGGATGCCTTTGCCCTGACGGCCCAGGCCTCGGATCGAACCGGTGGCCTCGGCGTGGGCGATAACCCCGGCAAGTTGCGCGCTCATGGTCACGAGGAAGGCTTCTTCACCTTCATCGAACTGGCGGCGTTCTTTCTGCTGAATGACCAACACGCCGACAACGCGGCGGTGGTGGATGATCGGTGCCCCGAGGAATGAGGCGTAGCGCTCTTCACCGGTCTCGGCGAAGTAGCGGTAGCGCGGGTGATCCGCGGCGTTTTCGAGGTTCAGGGGTTCTTCACGCGTGCCGACCAGGCCGACCAGACCTTCGTTGGGTGCCATGCTGACTTTGCCGATCGAGCGCTTGTTCAAGCCCTCGGTCGCCATCAGCACGAAGCGGTTGGTCTCGGGGTCAAGCAGGTAGACCGAGCAGACCTGGCTGCCCATGGCCTCTTTGACGCGCAACACAATAATCCCCAACGCCGCCTTGAGATCCTTGGCGGAGTTAACTTCCTGGACGATCTTGCGCAGCGTATTGAGCATGGCTCGGGGTCGAACTCCGTCGTCAGTCGCGCGCTAAAAGGCGCGGGGCAAGCTCTTTGAGAGCGCGTCGATACACCTCGCGCTTGAATGTCACCACCTGGCCCAACGGATACCAATAACTGACCCAGCGCCAGCCATCGAATTCCGGTTTACCGGTCAAATCCATCCGCACCCGCTGCTCGTTGGAGATCAGGCGCAGGAGAAACCATTTCTGTTTCTGGCCGATGCACAGCGGTTGGCTGTGGGTACGGACCAGACGTTGCGGCAAACGATAGCGCAACCAGCCCCGGGTGCAGGCGAGAATTTCAACATCTTCACGCTCCAGACCCACTTCTTCGTTCAACTCGCGGTACAAGGCGTCTTCCGGCGTCTCCTGGGGGTTGATACCACCCTGTGGAAACTGCCAGGCATCTTGATTGATACGGCGAGCCCATAGCACCTGTCCGGCATCATTCGTGAGAATGATCCCGACATTGGGGCGGAAACCATCGGGGTCGATCACGGCAACAACCTCGCAAACGCATGTCGCCGCATTGTTCCACAAAGGTTGTGAAGGCAGCAACGAGCCGGCCAACCTTATGTGCACTCTTGTGAAAAGTCCGTATTCTGGGCGCCTTTCTACAGACTTTTCAGCGAGTAACTGCAATGCGCCTGGCTTTATTCGACTTGGACAACACCCTTTTGGGCGGCGACAGTGACCACGCCTGGGGTGATTACCTGTGCGAACGCGGCTTCCTCGACGCCGTCGCCTACAAGACACGCAACGACGAGTTCTATCAGGATTACCTGGCCGGCAAGCTGGATAACGCCGCCTACCTGAACTTTTGCCTGGAAGTGCTCGGCCGCACCGAAATGGCCACGCTGGACCAGTGGCACAGCGATTACATGCGCGACTGCATCGAACCGATCGTGCTGCCCAAGGGACTTGAGTTGCTGAAGAAGCACCGCGATGCCGGCGACAAACTGGTGATCATCACGGCGACCAACCGCTTCGTCACAGGTCCGATTGCCGAGCGCCTGGGCGTTGAAACCCTGATCGCCACCGAGTGCGAGATGGTCGATGGCCGCTACACCGGGCGCAGCACCGACGTGCCGTGCTTCCGCGAAGGCAAGGTGACGCGGCTTAATCGTTGGCTGGAAGAAAGCGGGCATTCGCTGGAAGACAGTTACTTCTACAGCGACTCGATGAATGATTTTCCGTTGCTGGAACAGGTGGCGAATCCGGTGGCGGTTGATCCGGACCCGAATTTGCGTGCCGAGGCCGAGAAACGTGGCTGGCCGGTGATTTCGTTGCGTGACTGAAATCGCCTTCGCGGGCAAGCCTCGCTCCTACAGGCATGCGTCAATTATGAAAATGACGCAAATCCCGTAGGAGCGAGGCTCGCCCGCGAAGGGGTCAACTCGGTGTCACGCGTTAAACAGGCTTGGCACCCATCAACCCGGCAATGGCGATAAAGCAGACGAAGCTGAACAACGCCAGGGCGAAGGTAAACTTGCCGTTCCCCGCCGGCGCCTTGCGCAACTTGTTAAGTCGCACCAACAACCAGAACCACGCCCACGCCGCAACGGTGTAAAGCACACTCGACGCCAGCAACCACGTCTGCCCCAACGGCCAGCCCACCAGATGCACCATCCACCAGCCGGTAAACGGCATGCTCAGCAGTGCCAGCCCCATCAACAGCCAGATGAACACCCGAGGCCTCTGCAAGGTTCGGCTGCCCGCCGTCGCGTCGCCATTACGCCGAGTTCGCCAGACCCAGATCCCCAGGCCCAACGCACAGACCAGCAGCACAACCGTCGCCACCATGTGCGCCACTTTCAGGGCGGTTAACGTTTCCATTGTTCGACTTCCTTATGACCTGCCCATCAGCGTAGCCGCTCAGCCAAGAAACAGCTGATAGGCCGGATTGTCGCTTTCGTCCCAGTACGGGTAGCCGATTTCTTCCAGCGCCGCCGGCACCAGATGACGCTCTTCGTGAGGCACTTGCAGCCCTGCGACCACACGACCGTCCGCCGCGCCGTGGTTGCGGTAGTGGAACATCGAGATGTTCCAGCGCCCGCCGAGCTTGCTGAGGAAGTTGAACAGCGCGCCCGGTCGCTCCGGAAATTCGAAGCGCAGCACCACTTCATCCACCACCTGGGCCGCGCGGCCACCGACCATGTGCCGGATGTGCAACTTGGCCAGTTCGTTGTCGGTCAGGTCCAGCACCGGAAAACCCTGCTCGGTCAGACTGGCAAGCAGCGCACTGCGCGGATCGTTTTCCGGGTGCGTCTGCACGCCAACGAAGATGTGCGCTTCGCTGCCGGTGTTGTAGCGGTAGTTGAATTCGGTGATCTGGCGCTTGCCGATGGCTTCGCAGAACGCCTTGAAGCTGCCCGGCTTCTCGGGGATGGTCACGGCGATGATGGCTTCGCGGCCCTCGCCCAGCTCGGCGCGTTCGGCGACGTGGCGCAGGCGATCAAAGTTGACGTTGGCGCCGGAATCGATGGCCACAAAGGTGTGCCCGGTGACAGCGTGCTGCTCGACGTATTTCTTGATCCCGGCCACGCCCAGGGCGCCGGCAGGTTCAGTGATCGAGCGGGTATCGTCGTAGATATCCTTGATCGCCGCGCAGATCTCGTCGGTGCTGACCGTGATCACTTCATCGACATAGTCTTTGCAGATGTCGAACGTGTACTGACCAATCTGAGCGACCGCGACGCCGTCAGCGAAAAGGCCCACGGTCGGCAGCACCACGCGCTCGCCGGCGGCCATGGCGGCTTGCAGGCAATTGGAGTCGTCCGGCTCGACGCCGATGATCTTGATTTCCGGGCGCAGGTATTTCACGTACGCCGCGATACCGGCGATCAGACCGCCGCCGCCCACCGGAACGAAGATCGCATCCAGACGCCCAGGGTGCTGGCGCAGAATCTCCATGGCCACCGTGCCCTGCCCGGCAATGGTGTGGGGATCATCGTACGGGTGAATGTAGACGTAGCCTTTTTCGTCGACCAGTTTCAGCGAGTAAGCCAGGGCTTCCGGGAACGAATCCCCGTGCAGCACCACTTTGCCACCACGGGAACGCACGCCTTCGACTTTGATTTCCGGGGTGGTCTTGGGCATGACGATGGTGGCTTTCACGCCGAGCACTTTCGCCGCCAGGGCCAGGCCCTGCGCGTGATTACCGGCCGAAGCCGTCACGACGCCGCGCGCGCGCTCTTCATCGCTCAACTGCGTGAGCTTGTTGTAGGCCCCGCGAATCTTGAACGAGAACACCGGCTGCAAGTCTTCACGCTTGAGCAAAATACTGTTGCCCAGCCGCTCGGAGAGCTGGCGGGCAGTCTGCAATGGGGTTTCTACGGCAACGTCATAAACGCGCGAGGTGAGGATCTTTTTGACGTACTGTTCGAGCATCGGAAAGCATCACTGAGCGGGTTGGGCAGGGCCAAGGAGTCTAACCCGGCTTTCGGGCGTGCGACCACACTAAACAGGTGGTTTTACCCTCCCCGGAAGGGATCATGATCCTGTAGGAGCGAGGCTTGCCCGCGAAAGCGCTTTTACAGCCAACATTTATTTTGGATGTGCCGGCCTCTTCGCGGGCAAGCCTCGCTCCTACAGAGATAGGTGGCGGTCTGCCAATCGGGCAATGACCTTCCCCGTCTCGGGGCCTATAATGCCGGGCTTTCGTTCCCCCTCTTCGGCACTTCGGAGCCCGCATGACCCAGGATCAACTCAAACAGGCAGTAGCCCAGGCCGCCGTCGACTTCATCCTCCCGAAACTCGACGACAAGAGCATCGTCGGGGTCGGCACCGGCTCCACCGCCAACTGCTTCATCGATGCACTGGCGCAACACAAAGGCGCCTTCGACGGCGCAGTCGCCAGTTCCGAAGCCACCGCCGCACGCCTCAAGGGCCACGGTATTCCAGTGTATGAGCTGAATACCGTCAGCGACCTGGAGTTCTACGTCGACGGCGCCGACGAAAGCGACGAACACCTGAACCTGATCAAGGGCGGCGGCGCAGCCCTGACCCGCGAGAAGATCGTTGCGGCCGTGGCCAAGACCTTCATCTGCATCGCCGATGGCAGCAAACTGGTGCCGGTGCTCGGCGCGTTCCCGCTGCCGGTCGAAGTGATCCCGATGGCCCGCAGCCACGTGGCCCGCGAACTGGTGAAGCTGGGCGGCGACCCGGTTTACCGTGAAGGCGTGTTGACTGACAACGGCAACATCATTCTGGATGTGTTCAACATGCAGATCACCAACCCGGTCGAGCTGGAGACGCAGATCAATGCGATCGTCGGCGTGGTGACCAACGGTTTGTTCGCGGCGCGTCCTGCGGATCTGCTGTTGCTGGGCACCAGCGAAGGCGTCAAAACCCTGCGCGCCCAATAATCAGACACGCCGATAAACCTGTGGGAGCGAGCCTGCTCGCGATAGCGGTCTTTCAGTCAACATCTCTATCGACTGACACGACCTCATCGCGAGCAGGCTCGCTCCCACATTGGTTCCGGGGTGTTAGTTAGGGTTGCACTGGTTTCTTGAAGACGTAGAACAGGTTCGGCTCGCTCACCAGGTACATCGTGCCGTCGTCATCCATGGCGATCCCTTCCGCTTGCGGCACCGTCTTCTGCAACCCCTGACGCCCCTTGTTCAGTGACATGGTGCTCAGCGGACGCCCGTCCACATCCAGTTCCAGAATCAGTCGCGACTCGTCGGACAGCGCCAACAGGTGACCGCTGCGCTCGTCGTATTGCAGGCTCGACAGGTCTCGCACAAACATCCCGGCATCGCGCTTGGGGTTGTTGACCACGTGCACCGCATAGGATTTTTCCGGGTTGTAATGCGGAAAGCCCTGCACTTCATAGATCAGCATCGGGTCGCGCTCCTTGGCGACAAACAGCCGCTTACCCACCGAATCGTAGGCCAGGCCTTCAAAACCCTTGTTGCTGCTCATGTGCACGCCGAGGGTTATCTGCTCGGCATCCGCCGCGTCGAGGAACGTCGTGTCCTTCTCCAGATGAATCTTGATCAGCCGCTGCTGACGCTCGTCGGTGATGACGTAAGTGTCGGCGCTGATGAATTCCACCGCTTCCGGATCACCGAAGCCGACCAGCGCGATGCGCTGAAGGATCTGGCCTTCCAGCGACAGCTCGATCAGCTCGGAGTTTTTATTGGTGACGGTGAACAGGCTTTTGCGGACCGGATCGAAGGTCAGCGCTGACACATCGTCGTCCAGGCCTTCGATGACCCGGCCCTCAATGACAACCTGATAGTGATCCAGTCCGATCGACTGGGCGCTTTCTGCCTGCCAAAGCGTATGCAGATTGAACCAGGCCCGCTCAAACAGACGCAGGTGTTGGCCGAACGCAACCAGCACGGTCAGCGCGATCACCGAGAGAATCAGGATCAGGGGTTTGGGGCGGGCAAGTCGGCGCATTCAGGCAAGCTCGGAATCAGGACGGGCGGATGAAATACCACGGCAGTCTGAATTGAAGCTTAAAGGCCGTTGGGTTGGCCCTACAACTGAGCGTCGTGTTTCCTACACATTCGCAGATCAAGGTCGCGAATCAGCGCTGCTTTTCGAATCGGTAGAACAGGTTCGGCTCGCTCACCATATACAGCGTGCCCGCCTCGTCCATGGTCACGCCTTCGGCGCGGGGAATGGTCTTCTTCAGGCCATTGAAACCACCCAGCAAGGTCATGAAACTGACCTGCTCGCCCTTCTCGTCCAGCTCCAGCAGCAAGTGGGAATCGGCGGACAACACCAGCGTATGGCCAGTACGCGGGTCGATGGCCAAGGCCGACAGGTTGCGGATGTCCAGCGCGTCACTGGCCAGCTTCTGCTTGTCGCCGGTGAGTGTCAGGCCGTCGGCGCTTTTCCAGGTGAACAGCGCTGGTGGACGCTCCTCACCCAGCAGCATGTGTTGATTGTGCGCATCCCAGACGACCGCTTCGAACGCTTTGTTCTGGTCTTTCGACGGACCGAGGTCGTACTTGGGGAAGTTGGCGATGTTCAGCTCGCGGGTATCGGCGTCGACCTTGACGATGCTCAGCAAATGCTCACGCTCATCGACAATGGCCAGCAGACCGTTGCCCATGACCGTCACGCCTTCCGGGTTGCTCCAGCCCACCAGTGGCATTTTGCGCAGCACTTCACCCTGCAGGTCCAGCTCGACCAGAAACGGGTTTTTGCCCATCACCGAGAACAGGGTTTTGGTTTGCGGGTTGTAGGCCAGGTCGGACGCTTCGTCCTTTTCCATCCCTGGCAGCAACTTGGCATCGATCACCGCCCGGTAATCCGGGAGCCAGATACTTTCCTGGCGTTCAGCCGGGCTTTCGAAACGCTCCAGCACCCAGAGCACACCGCGGTCATCCCAATGCATGGCAAAGGCGAGGCCATACGCGGCGGCCGCGACCAGCAAAAGCCAGGCATACCAACGCATGAAAAAGCGCGGGCGACGGGCAGTTTTAAGCGTGGGCAGCGATTGGATGGCCATCAGGGGATGCGTTCCAGAAATTCAGGCTAAGGGTAATAGCACAATTGGGACCGGCTCAGACGCCAGAAGCCCGGGAATTATCCAGACAAGATGTGAAAAAAACGGGAAATGGCGGGATTGCCCTGCATGAGCGCCGCTTTCTTCAGATCGGAACACAATCCCCTGTAGGAGCCGGCTTGCTGGCGATGGCGGCCTAACATTCAACATCTCTATCGAATGTTACACCGCTATCGCCAGCAAGCCGGCTCCTACAAGGTTTTGCGGTGTGTCAGCGGACGCTGCTGGTGAAGCTGCTTGCGCCTGGCAGTTCCAGAACGATTTCGTCACCCACATTCAGCGGGCCGACACCGACCGGCGTGCCAGTCAGGATCACGTCGCCAGCCTGCAGCGAAAAGCAGCCGGCCATGTGCTGGATCATTGGCACGATCGGGTTGAGCATCGCGCTGCTGTTGCCATCCTGGCGCACTTCGCCGTTGATGGTCAGGCGGATGCCGATGTCGGTCAGGTCGGCAAATGTGCTGCCGGATACGAACGGGGCAATCACTGCCGCACCGTCGAAGGACTTGGCGATTTCCCACGGCAGGCCTTTGGACTTCAGCTCTGCCTGCTTGTCACGCAGGGTCAGGTCCAGCGCTGGAGCAAAACCGGAAATAGCATCAAGGACTTCTTCACGGCTTGGTTTGGTCGACAAAGGCTTGCCGATCAACACCGCGATTTCGGCCTCGTAGTGCACTGAACCGCGCTCGGTCGGAATGCTGAAACCGCCTTCCAGCGGCACGACACAGCTGCCTGGCTTGATAAACAGCAGGGGCTCCGTTGGCACCGGGTTGTCCAGTTCCTTGGCGTGTTCGGCATAGTTGCGGCCGATGCAAACCACTTTGCCCAATGGGAAGTGGATGCGTGTACCGTCGACATACTGGTGCTGATAGCTCATTGACCGACTCCTGGTTCGTAGCGCTTAAGTTCGAAAATCAAACAGCGAAAATCTTGCCCGGGTTCATGATGCCGTTCGGATCGAACACCGCCTTGACCGCTTTCATGTACTCGATCTCAACCGGGGAGCGGCTGTAGGTCAAGTAGTCACGCTTGGTCATGCCCACGCCGTGTTCGGCGGAAATCGAGCCGTTGTACTTCTCGACGGTTTCGAACACCCACTTGTTCACGGTCGCGCACTTGGCGAAAAACTCGTCCTTGCTCAGGTCATCCGGCTTGAGGATGTTCAAGTGCAGGTTGCCGTCGCCGATGTGGCCGAACCAGACGATTTCGAAGTCCGGGTAGTGTTCGCCGACGATCGCATCGATTTCCTTCAGGAACGCCGGGACTTTCGACACAGTGACCGAAATGTCGTTCTTGTACGGCGTCCAGTGGGAGATGGTTTCGGAAATGTATTCGCGCAGTTTCCAAAGGTTTTGCAGCTGGGTTTCGCTCTGGCTCATCACGCCATCCAGCACCCAGCCCTGCTCCACGCAATGCTCGAAGGTTTCCAGCGCATGGTTGGCCACTTCTTCAGTGGTCGCTTCGAATTCCAGCAGCGCGTAGAACGGGCAGTCGGTTTCAAACGGCGCCGGCACGTCACCGCGCCCCATGACCTTGGCCAGGGCTTTGTCGGAGAAGAATTCGAACGCGGTCAGGTCAAGTTTGCTCTGGAACGCGTGCAATACCGGCATGATCGAGTCGAAATCGGCAGTGCCAAGCACCATCGCGGTGAGGTTTTTCGGCGCCCGGTCCAGACGCATGGTCGCTTCGACCACAAACCCGAGGGTGCCTTCAGCGCCGATGAACAGCTGACGCATGTCGTAGCCGGTGGCGTTCTTGATCAGGTCGCGGTTCAGTTCCAGCACGTCACCCTTGCCGGTGACCACTTTCATGCCGGCAACCCAGTTGCGGGTCATGCCGTAGCGAATCACCTTGATCCCGCCGGCATTGGTGCCGATATTGCCGCCAATCTGGCTCGATCCTGCGGAAGCGAAGTCCACCGGGTAGTACAGGCCTTTTTCCTCAGCGACGTTCTGCAAATGCTCGGTCACGACGCCCGGCTGGCACACGGCGGTGCGGTCGGTGAGGTTCACGTCGAGGATCTGGTTCATATAGTCGAAGGACACGACCACTTCGCCATTGGCGGCCACCGCAGCGGCAGAAAGCCCGGTGCGCCCGCCGGACGGCACCAGCGCCACCTTGTGTTTATTGGCCCACAAAACGATGGCCTGGACCTGCTCGGTGGTCTTCGGGAACACGATGGCGGTCGGGGCCGGGGCGAAATGCTTGGTCCAATCCTTGCCATAAGCGTTCAGGGAGTCGGCATCGGTCAGTACCTTGCCAGGCTCGACCAGGGTCTTCAGTTCATCAATCAGGGCAGGATTGGTCATCGACAGAACTCTCGAACAATTCATGGTCATCCTGAGAACGCTTCACGTCGCAGGAATGAGTGTTTGCGGGGCGCTTATGCTAGCATACCGACCCCGCAGGATAGTGCCCAACGGCTGTTCTGCGGCGACGGCTGTCGTGCCGTCGGGGTCAGCGTCTGTTGACCATTTCCTGCCATTTTTCTCCGGGATACAGGTTTACGCAGATGAGCAAGACTTCTCTCGATAAGAGCAAGATCAAGTTCCTTCTTCTCGAAGGCGTCCACCAATCGGCTGTCGACGTTCTCAAGTCGGCGGGCTACACCAGCATCGAGTACCTCACGGGTTCTCTGCCGGAAGCCCAGCTGAAGGAAAAGATCGCTGATGCTCACTTCATCGGCATTCGCTCCCGCACTCAACTGACCGAAGAGATCTTCGATCACGCGAAGAAGCTCGTCGCTGTAGGTTGTTTCTGCATCGGCACCAACCAGGTTGACCTGAACGCTGCCCGCGAACGCGGCATCGCAGTGTTCAACGCTCCGTACTCCAACACTCGCTCCGTTGCCGAGCTGGTGCTGGCCGAAGCGATCCTGTTGCTGCGCGGCATCCCTGAGAAGAACGCTTCCTGCCACCGTGGCGGCTGGATCAAAAGCGCGGCCAACTCCTTCGAAATCCGCGGCAAGAAGCTCGGCATCGTCGGTTATGGCTCGATCGGTACGCAACTGTCGGTCCTGGCTGAAGGCCTGGGCATGCAGGTTTACTTCTACGACACCGTGACCAAGCTGCCTCTGGGTAACGCGACCCAGGTCGGCAACCTGCACGAGCTGCTGGGCATGTCCGATATCGTGACCCTGCACGTTCCGGAAACCGCTGCGACCCAGTGGATGATCGGCGAGCAGGAAATCCGCGCCATCAAGAAGGGCGGCATCCTGATCAACGCCGCTCGCGGCACCGTAGTCGAACTGCAAGCCCTGGCGGACGCGATCAAGGACAAGCACCTGATCGGCGCGGCCATCGACGTATTCCCGGTGGAGCCACGCTCCAACGACGAAGAGTTCGAAAGCCCGCTGCGTGGCCTGGACAACGTGATCCTGACCCCGCACATCGGCGGTTCCACCGCTGAAGCGCAAGCCAACATCGGTCTGGAAGTGGCCGAGAAACTGGTCAAGTACAGCGACAACGGTACGTCGGTATCGTCCGTGAACTTCCCGGAAGTGGCCCTGCCGGCTCACCCTGGCAAGCACCGTCTGCTGCACATCCACGAGAACATTCCGGGTGTGATGAGCGAGATCAACAAGGTCTTCGCCGAAAACGGCATCAACATCTCCGGTCAGTTCCTGCAGACCAACGAGAAAGTCGGCTACGTGGTGATCGACGTAGACGCCGAGTACTCGGACCTGGCGCAACAGAAGCTGCAACACGTCAACGGCACCATCCGTAGCCGCGTGTTGTTCTGATAGCGACTTGAGCGACAAAAAAGGAGACCTCCGGGTCTCCTTTTTTTTGGGCGCGACTAACGTTACTTAACGTTGACGGTGATTTTCTCGGAGAGGATCGGCGGATCGAACGGCATGTGGTTGCTATCGCCAAGTTCGAGTTGCAAGGTGTGCTTGCCGGGCGTCAGCGTTACTTCAGCCTGAGTCTGCGCGTTGCCGAAATGCTGGTGGTTGGCATCTTTGGGGATCGGCGCACCGGCGGCTGGCAACTCATCGACATCAATCAACAAGTGGTGATGGCCAGTGTTCTTGGTGGGATCACCCGCCGGGGCCAGCGCAACGTTCTCGACAGCGAACTTCACGACGACAGTCTGCGGGACCGTCGCACCGTCTTCAGGAGAAACGATGGACACTTCAGCACCCTTGGGTGCCGGCGTAGCCGCACTGGCCAGCACCGAAACACCCATCAGCAGGCCAGCCAGCGCAGCACGTGACATAAAGGTTTTCATTCTCTTCTCCAGTTTTTTCGTAAAATCCATGTGACCATGACAACTTCATGGCCATTCGTTGTCGAAGGCACTCGACAACCATAGCAAAGCGAGCCTGAACCAGCGCATCGCGATAAATGTATTCAAAGGAGTGACCATGCGCTTTTTGCCTGGCCTGATCTGCCTGCTACCCCTTTTGAGCCCTTTGGCTCATGCCGAACTGATTGACGATGTAAACGACCGCGGTGAATTGCGTATTGCCCTTGAGGCTAATACACCACCTTTCAATTTCAAGGACGATGGCCAACTCTCGGGCTTCGAAGTCGAACTGGGCCAACTGCTGGCCAATGAACTGGATGTAAGGGCTGACTTCGTCGTCACCGATTCCAGCGATCTGTTGACCGGTGTTGAAAGCGGCAAGTACGACATCGCCATCAATCACATAACAGAGACTCCAGCGCTCAAGGATCGTTTCGACTTCAGCGAGCCTTACATTCACACCGATGCGCATCTGATCGCGCAGAAAGAAGAGCCGCGTTCAATCCTGTTGGTGCAGTCGCTAACGCAAGAAAAGCCGAAAGCGGCCCCGGCCGAGAACCTGGCCATTCCGTTTCAGAAAGGGAACCCGGCGTTTCATGCCAGCCTGGAGAACGCGTTGCAGCGGATAAAGGCGGATGGGCGACTGGAGGCACTGGAGAAGAAATGGTTTGGGGCGGATGCCGCCGAGATACCGAAACCCTAAGGCCACGGACGATCATATTGATCACCGCGATCCCCCTGTAGGAGCCGGCTTGCTGGCGATAGCGGTTTAACATTCAACAATTGCGCTGACTGTTACACCGCTATCGCCAGCAAGCCGGCTCCTACAAGGGATTTGGGTTTAGAGTTGCAGTGCAGCGGCGGCTTCAGCCAGTTCCAGTTCGCTGAAGACCTGCACGCCATGGCGCTTGAGCAACGCCGCCGTCACGCCTTCGCCGCTGACTTTCACGCCGCTGAACGTGCCGTCATAGGTCAACAGGTTGCCGCACGACGGGCTGTTGGCCTTGAGCACAGCGATGCGGATGTTGTGTTTCTGTACCAGCTCCAGCGCCTGGTAAGCACCGCTCAGAAACTGCGCGCTGACATCCTCGCCCTCGGTGGTAATCACCGCCGCCTGCCCCTCCAGCACTTCACTGCCCTGCCCGCCCGGAATCTCCGCCGCCGCCCGTGGCGTCGGCAAGCCACCGGCAACTTCCGGACACAACGGCACGACGCGACCTTCGTCGACCCACTGTTGAAGCTGATCGAACGGCCCGCTGGCACCGCCGTCGTAACGCACGCGGTGGCCAAGCAGACAGCGACTTACCAGAATTTTCTGCATGATCAGAACGGCTCGTTGCCACGACGCCGGAACCAGCCGGTCAACGACAGGCGATCGCGGGTCGCGGGCAGGACTTCGTGGGGCACTTCGCCCGACAGGAACACCACCAGGCATCCGCCGGTGGGCACCACATCGTATTCGACGCCTTCCTTGAGGTACATGCGCAACTGACCGCCGTGCTCCGGCAGCCAGGCGTCGTTGAGGTAGACCACTGCCGAGACCATGCGCCGATCATCGTCGCGGAAGCGGTCGACATGCTTGAGGTAGAAAGCGCCGGGCGGGTACATCGCGAAATGGCTTTCAAAGTCTTCGAGGCCCAGATACAACCCGCGATTCAATGCCTCGCGCAGGCTGTCCATCAATTGCAGGTAACTCTCGCAAGCCAGCGCCTGACCCGGCTCGATCCACTGGATTCGGTCGCCGCGAATTCCCTCGCGAATCTCCGATGTCGGCCCGCGGCCTACGGCGGCCGGGGCCAATTCACCCTCGGCAGCACGTTTACGGCACTCAGCCGCCAGTTCTTGGGTCAGACCCAAGGGCAGGAAAATATTCTGCTGCGACCAGCCGCGCTCGGCCAGGTCGTCGACGATACGTAACAGCAGCGGGTGATCAGAGGGTATTCGCATGGCGCGCATAGTATTCCTGTGCCGGAAAATCCGACAGAGCCGCGCGGCGGCTTGATACGAATTCTCGACAAGTCCCTATGCCACACGGAGAATAGTCGCCTGCTGACAGGAGTCCCTATGCGCCGTTTGCTTTTCTCACTGATGATGTTCTGCGTTTTGCCCGCTTGGGCAGACGGCCACGACCAGTTGTACAAGGTCGCCGGCTGGCCAGAACAACGCGCGCATTTCAGTGATGCCCTTTCAGCCGCTCAGCAGCGTTACCAGAACAGCCTGCCGCCCGCCGTGTTTCAGGCGCTGGTGAACAACAGCAATCAGCGCTTTGCCCCGCAGGCCGTAGACCAGCGCGCCGAAGCGCAATTGCGCAAAACCCTGGCCGATCCTAAACCTGCACTGGCTTTTTTCCAGTCGCCGCTGGGCAAGAAGATCGTCGCCGCCGAGTTGCTGGCGACCCGTCGCGATCAACTGGCGAAGAACGCCAAAGGCCTGCCGAAGATTCAGGCCAGCGACAGCCGCACGCTGATCATCGGTCACCTCGCCCAGGCCTTGCCCGCGCGGGAGGCCGGTGCGGAAGTCAGCCTGGCGATTGCCGGCGTCGCGGCCGACAGCCTGAGTTCGATGATCCCCGGCCTGCTCGGTGGCGGTCAGGCGCAGGGGCTGTTGAACGGTCAGCGTCAGCGCTTGATGGACCAGATCGGCAGCGACCTCAACAACACGTTGCTGTATGTCTATCGCGATCTGTCGGATGACGAGCTGGAAGAGTTCGCCACGTTTGCCGAGTCGGCGGAAGGCAAGGCGTATTACCAGGCGGCGTTGGCGGCGATTCGGGCAGGGTTGGCGGTGGGGCAAACCCCTTCGAACCTCAGTCAGTAATCTCGGCGCCTGCAAGGGCCTCTTCGCGAGCAAGCCCGCTCCCACAGTTGACCGTGTTTTCCCAAACAACTCGGTCAACTGTGGGAGCGGGCTTGCTCGCGAAGAGGCCCTGACAGGCACTACAAATTCCGGCCCTTGATCCGCTTCGTCAAAAACCCGAAATACTCCCCGCGCAACGCCACCGTCTCATTCGCCAAATGATGCCGCGCCTCAGGCAACATCAACACCTGAGGCCGATCGAACTTGGCTTTCAACACCTCAAGATTGTGCTGCCAATCCACCGTCATGTCCGCCTGCCCCTGCACGATCAGTGGCCGTCGAGTGCTGTCCGGCGCAGCTTCGATGCGTTTGATCCAGCGCGCCAGCGCCCCAACCCAGGCCGTCGGCAAGCGCAGCGGTTGCAGCGGGTCGGCTTGCAGGAACGGCAGGAAATCCGGGTCGTTGGAGTTCTCGCTGAAGCGTCGGGCGATGGCTTTGACGAACGGCTTGAGCAGGTAATAACTGAGCTGCGACCAGCCCCAGGCGCGCGGCCTCACCAGCGGCGACAACAGGATCACCTGGCCCTGGGCCGGGCTGCCCGCCCCTTCGTTAAGCACATGGTCGATCACGATGGCGCCACCGGTACTTTGACCGCACAGGTGCCAAGGCTGCGGCAGATCGAGAGATTTCGCCTCGGCGAACAGCCCTTGCAGCGTGTCCTGATACTCGGCGAAATCGTTGATGCTCGCACGCTCGCCGCTGGACAGACCATGCCCCGGCAAGTCGCAGGCAATCACCGCGAAATCCTGATTCAGCGCCCACTCGATCACGTGCCGGTAGAGCCCGGTGTGATCGTAGAAACCGTGGAACACAAACAGCGTCGCCTTCGCCCGCTCCGGCCACCACACCTGGCCGACCACGTCATAAGCGTCCACTTCAAAACGCCCCAGGCCCCTGCGCAACTGACGCCCCGGAAAATCCAGCCCGTAGAACCGCTGGTAGGCCTGCGCCTCCTCGGACAGCGGCTGCCACTCGGCCAGGGGCCGCAGGCTGGCACGCAAATGATCGGGGGCGAAAGTGGCGGACATGGGCGATTCCAGAGCACGAAGCGGACTTTATAAGCCTGCGATATTCATCTGTCGCGGCAAGCATGGCAAGCTGGGCGACCTTCGAGGATCGACACCCATGCGTTCGCCCTACCGCACCCCACTGCTTGCCTGCCTGCTCGCCCTCGTGTGCGCCGGTGTTTTATGGGCGGCGTACGACTGGTTTCAAGGACGCTACCTGCGAGCGTTCAGCGAACACACGGCGGTGTTTTCCGGTGACCCGTTGCACTTGCCCGACAACCTCGCCGGCCCCGGCGCCATTCGCCTGGTGCACTTCTGGGACCCGGCCTGCCCGTGCAACGTCGGCAATCAACAACACCTGAGCGAACTGGTCGAGCAGTATGTGCCACAGGGCGTCGAGTTTTATGCGGTACAAAAACCCGGCAGCCACGGCCAGTTGCCGAGCACGCTGAGCAGCCTGAAAACCATCACCGTCCTCCCGGGTTCCGAACAGATCCCGGCCAGCCCGGCCGTGGCGATCTGGGACCGCAGCGGCAAACTGGCCTACTTCGGCCCTTACAGCGAAGGCCTGACCTGTAATTCGAGCAACAGCTTCATTGAGCCGATCCTACAAGCGTTAAACGCGGGCCGCACCGTCAATGCCACGCACACGCTGGCCGTCGGGTGTTACTGCCCGTGGCCCGCCGACACAAAGCAGTAAGACCGCGCAGACGCGAATCCCTCCTAAGGGCGATGGGCCGATTCGGCAAGCCGTGTTAAACAGTGGCGCCAGGGAACTGCTGCCACTAATAACAACAAGGAGTCACCATGAAACGTAGCCTGACCGTTCTCGCACTGCTGATAGTCGCGCTCGCCGCAGGTGCCGGCGGGTACATCTACAGCAAGCAACCGACGCGCCAGGGCATGGTCGAGCTGCAACACTTGCAAGGCTCCGTCACCGTCCGTTACGACGAACGCGGCATCCCGCACATCCGCGCCGAAAACGAAACCGACCTGTACCGCGCCCTCGGCTATGTGCACGCCCAGGACCGGCTGTTTCAGATGGAAGTCCTGCGCCGCCTCGCCCGTGGTGAACTGGCCGAAGTGCTGGGCCCCAAACTACTCGACACCGACAAGCTGATGCGCAGCCTGCGCATTCGCGAACGCGCCGAAACCTACCAGGCGAACATGGATAAGCAATCGCCGGCCTTCATCGCCATGCAAGCCTATCTGGACGGCATCAACCAGTATCAGGACAGCCATGCAAAACCTGCGGAGTTCGATGTACTGGGCATTCCAAAACGCCCGTTCACCGCGCAGGACACCATCAGCATCGCCGGTTACATGGCCTACAGTTTTGCCGCGGCGTTTCGCACCGAACCCTTGCTGACCTACGTGCGTGATCAACTGGGTGCCGAGTACCTGAACGTCTTCGATCTCGACTGGCAGTCCAAAGGCGTGCTGGCGAACAACCACAGCAGCACCCCGCCGCCTCTCGCCAGCGCCGACTGGAAAGACCTCAACACTCTCGCCCGCCTGAGCGAACAGGCTCTGGCCGACAACGGTTTACCGCAGTTCGAGGGCAGCAACGCCTGGGTCGTCGCTGGCAATCGGACCAAAAGTGGCAAGCCGCTGCTGGCGGGTGATCCGCACATTCGCTTCTCTGCGCCGTCGGTGTGGTACGAAGCGCAGCTCTCGGCGCCGGGCTTCGAGCTCTACGGCCACTATCAGGCGTTGATGCCGTTCGCCTCGCTGGGGATGAACCGCGACTTCGGCTGGAGCATCACCATGTTCCAGAACGACGACCTCGATCTGATCGCCGAGAAGGTCAACCCGGACAACGCCAACCAGGTCTGGTATCGCGGCAAGTGGGTGGACATGGTCACCAGCGAACAGCAGATCGCGGTCAAGGGGCAGCCGCCGGTGAAGTTGCTGCTGCGCCAGTCGCCACACGGGCCGATCGTCAACGATGCGCTGGGCAACAGCGTCGGCAAGACGCCCATCGCCATGTGGTGGGGTTTTCTCGAAAGCCAGAACCCGATCCTCGAAGGTTTCTACCAGCTCAACCGTGCCGACACCCTGGCCAAGGCGCGCAGTGCCGCCGCCAAGGTCCAGGCGCCGGGCCTGAATATCGTCTGGGCCAACGCCAAGGGCGACATCGGCTGGTGGGCGGCGGCGCAACTGCCGAAGCGTCCAGCAGGTGTGCGGCCGTGGTTCATCCTCGACGGCAGCAGCGCCGAAGCGGACAAGGACGGCTTCTACCCGTTCAGCGCCAACCCGCAGGAAGAGAACCCGGCGCGGGGCTACATTGTCTCGGCCAACTTCCAGCCCGTGTCGCCGACCGGCATGGAGATCCCTGGTTACTACAACCTCGCCGATCGTGGGCAGCAGCTCAATCGCCAGCTCAGCGACAAGGCCGTGAAGTGGGATCTGGAGGCAAGCCAGAAGCTGCAACTGGGCACCACCACCGCCTACGGCCCGCGTTTGCTCGCGCCGTTGTTACCGGTGCTGCGCGAGGTGGTGAGCGATCCGGCCGAATTGAAACTGGTGGAACAACTGGCCCAGTGGACAGGCGACTACCCGCTGGATTCCACCAGCGCCACGCTGTTCAACCAGTTCCTGTTCAACCTCGCTGACGCGACGATGCACGATGAGCTGGGCAACGACTTTTTCGAGACGCTGCTCTCGACCCGGGTGATCGACGCTGCGCTGCCGCGCCTGGCGGCGAACGCCGACTCGCCGTGGTGGGACAACCGCAACACCCTCGGCAAGGAAACCCGCGCCGACACGGTCAAGGTGGCGTGGCAAGCGAGCCTCGCGCACCTCAAGAGCACGCTGGGTGCGGACTTCGCGCAATGGCAGTGGGGCAAGGCGCATACGCTGACCCATGGTCATCCGCTGGGGCAACAGAAGCCGCTGGACCGGATTTTCAATGTCGGGCCGTTCGCGGCGCCGGGCACTCACGAGGTGCCAAACAACCTCTCGGCCAAGATCGGCCCGGCGCCATGGCCGGTGACTTATGGGCCGTCGACCCGACGCCTGATCGACTTCGCCGACCCGGCGCACAGCCTGACCGTCAACCCGGTGGGCCAGAGTGGCGTGCCGTTTGACCGGCATTTTGATGATCAGGCTGAGGCGTACGTCGAAGGGGTGTATTTCCAGGCGCATCTCAATGATGAAGAGGTGACAGCGAATACGCGGAGTACGTTGAAGCTGTTGCCGGCGCGGGCTGCGCCATAGATTTGTGTTGGCCGGGCTGATGTCTTCGCGGGCAAGCCTCGCTCCTACAAGTGACCTATTCCTGTAGGAGCGAGGCTTGCCCGCGAAGAGGCCCTGACTGACCACACAAATGTCAGCTCAAACCATCGCCGCAAAATTCAACCTGAACTGCTGCGGCGTTACCCCCAACCGGCGATTGAAAACACTGCGCATATGCTGCGCATCGCGAAACCCGCACTGATACGCCACCGTCTTCAACGGCGCAACGGTGCTTTCGAGCATCACCCGCGCCGCATCCACCCTCGCCCGTTCGACGAATTCCGCCGGGGTGACCTTCGCCTCTTTGGCAAACACCCTGGAAAAGTTGCGGGCGCTCATGTTGGCGGCGTTGGCCAGGTCAGCAATGGTCAGATCGCCGGTCAGGTTGGCCAGCACATAATGCTGAACCATCGCCACCGCCGACGTCGGCTCGGCGTGGGGCGTGAGGAATGGACTGAACTGCGATTGCCCGCCCGAGCGCTGCGTGAACACCACCAGTCGCTTGGCCACGCTGAGCGCCACTTCCGGCCCATGATCCCGGGCCAACAAGTACAACGACAGATCGATCCCCGCCGTGACCCCGGCCGAGGTATAGAGCTCGCCGTCCTGCACGTACAAGCGATCAGCCTCGACCTGCGTCGAAGGGCACAACGCTGCAAGTGCAGCGGCATCGCCCCAATGAGTCGTCACCGTCCGCCCTTCGAGCAAGCCTGCCCGGGCGAGCATGAATGCACCGTTGCAGATCGAGCCGAACCGTTGCGCCAGCGCGCTGGCATCGCGCAGCCAGGCATCGAAGGCCGCGCCGAAATCCATGAACGGCAACTGCGGCCCACCGGCCACCAGCAACAAGTCGTACGCCCCCAGCGCCTCGCTGAAATGCCGATGGGCATTAAGGGATAAACCGTTGGAACACGGCATCACACCGCGCTCGACACCGATCACCTCCAGTTGATAGTGATCCTGCGGCGCGAGGAAACGATTGGCCTCGGAAAACACATCCATGGGGCCGGTGACGTCCAGGGACTGAACGCCGGCGAACACCACGATGGCAACGGTTTTACTCATAACAAGGAACACCCTCAATGCACGCAGACTTTGTAGGAGCCGGCTTGCTGGCGATGGAGGGTCAGTCGACATCAATGTTGCTGACATACCATCGCCAGCAAGCCGGCTCCTACAAGGTGTGCGCATGACGTAAATCCATGCGCAGGACCTCAACCGTAGCCAATCCGCGCCCAACAAGCGAGGTTGGCGCGATATGCATGCTCATTGGCAAGGATCGCAGCCATGGATCGATTGTCCGGTTTTGGGGCCGGGAACAGACTTGTCCCATCAGCGCCGCCACGGCGCACCCCACGAGGACAGCACCATGAGCAGCACCATCGCCGGCATCAAAATCCCCGACAGTGCATTGGCCCGGGCCACCACGGAATACATTCGCGACGTCGAATCCGACCTGCTTTATCACCACTCGCGCCGGGTGTTTCTGTTCGGCGCTTTGAGCGGTGAACGCAAGCAACTGGCCTACAACCCGGAGCTGTTGTACGTCGGCGCGATGTTCCATGACTTGGGTCTGGTGGAAGGTCATCGCAGCGACGATGAACGCTTCGAAGTCGATAGCGCCAACGCCGCCAAAGCATTTCTCAAGCCTTATGGCCTGAGCGATGACGACATTGAGCAGGTGTGGTTGTCGATTGCCCTGCACACCACGCCGAACGTAGTGCATCACCTGCGCCCCAACGTGGCATTGGTGACGGCGGGCGTTGAAATGGATGTGCTGGGGATCGACTACGCGGCATTTCCCACGGCGCAGCGTGAGGCGGTGGTGCATGCGCATCCACGGGGCGAGGGGTTCAAGGAGTGCATCCTGTGTGCGTTCGCCAATGGCTTCAAGCACAAGCCGGACACCACGTTCGGTACGGTGAACGCGGATGTGCTGGTGGACAGCGAGCCAGGGTTCAAGCCGATGAACTTCGTCGAGATCATCCGCAAGTCTCCCTGGATTGCATAAAACCTGTAGGAGCCGGCTTGCTGGCGATGGAGGGTCAGCAACATTGATGTCGACTGACACACCATCGCCAGCAAGCCGGCTCCTACAGTGGGTTTGGGTTGGCCACGTAATTGTGGCCAACGCTTTAAGCCGCTTCCGGCGCCTGCTGCGCGCGACGCACGTCCGGTTGCTTCCACGAATCGGCAGCGCTTTCTTCGATGGCCTGCTGAATCGCACGCTTGCGGCTTTCTTCGGCACGGCGGCTGAAGAACCAGACCAGGAAGGTCATCAACGACACCGCCAGCAGAATCAGGCTGGCCACGGCGTTGATCTCAGGCTTCACGCCCAGACGCACCGCCGAGAACACTTCCATCGGCAAGGTCGTCGACCCCGGCCCCGACACGAAGCTGGCCAACACCAGGTCATCCAGCGACAGCGCGAACGACATCATGCCGCCCGCACCCAGGGATGGCGCGATCATCGGGATGGTGATCAGGAAGAACACCTTCCACGGCTTCGCCCCGAGATCCATGGCGGCCTCTTCGATGGACAGGTCCAGCTCACGCAAGCGCGCCGACACCACCACCGCCACATACGCCGCACAGAACGTGGTGTGGGCGATCCAGATGGTGACGATGCCTCGCTCTTGCGGCCAACCGATCATCTGCGCCATGGCCACGAACAGCAGCAACAGCGACAGACCGGTGATCACTTCGGGCATCACCAGCGGCGCGGTGACCAGGCCACCGAACAACGTACGACCCTTGAAGCGGGTAATGCGGGTCAGGACGAATGCGGCCAACGTGCCCAGCGCCACAGCGGCAATCGCCGTGTAGCAGGCGATTTCCAGCGAACGCACCACCGAGCCCATCAGTTGGGTGTTGTCCATCAGGCCGACGTACCACTTGATCGACCAGCCGCCCCACACTGTCACCAGTTTCGAGGCGTTGAACGAGTAGATCACCAGGATCAGCATCGGCGCGTAGATAAACAGCAAACCCGCGATCAGCATGAAACTCGAGAAACGGAAGCGCTTCATTCTTTACCCTCCATTTCCTTGGCCTGACTGCGGTTGAACAGGATGATCGGCACAATCAGGATCAACAGCATCACCACCGCCAGGGCAGACGCCACCGGCCAGTCACGGTTGTTGAAGAACTCTTGCCAGAGCACTTTACCGATCATCAGGGTTTCCGGACCGCCCAGCAGTTCCGGGATCACGAACTCGCCCACCACTGGAATGAACACCAGCATGCAACCGGCGACGATGCCGTTCTTGGACAGCGGAATGGTGATCTTCCAGAAGCTGTTGAACGTACTCGAACCGAGGTCGGACGCCGCTTCCAGCAGGCTGTTGTCGTGCTTCACCAGGTTGGCGTAGAGCGGCAGGATCATGAACGGCAGGTACGAATAAACCACGCCGATGTACACCGCCAGGTTGGTGTTGAGGATCTGCAGCGGTTCGTCGATCCAGCCCATGCTCATCAGGAAACCGTTGAGCAGACCGTTGTTGCTGAGAATGCCCATCCACGCGTAAACGCGGATCAGGATCGCGGTCCAGGTCGGCATCATGATCAGCAGCACCAGCACCGTTTGCAGCTCTTTGCGGGCACTGGCAATGGCGTAGGCCATCGGGTAACCGATCAGCAGGCAGAGGATGGTGCTGATCAGCGCCATCTTCAACGAACCGAGGTAAGCGGCGATGTACAACTCATCGTCGCCGAGCATCGCGTAGTTGCCGAGGTTGAGCAGCACCTGCAGCTTCTGGTCTACGAAGTTATAGATTTCGGTGTACGGCGGAATGGCCACGTCGGCTTCAGCGAAGCTGATCTTCAGGACGATGAAGAACGGCAGCATGAAGAACATGAACAGCCAGAGGAACGGAACCCCGATGACCAGCTGACGGCCACCGGGAATTATTCGATTGAGGCGGCGTTTGAATTTGCGCATGTTCATGAGCGAAGTACCACGCCGCTGTCGTCTTCCCACCACACGTAAACCTGGTCACCCCAGGTTGGGCGCTGACCACGGCGTTCGGCGTTGGCGACGAAGGACTGGACGATCTTGCCGCTCGGCAGCTCGACGTAGAACACCGAGTGGCCACCGAGGTAGGCGATGTCGTGCACCTTGCCGCTGGACCAGTTGTATTCGCAGGTCGGCATGTCCGGCGTCACCAGCAGTTTTTCCGGACGGATCGCGTAGGTCACGGATTTGTCCTGCACCGAGGTGCTGATGCCGTGGCCCACGTAGATCTGGCGATCCAGGTCTTTGCAGGTGATGGTCGCATGGCCTTCGGCGTCGTCGATCACTTCACCGTCGAAGATGTTGACGTTGCCGATGAACTCGCAGACCAGGCGGCTGGTCGGGGTTTCGTAGATGTCGATCGGGCTGCCGATCTGGGCGATCCAGCCCAGGTGCATGATCGCGATGCGCTCGGCCATGGTCATGGCCTCTTCCTGGTCGTGGGTCACCATGACGCAGGTTACGCCGACGCGCTCGATGATCTCGACCAGCTCAAGCTGCATTTGCGAACGCAGCTTCTTGTCCAGCGCACCCATCGGTTCGTCGAGCAGCAACAGCTTCGGTCGCTTGGCCAGCGAACGCGCCAGGGCAACACGCTGACGCTGACCACCGGAGAGTTGATGCGGCTTGCGCTTGGCGTACTGGGTCATCTGAACCAGCTTGAGCATGTCGGCCACGCGGGCATCGACTTCCGCCGCAGGCAGCTTGTCCTGCTTGAGGCCGAAGGCGATGTTCTGCGCCACGGTCATGTGCGGGAACAGGGCGTACGACTGGAACATCATGTTGATCGGCCGCTCGTAGGGCGGCATGTCGGTGATGTCTACGCCATCGAGGAAAATGCGCCCCTCCGTGGGCCGTTCGAAGCCTGCGAGCATGCGCAGCAACGTGGACTTGCCCGATCCCGAACCGCCGAGCAGGGCGAAAATCTCGCCTTTCTTGATTTCCAGGGACACATCGTCCACGGCAATCGTCTCGTCGAACTTCTTCGTGACCCGGTCGATTTTGACCAGCACCTGTTTAGGTGACTGGTCGCCCTCGAGGGCTTTCTTATAGGCGCCGGAGGCAACTGCCATTTACGAAACTCCCAAAAAAAAGAGTGCAGTTCGCTCAAGGTGAGCCAACCTGGATAGTTTGAGCCCTGAAGCTATTTGCCCGACTTGACCTTGGTCCAGCTGCGGGTCATCAAACGTTGAATGTTTGGTGGTAACTCGACCGACACGTAGGTCTTGTCGAGGACTGCTTGCGGTGGATAAACCGACTCGTCGGTGCGGATGGACTGCTCCATCAATTTGTCCGAGCCAGGGTTGGGGTTCGCATAGCCAACAGAATCACTGACCTGTGCGATCACCTCGGGTTTCAACAAATAGTTGATGAAGGCGTGGGCCTCTTTGACGTTGCCCGAATCCTTCGGAATCGCGAGCATGTCGAACCACAGCGCACCGCCCTCTTTGGGAATGGTGTAGGCGATGTTCACGCCTTTCTTCGCTTCAGCCGCACGGTTGCGGGCCTGGAACATGTCGCCGGAAAAACCGATCGCGATGCAGATATCGCCGTTGGCCAGATCCGCGATGTATTTGGAGGAGTGGAAGTAGGTCACGTAAGGCCGCACCGCCAGCAACTTGGCTTCAGCCTTTTTGTAATCTTCGGGGTTGGTGCTGTTGGCGTTCAGGCCCATGTAGTTGAGGACCGTCGGCATCATTTCATCGGCGGAGTCGAGGAACGCCACGCCGCAACTCTGCAGCTTCTTGATGTTCTCCGGCTCGAACACCGCACTCCAGGAATCGATCTTGTCGACGCCCAGCACAGCCTTGATCTTGTCGACGTTGTAACCGATGCCGTTGGTGCCCCACAGGTAAGGGACGGCGTACAAGTTGCCCGGATCGTTTTGTTCCAGACGCTTGAGCAATACGGGGTCGAGGTTCGAGTAGTTCGGCAACTTCGACTTGTCGAGTTTCTGGAAAGCACCGGCCTTGATCTGCTTGCCGAGGAAGTGGTTCGACGGCACGACCACGTCATAACCGGTACGCCCGGCGAGCAACTTGCCCTCCAGGGTTTCGTTGGAGTCAAAGACGTCATACACCGGTTTGATACCGGTCTCTTTCTGGAAGTCGGCCAGGGTGGTCTCGCCGATGTAGTCCGACCAGTTATAAATATGCACCGTGCCGGCAGCCTGGACACTGACAGCCATCGTCAGTCCGGCACCGGCCAGCAATGCATTGCGCAACAAAGAAAAAATAGGCAAGTGGAGGTCCTCTAAAATTAGTTGGGCCCAAGTTGCCCCGCGTTACATGACAGTCGTAGCTGCCCAGCAACAAAACCGGCGCGCAACTTACCCTCGAAAAACCGTTCCAGCAAAACTTTTATACGGATACCTGTAGGAGCGAGCCTGCTCGCGATGGTCGTCAACGATGACGCTGGGTGCCTGACACCCAGCGGTGCTCTCAGGTTCATCGCGAGCAGGCTCGCTCCTACAGGGGTTTTGCTACTTACTTACCGGATTTGATCTTGGTCCAGCTGCGAGTCAGGATCCGCTGGGTCGCGGCCGGCAAATCGGCAATCGCGTACAGCTTGGCCAGCACATCGGCAGGCGGGTAGACACCCGGATCTTCGGTGATTTCTTTTTCGACCAGAGGAGTGGCCGCCGCGTTACCGTTCGGGAAACGTACCGCGTTGGTGATTTCAGCCATGATTTCCGGCTTTTGCAGGAAGGTCATGAACTTGTAGGCGCCTTCGACGTTTTCGGCATCTTTAGGGATAGCGACCATGTCGTAGAAGCTGCCGGCACCTTCTTTCGGAATGTTGTAGCTGACTTTCACCTTGTCACCGGCTTCGGCGGCGCGCGCTTTGGCCTGGTAGATGTCACCCGAGTAACCCACGGCTACGCAGATGTTGCCGTTGGCCAGGTCGGAGATGTACTTGGACGAGTGGAAGTAGCCAACCGAAGGACGAATCTTCAGGAACAGCGCTTCGGCTTCGGCCAATTGTTTTTTGTCCTGGCTGTCGGTTGGATAGCCCAGGTAGTGCAACGCCACCGGAATCATCTCGGTTGGCGAATCAAGGAAACTGACGCCACACGATTTCAACTTGGCGATGTTTTCAGGTTTGAACAACAGGTCCCAGGAATTGGTCGGTGCATCGGCGCCCAGTGCAGCCTTGACCTTCTCGGCGTTGAAGCCGATACCGATCGAACCCCACATGTACGGGAAGGCATGTTCGTTGCCCGGGTCGCTCACCGATACCGCTTTGAGCAGGTCAGTGTTCAGGTTCTTCCAGTTAGGCAGCTTGGACTTGTCCAGCTTCTGGTAAACGCCGGCCTTGATCTGCTTGGCCAGGAAGTTGTTCGACGGTACGACGATGTCGTAACCGGACTTGCCTGCCAGCAACTTGGCTTCCAGGGTTTCGTTACTGTCGAATACGTCGTAGACGACTTTGATGCCGGACTCGGTTTCGAACTTCTTGATGGTGTCCGGAGCGATGTAATCGGACCAGTTATAGACGTGCAACACCTTGTCGTCCGCCTGAACCGCACCCGCCATAATGCCCATCAGGGACATGGCGAGAAGTGTCTTGCCAGCAAGCTTTTTTCCTAATGCCTTCATGCGTAATGCTCCAAATTTTTTCTTTTTTGAACCACTTTGTTCAGCGGCCAAACCCGGGCAACTGGAACCGCGGCTAGTCTGGCAAGATCGGTGGCGGTCTTTCAAGGAAAGGCCGCCGTTTGCGACTGCCCTGAGCGAAAGTTTCATGTCTCCCGCTCAGAGCCTAGCACTTAGCCCTGCAACGCACTCAGGGTCAGGTCCAGGCACTTGCGTGCCTTGGTCACCAGCTCATCGATTTCAGCCTTGGTGATCACCAGTGGCGGAGCAATGATCATGGTGTCGCCGACGGCACGCATGATCAGGCCGTTGTCGAAGCAGAACGTGCGGCAGATCATGCCGACGCCCTTGCCTTCGTAACGCTTGCGCGTGGCCTTGTCCTGAACCAGTTCGATGGCCCCCAACAGCCCCACCCCGCGCACTTCCCCCACCAACGGGTGATCGCTCAGTTCCCGCAAACGTTTCTGCAAGTAAGGTGCCGTTTCTGCATGAACGCGCTCGATAATTTTTTCTTCGCGCAGGATGCGGATGTTTTCCAGCGCCACCGCCGCCGCCACCGGGTGCCCGGAATAGGTGAAACCGTGGTTGAAGTCGCCGCCCTCGTTGAGCACCGCCACCACTTCGTCACGCACGATCAGGCCACCCATCGGGATGTAGCCGGACGTCAGGCCTTTGGCGATGGTCATCATGTCGGGTTTGAGGCCGTAGAAATCGGTACCGAACCACTCACCGGTGCGGCCGAAACCACAGATCACTTCGTCCGCCACGAACAGGATGTCGTACTTGGCGAGGATTTCCTTGATGCGCGGCCAGTAGGTGTCTGGCGGAATGATCACGCCACCGGCACCCTGGATCGGCTCGGCAATAAAGGCACCGACGTTATCCACGCCGATTTCCAGAATCTTCTCTTCCAGCTGATTGGCTGCCCACACACCGAACTCTTCCGGCGTCATGTCGCCGCCTTCACTGAACCAGTAAGGCTGGGCGATGTGGACGATGCCCGGGATCGGCAAGTCGCCTTGTTCGTGCATGTACGTCATGCCACCCAGGCTCGCGCCGGCCACGGTGGAACCGTGATAACCGTTCTTGCGGCTGATGATGACTTTCTTCTTCGGCTGGCCCTTGATCGCCCAATAGTGGCGGACCATACGCAGCATGGTGTCGTTGCCTTCGGAGCCGGAACCGGTGAAGAACACATGGTTCATGCCTTCTGGCGCGATGTCGGCAATGGCCTTGGCCAGCTCGAGCACCGGCGGGTGAGCGGTCTGGAAGAACAGGTTGTAGTAAGGCAACTCGCGCATTTGCTTGCTGGCGGCATCAGCCAGTTCATCGCGACCGTAGCCGATCGCTACGCACCACAGGCCGGCCATGCCGTCGAGGATCTTGTTGCCTTCGCTGTCCCAGAGGTAAACGCCCTTGGCGTTGGTGATGATCCGCGGGCCTTTCTCTTTCAGCTGCTTGAAGTCGCTGAACGGGGCCAGGTGGTGATCGTTGCTCAGGGTTTGCCATTCACGGGTTTGCGGGTTGTTGCTGGTCATGCGAACTCTCCTAAGATTTCGGTGAAAGGCGCCGCCAAAAGCAGCGGCGCCCGGCGCATCAGACGGCGAAGAGCAGGAATTCCCGCTCCCAGGAGCTGATCACGCGCTTGAAGTTTTCATGCTCGGCCCGCTTGACCGCGACGTAGCCAGTGATGAATTTCTTGCCCAGGTATTTCTCGATGGTCGCGCTGTTTTCCATGCGATCCAGCGCGTCCTCGATGGTCAGTGGCAGGCGCAGGTTGCGGCGTTCATAGCCGCGCCCCACCACCGGCGCACTTGGGTTCAAGCCTTCGACCATGCCGATGTAACCGCAGAGCAGGCTCGCGGCAATCGCCAGGTACGGGTTGGCATCAGCCCCCGGCAGGCGGTTTTCCACCCGACGGTTTTGCGGCCCGGCATCCGGCACCCGCAGGCCCACGGTGCGGTTCTCTTCGCCCCACTCCACGTTCACCGGCGCCGACGTATCCGGCAGGAAGCGGCGGAACGAGTTGACGTTCGGGGCGAACAGCGGCAACAGCTCGGGGATCAGTTTCTGCAAGCCACCGATGTGATGCAGGAACAACTGGCTCATGGTCCCGTCTTCATTGGAGAAGACGTTCTTGCCGGTCTCAATGTCGATGATGCTCTGGTGCAGGTGCATCGCGCTGCCCGGCTCGCCGGTCATCGGCTTGGCCATGAAAGTGGCGGCCACGTCGTGCTTGAGCGCGGCTTCGCGCATGGTGCGTTTGAACACCAGGATCTGGTCGGCCAGGGACAGGGCATCGCCGTGACGGAAGTTGATTTCCATCTGCGCCGTGCCGTCCTCGTGGATCAGCGTGTCGAGGTCCAGCTCCTGCAGTTCGCACCAGTCATAAACGTCTTCGAACAACGGATCGAATTCGTTAGCCGCTTCAATCGAGAACGACTGGCGACCGATTTCCGGGCGCCCCGAGCGACCGATTGGCGGTTGCAGCGGGTAGTCGGGGTCGTCGCTACGCTTGGTCAGGTAAAACTCCATCTCCGGCGCCACGATTGGCTGCCAGCCCTTGTCGGAATAGAGCTTCAGAACCTTTTTAAGCACGTTGCGCGGCGACAGCTCGATCGGGTTGCCTTGCTTGTCATAAGTGTCGTGGATCACCTGGGCGGTCGGCTCGATGGCCCATGGCACCAGGAACACTGCATTCGAGTCGGGACGGCAGATCATGTCGATGTCGGCCGGGTCGAGCAGTTCGTAATAGATGTCGTCTTCGACATAGTCGCCGGTCACGGTCTGCAACAGAACGCTCTCGGGCAGGCGCATGCCTTTTTCAGCAATGAACTTGTTGGTCGGCGAAATCTTGCCCCGGGTGATCCCGGTCAAGTCGGCGATCATGCATTCGACTTCTGTGATCTTGTGGTCTTTCAACCAATCGGTGAGCTGGTCGAGGTTGTTACTCATAAATGCCTCTTAGGCTGAGTTTCCTGACTCTTATAAGTCAGGCGTTGTTTGACGCACGGGCGTCGCTTGGTACAGATTGCCACTGCAATTGCCGCGCACAAATACCTGCCTCGACGACGGCATGGGTGAACGGGAACAATGCAAGGCGTGCAGAATCATGAGCGATGACCGACACGTTGGTCGGGCCAGCCAGGTAAAACGGTTCTATATTGGAAGGACAACCCGTAAAGAGAATGTCGCGCAGACCGTCCAGAATATCGGACGGAACCAGCCGGTTTGCCGGGGAAGGAAGAGTCGACGGCACGCCTTTGGCAACACGGGCCCTGGCGTGAGCGTAACGATCGCCACTGATGTGATAAGCATGCAGACCGATCTGCGTAGAGCAGACGGCGACGCCGATTAACGGCAGGCGAGACATGAAGCACCCCGGTATTATTGCTGTTATGGGTTTGAATCGAGCTTAGCCTTGTTCATTTTTTTACACAACACCCCCGTAAAAAATACAACACGGCCCGCTCAAGCCCGCGGACGGCAAAGCATTCAAAGGCATAAAAACGCCCCAAAGTGCCTCAAAAAAGCCTCATGAGCGCTTTTTTAGGGCAAAAAAGGCCTCGCTTGACTTCGGCATGCCGTTCGGGTTGACTGGAATCCGAAGAGATCAATGATTGATATTTTTAACAACAAAGGTGTTGCATCATGTCGGTACCCCCGCGTGCCGTTCAGCTTAACGAAGCGAACGCGTTCCTTAAGGAACATCCTGAGGTTCTGTACGTTGACCTTCTGATTGCGGATATGAATGGTGTGGTGCGCGGCAAGCGCATTGAACGCACCAGCCTCCACAAGGTTTACGAGAAAGGCATCAACCTGCCGGCCTCTCTATTTGCTCTGGATATCAACGGCTCGACGGTGGAAAGCACCGGCCTGGGCCTGGACATCGGCGATGCTGACCGAATCTGCTATCCAATCCCCGACACCCTGTGCAATGAGCCCTGGCAGAAGCGCCCTACCGCGCAACTGTTGATGACCATGCACGAACTCGAAGGCGAGCCATTCTTCGCCGACCCGCGCGAAGTGCTGGCCAATGTGGTGCGCAAGTTCGACGAAATGGGCCTGACCATCTGCGCCGCGTTCGAACTGGAGTTCTACCTGATCGACCAGGAGAACGTGAACGGCCGTCCGCAACCACCTCGCTCACCGGTTTCCGGTAAACGCCCGCACTCGACACAGGTCTACCTGATCGACGACCTCGACGAATACGTCGACTGCCTCCAGGACATTCTGGAAGGTGCAAAAGAGCAAGGCATCCCGGCCGACGCCATCGTCAAGGAAAGTGCCCCGGCGCAGTTCGAAGTGAACCTGCACCACGTGGCCGACCCGATCAAGGCCTGCGACTACGCGGTCCTGCTCAAGCGCCTGATCAAGAACATCGCCTACGACCATGAGATGGACACCACCTTCATGGCCAAGCCTTACCCGGGCCAGGCGGGCAACGGTCTGCACGTCCACATTTCGATTCTTGATAAAGACGGCAAAAACATTTTTGCCAGCGAGGATCCCGAGCAGAACGCCGCGCTGCGACACGCGATCGGCGGTGTGCTCGAGACCCTACCGGCGCAGATGGCTTTCCTCTGCCCGAACGTCAACTCCTACCGTCGTTTCGGCGCACAGTTCTATGTGCCGAACTCGCCGTGCTGGGGCCTGGACAACCGCACCGTAGCGATTCGCGTACCCACCGGCGCCGCCGATGCCGTGCGCATCGAACACCGTGTAGCCGGCGCCGACGCCAACCCGTACCTGCTGATGGCTTCGGTCCTGGCGGGCGTGCACCACGGCCTGACCAACAAGATCGAGCCGGGCGCACCGGTGGAAGGCAACTCCTACGAGCAAAACGAGCAAAGCCTGCCGAACAACCTGCGCGACGCATTGCGCGAGCTGGACGACAGCGAAGTCATGGCCAAGTACATCGATCCGAAATACATCGATATCTTCGTGGCCTGCAAGGAAAGTGAGTTGGAAGAGTTTGAACACTCCATCTCCGACCTTGAGTACAACTGGTATCTGCATACCGTTTAAGCGGTTGCAGTAAAAGGAACGCCGCAGGCTGACAAAGCTTGCGGCGTTTTTTTATGGCCGCCTGCGGCGGTTCGCGGGCAAGCCTCGCTCCTACAGGGATCTACGTTTCCTCTGTAGGAGCGAGGCTTGCCCGCGAAGGCGGCCGACAAGACAACATAGATGCCTGCTCGTACAATGCCCGCTGCCCCGCAGGAGACTTCAATGACCCGACTCGCCACCCCACGCAAACCCCGCGCCCGCAGCCAGGCCCGGATCGATTCGATACTCGATGCCGCCCGCACGCTGCTGGCCGCCGAGGGCGTGGCCAGTCTGTCGATCTACAGCGTTGCCGAACGCGCGGAAATCCCGCCCTCCTCGGTCTACCACTTTTTCGCCAGCGTCCCGGCCCTGCTCGAAGCGCTGACCGCCGACGTGCACGCGGCTTTTCGCGCCTGCCTGCAAGCGCCCATCGACCACGATGCGCTCAACGGCTGGCGCGACCTGTCGCGGTTGGTGGAACAACGCATGCTCGACATCTACGACGAAGACGCCGCCGCTCGCCAACTGATCCTCGCGCAGCACGGATTGACCGAAGTCACCCAGGCCGATCGTCAGCACGACATTGAGCTGGGCGACCTGATGCACAAGCTGTTCGATCATCATTTCGAACTGCCAAAATTGCCGACTGACGTTGATGTGTTTGCGCTAGCCATGGAGCTGGGTGATCGGGTGTATGCGCGGTCGGTGCAGCAGCATGGGCAGATCACGCCGCGCATGGCCGAGGAAGGGATGCGGGTGTTTGATGCGTATCTGGGGCTGTATTTGCCGCCGTATTTGCCCAAGCGTGCTATTCCTGCCTGATTATTTTTCAGCTGCACCGGCCTCATCGCGAGCAGGCTCGCTCCCACAGGGGAATGCATTCCAAATGTGGGAGTGAGCCGGCTCCGGGCGGCGTTCCGACGATGGCCGCACCGCCGAACTGACTGATTCACGCGAATAAAAAACCCCGAAGGGCTCACGCCCTCCGGGGTCGAGTGCAGTGCACGCCCTTACAACTTGGCGATCGACACCTCGGTGGATTTCACAAACGCGATCACTTCACTGCCGACCACCAGTTCCAGCTCTTTCACCGAGCGGGTGGTGATCACCGACGTGACGATGCCGGAAGCGGTTTGCACGTCGATTTCCGACAGCACGTCACCCAGTACGATTTCCTTGATCGAGCCTTTGAACTGGTTACGAACGTTGATGGCTTTGATAGTCATGATGTTGATTCCTGTCGTTGGATGAGGCTTGAGTTATTGAGCCCAACGCAATTGCGTAGGCAAGGGTGAAACAGGTTCCGGTTCCGGCGGCTGGCCGGGCAACGCGAGGACGCGATTGAGGACTTCGGTCTCCAGCGCCGCCAGCCGATGCGAACCCCGAACCCGAGGGCGCGGCAGTTCCACGTGCAGGTCGAGGCCGACTTCGCCCTCTTCGATCAGGATCACCCGATCGGCAATCGCCACCGCTTCACTGACGTCGTGGGTCACCAGCAACACGGTGAAACCGTGCTTCTGCCAGAGCCGTTCGATCAGTTGCTGCATTTCGATCCGGGTCAGGGCATCCAGCGCGCCCAGCGGTTCGTCCAGCAACAGCAGGCGCGGTTGATGAATCAGCGCGCGGGCCAGGGCCACACGCTGCTTCTGCCCGCCGGACAAGGCCGCCGGCCATTCATTGGCGCGGTCCGCCAGACCCACCGACTCCAACGCTTCCAGCGCTTGTGGCCGCCAGTTGCCCGAGAGCCCGAGGCCGACGTTGTCGATGACCTTTTTCCACGGCAGCAGACGTGCTTCCTGGAACATCAACCGGGTATCTTCCCGTGCGTCACTCAGCGGTGCGGAACCGGCGAGCAATTCACCGCCCGTGGGTTTGTCGAGACCGGCGAGCAATCGCAGCAAGGTACTTTTGCCGCAACCACTGCGACCCACCACGGCGACGAATTGGCCGGCCGGAATGTGCAGATCGATCTCGCGCAGCACCTGCCGCGAACCGAAGGTTTTTTGCAGCTTGCGCACCACCAGCGGAATCCCGCGCAGCAGGCGTGGAGGTTGTTGAGCGGTCATGCGGCACCTCCTTTGGCAACTTGATACGCCGGATGCCAGCGCAGCCACACACGTTCAAGTCCACGGGCCGCGAGGTCGGCCAGTTTGCCGAGCACCGCGTACATCAGGATCGCGAGCACCACCACGTCGGTCTGCAAAAACTCTCGGGCGTTCATTGCCAGGTAGCCAATGCCGGAGCTCGCGGAAATGGTTTCAGCAACGATCAAGGTCAGCCACATGAAGCCCAGCGCAAAACGCACGCCGACCAGAATCGAAGGCAATGCACCCGGCAAAATGACCTGACGAAACAGACTGAAACCGGACAAACCGTAGCTGCGCGCCATCTCCACCAGCGCCGGGTCGACGTTGCGAATGCCGTGGTAGGTGTTGAGGTAGATCGGGAACAAGGTGCCCAACGCCACCAGGAAAATCTTCGCCGACTCATCGATGCCGAACCACAGGATCACCAGCGGAATCAGCGCCAGATGTGGCACGTTGCGGATCATCTGCACCGAACTGTCGAGCAGGCGCTCGCCCCATTTCGACAGGCCGGTAATGAAGCCCAGCGCCAGGCCGATGCCGCCACCGATGGTGAAGCCCAGCGCCGCACGCCAGCCGCTGATGGCCAGGTGCGTCCAGATTTCACCGCTGCGCACCAAGCTCACACCGGCTTCGATCACGGCGATCGGCGCCGGCAGAATCCGTGTCGACAACCAGCCCGCCGACACCGACAACTGCCACACCGCCAACAGCAAAATCGGCAACGCCCAGGGCGCTAGGTTGTGGATGATTCTCTTCATGGCGCGCCTCAGCTCTGGGACGCTGCTTTGGGAAGAATGTCGTTGGCGACCATCTCGCCAAACGGGCTGACGTAACCGGCGCTTTTCGGCAATTCCGGACGCTCGATGTCCAGGTGCGGGAACAGCAACTCGGCGACGCGGTACGACTCTTCCAGGTGCGGATAACCGGAGAAGATGAAGGTGTCGATGCCCAGGTCCGCGTATTCCTTCACGCGGGCGGCCACGGTCGGACCGTCGCCGACCAGTGCAGTACCGGCACCGCCACGCACCAGGCCGACGCCGGCCCACAGGTTAGGGCTGACTTCAAGATTGTCGCGACTACCGCCATGCAGCGCCGCCATGCGTTGCTGGCCCACGGAATCGAAGCGCGCCAGGGAAGCCTGGGCACGGGCAATGGTGTCGTCGTCCAGGTGCGAGATCAGTCGATCCGCCGCTTGCCAGGCTTCGGCATTGGTTTCACGGACGATCACGTGCAAACGAATACCGAAGCGCACCGTGCGGCCAAGCTTCGCGGCTTTGGCGCGAACCTGTTCGATCTTCTCGGCCACGGCGGCCGGCGGTTCGCCCCAGGTCAGGACCATTTCCACTTGTTCGGCGGCCAGGTCTTGCGCGGCTTCCGACGAGCCGCCGAAATACAGCGGCGGACGCGGTTGCTGGATCGGCGGATAGAGCAACTTGGCGCCTTTCACGCTGATGTGCTGACCGTCGTAATCGACGGTTTCGCCTTCCAGCACGCGACGCCAGATGCGGGTGAATTCCACCGAAGCCTGATAGCGCTCTTCGTGGGTCAGGAACAAACCATCGCCGGCCAATTCTTCCGGATCACCGCCGGTCACCAGGTTGAACAGCGCACGACCGCCGGACAGACGATCCAGTGTCGCGGCCTGACGCGCAGCCACCGTCGGGGAAATGATCCCGGGGCGCAGGGCGACAAGGAATTTCAAACGCTGGGTCACCGGGATCAGCGACGCGGCCACCAGCCACGAGTCTTCGCACGAGCGGCCAGTGGGAATCAGCACCCCGCCGAAGCCCAGGCGATCCGCCGCTTGCGCGACTTGTTGCAGGTAACCGTGGTCAACGGCGCGAGCGCCTTCGGCGGTGCCAAGGTAATGGCCGTCGCCGTGGGTAGGCAGGAACCAGAAGATATTGAGGCTCATGGAGTGGTCTCCTTGGGGAATCGAATTACTGCGCTTTGGCAACGGCTGCCGGCGGCGTCCAGATCACGTCTTTGATGCTGAGCGGCTTCGGAATCAGCTTGAGCTGGTAGAAGCTGTCGGCGATTTTCTGTTGCGCAGCGACCACTTCCGGGGTCAGGAACAACGCGCCGTAGCCCTGGCGTTTCACCGAGGTCAGGGTGATGTCTTCCGGCAAGCCGAGCAGTGGCGAGACCTGCTTGGTCACGTCTTCAGGATTGGCCTTGGACCATTCGCCGACGGCGCGCACTTCTTCCACGAGGGTCTTGATCACCTCAGGATTTTTCTGTGCGTAAGGCTTGGTCGCCAGGTAGAACTGATGGTTGTCGACGATGCCCTTGCCATCGCGCAGGGTGTGCGCTTGCAGCTGTTTCTCGGCGGCGGCCTGGTACGGGTCCCAGATGACCCAGGCATCGACACTGCCACGCTCGAACGCGGCGCGGGCATCGGCCGGCGGCAGGAAGACGGTCTGGATGTCGGTGTATTTGAGGCCGGCGTCTTCGAGCGCGCGGACCAACAGGTAGTGAACGTTGGAGCCTTTGTTGAGCACGACTTTCTTGCCCTTGAGGTCCTTCACCGATTTGATCGGCGAGTCCTTCGGCACCAGGATCGCTTCGCTGTGCGGCGCAGGCGGTTCGTAGGCGACGTAGAGCAGATCGGCGCCCGCCGCTTGAGCGAAGACCGGAGGCGTTTCGCCGGTGACACCGAAGTCGATGGAGCCGACGTTCAGGCCTTCAAGCAGCTGCGGGCCGCCGGGGAATTCAGTCCATTGCACATCGACGCCTTGGGCGGCGAGGCGTTTTTCCAGGGTGCCTTTGGCTTTGAGCAGCACCAGGGTGCCGTACTTTTGATAGCCGATCCGCAGGGTTTCAGCTTGTGCTTGAGTAATGGCGCCGAAGGTTACAGCCGCAGCAAACAGAGCGACCAGACCACGACGCAAAATGACAGTGCGCATAGCGCTCTCCTTTTTGCAGTTGGGTTTTGGCTGCACCTGCTAAACCGTTGACGGCTGAGTAAGGTGAGTTTTTTGTCTGAAAAGTGCCTGCGCTCGATCATGCTGCGTTAAAAGTCAGCTCGGAATGCTCATTGACTAACGTCAACTCCGCTTCCTCGCTAACTTTTGCCTTGCCTGATCTTCGCTCGGCGACTTTTCAAACTAAAAAATAAAATGCTTTAAATGCTCCAGCGAGCACTCAACAAACGATCATTCAGCAGGTTCGGATCGATCGGCTTGGGCCGTCGCGCCATGGCGCTGAAGAACAGCTCCAGCGATTCATTCAGTCGTTGTTCCAGCTCCGGCGCCAGTTGCGCCTGGGCGCTGCCTTCGCCGTAAGCGATCTGGCTGTCCACAGCGAAAATCCCGTGGAGCATTTCCTGGGCTTTCAATGCCGACAGCACTGGCTTGAGTGCGTAATCCACCGCCAGCATGTGAGCGATGCTGCCGCCGGTGGCCATGGGCAAAACCACTTTGTGCGCCAGGGCGCGTTCGGGCAGCAGGTCCAGCACGGTTTTCAGAGCGCCGGAAAACGACGCTTTGTACACCGGGGTGGCGATCAGCAGGCCATCGGCGTTTTCAATCTGTTGCAACAGGTCGATCACCTTGGGGCTGTCGAACCGTGCGTGCAGCAAGTCTTCGGCCGGGAAGTCCCGCACCTGATAACTCACCACTTCCACACCTTGCTCTTGCAACCAGCGTTGAGAGCGCTCCAGCAGCACCCCGGAACGGGAGCGTTGGCTGGGACTGCCACCGAGTGAGACGACCAGCATTCAGACGATTCCTTGAACGGTGCAGGCGATTCGCAGTGGGCGATCTCGCTTCGATGGAGAGACCTTAACAGGTGATTTATATATCTTTAAATCATATTTATTCATTTGGTTATTCGATGTAGTTCTATACGAAACCGCTTTCTCCGGGCAAAAAAATGGACCGTATAAACGGCCCGAAATTCCCCTGCTATATGGATTTGCACAGCCCTTGTAGGAGCGAGGCTTGCCCGCGAAGAGGCCATGACTCCAACATTGATGTTGGCTTTGACGACGCCTTCGCGGGCAAGCCTCGCTCCTACAGGGACGTCGATCAACGATTAGGCTGTGGCGTCAGGCGCAGGTACGGTTTCACCGCGCGATAGCCCTTTGGAAAGCGCTTCTTGATTTCATCTGGATCCTGAAGCGACGGCACGATCACCACTTCTTCACCGTCCTTCCAGTTGGCCGGGGTGGCCACCTTGTAGTTGTCGGTGAGTTGCAGCGAGTCGATCACCCGCAGGATTTCATGGAAGTTGCGGCCGGTGCTCGCCGGGTAGGTGATGGTCAGGCGAACCTTTTTGTTCGGGTCGATCACGAACAGCGAACGCACAGTCAGGGTGTCGTTGGCGTTCGGGTGAATCAGGTCGTACAGGTCCGATACCTTGCGATCAGCGTCGGCCAGGATCGGGAAGTTGACGATCGTGTTCTGGGTTTCGTTGATGTCCTCGATCCACTTGTGGTGCGAGTCCACCGGGTCTACCGACAACGCGATGGCCTTGACCCCGCGCTGGGTGAATTCATCCTTGAGCTTGGCGGTGAAGCCCAGCTCGGTGGTGCACACCGGGGTGAAATCCGCCGGGTGGGAAAACAGCACGCCCCAGCTATCGCCCAGCCATTCATGGAAACGGATGGTGCCGGCGCTGGAATCCTGTTCGAAGTCGGGTGCGATGTCGCCGAGTCTGATGCTCATGGTGGGCTCCTGATGAGTAGGTGTAGAACTCAACTGTAGCTCGTGTTGGGGAGTTTAGAAAAAGAATAAATAAAGCCATTATTAGGCCTAAATAGAATATTAAAGATCTGTTCACTGGACCTGCAAAGTCATCGCGACGACTATCGCTTCCAAGGTTCGAGAAGGCCTTGAGTCGCTGCAAAAGAGGGAACGTTTCGGGACGGGATTACGGGGGTGACCCCGCCCCGAAAACGCAAAAGCCCCGCCCGGCGTGATGCCGGGCGGGGCTTTTTTTCAGCGGTTACGCGAGCGCTATTACAACAGCGGGATCGAGTAGCTGACGATCAGGCGGTTTTCGTCCTGGTCGCGCTGACCAGGGATGTCGTTGCGCCAGGTAGCGTTTTTCCACATCACGCCCAGGTTCTTCAGCGAGCCTTCTTGTACGACGTAGCCGACGGTCAGGTCGCGTTCCCACTCGGAACCGTCAGAGCCGTTTTCGCGACCGTTGGCACCCACGGTGTCGATATTGTCGCCACGCAGGTAAACCACACCGGCGGTCAGGCCAGGTACGCCGACTTTGGCGAAGTCATACGAGTAGCGAGCTTGCCAGGTGCGCTCACCGGCGCGGGCGAACTTGGCAATCTGACTGTCGGTAGTCAGGTAAGCCGACGAGCCGTCGCCCTGGTTCAACCAAGGGAAGTCGCTGTTGCCGTTGCTGGCTTGGTAACCGCCACCGAAGGTGTGACCGGCAACGGAGTACAGGAACAGGCCGCTGTACAGATTGTTGTCGACTTTGCCTCGACCGTTAGCGAAACCGGTGTCATTACCGGTAGTGAAGTAGCTCGAGTCATGGCCATTAGCGCCATCATCACGGCTGTTGAAGTAACGGAAGTCCGACTTCAACACGCCCGGACCGATGGCCCAGTTGTGAACCAGACCCAGGAAGTGCTGCTTGTAGAAGTCTTCCAGGTTGCCGTAGTAGTACTGGGCAGTCAGGTCTTTGGTGATTTTGTAGTCACCGCCACCGTAAATGAATTTGTTGCTGTCGCGACCGGCAGCCGTGTGGGCGTTGGCACCAGCGATCGACAACTCTTCGTTGTTGCTGGAGTTACGACCTTTGGCGTGCTCGATCTGACCACCGACCAGTGTCAGGTCTTTGATCTCGTTCGTAGTGATCTGGCCACCTTGGAAGGTTTGTGGCAGCAGACGACCGTCGTTGGTCACGATAACCGGCAGTTTTGGCTGCAGGGTGCCCAGCTTCAGTTCAGTCTGGGAGATCTTGGCTTTGGCAGTCAGGCCCAGGCTGGAGAAGTTATCAACCGCTTCGCCGTTGGATTTGCTTGGGAAAACAGTGCCGCCGTACGAAGTCGAAGTGGCGCCGTTAGTACCGCCGCCCGAATCCAGACGCACGCCCAGCAGGCCGATAGCATCGATACCGAAACCGACGGTGCCTTGGGTGTAACCGGAGGTGAAGCGCAGATCGAAGCCTTGGCCCCATTCTTCGTTTTTGCTCTGCACACCAGAAGCGGTGGCGGCATCGTGGTCACGGTTATCAGTGTTGATGTAGAAGTTACGCAGCCCCAAAGTAGCTTTGCTGTCTTCGATGAAACCGGCGGCGCCTGCCTGCTGCGCCAAAACCCCTACGGCCACAGCCAGGGCCAAGGTGGACTTGTTCATTGTTTCGCTCCTCTCGTTTCTAATTTTTTCGGTCCTGAGTCGAATGCCCTGGATCCTGAAATGTGCGGATACCGCCAACCGCAATCCGCGCGCCACTCAACTGATGTGTCTAAGTCAAGGGTCTAAGCGCGGCGAATGGGCCGGCATGGTAAACGTAAATACATTTATTTCATTCTTTTTCATGCCGTGCGGGAATAAAAAGCGGCATTTTAATCGCTACGGGACACTCGATATCGGCCCCGGCGGGATGCACTTTAGGGCTTTATTTTAAAAGCCAAAAAGAATAATAAATTCCTAAGTAATACCTAATTGGCATATGTGAAAAAAACACAAAAAAGCCCCGCCAAACGGCGAGGCTCTTTTGCGCAATCTCTTACAGGAAGCTGTAGGTGTAGTTGAAGATCAGACGGGTCTGGTCTTGGTCAGCGTTGGTGTTGCCACGATAAGCACCGTGACGCACCGTCGTGCCAAACCCTTTAAGCGGACCGGTTTGAATCACATAGTCTACGCGCAGGTCGGTTTCCCGCTCGTTCAGGTCTTCACCCGCGCCGCTGACGGTCTTGATATCCCGGCCATACAAGTAAGCGGCCGAAGCTTTCAAGCCTGGTACACCCAAAGACGCGAAGTCATAGGTGTACTGACCGTACGTGGTGTTTTCACCGGCACGGATAAAGCTGCCCACGGTGGCATCGGTGAACGAGTAGAAGCTGGCGCCGCCACCACCTTCGTTGCGACCGTTGCCATCGACAACGTTGCCCTGGTTCAAGAAGACGAAGCCGCCGTCATCGTTGACACGCTGATGCCCGAGCAGGAACGCGTTGCCGCCCAGGGTGTAGGTGAACGTGGCGCTCCAGGTCTTGTTATCGACCTCGCCCTTGTTCTTGGCGAAACCACCGTTGTTGTTGAATTGGTAGCCAGCCTGACCGTTCTTGCCGTCGGAGCTGCTGTCGAAATAACGGAGGTCGGTCTTGAACGACTGGTTGGGTGCGATCGGGTAGACGTGCACCAGGCCGAGGAAGTCCTGCTTGTAGAAGTCTTCCAGGTTCGCGTGGTAGTACTGCAGCATCAGGTCTTTGGTGACTTTCCAGTCCGCACCGGCATAACGGAACTGATTGCTGTCCTGAGTAGCGCCAGCCACAGACAGGCCAGTGCTGTTGCTGGACGCGCGACCCGTCGCGTGCTCCAGCTGACCTACGTTGAAGGTCACGTTGTCGATTTCCTTCGAGGTGATGGTGCCACCTTCAAAGGTTTGCGGCAGTACGCGACTGTCGTTCGCGATCAGGATCGGCATGTTTGGCTGCAGGGCACCACCGTAGTGGGCCTCTGTCTTCGAGAAGCGTGCCTTGACGTTGCCCGCCACGCGGCTCCACGAACTCTCTGCCGAACCATCGGTATCGCTAGGGCTGAAGGAGTTATTGTCCGGGTGATGGCCCTTGCCGCCGTCCAGATGGATACCGACCAATGCCTGGGCATCGATACCGAAACCTACGACACCTTGGGTGAAGCCCGACTGGTAATCGAATTTGAGGCCTTCAGCGGCTTCGCGCTGACGGTTAGCTGGGGTCTTGGCGCCTTCACGGACATCGGCGTCGAAATAATAGGTACGCGAACTGACGGAAGCCTTGCTGTCTTCGATGAAACCGGCGGCGCCTGCCTGCTGCGCCATAACCCCTAGGGCCACGGCCAGCGCCAAGGTGGACTTGTTCATTGTTAAACTCCTCTCGTCTCTAATTCTTGTATTCCTGGCCCGGAATCAATGTCCCAAGTCCTAAGATGCGCGATTAGCGCCAGAGCGTGACCCACAAGTCAATCGTAACCATGTGTGTCTACGACCATGGTCTAATCCCCGTTTTTTGGTCCGTGCAGGGTCATGATTTCGTCATAAACCTGAAAAGAATGAATGGATTCTTTTCTAATACCGTTTAGGAATTTTGCTCACCGTTTGCTGCCCCGCGGACTAGAGCGGCCAGCTCATAAGCTAATTCCTAAATGGTATTTATTAGGCGTTTTTTAGATCGATTAGGTTTGGAAGCAATTCCGCAACAATTCCTATCGATAAGGCCTACGCCATGACGACCAAGCGCGCACTATCCAACCCAATTGTTACAGTTTGTGTATCGGTATTATTTTCTTTTTCCGCCCATGCCGCGAACCTCACCGTCGGCTATCAAACCGGAATAGACCCCAGCAAAGTTCCCCAGGCGGATGGACTCTACGAGAAAACCATCGGCCAAAAAATTGACTGGCGTCGTTTCAACAGTGGACCGGAAGTAGTAACCGCCATCGCCTCGGGCGACGTACAGATTGGCAACCTCGGTTCAAGCCCACTGGCCGCGGCCGCCTCGCGCAATTTGCCGATCGTCGCGTTTATCGTTTCTGCCCAGATCAACGCCGCCGAAGCGTTGGTGGTACGCAACGGCAGCGGCATCGATAAACCGGAAGATCTGATCGGCAAGACCATCGCCACACCGTTCGTTTCAACCTCTCACTACAGCTTGCTCGGCGCCTTGAAGCACTGGGGCCTCGACGCCTCGAAAGTCAAAGTGGTGAACCTGCAACCAGCGGAAATCGCTGCCGCCTGGAAGCGTGGGGACATCGACGGTGCGTTCGTCTGGTCGCCCGCCCTGGGGGAAATTCGCAAGACTGGCAAGACGTTGACTGACGCCGCACAGGTGGGTCAGTGGGGTGCGCCGACTTTTGAAGTGTGGGTAGCGCGCAAGGATTACGCCGAGAAACATCCAGACGTCGTCGCCAAGTTCGCCAAGGTGACGCTGGACTCGTTCGCCGACTATGCGGCACATAAAGACAGCTGGACCGCCGATTCGGTGCCGGTACAGAAAATCGCCAAACTGACCGGTGCCAATGCCGCCGATGTGCCGGAACTGCTGGCCGGTTCTGCATTCCCGGACGCCAAGGCGCAACAAACCACCGCGCTGCTGGAGGGCGGCACGGCGAAGGCGATTGGTGAGACGGCGAAGTTCTTGAAGGAACAAGGCAAGGTTGAGACGGTGCTGCCGGACTATTCGCCGTATGTCAGCGCCAAGTTTGTCGCTGAGTAACACCGCTATCTCCCTGTAGGAGCGAGGCTTGCCCGCGAAGCAGACAACTCGATTAATCGGTTGTCCCGAATGACGCCTTCGCGGGCAAGCCTCGCTCCTACGGGGCTCCTGCAATCACAAGGTTTTTTCGAAGATCTTCGAATTACGCTGATAGTTGTACAGCGACGCCCGCGCCGACGGCAGGCGCTCGACGCTGCTTGGCACAAACCCGCGCTCGCGGAACCAGTGAGCCGTGCGGGTCGTGAGGACAAACAGCGTCTTCAACCCCTGAGCCCGGGCACGGGTTTCAATGCGCTCCAGCAGCTCATCCCCGCGACCGCCATGACGGTACTCCGGGTTCACCGCCAGACACGCCAACTCCCCGGCATCCGAATCGGCAATCTGATACAGCGCCGCGCAAGCGATGATCATGCCTTCGCGCTCGACCACGCTGAACTGCTCGATCTCACGCTCCAGCACTTCGCGGGAACGCCGCACCAGAATGCCCTGCTCTTCCAGCGGGCTGATCAAGTCCAGCAAACCGCCAACGTCTTCAATTGCGGCCTCGCGCACGACCTCGAATTGCTCCTGTGCCACCAGCGTACCGCCGCCGTCACGGGTGAACAGTTCGGTCAGCAGCGCGCCGTCTTCGGCGTAACTGACAATATGGCTGCGCGCCACGCCGCCACGGCAGGCTTCAGCCGCCGCATCCAGCAGTTCCGCCTGATAGTTGCTGCCCAGACGCTGCAAGTGCGCCGGCACTTGTTGCGGGCGCAGTTCGCGCACCAGACGACCGTTTTCATCGATCAAGCCCAGGTCCGCGCCGAACAGCAACAGTTTATCGGCGCCCAGGTCGATGGCCGCGCGGGTGGCGACGTCTTCGCAAGCGAGGTTGAAAATTTCCCCGGTCGGCGAGTAGCCAAGCGGCGACAGCAGCACGATGGAGCGCTCGTCCAGCAGGCGATTGATGCCTTTGCGGTCAACCCGACGCACTTCGCCGGTGTGGTGATAGTCGACACCTTCGAGCACGCCGATCGGCCGGGCGGTCACCAGGTTGCCGCTGGCCACTCGCAGGCGCGAGCCCTGCATCGGCGACGAAGCCATGTCCATGGACAGGCGCGCTTCGATGGCGATACGCAACTGGCCAACCGCATCAATCACACACTCAAGGGTCGCGGCATCGGTGATGCGCATGCCGTGGTGGTAATGCGGGGTCAGGCCGCGTGCAGCGAGACGGGTTTCGATTTGTGGACGGGAACCGTGAACCAGCACCAATCGCACGCCGAGGCTGTGCAGCAGCACCAGGTCGTGGACGATGTTGCCGAAGTTGGGGTGCTCCACGCCGTCGCCGGGCAGCATGACGACGAAGGTGCAATCACGGTGGGCATTGATGTAAGGCGAAGCGTGACGAAGCCAATTAACGTATTCGGGCATGAACCTGGGCCTGTAATAAATAGCAGCCAAAAAATGGGCGAAACAGAAAACGCACAGCGGGCTGATGGTTATCGTCGGAACAGGCTTGGCGACACGCGCGCTCTCCTCATGAATACGGGTTTAAACATCGGCAATTTACATGACCTGTAGGAGCGGGGCTTGCCCGCGAAGGCGTCATCAAGGACAACCGATTATTCGAGTCGTCTGCTTCGCGGGCAAGCCTCGCTCCTACAGGGGGTTGCTGGCCGGTGTCAGGCAGTAATGTTCAATCAACTGCCGTAATAGATGCACGGTAGGCTGCAAACGTGACATTTCGAGGTATTCCCCCGGTTGGTGCGCACACGCGATGTCACCCGGGCCCAGCACCAGCGTTTCGCAGCCAAGGCGTTGAAGATAAGGCGCTTCCGTCCCGAACGCCACTGCTTCGGCGCGATGACCGGTGAGCTGCTCCGCGATGCGGACCAATTCAGCGTCCTCAGCCTGCTCGAAGGGCGGCACTTCAGGGAACAGCGGCGCGTAATCGATCTTCACTTGGTGGCGCTCGGCAACCGGCTGGAGTTTCTGCAGAATCTCCGCGCGCAACACCTTGGGGTCCATGCCCGGCAACGGACGCAGGTCGAATTCCAGTGAGCACTGACCGCAAATCCGGTTGGGGTTATCCCCGCCATGGATACAGCCGAAGTTCATGGTCGGAGTCGGCACGCCGAACTGCGGATTGCGAAATTCACGTTGCCACAGCAGACGCAGGCCGCGCAATTCGCCAATCGCATCATGCATGGCTTCGAGGGCGCTATGGCCCAGGCGCGGATCGGAGGAGTGGCCGCTCTGACCGAGAATGTCGATGCGCTCCATCATGATGCCTTTGTGCATGCGGATCGGCTTGAGCCCGGTCGGCTCGCCGATCACCGCCGCTCGGCCCAACGGGCGTCCTGCTGCGGCCAAGGCACGCGCGCCGGACATCGAGCTTTCTTCGTCGCAGGTGGCGAGGATCAGCAACGGTTGTTTGAACGGCTGGTCGAGCAACGGCAGGACGGCTTCGATGGCGAGGGCAAAAAAGCCTTTCATGTCGCAACTGCCCAGCCCGACCCAGCGGCCATCGACTTCAGTCAGCTTCAGCGGATCGGTCTGCCACAACGCGCCATCGAACGGCACCGTGTCGCTATGCCCGGCGAGCACCAGACCGCCGGGGCCGGAACCAAAACTGGCCAGCAGGTTGAATTTGCCAGGGCTGACCTGCTGGATATCGCAGGCAAAACCCAGATCACCGAGCCACGTCGCCAGCAAATCGATCACTGGACGGTTGGTCTGATCGAGGCTGGCCTGAGTGCAACTGACCGATGGTGCGGCAATCAGCGCAGCGAACTGATCTTTCATCGACGGCAACGGCATCGCTGACTCCAACTCCCGAATTGAAGTCCATCATAGAACCATCCGGTGACAGGAATAAACCGTCGCGGCGCGTAGGCCTGAGCAGTGCTGTACACTGCACGACCTTGGCAGCCACACATTCCCCCGGCTGCGCTCCCGATCCTGGATTTTCCGGCCATGCAGAAAGAAACTGAAATCAAACTCCGCGTCAGCCGCGAAACCCTCGCCGCACTGCGCGAGCACCCGCTCCTGAAAAAACGCAACAAAAGTGGCTGGGAACGCCGTGAACTGATGAACCAGTACTTCGACACGCCTGAGCGCGACCTGGCCCGCGCCAAGGTTGCCCTGCGCCTGCGCAAGGACGGCGAAGAAGTCATTCAGACCCTCAAGACCCGTGGCCAGAGCGTCGCCGGTTTGTCCGAGCGTAACGAATACGACTGGAACCTGCCCAAAGCCAAGCTCGACGTGAAGAAACTCGACGGCGAATGCTGGCCTGAAGAGCTGGCCGAGCTGGACAAGAAAACCCTGAAGCCGATCTTCACCACCGATTTCGTCCGCGAACGCGCTGAAATCGCCTGGGGCCGTGGCAAGACCAAAGTGGTCATCGAAGCCGCGCTGGACCTGGGCCACGTGGTGGTCGGCAAACAGAAAGAAGAAATCTGCGAGCTGGAACTGGAACTGCGCGAAGGTGAACCGGCTGCATTGCTGGAGTTGGCCGCCGAACTGGCCGCGACCCTCGCCCTGATGCCGTGTGACATCAGCAAGGCCGAACGCGGTTATCGCTTGTACGACGCCAACAGCTATTCGTTGAGCCTGCCGGCTCCGCAGATCAGCGCCGAAATGCCGCTGGACGACGCGTTCGCCGCGTTGAGCTGGCACTTGCTGAGCAGCAGCCAGCGTCTGGCCGAGCAATATCGCTTCAATGGCCACTGGCGTCTGCTGCAGGACTGGGTCGAAAACCTTGCTGAATTGCGCGCCCTGCTGAGCAGCCTTGGCCAGGCCGCGCCGCGTCAGTCGACGCACGATCTGCGTCTCGCGCTGGATGCCTTGCTTGAAGACTGGCGTCCGCTGGTTCAAGCCGGTCTGGACGACGAAGACGTGCGCAAAGCCGCGCCGGAGCAGTTCCTCGAAGAACTCGAAGACCCACGCTGGGGCCTGTTCTCGCTGAACACCTCGCGCTGGCTGCTGGCCCGCACCTGGGCGGCCGATCGTAATGTTCGCGGCAATCGCCAGGGCGCTGCGCAACTGGGTAGCTGGTTGCCGCGCTTGCTTGGTGAAGATGCGACGTCCCTGCAATTGCAGCGTTACCAGCAGCAGCCGGAAGATCTGGCCGAGCAACTGCCGCGCATCGAGCGCATCCAGTCCTGGTTGCACCATGCGCGCAACGTGCTGGAGGTCCCGGAAATGGATCGACTGTACGGCGAGCTGAAACAGTTGGCGTTGCTGGCTAACGAGCCGATCACCGATGAACTGCTGGATGCGCGCAAGCAGCAGGCGATTGCCGTTTATCAGAATCGTGCCTGGAAAATGCTGCTGCGTATGTAAAACCGCCTTCGCGGGCAAGCCTCGCTCCTACAGGTACTGTGCAGATCCTGTAGGAGCGAGGCTTGCCCGCGAAGTGGCCCGTGCATTCACCACAAAATCTCAGACCGGCAAACTCGTCGTCGACTTGATCTCCGACAACGCCACAATCGAGTTCACCTCCTGAATCCCCGGCACCATCGACAGCTTCTCGAAGAAAAACCGCTCATACGCCTCGATGTCCGCCGTGACAATCCGCAACAAGAAATCCACCGCCCCCATCAGCACATAACACTCCAGCACTTCGGGAAAACCGCGAATCGCCTCGGTGAACTCAGTGAAGTTCGAACGCCCGTGCGCGTTGAGTTTGACCTCGGCAAAGATCTGCGTGTTGAGCCCGATTTTCTTGCGGTCCAGCAGCGTCACCTGGCCGCGAATGATCCCCTCCTCCTTCATCCGCTGAATCCGCCGCCAGCACGGCGACTGCGAGAGCCCCACCTGCTCGGCGATCTGCGCGCTGGAGAGCGAAGCGTCCTCTTGCAGCAACGCGAGAATCTTGCGGTCGTAGCCATCCAGTTCGCTTTGCATAGAAAAACCTGTAATCGATGTCTTGTTGAATCACACGATTCGATAAATCGTTAATTAGCCCCATCATAGATAAGAAATGCCCGGCATCGAATGTAAAAATTCCTCCAGTGATTTTGGAGACCGACCATGCCGCATCTTGAAGCCGTGAACACCCCACCCACCCGCGCCGATGTCTGGAACACCAGCAACGCCCAGTGTCGTGTGCACTACCAACTGCTGGCCGAAGCCGAACCGGACCTGCTGTGCCGGGCGCTCAACCTGTTCGCGTTGCAGTTCCTGACGCCGCAACAGGTCAACGTGCAGCGCACGGACGATCTGCTGGCGATCGACATCGTCATGGACGGACTGAGCTGGCACCGCGCTCAAGTGATCGCGGAAAAACTGCGTAACCTGATCAGCGTCTGCTCGGTGGACCTGCAAGCGTCTGATTCTGCGTGGGCTGAAGCCGCTCAGGCGACTGGCTGAAAAAACCCGATATGGATTCGTCGGGTAGTGGCCCAACGGTCGGTGGGTCCACGACTATCCTTTGCGAACTGTTGTTCACGAGGAGCCCGCATGTCCGTTCAACTTGCCCTTCAGGACCGCTGGCTGGATCTCAATGATTTGCTGCGCGAGCTGGTCGCCCAGGGCTTTATCAGCCAGGATTCGGCCGAGCACGCACTGAATGCCCGCCGCCGTCACGCCGCCAATGGCCAGATGCACCCGCTGGAGTTCATCGCCAGCCAACAGCTGGATGACCTCAGCCGTCCCGGTAAACACCTCGATCTGGAAAGCCTGACCCTGTGGCTGTCGCAGCAGGCCGGTCAGCCTTATCTGCGCATCGATCCGCTGAAGATCAACGTCGCGGCCGTTACGCCGCTGATGTCCTATGCCTTCGCCCAGCGCCACAAGATTCTCGCGGTGTCCATCGATCGCGACGCCGTGACCGTGGCCAGCGCCCAGCCTTACGTCAAGGGTTGGGAAGCCGACCTGACCCATGTGTTGAAGCTGCCGATCAAGCGGGTGGTGGCCAACCCGGTGGATATCCAGCGCTTCAGCGTGGAGTTCTTTCGCCTGGCCAAATCGGTCAGCGGCGCAACCAACAACGATCATCAAACCAGCACCCTGGGCAATTTCGAACAACTGCTCAACCTCGGTGCCAGCGATCAGGAGCCGGACGCCAACGACGCGCACATCGTCAATATCGTCGACTGGCTGTTCCAGTACGCTTTCCAGCAGCGCGCCAGCGATATCCACATCGAGCCCCGACGCGAGCAAGGCACGGTGCGTTTTCGCATCGACGGTGTGTTGCACAACGTCTATCAATTCCCGCCGCAGGTGACCATGGCGATTGTCAGTCGCCTGAAGAGCCTGGGGCGGATGAACGTCGCGGAAAAACGCAAACCCCAGGACGGCCGGGTCAAAACCAAGACCCCGGATGGCGGCGAAGTCGAACTGCGGCTGTCGACGTTGCCGACGGCGTTCGGCGAAAAAATGGTCATGCGGATCTTCGACCCGGAAGTGCTGCTCAAGGATTTCGATCAGCTTGGGTTTTCCGCCGAAGACCTGCGCCGCTGGCAGGACATGACGAGCCAGCCCAACGGCATCATCCTCGTGACCGGCCCGACCGGTTCGGGCAAGACCACCACGCTTTACACCACGCTGAAAAAACTGGCGACGCCGGAGGTCAACCTTTGCACCATCGAAGACCCGATCGAGATGGTCGAGCCGGCCTTCAACCAGATGCAGGTCCAGCACAACATCGACCTGACCTTCGCTGCCGGTGTGCGCGCACTGATGCGGCAAGACCCGGACATCATCATGATCGGCGAGATCCGGGACCTGGAGACGGCCGAAATGGCGATTCAGGCTGCGCTCACCGGCCACCTGGTGCTATCGACGCTGCACACCAATGACGCACCCAGCGCCATCAGCCGCCTGCTGGAACTCGGCGTACCGCATTACCTGATCAAGGCCACGGTGCTCGGCGTCATGGCGCAGCGGCTGGTCCGTACGTTGTGCCCGCACTGCAAAGCCCCGCTGACCCTGAGTGAAGAAGACTGGCAAACCCTGACCAAACCCTGGCAAGCGCCATTGCCCGGCAATGCGCAACGCGCCATCGGTTGCCTGGAATGCCGCGACACCGGCTATCGCGGCCGCGCCGGGGTGTACGAAATCATGCAACTGACGGATGGCCTCAAAGCGCTGATCAACCCCGACACCGACTTGCTGGCGATACGGCGTCAGGCGTTCAAGGAAGGCATGCGCAGCTTGCGACTGTCGGGCGCACAGAAGGTGGCGGCGGGTTTGACGACGATCGAGGAGGTGCTGCGGGTGACACCGCAGAGTGAACAAAAGTAGCTGCGACCGTGATGGAACTCGGCAGGGTCATTGGCAATCCAACCCCGCGTAGTTAACCCAGTGGAGTCACCCATCATGCGTTTCAAACTTGCTGTTGCTACCCTCGCCGTGTTGTCCCTTCCAGTCGGTTCGGCGATGGCTGATGACAGCTTTTGGCGTAACGTCCTTACTTCCGGTGCCACCACCGGTTCGTCCTACCTGACCTCCAGGGATCAAAAGCTGATCGTCGCCGCCCAGGACGACGCCGGCAGCTTTGTCGCCAGTGACGGCGTTATTCGCGGCCCCTATCTGGAAGCCGCAATGCAGAAAGTCCGCGCCGACAACCCAGGCCTGCAGGCCACGGATATGGAACTGGCGAATGCGATCCTGGCGAAGAATGCCGTCGCGTCGAAGTAAGATTTACGGCTGAACAAAAATGCCGCTCACTTGAGCGGCATTTTTTGTGCCCGACACAAAACCCCTTGTAGGAGCGAGGCTTGCCCGCGAAGACGGCAGGATATTCAGCAATTATATCGACTGACACACCGCCTTCGCGGGCAAGCCTCGCTCCTACAGGAGGACGTGTGTTTCAGCGGTAATCGTCCACCGGGACACACGCGCAAAACAGGTTCCGGTCGCCGTAGACGTTATCGACACGATTCACCACCGGCCAATATTTATACGCCTTGGTGTGCGCGTCCGGCGTGACGCCCTGTTCGATGGTGTACGGCCGCTCCCAAACCCCCGTGATGTCGGCCAACGTGTGCGGCGCCCGTTTCAGCGGATTGTCTTCCGCCGGCCAATTGCCGTTTTGCACCTCGGTGATTTCCGCGCGGATACTCAGCATCGCCCCGATAAAACGGTCCAGTTCCGCCTTCGATTCACTTTCGGTCGGCTCGACCATCAAGGTGCCCGGTACCGGAAAGGACATGGTCGGCGCATGAAAGCCGTAGTCCATCAGGCGCTTGGCGACATCCTCTTCGCTGATGCCGGTCAGCACTTTGAGCGGTCGCAGATCAAGGATGCATTCGTGGGCCACACGCTCGTTGCGCCCGGTGTAGAGCACCGGGAACGCCCCCGACAAATGCTGCGCCAGATAATTCGCGGCAAGGATCGCCACTTCACTGGCGTCCGCCAGTTGCGGCCCCATCATCGCGATGTACATCCAGCTGATCGGCAGAATGCTCGCGCTGCCCCAGGGCGCTGCGCTGACTGCGCCGTTCTCCGGCAGCGGGCCGTCAATCGCCACTACCGGGTGGTTGGCCACGAACGGCGCCAAGTGCGCCCGCACGCCAATCGGTCCCATGCCGGGCCCGCCACCGCCATGGGGAATGCAGAAGGTCTTGTGCAAATTCATATGGGAAACGTCGGCACCGATGTCCGCCGGCCGCGCCAACCCGACTTGTGCATTGAGGTTGGCGCCATCCATGTACACCTGACCGCCGTGACTGTGGATAACTTCACAGATCTCGCTGATGCCTTCTTCGTACACGCCGTGGGTCGAAGGATACGTCGCCATCAGGCAGGCGAGTTTGTCGCCCGCTTCGGCAGCCTTGCCTTTCAGATCTTCCAGATCGACGTTGCCCGCCTCGTCACATTCGACGATCACCACGCGCATTCCGGCCATTTGCGCTGAAGCGGGGTTTGTACCGTGGGCCGAGGACGGGATCAGGCAGATATCCCGCCCGCCTTGATGCCGACTCTCGTGGTATTTGCGAATCGCCAGCAACCCCGCGTACTCGCCCTGGGCACCCGAGTTGGGCTGCATGCAGATCGCATCGAAACCGGTGATCGCGCAGAGCCAGCGCTCCAGTTCTTCGATCATCAGCGTATAACCGGCCGCCTGCTCTTTCGGCACAAAGGGGTGCAAGTTGGCGAATTGCGGCCAGGTGATGGGGATCATTTCGCTGGTGGCGTTGAGCTTCATGGTGCAAGAACCGAGCGGAATCATCGATTGGTTGAGCGCCAGGTCCTTGTTCTCCAATTGCTTGAGGTAACGCAGCATTTCGGTTTCGCTGTGATGGGCGCTGAACACCGGATGACGCAAGTAAGGCGAAGTGCGCAGCAGCCCGTCAGGAATGCCGGAAGGCAGGGTTTCAGCGTCCAGTTCGTCGACGTTGAGCCCGTGATCGGCACCCAGGAAGACATCGAACAATTTCGCCACGGTACTTTCGTCAGAGGTTTCGTCGAGGCTGAGGCCCAATTGCCCGCGCCCCAGAATCCGCAGGTTGATCTGCGCGGCCTGCGCGCTTTCGATGATCGCGGTTTGAGTGCCACCGACTTCCAGCGTCAACGTGTCGAAGAAGTGTTTGTTCAGGCGGCTAATGCCACGGCGCTCCAGACCCGTGGCGAGGATGCAGGTCAGCCGGTGAACACGCTGGGCAATCTGCTTCAGCCCCTCCGGACCGTGGTAGACCGCGTAGAAACTGGCGATATTAGCCAGCAGCACTTGGGCGGTGCAGATGTTCGAGTTGGCCTTCTCCCGGCGGATGTGTTGCTCACGGGTTTGCAGGGCCATGCGCAACGCAATGTTGCCGCGCGCGTCTTTCGAGACGCCGATGATTCGCCCCGGAATCGCTCGTTTGTATTCATCGCGACTGGCAAAAAACGCCGCGTGGGGGCCGCCGTAACCCATGGGCACGCCAAACCGCTGGGACGAGCCGAACACCACGTCGGCGCCCAATTCTCCCGGCGGCGTCAGCAACAGCAGGCTCAGCAGATCGGTGGCGACGCAGGCCAGGGCTTGCTGGGCGTGCAGGTGATCAATCCACGGACGCAGATCGCGAATCTCACCGTGGGTATCGGGATACTGCAGCAGCGCTCCGAATACCTGGTGCTGTTTCAAGTTATCCACAGCGTCGATGATCAGCTCGAAACCGAAACCTTCGGCTCGGGTCTGCACCACGGAGATGGTCTGCGGATGACAGTTTTCATCGACGAAGAACAGATTGCTCCTGGACTTGGCGACACGCTTGGCCAGGGCCATGGCTTCCGCCGCCGCCGTGGCCTCGTCCAACAGCGAGGCATTGGCCAGTTCCAGGCCCGTGAGGTCGATGGTCAATTGCTGGAAGTTCAGCAGCGCTTCGAGCCGACCTTGGGCGATCTCCGGTTGATACGGCGTGTAGGCGGTGTACCAACCGGGGTTTTCCAGGACATTGCGCAAAATGACGGTCGGCGTCAGCGTGCCGTGGTAGCCCATGCCGATCAGGCTGGTCCAGACCTGGTTTTGCTCGGCGTAGCCCCGCAGCTTGGCCAACGCCGCCTGTTCGTCGAGGGCGGGTGGCAGGTCTAGCGCCCGGTTAAGGCGGATTCCCGGCGGTACCGTCTGCTCGATCAGCTCGACACGGCTACCAACGCCGAGGCTGTCGAGCATCGCCTGCTGCTCGGCGGCATCGGGCCCGAGGTGACGGAGGAGGAAGGCATTGGGATCGCGTAACTGGCTCAAGGACGGCAACTGGGACATGACGGGCTCTCTCTTGACTGGCGCTCAACGTCGATGCAACACGGTCAAACCAGCATAGCTCCCCTGTGCGAGGCATGGCGTCTTTGGACGCGGCCCGTCCCTGAAGCATACAAAACACGCCAAGACTTAGAGGCTCTTTCATTTCAGCGATATATGCATCGCCGATAGTTATATATAGTTATTCTTACTCGCCAAAAATAAGTCCGAACATAATCACCCGTGCAACAGCGCCCGCAAATATGTGAAAAGCCAACACTTATAAAAACAACCAAACTCTTAAAAAAACCAATCGCGATAGATAGAATCAAAGCATAGCCAATAGATCTATAGCGCAATAATCCGCATGCTATGTTTGTTGAGGACTGGGCAACGGAACCAAAAAGCCACTACCCAGTTACAAACAACCCAAGCTACGCTTTATTCGAAATGGAGTTCAAAAATGAGCAGCCAACAAATAATTTTGTATATTGAAGAACAGCAACTGATTGCACAAAAAGAAAACAACTACAGTCTTTACCTGGCCAAAAAGGTAAATAATGATTTTACTGTTATCTGGCAATCAAAAGGTGCTGTGGCCACCGTTCGTAATCCTAGCTATCAATACCGCAACACATTCGATATCACGACACCATCCTTCAATGTCAACTTCACGAACGATCCGGTTCAACAAGGCGATGTCACCTTCACTTCCGGCGGAAAAAACCTGCCCATCAGTACCGGCCAGATTACAACACTGGATCAAAACGGTGTTTTTTCACCGGCCCAAAACGGCGGCGTGAAGTCAGATATTCTTATCAACAATAAACTCCAAGGCAATCCCCACCAGATACTGCTGGATTCCGATGGCAATAATATCTGGGTAAATCGCCAGAGCGGTATGAACATCGGCACCGCAACGCTGACACCCAAAGACCAATACCAACTGTGGTTCGGAAACCTTCAAGAAACTGGCTCACTGATTGCCCAAAACCTATCCAATGCCTATGTGGCAACCTTGCAGAATGGAGGCAGCATCACCCTCACCTATAACGACAGTGGCGACTGGGTGACTGGCGAGCCGGCCAACCGCCTCAGCGACAAGGAAGTCGCGGCGCTGCATGCCCGGGTGGGGATCAAAGTAGCGGCATAGTATGGAGGGTGGATCGAGCACCGTTTGCACAATGGACTGAAAGCCTTTCGTTTTACCGTTGACAGTCTTGAACGCGCAGACATGTTCAAAAAACCCTGTAAATCCTGGATCTACAGGGTTTTTTATTGACACTAGCAACGCGGTAGAAATACCGGACCGAATGGAAAACAGCCATGAGCGAACAGCAAATTATTGTTTATATCGAAGAGGCACAACTGATCGCCCAGAAAACCAACAATTACAGCCTCTACCTTGCAAAAATGGTAAATAACAGCTTTACCGCCATATGGTTAGCAAAGCCCGCCAAAGCCACAACAGGCCAGCCCAGCTATCAATACAAAAACACATTCGACATATCCAGCAACTCTTTTATGGTCAATTTTACAAACTCCCCAATACAACAAGGCGATATTACATTTACCTCGGGAGGCAAAAACCTTCCTATCAATACGGGACAAAAAACGACACTCGATGAATATGGCGTATTCAGCCCTGCCACAAATGGCGGTGTCTCTGGAGATATTTTAATCAACAACCAACTACTGGCCAATCCAAGCGAAATATTGCTGGACTCCAAAGGTAACAGTATTTGGGTGAACTGTTCAGGCGGCATGAGCATCGGTGCAACCACCATGACACCAAAAAACCAGTTCCAACTATGGTTCGGCACAGCCCAGGCGGCGGGGTCTTTAATCGCCGGAAATGTATCTAACTCTTACGTCGTCACGGTCAATGACGGAGAGACCAAAACAATCACTTACAACGACAGCGGTGTTTGGGTTCCGGGCGAACCGGCAACACGTCTGACAGACGACCAGATAACGGCACTTCATGCCAGGGTAAACAAAGCGGTAGCAATGGCGGCATGATTGGTCAGCAAACCGTCACAGCAAGACTTCACCGCACGGCATTAAACAAAAACGCCGCGTTCTCCAGGCAAGGAAAACGCGGCGCTCTTGTAGCGGATCCGCTTTTGGCGATGTTTACTCGCCGATGGCGGCCTTGTAGCCAGCCGCATCAAGCAGCTTGTCCAGATCGGCGGTGTTGCTTGGCTTGAGCTTGAAGATCCAGGCACCGTACGGGTCGGAGTTGAGCAGTTCCGGATTGGCGCTCAGCTCTTCGTTGATCGCAATCACTTCACCGGCAACCGGGGAGTAGATGTCGGACGCAGCTTTAACCGACTCAACCACGCCGGATTGATCACCAGCTGCAAAGACGTTTCCTACTTCAGTCAGCTCAACGAACACCACATCGCCCAAGGCTTCCTGAGCGTGATCGCTGATGCCCACAGTGACGGTGCCATCGGCTTCCAGACGGGCCCATTCGTGACTTTCGGCAAAACGCAGGTCGGCAGGGATATCGCTCATATTCTGTGTCCTCAAGAAAATTGTCAGCGGTCGTTGCCCGCCAGAAAAGGTTAAATCAAGGTTTTGCCATGGCGTACGAAGGTCGGTTTGACCACTCGGACCGGGTACCACTTGCCACGGATTTCCACTTCTGCGCGGTCGGCAGTCGCCATTGGCACGCGCGCCAGTGCAATCGACTTGCTAAGCGTAGGAGAGAAACTACCACTGGTGATCTCTCCTTCGCCAACATTGGCGATGCGGACCACTTGATGAGCGCGCAAAACCCCACGTTCCTCAAGGACCAGCCCCACCAGTTTGTGCTGTACGCCGCCTGCCCTTTCAGCTTCCAGAGCGACACGGCCGATGAACTGGCGAGAGGCCGGCTCCCAGGCAATGCTCCAGGCCATGTTCGAGGCCAGCGGCGAAACATCTTGATGAATGTCCTGACCGTACAGGTTCATGCCGGCTTCGACACGCAGCGTATCCCGTGCGCCAAGGCCAATCGGCGAGATGCCTGCACCCACCAGATCGTTGAAGAAACCTGGCGCCTGACTGGCCGGCAAAATGATTTCCAGACCGTCTTCGCCGGTGTAGCCGGTACGTGCGATGAACCAGTCACCGTCAGGCTGGCCTTCGAACGGCTTGAGCAACTGGATCAGGTTGCCGCGAGACTGGGTGACCAGTTCGGAGATTTTGTGTCGGGCATGCGGGCCTTGAATGGCCAGCATCGCCAGCTCGGAGCGCTCGTTGAGCTGCACATCGAAGCCGTCGAGGTGCGCCTGCATCCACGCCAGGTCTTGATCGCGGGTGGAGGCATTGACCACCAGGCGATAACCGTCCTCGAGGCGATAGACGATCATGTCGTCGACGATGCCGCCACGTTCATTGAGCATGGTGCTGTACAAGGCACGGCCGGGGCTGTGCAGGCGTTCGACGTCGTTGGCCAGCAAATGCTGGAGCCAGGCCTTGGCCTGCCCGCCGCTGACATCGATCACGGTCATGTGGGATACATCGAAAACCCCGCAATCGCGGCGCACCTGATGGTGTTCCTCGACCTGCGAGCCATAATGCAGAGGCATATCCCAACCGCCAAAATCGACCATCTTCGCGCCGAGGGCGAGATGAAGGTCATACAGAGGCGTACGCTGTCCCATGGGTTTCTCCTTCCGGGCGTGGCGAAGGTGCGGGCCGGTGCTGCACGGAGTGAACGCCTTGAAATAGAAGGCTTTCAGCCGATTTCAGCAACCGGGTCTGTAGGACGGACCGCACCGAATGCCGCGCATTGTAGCCTCAAGGTGTAGGACTGACACCTAGGTGTTTCGATGCGCTGAACGTCGAATCAATCCGATGACCGGTAACAGCCCGACCAAAACCAGGGTCAGCGCCGGCAATGACGCCCTCGCCCACTCGCCCTCGCTGGTCATTTCGAAGATGCGCACCGCCAGCGTATCCCAGCCAAACGGCCGCATCAGCAGGGTCGCGGGCATTTCCTTGAGTACGTCGACGAACACCAGCAACGCAGCGCTCAATGTGCCGGGCAGCAATAACGGCAGATACACTTTGAAAAACAGTCGCGGACCACCGACCCCAAGGCTACGTGCCGCTTCGGGCAAAGATGGCCGTATACGCGCCAGACTGTTTTCCAGCGGCCCGTAAGCCACCGCGATGAATCGCACCAGATAGGCCAGCAGCAAGGCCGACAGGCTGCCCAACAGCAACGGCTTGCCGGCACCACCCAACCATCCCGACAGCGGAATCACCAGCTCGCGATCCAGATAACTGAACGCCAACATGATCGACACCGCCAACACCGAACCCGGTAGCGCATAGCCGAGATTGGCCAGGCTGACACCGGAGCGGATCGCCCGGGTCGGCGCCAGTCGCCGGGCAAACGCCAGCACCAATGCAACGCTGACGGTAATCAGCGCCGCCATGCCGCCCAGATACAAGGTGTGGACGATCAGGCCGGTGTAACGCTCATCCAGGTCGAAACGCCCGCGCTGCCAGAACCACACCACCAATTGCAGCACCGGGATCACGAAGGCGCAGGCAAACACCAGACCACACCAGCTCATCGCTGCCAGCGCTTTGAAGCCGCGCAGGTGATACAACGCTTTGACCCGCGGTCGTTCATTGCTTGCGCGGTTGGCCCCGCGTGCTCGGCGCTCGCCGTACAGCACGACCATCACCACCAACAGCAACAGGCTGGCCAGTTGTGCAGCCGTCGAAAGACTGAAGAAGCCGTACCAGGTTTTGTAGATCGCCGTCGTGAACGTGTCGAAGTTGAACACCGACACCGCACCGAAATCCGCCAGGGTTTCCATCAGCGCCAACGCCACGCCCGCACCGATGGCCGGGCGTGCCATCGGCAATGCGACACGCCAGAACGCCTGCCACGGCGATTGCCCCAGGACTCGCGCCGCTTCCATCAGGCCTTTGCCTTGAGCGAGAAACGCCGTGCGCGCCAGCAGGTAAACGTAGGGATAGAAGACCAGTACCAGAACGAGGATGACGCCGCCGGTCGAGCGGACTCGCGGCAGTCGCAGGCCCGTGCCGAACCATTCGCGCATCAACGTTTGAACGGGACCGGCAAAATCCAGCAATCCGACGAAGACGAACGCCAACACGTAGGCCGGAATCGCGAACGGCAGCATCAACGCCCAATCCAGCCAGCGCCGACCGGGGAATTCGCAGAGGCTGGTGAGCCAGGCGAGGCTGACACCCAGCAGCGTTACGCCGGCACCGACGCCAAGCACCAGGGTCAGCGTGTTGCCCAGCAGCCGCGGCATCTGCGTGTCCCAGAGGTGGGACCAGATTTGATGATCGATGGTTTGCCAGGAGAGCAACAGAACGCTGAGGGGCAGCAAGACCAGCGCAGCGATGGCGAAGACCAGGGGATACCAGCGGCGTTGGGCGGGGTGGGCCAAGGAAAAGCTCTCGAGCGGATGGACGATATACAGAGGCCATTGTAGGAGCGAGCTTGCTCGCGATGAACGTCACGACACCGCGGACCGTCAGGCACCCCGCGTTATCGTTGACGTTTTTCGCGAGCAGGCTCGCTCCTACAGGGTCAGCGGTGTCTGCACACAGGCGGGGCGCAGTATATCGACAGACTCAGTTCCAGCCAGCCCGATCCATCATGCGAATCGCTTCAGCCTGACGTTTGCCAGCGACTTCCACCGGCAAGGTATCGGCGACGAACTTGCCCCAAGCGGCGACTTCCGCGGACGGCGCCACCGTAGGGTTGGCCGGGAATTCCTGGTTCACATCAGCGAAAATTTTCTGCGCCTCAGGCGTGGTCATCCACTCCACCAACGCCTTGGCCGCTTCCGGGTGCGGCGCGTGCTTGGTCAGGCCAATGCCCGAAAGATTGACGTGTACGCCTCGATCAGCCTGATTCGGCCAGAACAGCTTCACCGCCAGGTCAGGCTTCTGCTTGTGCAGACGGCCGTAGTAGTAAGTGTTGACGATGCCGACGTCGCACTGGCCGGCGTTGATTGCTTCCAATACCGCGACATCATCGGAGAACACGTCGGTGGACAGGTTGTTGACCCAGCCTTTGAGGATCTTCTCGGTTTTCTCGGCGCCATTCACTTCGATCATGGTGGCGGTCAGTGACTGGTTGTAGACCTTCTTCGCCGTACGCAGGCACAGGCGGCCTTCCCAGTTCTTGTCGGCCAGACCTTCGTAAGTGCTCAACTCGCCCGGTTTCACCCGGTCGGTGGAGTACGCGATGGTCCGCGCCCGCAGGCTCAGGCCGGTCCAGGCATGAGAAGCCGCACGGTATTGCGGCGGGATGTTGGCGTCGATGGTTTTCGAAGTGAAAGGTTGCAGGATGCCCATCTGCTCGGCTTGCCACAGGTTGCCGGCATCGACGGTCAGCAGCAGGTCGGCGGTGGCGTTCTCGCCCTCGGCCTTGATGCGCTGCATCAGCGGCGCTTCCTTGTCGGTGATGAACTTCACCTGTACGCCGGTTTTCGCGGTGTAGGCGTCGAACACCGGTTTGATCAGCTCGTCGATACGCGAGGAGTAAACCACCACCTCGTCAGCGGCCTGGGCGACGGTGCTGCCGATCAGGGTCAGGGCGAGTGCTGTCAGTAGACGCTTCGGTGCCAACATGGGAGCGATCTCTCGATTCGAAAAGTGAGGGCAAATGATAAGGACTCACATTTACCTTCTCAATCGATCAGTTTGCGGAGGAGTTACCAGATGTTGCGTGGTTTGAAATGTGTGGTGGATGTGCCGACGCCTTCGCGGGCAAGCCCGCTCCCACACGTATTGAGCCGATCAACACAACTGTGAGCGACACAGAACCTGTGGGAGCGGGCTTGCCCGCGAAGGGGCCACCAGCTCCAACGAAAGTCAGGCCTTGGCCAGAGCCGGCAAATCCCCGGTCAACCCCAACGCCTCACGCACAAACAACGCCTTGGCCTCCGGCATCTGCTCGACGATCTTCAACCCGGTATTACGCAACCAGCGCACCGGCAGCGGATCCGCCTGGAACAAGCGCTCGAAGCCTTCCATCGCTGCCATCAACGCCAGGTTATGCGGCATGCGCCGACGCTCGTAACGGCTCAGCACTTTCGCATCCGCCAACCGCTCACCCCGTTCGGCCGCTTGCAGCAGCACTTCAGCCAGGACCGCGGCATCCAGGAAACCGAGGTTCACCCCCTGCCCGGCCAACGGGTGAATGGTGTGCGCCGCGTCGCCGATCAGCGCCAGACCTTCGGCCACATACCGCTTGGCATGACGCTGGCGCAGCGGCACGCACAGACGTGGGTCGGCGCTCAGCACCGTGCCGAGCCGGCCTTCAAAGGCGCGTTCCAGTTCGAGGCAAAACGCTGTGTCGTCCAGCGCCATCAGCCGTTCGGCTTCGCTCGGCGTGGTCGACCAGACGATCGAACACCAATCCTGCTGACCGTCGCGTTCCAGTGGCAGAAACGCCAAGGGACCGTTGTCGGTGAAGCGCTGCCAGGCCGTCATTTGATGAGGCCTGGTGCTGCGCACACTGGTCACGATCGCGTGGTGCAGATAATCCCACTCGCGCGTGGCCACCCCGGCCAGGCGCCGAACCGCCGAGTTGGCACCATCCGCCGCAATCACCAGCGGCGCACGCAAGGTGCGGCCATCGGCGAGCGTCAGCAGCCAGTCATCGCCGGAGCGGCGCATCTGCTCCAGGCGCGCATTGGCCAGCATCCCGAGGTCGCAGTCGTGCAAACGGTCGAGCAAGGCGTCCTGAACCACGCGGTTCTCGACGATATGCCCAAGCACCTCGGCATGCACGCTGGCGGCGGAAAAGTGGATCTGACCGGTGCCGCTGCCGTCCCAGACGTGCATGTCGGTGTAGGGGCTGCTGCGCCGGTTGGCAATGCCATCCCACACGCCGAGGCGTTCAAGAATCCGCTGGCTGGCCGCCGATAACGCGCTCACGCGCGGTTCGAACGGCGCTTGCCCGTCGAAGGGTTTGACGCTCATCGGGCTGCCGTCCAGCAGCAGGACTTCCAGCCCGCTGTCCTGTAACGCCAGCGCCAGGGCGCTGCCGACCATTCCGGCCCCGACAATCAGCAGATCTGCGCGCATGTCCATGCTTTAAGCCTGTCTCGCTTGCGGCTTGAGCCGCACGTAAAGGGTTTTCTGGACCCGCGCCACCAAGGTGCCGGCGCCGTCGTGGATATCGACCTGCAATTGCGGCAGGTATTTTTCGCCGTTCGCCGTTTGCCGGCGGACTTCGTCGAGCAAGGTCTCGTCGACCCTGAAGTTGGCGAACACCGGGCCTTTGCCCGGCGAGATGAAATCGATGTCTGCCGTTTTGTCCCAGACGATGTAATTGCGTCCGAGGTTTTCCATCAGCATCAGCATGTAGAACGGATCGACCATCGAATACAGGCTGCCACCGAACTGCGTGCCGACGTAATTGCGGTTGTACCTGCCCAGGCCCATGGACACCGTGATGTCCCGAAAATCATCGCTGATGTGCCGCACGCGAACCCCGGCGCCCAGGTACGGCGGGTAGAAGGTCATGATCCAACGCATCAACCGCGCTTTGCCGAACCTGCTCGTCAGCCACTTACGCATCGGGACGCGTACCCAGGCCCATGGCCTGTCGGGCGAACCAGCGCTTGGCCGGCGGCAGCAGATCGAGGCCGAGCAGGCCGATGTTACGGCCCAGCGAAACCAGCGGTTGAGTGCTGCCGAACAACCGCGTGACCTGATCGGAGAAACCCACGGTCAGGTTCTGATCCATCCGCTGGCGTTCGCGGTAAGCCTGCAAGGTCGCGAAATCGCCGAGCGAGGTCTCGCTCGCCAGCAGCGCGTCCGCCAACGCTTGCGCATCACGCAGCGACAGGTTGAAACCCTGGCCGGCAATGGGGTGCAGGCTGTGGGCGGCGTTGCCGAGGATCGCCAGATGCGGACGCACCTGCTCTTCGGCTTCGATCAGCGTCAACGGATAAAGATGCCGTGCGCCGACCTGTTTCAACGTGCCGAGGCGGTAACCGAACACGCCCTGCAATTCGCTGAGGAAGCTGCGTTCATCCAGGGCCGCAAGCCGTTGCGCGTCCATGCCCAGACGGGTCCAGACCAATGCGCAACGATTTTCCGGCAACGGCAACAACGCCATCGGACCGTCGTCGGTGAAACGCTCGAACGCCATGCCGTTGTGCGCTTCGCTCGGGGTGATGTTGGCGATCAGCGCGCTCTGGTTGTACGGGCGCTTTTTGATGCCGATCCCCAGTTGCTCGCGCAGGCCGGAACGGCCGCCATCAGCGAGCACTGCGAGGTCGCACTCCAGCATTGTTTCGTCGCTGAGGGTCAGGCGATAGCCGTCGGTCAGCGGTTCCATGCGCGTGACTTCCGCCGGGCAGCGCCAAGTGACCACGTCCTTGTCCAGACCTTGCCAGAGGCATTGGCCAAGCCAGGCGTTTTCCACCACATAACCCAGCGCCGGCACGCCCTCTTCCATCGCCGACAAGCGCGCGGTGGAGAAACGGCCACGGTCGGAAACGTGAATCTGCTTGATCGGCTCGGCACGGCGGGAGATTTCCTGCCACACGCCCAACCGTTGATAAATCTGTTTGGCACCGTAGGACAACGCCGAAGAACGGGCGTCGTAGCTCGGTTGATAGGTGTGGCCGGGGGCAAACGGTTCGATCAGCACGATCTTCCAGCCGCGCGCCTTGGCTCCGGCCTGCAAGGCCAACGCCAGGCTGGCACCGACCAGGCCGCCACCGATAATTGCCAGATTGACTCGACTCATGCTGCTTTTGTCCGCGCTTGCGCCATCAAGGCTTCAATCTCGGCGACCGTTTTCGGTACGCCATTGGTCAGGATTTCACAGCCGGTTTTGGTGACCACGACGTCGTCCTCGATGCGCACGCCAATGCCGCGCCATTTCTTCGCTACGTTCTGGTTGTCCGGGGCGATGTAGATCCCCGGTTCCACGGTCAGCGCCATGCCGACTTCCAGCACGCGCCATTCGCCGCCGACCTTGTACTCGCCGACGTCATGCACATCCATGCCCAGCCAGTGGCCGGCGCGGTGCATGTAAAACGCTTTATAGGCTTCGCTGGCGATCAGTTCGTCGACGTTGCCCTGCAACAGGCCCAACTTCACAAGACCGGTGGTAATCACCCGGACCGTGACTTCGTGCGCCTGATTCCAGTGTTTGTTCGGGGCGATTTCGGCAAAGGCTGCTTCCTGTGAAGCCAGCACCAACTCGTAGATCGCCTTCTGTTCCGCTGAATACTTGCCGTTGACCGGCCAGGTGCGCGTGATGTCGCTGGCGTAGCAGTCGATCTCGCAACCGGCGTCGATCAGCACCAGATCGCCGTCCTTGAGCACCGCGTCATTCTGCTGGTAATGCAGGATGCAGCTGTTGCGCCCCGCCGCGACGATCGAACCATACGCCGGCATCTTCGCCCCGCCCTTGCGGAACTCGTAATCAAGCTCGGCTTCAAGGCTGTACTCATGCAACCCGGCCCGGCTGGCCTGCATCGCACGAATATGCGCCTGAGCGGAAATCCGCGCGGCTTCGCGCATCACCTTCACTTCTGCCGCCGATTTATACAGGCGCATGTCGTGCAGCAGATGATCCAGCGCAACGTATTCGTTCGGCGGCTGAGCGCCGAGGTGCGCCTTGGAGCGGATCACGTTGATCCATTCCATCAGGTGGCGGTCGAATTCCGGGTTGCTGCCCATGGCCGAATACACCCGGTCGCGCCCTTCGATCAGGCCCGGCAGGATGTCGTCGATGTCAGTGATGGGGAACGCGTCGTCGGCACCGAAATCGCGGATCGCGCCTTCCTGACCGGCGCGCAGGCCGTCCCAGAGTTCTCGCTCGGCGTTGCGTTCACGGCAAAACAGCAGGTATTCGCCATGCTCACGGCCCGGCATCAGCACGATAACGGCTTGAGGCTCGGGGAAGCCGCTGAGGTACTGGAAGTCGCTGTCCTGGCGGTAAACATGCTCGACGTCGCGGTTGCGGATGGCGACCGCGGCGGCGGGCAGAATCGCGATGCTGTTGGGTTCCATCTGCGCCATCAAGGCCTTGCGGCGACGGCTGTATTCCGATTTCGGGATATGAATCATGGGCAGATGGCTTTTCCTGGCTCGCGATTAATGCAACGACGGTTTGGCGGCAGCCGGCGCGTCTGGCTTGCGGGTTTCCGAGAACAACAGCAGCGGCGCGACACGCAGGTACTCCATGACTTCCATGTAGTCGCTTTCGCCGTCGTCGGACTCTTCCAGCGCGTCTTGCACCTGGGAAATCGCCGCCAGATCCTGCAACACTTCGGTGGCTTCGGTGCTGAGCATGCTGCTGTCGCGGCAGTTCAGGCCGAAACCGCTGAGGAAGCCCTGGCACCATTGGCCCAGTGCGGCGGCACGGTCAGCCAGCGGCGCGTCATCGGTCGGCAGCAGCAGAACGACGGTCACGTCGTCGCCGGTGAGTTCGCCCTTGACCATCTCTTGCAGGCCGATCAAGGCATTGCGAACGTTGTCTTGCGGCTCGCTTTCGAGCAGCTCGGCAGCATCGATAAGCCACTCTTCGGCAGTGAAACCGGCACCGGCGCAACTGCGGCCGAGCAGCAAGCCATGCAGTTCGGCAGGCGAGACGTTGTGACCGCTGGAAGTCAGCAGGGTGGCGAAGGCTTGGTACGGAGAATTCTGAATGGGCATGGGCAGCTAGGCGCCAGACGGCGCTATGTCTAGAATGAAGGCCTTGTATCCTACATCGACAGACTCGCCAAGACTATTAAAGGCTGTCCGGCCGCGACTACCTCCATCAGTTACATATTCAGTGGACACAATGGAAGACACCGACCTGCAAGCGCTGATGGCCAGACTCGAACTGCTAATTGATCGAGTCGAGCAACTTAAGAGTCAAAATGGACTCCTACTAGCTCAGGAAAAAACCTGGCGCGAGGAACGCGCTCACCTCATTGAAAAGAACGAAATCGCCCGGCGTAAGGTCGAATCGATGATTTCGCGCCTCAAGGCCCTGGAGCAAGACTCATGAGTTCAAGCAATAGCGTCACCGTGCAGATCCTCGACAAAGAATATTCGATCATTTGCCCCCAGGAAGAGCGCAGCAACCTGGTGAGCGCCGCCCGTTACCTGGACGGCAAGATGCGCGAGATCCGCAGCAGCGGCAAAGTCATCGGCGCCGATCGCATCGCCGTGATGGCTGCGCTGAACATCACGCACGACCTTCTGCACAAGGAAGAACGGCCGGATGTTCAGGTCAGCGGTTCGACCCGCGAGCAGGTGCGCGACCTGCTGGATCGCGTCGATCTGGTGCTCGCCACCGATCCAGACGTCACCAAGGGCTGATTCGTCCGACCGCTTGGGTTATACTCGCAACACTCCCTGGGGTGCTTGCCAGTTGACCACGTCCCTGAGCCGATTCGCACTACCCTGGAGGCTGCACGTTGGGCTGGTGTGCATGTCCGCTAGACGGAAAGCCTTAAAGCCTACTGCATCTTCCACCTTGAACTTTCGGGTTCAAGGGCTAAGTCAGCAGCGGTTCATCCGGGGAGCCTGATTCCAGTCCGATGCCGGTTTAAATACCGGCATCGGCTTTTTTACGGGTACGCTTTGTGTACCCGCACTGCCGAAGCCCGAATCCATGACCGAACCTGCGCTGCTGCCCCGCCCGCAACTTCGACGCATGCTGCGCAAGGCCCGCCGCGCACTGACAGCCAGTCAGCAGCGCCAGGCCGCTCGCGGGCTGTACAAGCAATTGGCCCAGCAGCCGTTGTTTCGCCGCGCCAAACACATCTCGCTCTATTTACCCACCGACGGTGAAATCGATCCGCGCCTGTTGCTGCGCGCCGCACAACGTCGGGGCAAGGCGACTTACCTGCCGGTGCTCAGTGCCTGGCCGCGAACCAAAATGGTGTTCCAGCGGATTCGCCCCGGCGAAAAGCTCCAACCCAATCGCTTCCGTATTCTCGAACCCAGACACAACCTCGCCCGACAACGCAAAGTCTGGGCGCTCGATCTGGTGCTGTTGCCGCTCGTGGGTTTCGACGATGTCGGTGGCCGACTCGGCATGGGTGGTGGTTTCTACGACCGGAGCCTGGCGTATCTGGCGCGGCGGAAAAACTGGCGCAAGCCGACGCTATTGGGGCTGGCCCATGAATGTCAGAAGGTCGGAAGACTGGCTCAGGCGAGCTGGGATGTGCCGTTGCAAGGAACGGTTACAGACAAGGCGTGGTATTTCGCAGACTAGACGCCACTCGAATCAGCGGCGTCGAAAAGACAGGTTCAGCGCTTGAAGGCTGACGGCTGTTGTTGCTGCGCGATTTCAATCGGCGCATCGGTCTTGTTGCTCCACAAGCTTTGGGCATAGCCAGTGGTCACGACGCCAAGGCCGAACAAAATAACCAAAATCCATAGTAAATCCGGTTTGCGTTTCATCGATTGCCCCCCAAAGGCACATCAATACGATGACAGCAGCGGTTTCCGTTGTAGGTGTAGGCCGTGCAGCAGCGTCAAGCTTAGAAGGCCGGCATTTTGCGACAACGTGAACCGACACGCAAACGCTGGCGTCAACCGACCGTCGGTTTGTCATAAAAACGCCCGACAACTTGTCCACCTGACTCGCAAGGAGCAAAAACCATGGCCTATTGGCTGATGAAATCCGAGCCCGACGAGCTCTCGATCAAAGGTCTGGAGAAGCTCGGCAAAGCGCGCTGGGATGGGGTTCGCAACTATCAGGCGCGTAACTTTTTGCGGGCGATGGCGGTCGGCGACGAGTTCTTCTTCTATCACTCCAGCTGCCCGGAGCCGGGGATTGCCGGGATCGGGAAGATTGTCGAAGCGGCGTATCCAGACCCGACGGCGCTGGAGCCGGAGAGCCATTATTACGACCCGAAGGCCAGCGCCGAGAAAAACGCCTGGAGCGCGATTGATGTCGCGCATGTGGAGACGTTTTCCAGGGTGTTGAAGCTGGATTATTTGAAGCAGCAGACGGCGTTGGCGGAGATGCCGCTGGTGCAGAAGGGTTCGCGGTTGTCGGTGATGCCGGTGACGGCCGAACAGTGGGCGGCGGTGATTGCACTGCGCTGACACGCTTTTTGTAGGAGCCGGCTTGCTGGCGATAGCGATGTAACAATCAATATGGATGTTGAATGTTAAACCGCTATCGCCAGCAAGCCGGCTCCTACAAATCCAGCATTACTGGATAATCAGGTTGTTGAACAACAAATCCTCAACCACCGGTTTGCCGGTTTCATCGCTCATGATCTGCTGGGTCTGCTTCAACGCTTCCTGACGCAGCTTTTCCTTCCCCTCGATGCTGTTCATCGCCTCGGTGGTTTGCTGGGTGAACAACGCCACCAGTTGATTGCGAATCAACGGTTCATTGGCCTTCACCTGTTTGGCCGCCTCATCACCGGTGACCCGCAACGCCACGTCAGCCTTGAAGACCTTCAACTTCGCCGTGCCATCCAACCCGTAGTTGCCCACGAATGGCGGGCTCAGGGTGAGGTAGCTGACTTTCGGGGCTTCACCTTCTTTGGCGGCTTCTTCAGCCACTGCTGCCACAGGCAGAGACAGGGCCAGCAACAACATGATCCACGCTTTCACAATTCGCTCCTTATCCGGTTTGCGGCCTAGCATAACGACCCGCCGCGCAAGCACAAGCTTATGGCTGACTATCAGGGCGGGGCATGCTCGTTGACCCGTCGACTCACACACCTACACTTATCGGCCATCACTCCCAAAGGAATAGCCCTGATGAAAGCCGTGCTGTGCAAAGCCTTCGGCCCTGCCGAATCGCTGGTGCTGGAAGACGTCGCCAGTCCTGTCGCGAAGAAGAATGAAATCCTGCTGGACGTGCACGCCGCCGGGGTGAATTTCCCGGACACGCTGATCATCGAGGGCAAATACCAGTTCAAGCCGCCCTTCCCGTTTTCGCCGGGCGGCGAAGCGGCTGGCGTGGTCAGCGCAGTGGGCGAAAAGGTCAGCCACCTGAAAGTCGGCGATCGGGTCATGGCGCTGACCGGCTGGGGCAGCTTCGCCGAACAGGTCGCGGTGCCAGGCTACAACGTGCTGCCGATCCCGGCCTCCATGGACTTCAACACCGCTGCCGCGTTCAGCATGACTTACGGCACCTCGATGCACGCGCTCAAGCAGCGCGGCAACCTGCAACCGGGTGAAACCTTGCTGGTGCTCGGTGCTTCCGGCGGTGTCGGCCTGGCCGCCGTGGAAATCGGCAAAGCCATGGGCGCCCGCGTGATCGCCGCCGCCAGCAGCGCCGAAAAACTGGCCGTGGCCAAGGCTGCCGGCGCCGATGAACTGATCAACTACACCGAAACCAGCCTCAAGGACGAAATCAAACGCCTGACCGATGGCCAGGGTGCGGACGTGATCTACGACCCTGTCGGTGGTGACCTGTTCGACCAGGCCATCCGCGCCATCGCCTGGAACGGCCGTTTGCTGGTGGTCGGTTTTGCCAGCGGCCGCATTCCGGAATTGCCGGTCAACCTCGCACTGCTCAAGGGTGCGGCTGTGGTCGGCGTGTTCTGGGGCTCCTTCGCCCAACGCCAACCGCAAGACAACGCGGCGAACTTCCAGCAATTGTTTGGCTGGTTCGCCGAGGGCAAGTTGAAGCCGCTGGTGTCGCAGGTGTACCCGCTGAGCAACGCGGCACAGGCGATCAATGATCTTGGCCAGCGCAAGGCGGTCGGGAAAGTGGTGGTGCAGGTTCGCTGAATCGCCGCAGGATACAAAAAGGCCAGGACAACTGATTAGGTTGTTCTGGCTTTTTCGATTACGTGACTAGCAGAAAGGCTGCGTTCCATACTTTTCGTCAAAGCAACTCGCGAATTTCCTTCGGAAGAAAATGCACGTACCGCGTCGCTTGATGCGTATTCATTTCCCAAAGTCCCGCCCTACGCCGGGCATCGCTGCGTCATAAAAGGTTGCGAGGTAACAATTCCCACAGCGCCCTTCACTTATACCTGAGCGACATGTTCGTAAAAGAACATGCAATCTCCAACATTTCCGCTGTTTGGTCGATGTGAACCAGTGCTATTTTCGGTAACGAAACTGTAACATTCGCATCCGCAGTCAAAACAAGAAATCTGGAGCTCTTGAATGTTTGCTTTCTTTCGTCCTGCCGCACATCAGGCTCCATTGCCTGAAGAAAAAATAGACAGCGCCTACCGACGGCATCGCTGGCAGATCTTCGCCGGCATATTCATCGGCTATGCGGGTTACTACCTGCTGCGCAAAAACTTCTCCCTGGCCATGCCCTATCTGATCGAAGAGGGCTATACCCGCGGTGAGCTGGGCCTGGCGTTGTCGGCGATTGCTATCGCCTACGGCTTGTCCAAGTTCCTGATGGGCATTGTTTCCGACCGTTCCAACCCACGCTTTTTCCTGCCGTTCGGCTTGCTGGTTTCGGCTGGCGTGATGTTCATTTTCGGTTTTGCGCCCTGGGCCACGTCCAGCGTGACCATCATGTTCATCCTGCTGTTTATCAATGGATGGGCGCAGGGCATGGGGTGGCCGCCGAGTGGCCGGACCATGGTCCACTGGTGGTCGCAGAAGGAACGCGGGGGCGTGGTGTCCTTGTGGAACGTGGCGCACAACGTGGGCGGTGGTTTGATCGGCCCGCTGTTCCTGCTCGGCATGGGCCTGTTCAATGACTGGCACGCGGCGTTTTACGTGCCTGCGGCAGTGGCCATGGCCGTGGCGGTGTTTGCCTTCGCTACCATGCGCGACACGCCGCAATCGGTTGGCCTGCCGCCGATCGAGAAGTACAAGAACGACTACCCGGAAGGCTACGACGCCAGTCACGAAGAAGAATTCAGTGCCAAGGAAATCTTCGTCAAATACGTGCTGCGCAACAAAATGCTCTGGTACATCGCCATGGCTAACGTCTTTGTCTACCTGCTGCGTTACGGCGTGCTGGACTGGGCACCGACCTACCTCAAGGAAGCCAAAGGTTTCAGCGTGGATAAAACCTCGTGGGCCTATTTCCTTTACGAGTGGGCAGGTATTCCCGGGACGCTTCTGTGCGGCTGGATGTCGGACAAGATCTTCCGCGGCAACCGTGGCCTGACCGGCATGGTGTTCATGGCGTTGGTGACCGTGGCGACGCTGGTTTACTGGCTCAACCCGGCCGGCAACCCGACGGTCGACATGATCGCGCTGATCTCGATTGGCTTCCTGATCTACGGCCCGGTGATGCTGATCGGTTTGCAAGCGCTGGAACTGGCGCCGAAGAAAGCCGCCGGTACGGCAGCGGGCTTCACGGGTCTGTTCGGTTACCTGGGTGGTTCAGTCGCGGCCAGTGCAGCCATGGGCTACACCGTGGACCATTTCGGCTGGGACGGCGGTTTCGTCTTGCTGATCGGCGCGTGCCTGCTGGCAATGGCCTTCCTTGCGCCAACCTTGTGGCACAAGCAGGTCGCCAGTCAGACCCGCGAAGCCATCGCCTGATCGACCTTTGATTTGCAGCGCTTGAGCCGCGCCTCCAGATTCCGGTCTGGCATGGCGTGGCTACGCAGGGCGTTGGCGGTCTGCTCGACATAATCGCGAGTGGTGCCGTAACGCCCGCAAGCGTTTTCGAACACGTGGCTCAGCACGTGATCCGGCAGGTTGCCGGCATAGCTGGGCAGGTGTCGCTCCAACACAAATCCCAATGCCTGAACCTGATTGCCATCTTCGAGACGGCAGTTCAACCAGTGTGGGCGATAAGAAGGGAATGGCATTTCGCGCTGCCACAAGGCATACAGCGACGCTTCGAGTTGTTCTTCCGGCAAGCGATAAGCGAAGCCGCTGCAAGAGCCGCCGCGATCCAGGCCAAATACCAGCCCCGGTACTTCCGGCGTGCCGCGATGTTCGTGGGACCACAGGTACAAACCGCGATGGTAGCCATGCACCCGGCCGCGAACCCGTTCAACCGCCGCGCACTCAGGGCGCCAGATCAGCGAGCCGTAAGCGAACAGCCAGACCGGCCCACCCTTGTGGCGCGCCATGGTCGACTGCATCGAGCTGAGCAATTGTTCGTGCGTCAACTGCGGCCCCAGATCGAGCCGCGGAGGGTAAGCCAGATTCATAAAAGCAGATTCAATGGCGCTCATGGCGAATAGCGTTCAGCTCCCCGCGGGTAATGAATTACTTAATAGAACGCACCGCTGTAACAATAAGGCACATATGTTTTAAGGCAATTTAAGTGCCACGGCACAGTTCTTAATTAATTGCCTGATTGAGTTATAACCTACCGGCATTTAATTAATTTTATAAATACCGATCGGCTATATACGAAGTTATATGTAGGAGCGAGCCTGCTCGCGATGGAGGCAGGGACAACGCGTTCATGCTGCTGCAGCGCGTTATCGTTGACCGCCATCGCGAGCAGGCTCGCTCCTACAGGGGAAGCGTCATCCTCTGGGTGCGTAGGCAAACACATCGGCACGCATCTGATGAGCATCCATCCCGGCGTTGACCAACGCGTCCAATGTCCCGTAGACCATCGCCGGTGAGCCGCTGGCGTATACATGCAGCGCTTTCAGATCCGGAAAATCCTCGCACACCGCCTCATGCAACATCCCGCAGCGCCCCTTCCAGCCACATTGATCGCTGACGACTTTATGCAGGAACAGATTCGGCAGCTTCTGCCATTCGTCCCAATGCTCGATCTCATAAAAGTCTTCAGGGCGACGCACGCCCCAGTACAGGTGCACCGGATGCTTGAAACCCGACGCCCGGCAATGTTCGATCAGGCTATGGATCTGGCCCATGCCGGTGCCCGCAGCGATCAGCACCAGCGGACCGTCCGGCAACTCTGCCAGATGGGTATCGCCGAAGGGCATTTCGATCCGCACCATCGGATTGCGTTGCAGTTGCTCGATCAGGCTCAGCGCACTGCTTTCGCGCGCCAGTACGTGAATTTGCAGATCACGCCCCGCATGCGGTGCCGAGGCCAGGGAAAATGCGGATTTTTCACCGTTCTCACGCTCGATCATCAAATACTGACCGGCGTGATAACGCGGCGGCTTGCCGGCTGGTGCGCGAAAACTCACGCGCCAGGTATCGCCGCCGACATCCTTGCACTCAATGACCTGACACGAGACGCTGCGCACCGGCAATTCTCCCAGCGCGAGCACGCCATCCCACAGCACAATGCAGTCTTCCAGCGGCTCTGCTATGCAAGTGTAGAACTCGCCATGGTCGCGCACACCACCGGCCTGCTCGACTCGTCCTTCCACCAGCAGCGCGGCGCACACATGACAATTGCCGTTGCGACAGCTTTGCGGGCATTCATAGCCCAGGCGGCGTGCGCCATCGAGAATCCGCTCGCCGGGCAGTATCTCTAGCACTGCTCCGGAGGGCTGCAAAGTTACACGCATCAATCTATTCCTAACTGATTCCAGATGGCATCGATCCGTTGGGTGACGGCTTCATCCTTGACGATTACCCGGCCCCACTCGCGTGTGGTTTCGCCGGGCCATTTATGCGTGGCATCGAGCCCCATTTTCGAACCCAGGCCGGACACCGGCGAGGCGAAATCGAGGTAGTCGATCGGCGTGTTGTCGATCATCACCGTGTCGCGCTTGGGGTCCATGCGCGTGGTGATGGCCCAGATCACGTCGTTCCAGTCCCGTGCGTTGATATCGTCGTCAGTGACGATAACGAACTTGGTGTACATGAACTGTCGCAAAAACGACCAGACACCGAGCATTACCCGCTTGGCATGGCCGGGATACGACTTCTTCATGGTCACGATGGCCATGCGGTACGAGCAGCCTTCGGGCGGCAGGTAGAAGTCGGTGATTTCCGGGAACTGCTTCTGCAGGATCGGCACGAACACTTCGTTCAGCGCGACACCGAGAATCGCCGGCTCATCCGGCGGACGACCGGTGTAAGTGCTGTGGTAGATCGGTTTGATCCGGTGGGTAATGCGCTCGACGGTGAACACCGGGAAGCTGTCGACTTCGTTGTAGTAACCGGTGTGGTCGCCGTACGGACCTTCGTCGGCCATTTCGCCCGGATGGATCACGCCTTCAAGGATGATCTCGGCGGTGGCCGGCACTTGCAGGTCGTTGCCACGGCACTTCACCAGTTCGGTGCGATTACCACGCAGCAAACCGGCGAAAGCGTATTCGGAAAGGCTGTCCGGCACAGGCGTCACAGCGCCGAGAATGGTCGCCGGGTCAGCGCCGAGCGCCACGGACACCGGGAACGGCTGGCCCGGATGCTTCTCGCACCACTCGCGGTAATCCAGCGCGCCGCCACGGTGGCTGAGCCAACGCATGATGACCTTGTTGCGGCCGATCACTTGCTGACGGTAGATGCCGAGGTTCTGCCGGTCCTTGTTCGGGCCTTTGGTGACGGTCAGGCCCCAGGTGATCAGCGGGCCGACGTCGCCCGGCCAGCAGGTCTGCACCGGCAGCATCGCGAGGTCGACGTCGTCGCCCTCGATGACCACTTCCTGGCACACCGCGTCTTTGACGACTTTGGGCGCCATGGCGATGATCTTGCGGAAGATCGGCAGCTTCGACCAAGCGTCCTTCAAGCCTTTCGGCGGCTCGGGTTCCTTGAGGAACGCCAGCAGCTTGCCGATCTCGCGCAGTTCGCTCACCGCTTCTGCGCCCATGCCCAGCGCAACACGCTCGGGGGTGCCGAACAGATTGCCGAGGACGGGAATGTCATAGCCCGTCGGGTTCTCGAAAAGCAGGGCCGGACCTTTGGCACGCAAGGTGCGGTCACAGACCTCGGTCATTTCGAGCACCGGGGACACCGGAACCTGGATGCGCTTGAGTTCGCCGCGCTGTTCCAGGCCGCTGATAAAGTCGCGCAAGTCGCGATACTGCATGCGTGAGCCTCGTGTTGGCCGTGGCGTTCGGGGGCTGGCAGTTTAGCGCCGAACCCCTCTGTTCAGAACAACGAAACGCCGTTCATCAAAAATCAGATAGCAAAAAGCCGGGTTTCCCCGGCTTTTGCTGGTCTATCGACTTACTTGCGTTTCATCGACAGGAAGAACTCATCGTTGGTCTTGGTCGTTTTCAGCTTGTCGACCAGGAACTCGATGGCAGCGATCTCGTCCATCGGGTGCAGCAACTTGCGCAGGATCCACATGCGCTGCAACTCGTCGTCGGCCGTCAGCAACTCTTCGCGGCGGGTGCCGGAACGGTTGATGTTGATGGCCGGGAAGACGCGTTTTTCAGCGATACGGCGATCCAGCGGCAGTTCCATGTTGCCCGTGCCTTTGAATTCTTCGTAGATCACTTCGTCCATCTTCGAGCCGGTTTCAACCAGCGCGGTGGCGATGATGGTCAGCGAACCGCCTTCTTCGATGTTCCGCGCGGCACCGAAGAAACGTTTCGGTTTCTCCAGGGCGTGAGCATCGACACCACCGGTGAGCACTTTGCCGGAGCTCGGGATCACGGTGTTGTAGGCGCGAGCCAGACGGGTGATGGAGTCGAGCAGGATCACCACGTCTTTTTTGTGTTCGACCAGGCGCTTGGCCTTCTCGATCACCATTTCGGCAACCTGCACGTGGCGGGTTGGCGGCTCGTCGAACGTCGAGGCAACCACTTCGCCGCGCACGGTGCGCTGCATTTCGGTTACTTCTTCCGGACGCTCGTCGATCAGCAATACGATCAGATGAACTTCAGGGTTGTTACGTGCGATGTTCGCCGCGATGTTCTGCAGCATGATCGTTTTACCGGCTTTCGGCGGTGCAACGATCAGACCGCGCTGGCCTTTACCGATCGGGGCGCACAGGTCGATGACACGACCGGTCAAGTCTTCGGTGGAACCGTTGCCGGCTTCCATCTTCATGCGCACAGTCGGGAACAGCGGGGTCAGGTTCTCGAAGAGAATCTTGTTTTTCGCGTTCTCGGGACGATCGTAGTTGATCGTGTCGACCTTGAGCAGCGCGAAATAACGCTCGCCTTCCTTTGGAGGGCGGATCTTGCCAACGATAGTGTCACCGGTGCGCAAGTTGAAACGGCGGATCTGGCTCGGCGAGACGTAGATATCGTCCGGGCCGGCGAGATAGGAAGCGTCAGCGGAGCGCAGGAAGCCGAAGCCGTCCTGGAGAATCTCCAGCACGCCATCACCGGAGATTTCCTCGCCGCTTTTAGCGTGCTTCTTGAGCAGGGAGAAAATCACGTCCTGCTTGCGCGAACGGGCCATATTTTCTATGCCCATCTGTTCGGCCAATTCGAGCAGTTCGGTAATCGGCTTTTGCTTGAGTTCAGTCAGATTCATATAGGAATGACGTAATCATTTATGGAGGGGGGGAAATTAAGCTTTTGGCTTAATGAGGCCGCGCCGCAGAGAAGGCGACAGGATCGCGTACTTATTCGAAAAGGAGTGCGTCGGCGACGGCTAGCAGGGGGCAGTGGAGAAACCAGTGCGGGGCCGAATGTAACACCTGAGTTTCGGAGCGTCTAGCCCTCAATAACGAAAAAGCCCCGCAATATGCGGGGCCTTTTTTCGGACACTTTACAAACGACGCTTAGATGTTGGCGTCGAGGAAAGCAGCCAGTTGCGACTTCGACAGTGCGCCGACCTTGGTCGCTTCAACGTTGCCGTTCTTGAACAGCATCAGGGTCGGGATACCACGCACGCCATGCTTGGCCGGGGTTTCCTGGTTTTCGTCGATGTTCAGTTTGGCAACGGTCAGCTTGCCTTTGTAGGTTTCAGCAATCTCGTCCAGAACAGGAGCGATCATTTTGCAAGGGCCGCACCACTCAGCCCAGTAGTCGACCAGTACAGCGCCTTCGGCCTTGAGTACGTCGGCCTCGAAGCTAGCGTCGCTAACGTGTTTGATAAGATCGCTGCTCATGGAAGTCTCCAGGTTGTAAGCAAAAAAACGTGGCCCATCATAGCCGCCCTTCCCTCGTTCAGGAAGGTGCAGATGATTGAGTCTCACTATGGTGGTGCATGAGTTTGGGTATAGCTCAAGTCAGGATGTGGCGGGAGCGACGAAGGCAATTCCGGTGCGCAGGGCAGCGTTGCGCACATGTTCGTGCATGGCCTTCTGCGCCGCGCCGGACGAACGCCGGGCCAGTGCACGGAGGATTTTGCGGTGCTCGTGCCAGGTTTCCATGGCCCGTTCGGCCCGGATGAACGGTAGCTTCTGGCTCTCCAGGAAAATGTCGGCGCTGGCCGTCAGGATGCTCAGCATTGCCTGATTACCGCTGGCCAGCAGGATGCGCCGGTGAAACTCGAAGTCCAGGCGCGCCGCCGCCTCGAAGTCACCCACCTTCAGTTCATTGCGCATCGCGGCGACGTTGTCCTCCAAAGCATCGAGCTCATCGGTGCTCAACGTCACGGCGGCCAGCCCGGCGGCAAAACCTTCCAGGGCGTAGCGCAACTGGAAGATATCCAGCGGTGATGCCTGTGCCGCGAACGGCCAGCTCAGCGCCGCATCTTGGCGAGGCAAGTCCACCGGCGCCTGCACGAAAACGCCTTTGCCCGGCTGAATGCTGATCACGCCCAAGGCACTCAGCGACGACAACGCTTCGCGCAACGACGCCCGACTGACCCCCAATTGCACCGCCAGATCCCGCTGCGAAGGCAAGGCATCCCCCGGCCCGAAACCTTGTTCGGCGATCAGTTTACGGATGGCTTGCAGCGCCACTTCAGGTACAGCTCGGGAAATCGAATTCATGGTTTTCGGACGAACCAGGCGAATGAGCGGCTAGTTTTAAAGCTATTCGCGGCGCCCGGCAAGTCGTGCCCCACCGGGGTTCGGTAATGGCCGACGATGCGCTATCAGAGTGCGAAACACAGACCGACTGTTCAGACCAGTAAGACCGAACAACGCCAGTAAAACCGTGGCCTGGCACGGCAAAAACCCAATGTTGGCATGGCCCGTGCTCTGTCGATCCGCAGAAACCATTCCTCGCCGATCCGGAGATTTGCCATGACCCTGCGTTACAGCGCCCTCCTCGCCTCCCTGTTCGCCAGCCTGCTGCTGAGCCAGGTGCCCGCCCACGCCGACGGTCTGGAGGATGTGGTCAAACGCGGCGTCCTCAAGGTTGCCGTGCCTCAGGACTTCCCGCCATTCGGCTCGGTCGGCCCGGACATGAAACCCCGCGGCCTCGATATCGACACCGCGAAACTGCTGGCCGACCAACTCAAGGTCAAGCTTGAACTGACGCCGGTCAACAGCACCAACCGCATCCCGTTCCTGACCACCGGCAAGGTCGACCTGGTGATCTCCAGCCTCGGCAAGAACCCCGAGCGCGAGAAAGTCATCGACTTCTCCAGCGCCTACGCGCCGTTCTACCTCGCGGTGTTCGGCCCGCCGGATGCTGCCATCAAAGGCCTGGACGACCTCAAGGGCAAAACCATCAGCGTCACCCGTGGCGCCATCGAAGACATCGAACTGACCAAAGTCGCCCCCGAAGGCGTCACCATCAAGCGCTTTGAAGACAACAACTCGACCATCGCAGCCTACCTCGCCGGACAGGTTGACCTGATCGCCAGCGGCAACGTGGTGATGGTCGCGATCAGCGAGAAAAGCCCGAAACGCGTACCCGCGCTGAAAGTGAAGCTCAAGGATTCGCCGGTCTACGTCGGCGTAAACAAGAACGAGCCGGCGTTGCTGGGCAAGGTCAACCAGATCCTCGCCACCGCCAAGACTGACGGCGCGCTGGAAAAAAACTCACAGACCTGGCTGAAAGAGCCGCTGCCGGCCGATCTCTGATCGTCCCTCGGGAGATTTGATATGGCCTATCAGTTCGACTTTCTGCCGGTGGTGCAAAACACCGACCTGCTCGTGCGCGGTGCGCTGTTCACCCTGGAACTGACGGCCATCGGCGCGGTGCTCGGCGTCGGTCTGGGCATTGTCGGCGCGCTGGTGCGGGCGTGGAATATCCGCCCGTTCTCGGCGATCTTCGGGGTTTACGTCGAGTTGATCCGCAACACGCCGTTCCTGGTGCAGTTGTTTTTCATCTTCTTCGGTTTGCCATCGCTGGGCGTGCAGATTTCCGAATGGCAGGCGGCGGTGCTGGCGATGGTGATCAACCTCGGCGCTTATTCGACCGAGATCATCCGCGCCGGCATTCAAGCGATCCCTCGCGGGCAACTTGAAGCCGCAGCGGCATTGGCGATGACCCGGTTCGAAGCCTTCCGCCATGTGGTCCTGCTACCAGCGCTGGGCAAGGTGTGGCCGGCGCTGAGCAGCCAGATCATCATCGTGATGCTCGGCTCGGCGGTCTGTTCGCAGATCGCCACCGAAGAGCTGAGTTTTGCCGCCAACTTCATTCAGTCGCGCAACTTCCGCGCTTTTGAAACCTACGCCCTGACCACGCTGATCTACCTGTGCATGGCGCTGCTGATCCGCCAATTGCTGAACTGGATCGGTCGTCGTTACATAGCAAGGAGCAGCCAATGAGCGATTTCACGTTCTGGGACATCGTGCGCAACTTGCTCACAGGCCTGCAATGGACGCTGGCGCTGTCGCTGGTGGCGTTTATCGGCGGCGGGTTGATCGGGTTGCTGATCATGGTCATGCGCATTTCGAAAAATGCCCTGCCGCGCAACGTTGCACGCACCTACATCGAGCTGTTCCAGGGCACGCCGCTGCTGATGCAGTTGTTCCTGGTGTTTTTCGGGGTGGCGCTGGCCGGGGTGGAAATCTCGGCGTGGATGGCGGCGGCGATTGCCCTGACCCTGTTTACCAGCGCTTACCTGGCGGAGATCTGGCGCGGTTGCGTGGATTCGATTCCCAACGGTCAGTGGGAAGCTTCGTCGAGCCTGGCGCTCAACCCGCTGGAGCAACTGCGCTACGTGATCCTGCCGCAAGCGTTGCGCATCGCCGTGGCGCCGACCGTGGGTTTCTCGGTGCAAGTGGTCAAAGGCACCGCCGTGACCTCGATCATCGGCTTCACCGAACTGACCAAGACCGGCGGGATGCTCGCCAACGCGACCTTCGAACCGTTCATGGTCTACGGCCTCGTCGCCCTCGGCTACTTCCTTCTCTGCTACCCCTTGTCCCTCAGTGCGCGCTACCTGGAAAGGAGACTGCATGCCTCTGCTTAGAATTTCCGCCCTGCATAAATATTACGGCGACCACCATGTACTCAAAGGCATCGACCTCAGCGTCGAGGAAGGCCAGGTGGTGGCGATCATCGGCCGCAGCGGCTCGGGCAAATCGACCTTGTTGCGCACGCTGAACGGCCTGGAGTCGATCAACGACGGCGTGATCGAAGTCGACGGCGAATACCTCGATGCCGCGCGCGCCGATTTGCGCAGCCTGCGGCAGAAAGTCGGGATGGTGTTTCAGCAGTTCAACCTGTTCCCGCACCTGACGGTGGGCGAAAACGTGATGCTCGCGCCGCAAGTGGTGCAAAAAGTGCCCAAGGCCAGAGCGGTGGAGTTGGCGCGGGAGATGCTGGAACGGGTCGGGTTGGGCGAGAAGTTTGATGCGTTCCCGGATCGGCTGTCCGGCGGGCAGCAACAGCGCGTGGCAATTGCCCGGGCGCTGGCGATGTCGCCGAAGGTGTTGCTGTGCGACGAGATTACTTCGGCGCTGGACCCGGAACTGGTCAATGAGGTGCTGAGCGTGGTTCGGCAACTGGCCAAGGAGGGTATGACGCTGATCATGGTCACCCATGAAATGCGCTTTGCCCGGGAGGTTGGGGATAAGTTGGTGTTCATGCATCAGGGGAAGGTGCATGAGGTCGGGGATCCGAAGATTCTGTTCGCGAACCCGCAGACGGCGGAGTTGGCGAATTTTATCGGGACGGTCGAGGCGACAGTCTGAAAGATCTTCAGTGGCTGTTATGTCGCCTTCGCGGGCAAGCCTCGCTCCTACAGATTCAGGCTGTTCGCGGAACATTCACCCACCGCCAACCTGTAGGAGCGAGGCTTGCCCGCGAAGGCGTCTGCGAGATCACTACTCTTTCCTGCTCAGGATCAAGGCTTTGAACGCTACGCGTTGGCGTCAGCGTTTGATCGTGGCACGATGTCGAGGTTATCGACCGAGACCCCCTGACCATGCCGCAATCCCAAGCCAAGAATCTGTCCCTGATCGCCGCAATCGACCTGGGCTCCAACAGCTTTCACATGGTCGTGGCCAAGGCCCAGAACGGCGAAATCCGTATTCTCGAGCGTCTCGGGGAGAAGGTTCAGCTGGCCGCCGGCATCGACGAAGAGCGCCACCTCAACGAAGAATCCATGCAGCGCGGGCTCGATTGCCTGAAGCGTTTTGCCCAACTGATCAGCGGTATGCCGCCCGGCGCCGTGCGGATCGTGGGCACCAACGCCTTGCGCGAAGCTCGTAACCGCGTCGAATTCATCCGCCGCGCCGAAGAAATTCTCGGCCACCCGGTGGAAGTCATCTCCGGTCGTGAAGAGGCGCGCCTGATCTACCTCGGCGTGTCCCACACCCTCGCCGATACGCCGGGCAAACGCCTGGTGGCCGACATTGGCGGCGGCAGTACCGAATTCATTATCGGCCAGCGCTTCGAGCCGCTGCTGCGCGAAAGCCTGCAAATGGGCTGCGTCAGCTACACCCAGCGTTATTTCAAGGACGGCAAGATCACCCCGGCCCGCTACGCCCAGGCGTACACGGCGGCGCGGCTGGAGATCATGAGCATCGAACACGCCCTGCATCGCCTGACCTGGGATGAAGCCATCGGCTCCTCGGGCACCATCCGCGCGATCGGCCTGGCGCTGAAAGCCGGCGGTCACGGTACGGGCGAGGTCAACGCCCAAGGCCTGGCCTGGCTCAAGCGCAAGCTGATCAAGCTCGGCGACGTCGAGAAAATCGACTTCGAAGGCATCAAGCCTGACCGCCGGGCGATTTTCCCGGCGGGCCTGGCGATTCTCGAAGCGATCTTCGACGCCCTCGAACTGCAACGCATGGACCACTGCGAAGGTGCTCTGCGCGAAGGCGTGCTCTATGACCTGTTGGGCCGTCACCATCATGAAGACGTCCGTGAGCGCACGCTCAGCTCGCTGATGGAGCGTTACCACGTCGATCTGGAGCAAGCGGCACGGGTCGAGCGCAAGGCACTGCATGCGTTCGATCAGGTGGCGGAAGATTGGGAGCTGGACGACGGCGTCTGGCGCGAACTGCTCGGCTGGGCTGCCAAGGTCCATGAAGTGGGCCTGGACATCGCTCACTATCAATATCACAAGCACGGCTCGTACCTGATCGAGCACTCGGACCTCGCCGGGTTCTCCCGCGAAGACCAACTGATGCTCGCGCTCCTGGTGCGTGGCCACCGCCGCAATATTCCCCGGGACCGGTTTGCCGATTTTGGCGACGAAGGCATCAAGCTGATTCGCCTGTGCGTGCTGCTGCGCTTTGCGATCCTGTTCCATCACATCCGCGGCACCCAGGAAATGCCTCAAGTGGCGCTGCACGCCAATGGTGACAGCCTGGAGGTGTTGTTCCCGGAAAACTGGCTGGACGACAACCAGCTGACCCAGGCTGACTTTGCGCTGGAAGCTGAATGGCTGACGCGTGTGGGTTTCGTGCTCAACGTCCGATAACCCCCCGAAAAACGCTCGCCGTACACGGTTCTGTAGGAGCACGACTTGCCGGCGAAGGCGATTTCGAGGACGCCTTCGCGGGCAAGCCTCGCTCCTACGGGTCTGCGCGCTCAGGCTCCTACAGGGAATGGTGGTAGTGGAAACAAAAATGGCGATCCGCAGGGATCGCCATTTTTTATGCCGCGTGAAGGTTAACGCACCGCCAGAATCGGGCTGCCCAACCGCTCCAGCAACGTGGCCTGTGCACTGCGCGGGTTTTGGTTGCCGGTCGGCGTGTTGCGGATGTAACGACCGTCCGCCTGCAGGCTCCAGCTGTGAGTGTTATCGGTGAGATAAAGCTCCAGCTCTTTCTTGACCCGCATGATCAGCTTCTTGCCTTCCACCGGGAAGCAAGTCTCGACGCGCTTGTCGAGGTTGCGTTCCATCCAGTCGGCACTGGAGAGGAACATCTGCTCTTCACCGCCATTGAGGAAGTAGAAGACCCGGGTGTGTTCCAGGAAGCGGCCGATGATCGAGCGCACGTGGATGTTGTGCGAAACCCCGGCGATTCCCGGACGCAGGCAGCACATGCCGCGCACCACCAGATCGATGCGCACGCCGGACTGGCTGGCCTTGTACAGCGCGCGGATGATCTTCGGATCGGTCAGCGAGTTGAACTTGGCGATGATGTGCGCCGGTTTGCCGTCGAGGGCGAACTGCGTCTCCCGGGCAATCATGTCGAGCATGCCCTTCTTCAGGGTGAACGGCGCGTGCAACAGCTTCTTCATGCGCAGGGTTTTACCCATGCCGATCAGCTGGCTGAACAATTTGCCGACGTCTTCGCACAGGGCGTCGTCGGAGGTCAGCAAGCTGTAGTCGGTGTACAGACGGGCGTTGGCCGCGTGGTAGTTGCCGGTACCCAAGTGGGCGTAACGCACAATTTCGCCAGCCTCGCGACGCAGGATCAGCATCATCTTGGCGTGGGTCTTGAAGCCGACCACGCCGTAGATCACCACCGCACCGGCCGCTTGCAGACGGCTGGCCAGTTGCAGGTTGGACTCTTCGTCGAACCGCGCGCGCAATTCGATCACCGCGGTGACTTCCTTGCCGTTACGCGCCGCATCCACCAGCGCATCGACGATTTCCGAGTTGGCGCCGGAGCGGTACAACGTCTGACGCACCGCCAATACGTGCGGATCCTTCGCCGCCTGACGCAGCAAATCGACCACCGGCGTAAACGACTCGAACGGGTGCAGCAGCAGAATGTCCTGCTTGCTGATCACGCTGAAAATGTTCTCGCTGTTCTGCAGCAGTTTCGGGATCTGCGGCGTGAACGGCAGGTATTGCAGCTCGCGCTGACTGTCGAGGCCGGTGATGCTGAACAGGCGGGTCAGGTTGACCGGACCGTTGACCTGATACAGCTCGGTTTCGTGCAGGTTGAACTGCTTGAGCAGGTAATCGGACAGGTGTTTCGGGCACGTGTCGGCCACTTCCAGACGCACCGCGTCACCGTAGCGACGGGAGAACAGCTCGCCGCGCAGGGCGCGGGCCAGGTCTTCCACGTCTTCGGTGTCGACGGCAAGGTCGGCGTTTCGGGTCAGGCGGAACTGGTAGCAGCCCTTGACCTTCATGCCCTGGAACAAGTCATCGGCGTGCGCGTGAATCATCGACGACAGGAAGACATAGTTGTCGCCAGGGCCACCGACTTCTTCCGGCACCTTGATCACTCGCGGCAGCAGACGCGGGGCCGGGATAATCGCCAGACCGGAGTCGCGACCGAAGGCGTCGATGCCTTCGAGCTCGACGATGAAGTTCAAGCTCTTGTTCACCAGCAACGGGAACGGGTGCGTCGGGTCGAGACCGATCGGGGTGATGATCGGCGCGATCTCGTCGCGGAAATAACGGCGAACCCAGGTTTTGAGCTTGGTGGTCCAGTAACGACGACGGATGAAGCGGACCTGATGTTTCTCCAGTTCCGGCAACAGAATGTCGTTGAGGATGGCGTACTGGCGGTCAACGTAACCGTGTACCAGCTCACTGATCCGGGCCAGGGCCTGGTGCGGTTGCAGACCATCGGCGCCGGCCTGTTCACGGGCGAAGGTGATCTGCTTCTTGAGACCGGCCACACGAATTTCGAAGAACTCATCCAGGTTGCTGGAGAAAATCAGCAGGAACTTCAGCCGTTCCAGCAACGGATAGGACTCGTCCAGCGCCTGTTCCAGCACGCGGATGTTGAACTGCAGTTGCGAGAGTTCGCGGTGGATGTACAGGCTGCTGTCATCCAGGCCCGGAATGACAATCGCTGGCGCCGCCGGTGCGGTTTCGACCACTACCGCGGGTGGAGCAGGCTCCAGCTCCGGCGGGGTTTCGGCGATCGGCTCCACCACGGGTTGAGCCTCTTGTACTGCAACTTCAGTGAGTCCTTCGGTATTCATCGAATGTTCCTGGGAGGGCTATTTTTGCTCTCGTAACAATTGAGCAGCACGTACGGCAAAGTAAGTCAGGATGCCATCAGCGCCTGCACGTTTAAAAGCGGTCAGGGATTCGAGGATAACCCCTTCGCTCAACCAGCCATTCTGGATCGCCGCCATGTGCATGGCGTATTCACCGCTGACCTGATAAACAAAAGTCGGCACTTTGAATTCTTCTTTGACCCGGTAAAGGATATCCAGATATGGCATGCCTGGCTTGACCATGACCATGTCTGCGCCTTCTGACAAGTCCGCCGCCACTTCGTGCAGGGCTTCGTTGCTGTTGGCCGGGTCCATCTGATAGGAGGCCTTGTTGGCTTTGCCCAGGTTCAGCGCCGAACCCACCGCATCGCGGAACGGGCCGTAATAGGCGCTGGCGTACTTCGCCGAATAGGCCATGATCCGCACGTTGACGTGATCGGCCAGTTCGAGGGCTTCGCGGATTGCCTGGATGCGACCGTCCATCATGTCCGACGGGGCCACCACTTGAGCACCGGCTTCGGCGTGGGACAGGGCCTGCTTGACCAGTGCGTCGACGGTAATGTCGTTCTGCACATAGCCTTCTTCGTCGAGGATACCGTCCTGACCGTGGGTGGTGAACGGGTCCAGCGCGACGTCGGTGATCACACCCAGTTCAGGGAACTGCGCACGCAGGGCGCGAGTGGCGCGCTGGGCAATGCCGTTCGGGTTCCACGCTTCGGCGGCGTCCAGCGACTTGAGTTCCGGTGGCGTGACCGGGAACAGCGCTACGGCTGGAATCCCCAGTTCGACCCACTTGGCCGCTTCTTCCAGCAACAGGTCGATGGTCAGGCGTTCAACGCCGGGCATCGAGGCCACCGCTTCGCGACGGTTTTCACCGTCCAGCACAAACACCGGCAGGATCAGGTCATCGACGGTCAGGACGTTTTCACGAACCAGTCGACGCGAGAAATCATCACGGCGGTTACGGCGCAGGCGGGTGGCTGGAAACAAGCGATTGGCGGGGGTAAAACTCACGGCAGACTCCTGAGCCCGCGCTGGCGGGCGAGCGTGACAGTTATAAGCGGCCATTATGACCGTGGTATTACAGTTGTGTGCACCCCCGCGACACGTAGTCGCATTCCATTGTCCTTGTAGGAAATGTTCACGTCGAGACACATTTGGACACTTTCATGAATGTGCACGAAGGGTTAGGCTGCGCGTTCATTTCGCCAGCACCCAGACAATGCTCCAACAATTTCTGCATGACTTCGGCTACTTTGCCCTTTTTCTCGGCACGTTCTTCGAAGGCGAAACCATCCTGGTGCTCGCAGGCTTCCTCGCGTTCCGTGGATACATGGACATCAACATCGTGGTGGTCGTGGCGTTTTTCGGCAGTTATGCCGGCGACCAGCTGTGGTACTTCCTGGGACGCAAGCACGGCCGCAAGTTGCTGGCGCGCAAGCCTCGCTGGCAGATGATGGGCGACCGGGCACTGGAACACATTCGCAGGCACCCGGACATCTGGGTGCTGAGCTTCCGTTTTGTCTACGGTTTGCGCACGGTGATGCCGGTGGCGATCGGCCTGTCGGGTTATCCGCCGGGACGTTACTTGTTGCTGAACGGGATCGGCGCCGCGATCTGGGCGGCCGCACTGGCGGCTGCGGCCTATCACTTCGGCGCTGTGCTCGAAGGCATGCTGGGCAGCGTCAAGAAGTATGAGCTATGGGTACTCGGCGCCCTGCTGGTGCTGGGCTTTGCCTTGTGGCTGCGTCGCCGCTTCAAGAATGCGCGCCTGGCCAAGCAGGTCTATGCCGAAGAGCAGGCCTTGAAAGCCGAACAGGCCAAGGCCGCCGAGGTCAAGACGCCAAGCGAGTGAAACGGTTTCTGCAACAGTAGAGACCGATTCCGCTGAGCAGGCTGTAACTCAGCAGGCCGACCCAGCCCACCGCGCTGGCCGGCCACAGCCCGACCAGCGGTGCCAGCCACACCAGCGGCACGTTCGACGCCAGCCGCAGCAGCTCCAGCTTCAACGCCCACGGGCGATTCTCCAGGGCCACGCCCAAGGAAAACAATCCCAGCGCCACGGCGCTCCAGCCGAGCACCAGCGCGGCGGTCGGCAGCTGCGGCTCGAAGTTCATCAAGTAACTGCCCAGCGCGATGTAGACGCAGAACTGCAACAGCACATAAATCTGCTGACGCCCGTCCAGCGGCACTTCGAATTTGCGGAACTGGCTCAAGTCCGGCTTGCTCATCGGGTATTTCGCCGCCACGTCCGCTGGCCGCCAACCGGTGCGCATGAACCAGATCCGCAACTTGTCCCACGTGCTTTCAGCCCGTCGCGCGTCATCCCACAGCTGCGCGTAGAACTGCACGTTTGCCCACAACGGATTCCAGCTCGCCAGCGGCGTGGTCACGCCGAAAATCACCGGTTCGTTGTCGTCTTCTTCCTGGAACGAGCCAAACAGACGGTCCCAGATAATGAACACCCCGCCGTAGTTGCGATCCATGTAGAGAGCGTTCTGTGCATGGTGGGCCCGATGATTGGATGGCGTGACGAAGAACCACTCGAACCACCCGAGCTTGGGAATGTGCCGGGTGTGCACCCAGAATTGATACAGCAGGTTCAGCGCGGCGACGCTGACAAACACCAGCAGCGGCACGCCGAGTACCGCCATCGGCAGGTAGAAAATCCAGCTCAACAGGAAACCGGTACTGGTCTGGCGCAACGCCGTGGAGAGGTTGTAGTCCTCGCTCTGGTGATGCACCGAATGCGCGGCCCAGAGGATGTTGCGTTCGTGGCCCATGCGATGCAGCCAGTAGTAGCAGAAGTCGTAGAGAACGAAGGCGAACACCCAGACCCAGACGCTGTCGGCAGAGAGTTCGAACAGTGCCAGATGCTTGAGCGCAAAGGCATAGGTCACCAGCCCCACGCCCTTGGTCAACAGGCCCGTGGTGGTCGACAGCACGCCGGTGCTGATGCTGTTGATCGCGTCGGCCACCCGATAGTTGCTGACCCCGCGCCAACGGTCGGCCAGCAGCTCGACGGCAATCAGCACAAAGAAGAACGGCACCGCATACAGAATGAAGTCCATGACGCGCCCTGATCGGAATCTTGAGGACAGATGCTAGGTGTAGCCGCGAATTGAACCTATGGCAACGAGTGACAAATTAGTGGACATTTAACGCCATGAATCTGGAGAAAAGCCCATGAGCAAAAAAATTGCAGTGATCCTTTCCGGCTGTGGCGTCTACGACGGCGCCGAGATCCACGAAAGCGTGATTACCTTGCTGCGACTGGATCAGCGCGGCGCGCAGGTGCAGTGCTTCGCCCCCAACATCGCGCAGTTGCACGTGATCAACCACCTGACCGGCGAAGAAATGCCCGAGTCGCGCAATGTGCTGGTGGAGTCGGCGCGGATCGCCCGGGGCAACATCAAGGATATTCGCGAAGCTGACGTCGAAGAGTTCGATGCGCTGATCGTGCCGGGTGGTTTTGGCGCGGCGAAGAACCTGTCGAACTTCGCCATCGAAGGCGCTGGCTGCACCGTGCAACCCGATGTTCTCGCCCTGACCGAGGCGTTTGCCGAAGCGGGCAAACCGGTCGGGCTGATCTGCATCTCGCCGGCGCTGGCCGCGAAGATTTATGGACCGGGCGTGACCTGCACCATCGGCAATGACGCCGATACCGCCGCCGCGATGAACAAGATGGGCGCCACTCACAAGGATTGCGCTGTGACTGACATCGTTGAAGACAAAGCACGCAAGTTGGTGAGCACCCCGGCGTACATGCTGGCGCAATCGATCAGCGAAGCAGCGTCCGGCATCAACAAACTGGTCGACCGCGTGCTCGAACTGACCCACGAAAACGACGAGTAACACCATTCCCCTGTGGGAGCGGGCTTGCTCGCGAAGGCGGTGCGTCAGTCAGCATTAATGTGTCTGACACACCGCCTTCGCGAGCAAGCCCGCTCCCACAGGGTTCAGCGTGAAGTTCAGGATTTGCGGGTTAGCCGCGTCAGGATCCGATCCAGCGCATTGGCAAACGCCTGCTTCTCGCGCTCGCCAAACGGCGCCGGCCCGCCGCTCATCTGCCCCTGTTCACGCAAGTCGGTGAACAGGTTGCGCACCGCCAACCGATCACCCATGTTCTGCGCGTCGAACTCCTTGCCTCGCGGGTCCAGCGCCGCCACGCCTTTCTTCACCAAGCGGTCCGCCAGCGGCACATCGCTGCAGATCACCAGCTCACCAGGCACCGCGTGTTCCACCAGATAATCGTCCGCCGCATCCGGCCCGCTCGGCACCACGATCAACTTCACCAGCGCCAGCCCCGGCTTGATCTGCGGCTGCCCGGCCACCAGCACCACCTCGAACTGACGCTTGAGGGCGAACTTCACTACCAGATCCTTCGCCGCCCGGGGGCAAGCGTCGGCATCGATCCACACGCGCATAGAGTTTTTCCCCTTTAAAAGCTTCGCGGGCAAGCCTCGCTCCTACAGGTTATACGCGCCCACAAAAAACGCGCGAATCCTGTAGGAGCGAGCGGTGCGGCGACCCGACTTGCCCGCGAATGTGAGCGCAGCGAATGCTGTCAGGAAACCGGCACCCGCCGCTTCTCCGCCACCCAGCTACGCCCATACAACACAATGATCGCAATGATCGCCACCGCCTGCGCACTCAACGAATACGCATCCGCGTGAATACCCAGCCAGTCGAAGTCAAAGAACGGCACCGGCCGTGTGCCGAAGATCCCGGCTTCCTGCAACGCCTTCACGCCATGACCGGCAAACACCACCGACAACGCGCACAACAACCCGGCGTTGATACTGAAGAACAGCGACAGCGGCAGTTTCGCCGAGCCCCGCAGGATCACCCACGCCAGGCCAACCAACAGCACCAGCGCCGTCGCCCCGCCCGCCAACACCGCGTTATGCCCCGCCGGCCCCGCCTGCAACCACAGGGTTTCGTAGAACAGAATCACTTCGAACAGTTCGCGGTACACCGAGAAAAACGCCAGTGTCGCAAAACCGAAACGGCCACCGCCGCCCACCAGGCTGCTCTTGATGTAATCCTGCCAGGCCGCCGCGTGGCGACGGTCGTGCATCCACACGCCGAGCCAGAGCACCATGACCGCGGCGAACAACGCTGTCGCACCTTCCAGCAATTCACGCTGCGAGCCGCTGACATCAATCACGTACGCCGCCAGTGCCCAGGTCGCCAGACCGGCCAGCAACGCCAGGCCCCAGCCAACGTTGACGCTGCGCACCGCCGATTGCTGGCCGGTGTTGCGCAGGAAGGCAAGGATCGCCGCCAGCACCAAAATCGCTTCCAGGCCTTCGCGCAGCAGAATCAGCAGACCGGAGATGTAACTCAAGGACCAACTCAGGCCATCACTGCCCAGCAGGCCGGCAGACTGTTTCAACTTGGCTTTGGCCGCCTCCAGACGCTCTTGGGCCTGGGCCACCGGCAAACCGTCCTGCAAAGACTGACGGTACGCCATCAGCGATTTTTCGGTGTCCTTGCGCACGTTGGCGTCGACGTTGTCCAGCGAGCTTTCGACCAGTTCGAAACCTTCCAGGTACGCCGCCACCGACAGGTCATAGGCTTGGTCGTGATCGCCGGCACGATAGGCCGCGATACTTTTGTCCAGCGTTGCAGCGGTGTAATCGAGCAACTGCGCCGGGCCACGCTTGACCTGCGGCGGTTGCGCACGCTGCGCACGGAAAGTCGCTGCCGCTTGCGGGCCTTCGCCAGCCAGCACTTCGGCCGGAGTCTGACGGGCCAGGTCGGCGATGTTGTAGGTCTTTTCAGATGCGGCTGCGGCCGGATCGGCACTGAAACCGGCGATGTAGGTCGCCAGGTCCCAGCGCTGACGATCGTCCAGCTGGTCGGCGAAGGCCGGCATGTCAGTGCCTTCGACACCCATCCCCAAGGTGTTGTAGATCGCGTACAGGCTCAGGCGATCCAACCGCGCGGCATCGCGCAGATTGGCTGGCGGCGGCGCAAGGCCGACACCGGCAGGGCCATCACCGGCACCTGCATCGCCATGGCAGACCGAGCAATGCTGGGTGTACATCGACGCACCACGGGTTGGGTCCGGTGTAATGATCGGCGCCTGACTGACTTCATAGGCCACCGCCAGCTTCGCACCGAGCTGCCGTGCCTGACGGGAAACGTCCGAGCCGTCCTGCCGCGCAGCGATGGATTTGCGCAGAGTGCCGACACCCTGCTCCAGCACCGCTTTTTCCGGCTTGGCCGGCAGGCCGGCGATCAGGCCTTGCAGCACCTGGCTGAATTCCAGCTGCTCGCGGTATTCAGACTCATTGATGACTTTGCCGGCCTCGACCGACTCCGGGTAATCGGCGCCGATGTAATCAAGCAAATGCAGCGCTTGCGGCGCACCTTCTACGGTGTCGGCCAGCAGATTGGAACTGCACAAGGCAAACAGCGGCAATACCAGCCAGGCCAAGAAACGGGACGGGGCAGTCATGAATGAATCTCAATTGGAAATACGAAGTAACACATTGTTCACTTCGAATGAGTTTCGCTCAAGCTTTGTTGTCTGAAACGCCGTCGCAGACCTCGAATGGTGCTTTTTCCAGATGATGGCATCTTTCTGTTTAGCAGCAATCAAAAAGCCATTACTGCGCCACCTTCCCTGTCTATAATGACGAGCCTTCAATTGATCGATATGGCACTCAAAGCTCCTCTGCTTATGAGGAATTGGCAGGACGCACGTCTGCGCCGATAGGTCCAAAAAGCCCGACCAGCAAGCGTGGCTGATCACCATTCACGGAAGAAGTACCTATGGCCTCCCGCGCCCTTGCAGTGATTGCGGTCAGTGCTGTCACGCTCCTCTCCGGCTGTTCGGTGTTTCGCAACTACGACTCGGAGCTCGCACAAACCAACATGCAGCTGGCTTCCGGCAATATCGATGCGGCGCTGACCCTGCTGGAAAAGAACAACTTCGGTGCAGACAAGGACCTCCTCTACTACTTCGAGAAGGGTGAACTGCTGCGCGCCAAGGGCGATCTGTCTGGCAGCCAGAACGCCTGGAACAGCGCCGATGTCGTGGTCGGTCAATGGGAAGAGTCGGTCAAACTCGATGCCGGCAAGTACCTCGCTCAGTTCGGCAGCTTCCTGGTGAACGACAAGGTCCGCCGCTACGAAGGCTACGACTACGAAAAAGTCATGCTGACCACGCAAATGGCCCTGAATCTGCTGGCCGTCAACGACTTCGACGGCGCACGTATCGCGATCAAGAAAACCCACGAACGTGAAGCGGTGATCGCCGACCTGCGCGACAAGGAATACCTCAAGAGCGAAGAGGAAGCCGATAAGGTAGGCATCAAGACCGAGTTAAAAGACTTGTATGGCTATCCCGTCGCCAGCCTCGACGCACCTGAAGTGGTTGGGCTGAAAAACAGCTACCAGAGTGCCTTCAGCCATTACCTGGCCGGCTTCGTCTACGAAGCCCTGGGCGAAAAAGGCCTGGCCGCACCGGGTTACCGCACAGCAGCCGAACTGCGCCCAAACACTCCGCTGCTGGAGCAGGCATTGAAGGATCTGGACCAGAAAAGTGCCGAGGACGAAGACAGCGACATCCTGATCGTCGTGCAAAGCGGGCTGGCGCCGGCCCGGGGCTCGATCCGCTTGCCACTGACTCTGCCGATCAGCAACGGCGTGGTGATCGCTCCGCTGTCCTTCCCGGTCATCAAGCCAGATACCTCCACCGCCCCGCTCACCCAGATTGGCGTGGACGGTCAGCAACTCACCCTGACGCAACTCAACAGCATTACCACCATGTCCCGCCGCGCACTGCGTGACGACATGCCGGGCATCATTGTGCGCACCACTGTTCGTGCGGCTACCCGTGGCGTGGCGCAGGAAAAGATCAAACAAGTCAGCCAGTTGGCGGGCATGGCAGTCGGTTACAGTTCAACCGTGCTCGAAGGTGCCGATACCCGTACGTGGCGCACCCTGCCGGACAACACCCATGTCGTGCGCCTGCGCCTGAAGAAAGGCGAGCACCAGGTCGCGGTTGGAACGACAGTGCTCAAGATCACCGTTGACCAGCGCTATCAAGTCATCAGCCTGCGCGCCGTGGGCAACCAGGTCTTCGCCAGCGGCCTGGCCGTTCACGCGACCCCGAGCGCCAGCCCGACAGCCGTGGCCAGCTTCAAACAACTTTAATTACGGAGTCTTCCCATGCGCTTCAAACTCATCGCTGTCGTCATCCTGGCCTTGTTGGCCGGTTGCGCCACAACAGCCGCCAGCAAGGTAGTGGCCTTGGGCAAGCTAAGGGACATTGAGATCGACGCCATGCGTGTCGCCCGGGAAAACGGCTTCATTACGGTCAATACACAGCTGAGCAACACCAGCTCCGACAACAAGACCTTCTACTACCGCTTTGCCTGGCTCGACCCTGATGGCTTCCCGGTTGCCGAAGAAGAAACCTGGAAGAGCCAGATGATGTACGGCGAGCAGACCCGCTACATTCAGGCCATAGCGCCCACCCCCAAGGCCGTGGATTTCCGCCTGGAAATCAATACGCCTTAACACCCTATTCGTTCAGCTTCAGAGAGCATTCCCATGTTTGTACGCTTTTCGATGATTGCCGCTATCGCCCTCCTGGCCAGTGGTTGCGCCAGCAACCACCCACCGACCCTGGGCAGCAAGAACACCAGCTATGGCGACACCAAGGCTGTGGAAACCATCACCAACGAGTTCAGCTCCACCGACCTGCAGATCATCGCCGAGTCCATGACCCGCTCTCTCGCCCAGTCCGGCATTCTGCGTGGACGCCCGGTGGTCCAGGTCTACGACGTGAAGAACAAGACCAGCGAATACATCGACACCCGTGAAATCACCACCACCATCAAGACCCAACTGATGAAATCGGGCACGGCACGCTTCTCCAGCGACAACACCGATATGCAGAGCCAGGTTGATCAGATCCAGCTGCAAAACCAGAGCGGTCTGTACAAGAAAGCCACCGTGTCCAAGATCGGCAACATGATCGCCGCCAAATACCGCCTTGAAGGTTCGATCAGCTCGATCGTCAAGCGCAGCAGCGAGTACAAGGACGTCTTCTACAAATTCAGCCTGCAATTGATCGACGTTGAAAGCGGTCTGGCCGAGTGGATGGACGAAAAAGAGATCCGAAAAACTACGGAGCATTAATCAATGCGCGCATGGATTGGGATGATGGCCCTGGCTTGCACGTTCAGCGTGCAGGCGGCCCCGAAAGTCGCAGTAACCGACCTGGCATACGAGGAGCGCGTGGAGCAGTACATCCACACCGTTTCGTCCAAGGACAATTACCGCGAGGGTGAGTACAGCTCCAGCGGTTCTTCGAGCTACGACTCGTTCGAATCCAAAACCAGTTACATCGAGCAAACCGAGCTGCGCAAATTCACCGGCGACATCAAGGGCCAGATGCTGCGCTCCGGAATGTTCCAGCTGGTGCAAGGCAAGCCGCACACCGCCGAGTCCAAAGTCGATATCTATGACGTGATCGAGCGGATCAAGGCCGGCAACTTCGAGGGCGCCGACTATGTACTGTTCGGCACCTTGTCGGACGTAGACTTCAACAGTGATGTCAACGAGATACCCAACACCAACAGCTATTCCTCGGTGCTGGCACTGACCCTGGTGGCGGATTTCAGCCTGATCGACACCAAAACCTTCGAAATCACCTCGGCCTTCACGGCGATGGGCGAAGGCCAGGACACCAAGTTGACGAACCATCGGGACGCGAAGATCTCACAGAGTCGCCCACGGTTGGTACGTGAGGTGTCCAAGTCCCTGGGGGAAGATGTGGCTCGTCAGTTGAGCGAACAACTGGGTGGCAGCGGGAATGAGCAGCAAGAGCAGGCGCCGTTGAGCAATAATCTGCCAGAGGATACAGAGCCGGTCATTTTGCGCTGATCCCTTGAACGAAAAAGGCGACCTCAAGGGTCGCCTTTTTTGTGCCTGACGGTTTTACACCGCCGCTTTGCGCAGCGTCGCCATAAACGCCGCAGCGCCAATGAACAGCCCGGCAAACGTGCGGTTCATGCGTCTTTGCTGCTTGGGCGTGCGCAACATGCGCAGCACTTTGGACGCCAGCCCGGTGTAACCGGCCATGACGATCAAGTCAACGCAGACCATGGTTACGCCGATGATCAGGTATTGAACCAGTAATGGCGCATGCGGATCGATAAACTGCGGCAACACCGCCAGCATGAACACCAGGGCCTTGGGGTTGCTGATGTTGACCAGAAAACCGCGGAACACCAGGGCCATCGGTTTGCCGATCTGACGCACCGCCGCGTCATCGCTCATGTCGCTGGGCAGTGCGCGCCATTGCTTGATCGCGAGATAAACCAGGTACGCCACGCCGAACCATTTGATCGCATAAAAAGCGCTGGCCGACGCCGTGAGGATCGCGCCGACACCGGCGCCGACAATCGCGATCTGCACCGCCAGGCCCAATTGCAGGCCCAGGGCATTCCAGTAACCGCGCCAGAAACCGTATTGCAGACCGCTGGACATCGACGCAATGGCGCCGGCACCGGGGGACAGGCTGATCACCCAGCAGGCGGCAAAAAACGCCAGCCATGTTTGAAGCTCCATCGCACACCTCGACTCGGACTCGTAAACAGATGTCTAAGCTAATGCGGCTTTGGGCCGATGACCATCGATTTTTTGCAGGATGTTGCGGTCGCCGACCAGCGTTTTAAGACTCAAGGGCCCCTTCGCGAGCAAGCCCGCTCCCACAGTTGATCTTGGCGAACACAAATCATGCGAACCACACGGACCTAGTGTGGGAGCGGGCTTGCTCGCGAAAGCGGTATGTCAGGCAACGGAGGGCTTACTTTTCAAACCCGCTGGAAGGGAATACATCCGTACCGCGCCAGCGTCGAACCGAGCGCTGGAAGAACAGGCTGTTAGGCACCTGAACCATCGCACTGCCGGTCCCAAGCTCTTCAGCTTCGATCAACGTGGTGTAAAGCAGATTGATCGCCACCACCCGACCTTTGACGCCGGGCTTGTCAGTGGTGTCCACCAACTCGACCACATCGCCGAGGCGAAACGGGCCGACGGTGAAGATCAGGATCGCGCAGAGCAGATTGGAGAGCACGCTCCACATGGCGAAAAACGCCACCGCCGCGACCGCGACGAAGCCGGACAGTGCGGTCCAGAGCACCGTCGCCGACACCCCGAGGCGTTCCAGCACGAAAATCAGCGCACTGCCCATGATCAGCCAGCGCAGGCCGCCCCGCAGCGGCATCAGCAGCTGCGGCGGAAACGGGTAGCGCTCGCCCAGGCGTGTCAGGCACTTCGCGACAAAGCGCTGGGTGAAGTAACCGGCCAACAGAATCAGCAGGATTTGCACGACGAGCCAGATCGGCTCGACCCACACCGCCGGCAGCGGCAGCTTGAACGCCTCCATCAGGACAGCGCCTCCAGCTCCGCCTGCATGCTTTCCAGCAACTCCAGGGCTTCCATCCAGGCTTCTTCCAGTTCGGCTTCACGCACTTTCAGCTTGGCTTGCTCGGCCAGCAGATCACGCAGGTCGTTCTTGCGCGCCGGCTCGTAAATGTCGCTGTCGCCGAGGCTGGTATCGATCTTCGCCAGCTTCTCGTGGAGCTTGCCCAGCTCGGCTTCGAGCTTGTCAGCCTCGCGCTTGTGCGGTGCCAGTTGCTGACGCAACGCAGCGGCGGCCTGGCGCTGGGCCTTCTTGTCAGTCTTGTCCGGATTGACCGGCGTGGTGCTGACCGGGGCATTGCGCTGACGGTAGTCGACCAGCCAACGGGCGTAGTCTTCCAGGTCGCCATCAAACTCCTCGACCTTGCCGTCCGCCACCAGATAGAAATTGTCGGTGGTGCTTTTGAGCAAATGACGATCGTGGGAGACCACCAGTACCGCACCGCTGAATTCCTGCAGGGCCATGGTCAGCGCCAGGCGCATTTCCAGGTCCAGGTGGTTGGTCGGTTCGTCGAGCAGCAACAGGTTCGGCCGCTCCCAGGCGATCAACGCCAGGGCCAGCCGGGCTTTCTCGCCACCGGAGAAGTTCAGCACGGGCTCATCGATGCGCGCGCCGCGGAAGTCGAAACCACCGAGGAAGTCGCGCAACGTCTGTTCACGCTCGGTTGGCGCCAGACGCTGCAAGTGCAGCAACGGGCTGGCCTTCGAGTCGAGGGAATCGAGCTGATGCTGGGCGAAGTAACCGACGACGGTGTTCTCGCCACGGGTCAGCCGACCGGCCAGCGGCGAAAGCTCACCGGCGAGGTTTTTGATCAGGGTCGATTTACCGGCACCGTTGGGGCCGAGCAAACCGATGCGCGCGCCGGGGGTCAGTTGCAGCTTGACCTTCTCCAGCACGGCTTTGTCGCCGTAGCCCAGACGGGCATCGGACAGATCGATCAGCGGGCTGGAAATCTTCGTCGACTCGCGGAAGACGAAGTCGAACGGCGAATCGACGTGGGCGGCGGACAACTCTTCCATCCGCTCCAGCGCCTTGATCCGGCTCTGGGCCTGACGGGCCTTGGTGGCCTGGGCCTTGAAGCGGGCGATGTAACTTTCCATGTGCGCACGCTGCGCCTGCTGCTTCTCGTAGGCCTGCTGTTGCTGGGCCAGACGTTCGGCGCGGGCACGTTCGAAAGCGCTGTAACCACCGCGATACAGGGTGATCTTGCGTTGGTCGACGTGGGCCACGTGATCGACCACGGCGTCGAGAAAATCCCGGTCGTGGGAAATCAGCAGCAAGGTGCCGGGATAGCTTTTCAGCCATTCTTCGAGCCAGATGATGGCGTCGAGGTCCAAGTGGTTGGTCGGTTCGTCGAGCAGCAGCAAGTCCGAGGGGCACATCAATGCCTGCGCCAGGTTCAGGCGCATCCGCCAGCCACCGGAGAAATCGCCGACCTGGCGATCCATCTGCTCATTGGTGAACCCAAGCCCGGCCAGCAGCTTGCGGGCACGAGCGTCGGCGGTGTAACCGTCGGCGCTGTCGAGTTCCGAGTGCAGGCGGGCCAGAGCGGTGCCGTCATGGGCGGCTTCGGCCGCGGCGAGGTCACGTTGCACCTCGCGCAGGCGCAGGTCGCCATCGAGCACGTAGTCGACCGCCAGGCGCTCGAGCGTCTCGATCTCCTGGCGCATGTGGGCGATGCGCCAGTCGGCCGGCAGGAAGCAGTCACCCGAGTCCGGGTGCAGTTCGCCCCGGATCAAGGCGAACAGGCTCGATTTGCCGGCGCCGTTGGCACCGATGAGGCCGGCTTTGTGGCCGGCGTGCAGGGTCAGCTCGGCGTCTTCTAGCAGACGTTGCGGGCCACGCTGTAAAGTCAGGTTCTGAAGTCGAATCATAATGGCGGCGGAGTCTACCAGCTTCGCTCGCAACTGGCGCGAGTAGCACTATGTCCTCTGACCTGTGGAGCTTTTCCCTTGGCACTTACGCCCGTCCCGGCGTTGAAGCCGCGTGCCTGACCCTGCAATCGACGGGGGTGAATGTGTGCCTGTTGCTATGCGGGTTGTGGCTGGGCCAGCGGGGAGTCGCCTGCAACGAGCATCGACTGCAGCAGCTTCGCAACGTGGCGCAGCCTTGGGACGCGGATGTCGTTCAACCGCTGCGCGCCTTGCGCATGCGATGGAAAGTCGTCGCGACTGAGGACGCCGAACTGAATGCGTTACGCGAACAAGTAAAAACGCTGGAGCTGGAAGCCGAGCGGCATTTGCTGATGCGGCTGGAGCGAGCGGCGTTGAATTGGCCGCAGTGTGAGGCGACCGATTTATCGGCCTGGCTGGAGGGTGTGGCGGCGGGTGCCGCCCACCTGGACCGCGACGCGCTGCATCAGCTGCGCGTCGCGGCAACCGGCACTTAGGAAGCGCTGGTTGGGGTGGAGCTGGTGCTCGACGGTGCGACAGGCGTTGGCGCCGTGGTGACTGTCGAGGTGGAGGCTGCTGGTGCAGGCGCGGCCGAAGCGGATGGCGCCGGAGTCGCTGGCTTGGCAGCAATTACCGGGGTCGGCTTGGCAACAGCGGCCGGTTTTTTCACGGCTGGTTTGGCTGCTGGCTTGGCAGCTGGTTTTGCAGCCGGCTTGGCAGCGGCAGGTTTGGCTGCTGGTTTCGCTGCGGCAGGTTTTGCCGCGGTGGCTGGCTTGGCAGCGGCGGCAGGTTTTGCAGTCGCAGGTTTTGCAGCAGCAGTCCTGGTAGCGGCCGGTTTGGCAGCAGGTTTCGCAGCAGCAGTTTTAGCCACTGGTTTTGCAGCTGGCTTGGCAGCGGTTTTAGCGGCGACTGGCTTGGCAGCAGGCTTCGCAGCGGCAGTTTTAGCGGCTGGTTTTGCAGCTGTTTTAGCGGCCGGTTTTGCGGCGGGTTTGGCCGCTGCAGTTTTCGCTACGGCCGGTTTGGCAGCAGTGGTTTTTGCAGCCGGTTTTGCGGCAGCTGTTTTGGCAGCGGCTGGCTTGGCAGCAGGTTTGGCAGCAGCAGTTTTAGCGGCTGGTTTTGCAGCCGGTTTAGCAGCGCTGGCAGCGACTGGTTTTTTCGCCGCAGGTTTAGCTGCAGGTTTAGCCGCCGCTTTCACAGGTGCCTTGGCGGCAGGTTTGGCCGGTGCTTTTGCAGCAGCCGGTTTGGCAGCGGCTTTCTTCGCAGGGGCCGCAGCAGGCTTGGCCGCACGCAAGGACAACGCCTTGGCGACAGCCTCTTGAACACGACCGACGCCCTGGGCCAGTTTCAGGCTTTCCTGGGCATCGCGCTTGAGTTGCAGAATGTAGGCGCGGGTGTCGGACTGACGATCCTTGAGGGCATCGAGCACGTCTTCGAGTTGCTGCACGCCGTCCTTCGCCTTGGCTTGTGCCTTGGCTTTGCCGGCCGCCGCAGCGTCCTGCAATTTGGTGCGGGATTTGTGCAATTTCTCTTGTGCTTTTCCGCGCTGTTTTTCCAGTTTGGCGAGCAGTTTTTCAGCATCAGCCAAGGCTTGGGAACAAGCGGTTTCCAAATGCTCGAGCAAGCTGCCCGACAGTTGTTGGAGTAAGTGCAACGGGGTATTTACAGGCTTCTTGGTGGCCGACATGGTTTACCTCCTGGCTGACGTGGGTGCGGCTCATACTAGACCTCTGCTGCTACCGCCGCTAGGGCATGTTGACAGTATCGAAAGCGTCGCGTTGCAACGGATCGAAAATCTTCTGCGCTTACGCAAAACAAGTTCACTGTCGAACGCATTCACACTGGCATAATCTGCCGCATCTCAGGTCGGAGAGTGCCCATGTCGCGCTACCTTTTTTTATCGCTGTGCGTGTTTTTTTCCATCGCCCAAGCCGCCGAAAAAACCAAGGAAAATGAAGCTCACGATCTCGCTTACAGCCTGGGCGCGAGCCTCGGCGAACGCTTGCGCCTGGAGGTTCCCGACCTGCAACTGCAGGCGCTGGTCGAAGGTTTGCAGCAAGCCTATCAAGGCAAACCCCTGGCCCTGAAAGATGAGCAGATCGAACAGATTCTGACCGAGCACGAAGCGCAGACAGCTTTGCAGTCGCCTCCGCCACAGAGCGAAGCCGCCCTCGAAAAAGAGCACCGATTTCTCGCCGAAGAAAAAACCAGACCCGGCGTTCGCGAACTGGCCGATGGAATATTGCTGACGGAGCTGACACCTGGCACCGGCGCGAAAGCCGGTCCGAATGGCAAGGTTCAGGTGCTGTACGTCGGTCGTCTTCCCGACGGCACCGTGTTCGATCAGAACACCCAACCGCAATGGTTCAGTCTCGACAGCGTGATCAGCGGATGGCGCAGCGCGCTGCAAAACATGCCGGTCGGTGCGAAGTGGCGATTGGTGATTCCATCGGCTCAGGCCTATGGCGCCGACGGTGCCGGCGACTTGATCGAGCCGTTCACGCCGCTGGTATTCGAAGTCGAATTGCGCGGCGCCACCAGCTAAACAGCGGAAACAAAAAACGGCGCGCAAAGCGCACCGTTTTGAGGTGTGGCGGGAAAGGATTCAGGCCTGAACCGAATCCACTTCCTTGTGAGCGGTGTGCAGCACTTCGATCAGGCAGTCTTCCAGTTCGAAGCGTTCGTGCAACAGGCCACCCAGCTCTTTGAATTTCTCTGCGACGCATTTGCCTGCGTCACACAGGTCGTTGAACGCGAGCAGCTTCTCGGTGATGACGTCGATGCGCGGGTAGATGGTCTCGGCGAGTTCAAGGCCACGCTTGTCGTTGAAAGCCTTGGCCTCCCCCGTCAGCTGTTCGTAGATCTCGAAGTGCCCGGCAGACACGTAATCGACCAGCACGCCGCAGAATTCCTGCAAAGGCTTGCGGTTCTCACCCAGCGCCTCAGGCTTGGCGCCGAGATCATCATAGGCCCGAACCAGTTCGTGACGTTCCTGCAACCAGCGATCGATCAGCAGATGCACTCCACCCCAGCGTTCCTGAGCATTCTGACAACTTTCGAGCATGGCGGTCTCTCTTCCCTTGTGGGTCATGCTGCTCTACACCTGTCGCACACTTGAAGATCAAGAGTCGGCCAGGCAGAGCGTCATTCGAGCAACATAATTCCAATGACACGTGCGGGCCAGATTATGCCCGCGCGACTGTGGCTTCAAGGTACGCAGCAGATAAAGTTCATACAAGTGTTTAATCGCCGACCAGCGCCCGGTGCGACGACGTGCCGCTGAGCGGTCGCTGACAAGCGATCCAGACCACGCGCAGCAACTGGTAAACACTCACGATCGTCATGGCGATGAAGAAGAGCAGACTCCACTCGGGAAGGCTCAGGTCAAACAGCGTCCAGGAAATCTGTGCGCATTCGGCCGCGCCCTTGAACATCTGCTGCACCACATAAACCAAGGGGGTGCTTGCGAACGGGTCCGCCAGGCTGAGCGAGCACGCTGACAGCTGTTGCACCGGATCGCCTTGCAACAACACCTGACGCCACGCTGTCACCGTACCCGCCAGACTGCACAGCAAACCGAGCAGCCAGTACAGGAACGAACCGAAGCGACCGGGGCCATGAACCGAAGCCATCAGGCAGACACCCGTGAGCACCGCCAGGCAAATCCGCTGTAAAAGGCACAGCCCGCAGGGCTTGAGGCCGACTGCATATTCCAGGTAGTAGGAAACGCCCAACGCCAGCGCGCCGGCAATGAAAACCATGAAAAACAAGGAGCGTGAGCAGGCCAACGTCATGGCTTTTCCGTACCAGTAGAGACAAGTGGTTACGGTAGAGGAAAGCGCAGCAGCCTTTCAAGGCAAGCCAGCAAGGACACTTCAGCAGAGGTGTAGGGAATTCCCGACAGAAGCGAGAGGATCAGGTGTAGTCCTCTGTAGGACTTTGCCGTCGAGGCTCTACGAATGTAAGAAAACGTCGCTGCAACACCTACTGCGTGGCGAGGGAGCTTGCCCCCCTCGCCACACAATCAGGCATGAACCGGCGCCGGTAGCGGCGCGGCCAGCAAGCGTTCGTCCAGCAAACCAAGGCCTTCCTGAAACAGCTGGTTGCTGCGCTCGGTGTCGCCCAGTTGCGCCAGCAGCCGAGCCAGCTCGGCACAGGCTTCCGGGTTGCGCTGCACGCGCAGGCTGCTTTCCAGATAGTCCCGGGCCTTGCCCCACAAACTGTTTTGCAGACACAGACGACCAAGGGTCAGCAACAGGCTCGGATCAGCCGGATGATCCTTGAGCCAGCCCTCGGCGGTCTGCAATTGACGCGCAGAGTCACTGCCGCGAACCAGCCCGTAAAGGCGTGCCAGATGGCTGTCGTAGTTGCGCTTGAGCGCCGTTCGCAGGACCTCTTCGGCCTCAACCTGCGCGCCCAGTTGCCGAAGTTGCTCGGCATACGCCAATACCAGTTGCGGTTCCTGGCGCTGAGCCGAGGTGAGTTGTTGCCAGGCGCGGTTGAGCGATTGCAAACCCACCGTCCCGTCTTCTTCCTGACGCGCAGCCAGGGACAGGTTTTCACCCCAGGCCCGGCGCTCAAGTTCGGCCAGCTCGGCCGCTGGCAGGATCTTGTCCTTGCGCAGCTCCGGCAGCAGGCGAATCACCGCCGACCAGTCGCCGCGCTGCTGATGCAAGCGTTGCAACTGGCGCAAGGTCTGTACGTTGTGAGGGTGACGCTCATGCATCGCCTGCAACGTCGAGAGGGCGCCGTCGGTGTCGCCACGGTCGGTTTGCAATTGGGCGTGACTCAGGGCAATCGCCAACTCGGCCTGAGGCTGTCGCTCCAGTGCGCGCTCCAGCAGGTTATCGCTTTCTTCGTAATGACCTTGTTCGTTCGCCGCGCGGGCAGCGCCGAGGTAGTAAAGCAGCGGCTGGCGCTCGGCTTCGGCGGCGCGATGCAGATGACGCTGCGCGCTGGCCCAGCGCCCCTCAGCCAAATCCAACTGACCGTGCTCGATCGCCACTTGCACCCGACGACTGCGATTGCGCCGCGACCATGGGTTGACCACGCCGCTGGAGGTCGTCACCAATTCGATCAACGCCTTGATGCCCCAGAACACCAGCCACAGCACCGCCACCAGCGCCAGGGTGGCCCACAGGCTCGATTCGAAACGAAAGCTCTTGTAGGCGATCAGCACGTAGCCGGAATGCTCGGCAATCGCCAGCCCCAGCGCGGCGGCAACGGCGATGGCCAGAAACACGATCACATAGAGGCGTTTCATGGCGTGGCCTCCTGCGCGGTGCTTGCGGCAGGTTTGGCCATGGGTTTGATCGAGTCCTCGGCGTTGACATTACGTCGCTCGAGATAGCCCTGAACCGCGCTCAGCGTGCCGGTCAGGTCCGGCGTGACCACGGTGACCGGCTGCTTGCTCAGTTCGCCCACCTGCTCGAGCATCACTTTGCTCTGCGGGTTGTCCGGGTTGAAATTACCCTTGAGCACGTCCCGCGCCTCGGCCAGCGCCTGGGTGTAGACCGCAGCCTGACCATTGAGCGCCGCCCACTGCGCCTGCTCCAGCGCCAGGCTCAAGGCCAGGCGCACCTGGCTCAGGCTTTGCCCTGCCAGCAGCGGACGGACATTTTTATCCGCATTGAAATCGATACGGATGTAACGCGAGATCTGATCCCACCACTGCGCCCAACGACTCGCGCCGTCGCCGTCGGCGGTCAGACCCAGCAGCGAATCGCCCCGGTCCTTGTATTCGGGAGCCAGCTCGGTGAGGCTGACCACCTGATCGCGCAGCGCACCCAGTCGCAGGAAAAGACCGGTGCGATCCGGCTGTTCGGTACTGCGCAAGGCGACCAGGGTTTTCGCCACTTGCTCGCGAGCGGCGAAGGAACCTGGATCGTTCTGTTCGCGAAGAATTTCGTCGGCGCCCTGCACCAGCGCCTGAGCGCTGTTGATGTCCTGCAACGCCGAAAGCCGCAGGCTGGCCAGGCGCAGCAAGTGTTCGGCCTCAGCCAGGCGCCAGTCCTTGCGGCTGGCGCCGAGGACGGTTTCCAGGCGTTGATTCAAGCGCTGCTGATCGCCTTGCAGCTGGATCACCAGACGGCTGCGGGCATCGAGTTCTTCGGCGGCAGGCATTTGCTCAAGGCGTGCGCTAAGGCGCTGTTCGTTGAGCTTCAGGCTTTGCGCCTGATCGTTCAACGCCTGCACCTGACTCAACTGCTCCTGCGTATTGGCTTGCAGGTGACGCACCTGCCAGACACCCCAACCGCCCACCGCCACACCGGCGGCGCCCAGCAACAGCGCGACGATTGCCAGCCCATTGCCTCGGCGCTGCTCTGCAGCAGGTGGCGCACTTTCTACCGGTGCATCTACCGGCGCATCGATCAATGGCCGGGAGTCATCTTTAGGCAAGGCTGTTTCGCTCACGTATCCATCCTTTGCATTAGAGAACGGGTTCGGGATGCTCCCGTAACACCGTCAGCAAAGCCGTGGCACTCGCGCCACGACAATCCACAACTGTTTGGGCCCCGGCGGCACGTGCCAGCTCGGCGACCCTGGGGCTTGGTACAAACAACGGCAACTGCGCCAACTGTGGCCAGGCATCGCCGGCCAATTGATGCAGATGCTCAAAACCCTGTCCACTGCTGACCACCAGCCCGTTCAAGCGTTCCGCCTTGATCCGCTCAGGCAGTGTTGCCGGCGGATACTGTGGAAGCTTGCGGCGATACAACTCCAGATAGTCGACACTAGCACCAAGCTCGCGCAAACGCTCAGCGAGCAATTCGCGACCACCCTCCCCACGCAGGATCAGCACCCGTGGATCAGGCTGCTCGACAGCCTCGCGCAACGACGCAAGCTCCAGCAAGGCTTCGCTGTCATCACCCTCGGCCGGGAAACTCACGTCCAACCCGTGTTCATCAAGGATCTGCGCCGTCGCCGCGCCTACGCTGAACCACTTCAGGCGAGGTGCTTGCGGCCAGTACTGGTCGACCAGGTCCACCGCGATTCTGGCGGCGGGTTTGCTGACCACGATCACGGCGCAATAACGATCCAGATCCTGAATCACCTGGCGCATTGTGGCAGAGGCCGGAATCGGTTCAATTTCCAAAAGCGGCAAACTGCTGCTGAAAATCCCCGCTTCGGCCAACACAGCGCTCAGCGCCGCCGACTCATCCGCCGGACGCGTCAGCAGCAGGCGCCAGCCCGTCACTCGTGACCTGCCTCACCGTAGACCGCTTTCAGAATGTCGTTGGCACCCTGGCTCAGGAGGTCTTCGGCCACTCGCACACCCAGTGCTTCGGCATCGGCGCGCGGTGCACGGGCTTCGGAGCTGAGCAGCAGACCGCCGCTCGGATCGCCCACCAGGCCACGCAACCAGATCTGCTCGCCTTCCAGCACGGCGTAGCAGGCGATCGGCACCTGGCAACCGCCATTCAGATGTTTGTTGAGGGCACGTTCGGCGGTGACACGGGTGGCGGTGTCCTGATGGTGCAGCGGCGCGAGCAAGGCGTGAATTTCGCGGTCGGCGGAGCGACATTCAATGCCTACGGCACCCTGGCCACCGGCGGGCAGGCTGTCATCGACGCTGATGGCCGAGGTGATGCGATCCTCGAAGCCCAGTCGAATCAGGCCGGCCGCCGCGAGGATGATGGCGTCGTACTCGCCCGCATCGAGCTTGGCCAGGCGCGTGTTGACGTTACCGCGCAGGAAGCGGATTTCCAGGTCCGGGCGACGGGTCAGCAACTGAGCCTGACGGCGCAGGCTGGAGGTGCCGACGATGCTGCCTGACGGCAATTCGTCCAGGCTGGCATAGGTATTGGAGACGAAGGCATCGCGCGGGTCTTCTCGCTCGCAGATGCAGAACAGACCGAGGCCCTCCGGGAAGTCCATCGGGACGTCTTTCATGGAATGCACGGCGATGTCGGCTTCATTTTCCAGCAGCGCGGTTTCCAGCTCCTTGACGAACAGGCCCTTGCCGCCGATTTTCGACAGCGGCGAGTCGAGCAGCTTGTCGCCACGACTGACCATGGGCACCAACGTCACGAGCAGCCCTGAATGGGCCTCTTCCAGACGGGCTTTGACGTATTCGGCCTGCCACAGGGCGAGAGCACTTTTGCGGGTGGCGATGCGGATTTCGCGAGAGGACATGGATCAATCCGTACTGAATAGATACGGCAGATAATAACAGCTCAACCAAATCCGCTTTGACTTGAATCAGGAATTGCCTGGCCTCCCTGGCCCCGGACGTCCGGCAATCGGGTGAGAAGTTCGCCTGCGGGTGGCGAATTAAAGCTGTTGCATCATTTTGCGCACACCGGCCACATGGCGTCGGCTGACGATCAGGGCGTCACCGTTCAGGCCTTTGAGGAACAGCTGAAAATGCCCCAGTGGCGTGCGTTGCAGGCGTTCGATGCGTTCGCGGGCGACCAGGGCGTTGCGGTGGATTCGCACGAAACGGTCACCGAATTCATCCTCAAGGGCCTTGAGCGGCTCATCCAGCAGCACTTCGCCGCCTTCATGGCGCAAGGTCACGTATTTGTGATCCGCAATGAAGTAGACCACCTGCCCCAACGGGATCAGTTCAATACCTTTACGGGTACGGGCGCTGATATGGCTGCGCGGGCCGCTGCCGGTTTCGGCGGCGGGACGGGTCAAAGCCGCGAGCTGGACGCGATTGGGGCGTTCGGCTTTTTTCAACGCGTCATGCAATTGTTCTGTACGCACAGGTTTCACCAGATAGCCTACGGCGCTGGCCTGTAAGGCTTCCACGGCAAATTCATCGGGACCTGTGCAAAACACCACGGCGGGCGGGGTTTCGCGTTCACACAATCGTGCAGCCACTTGCAGGCCATCGAGGCCCGGCATGCGGATATCGAGCAGCACGATATCCGGTTTGTGGCTGTCGATCAGTGCCAACGCTTCTTCGCCGTTCGTGGCGCTCGGCTCCAGGACACTGTATCCCTCGAGTTCGCCGACCATTCGGCTCAGGCGCTCGCGGGCAAGGGGTTCGTCATCAACGATCAGGACATTCATATTGCGCTGGATTCCTGCGTGAGTCTCGCACAAGGATAGCGTAGACAGGTGAAGTGACGTCTGTCACCGCGATCCACGCTAAGACTAGCGCGAGGGCCAAAAAGTGCCGCCCGTCCGACTGCTAAATTTTTATTTGCCGGGCAATTGGCGGTTGGCGAGGCATCGCCGTAGGGTTTGCTGATACACAATATGAACACCCCCTCTTCTTATCGTCCGCTGCAGCGCCAGGAAGTGCGCTGATCCTACTGTCCAACTGTAGACGGTTGCCGGCACGTTATTGCTCAATTGAAAAATATCGTTGCGCAATTTCCACAATGCCTGCCTTGAGTATGGGTCGACGCATGAGAAAAAAACGTATCGACCAGTGTCAGCGACAGGATTGGCAACCCTGTTATTATCCGCCGCAGCTTTCAACGCCATCTTTCTTCAGCCGATACGAGCGAATTCATGAGCACTGACAAGACCAATCAGTCCTGGGGCGGCCGCTTCAGTGAACCCGTCGACGCCTTCGTCGCCCGCTTCACCGCCTCCGTCACTTTCGACCAGCGCCTGTATCGCCACGACATCATGGGCTCGATCGCCCACGCCACCATGCTGGCCAAGGTCGGCGTGCTGACTGATGCCGAGCGCGACAGCATCACCGATGGCCTGAAGACCATCCAGGGTGAAATCGAGGCCGGCCAGTTCGACTGGCGCATCGACCTCGAAGACGTGCACATGAACATCGAGGCGCGTCTGACCGACCGCATCGGCGTGACCGGTAAAAAGCTGCACACCGGCCGCAGCCGTAACGACCAGGTCGCCACCGACATTCGCCTGTGGCTGCGTGACGAGATCGACCTGATCCTGGGCGAAATCACCCGCCTGCAAAAAGGCTTGCTGGAACAGGCCGAGCGCGAAGCCGGCAGCATCATGCCAGGCTTCACTCACCTGCAAACCGCGCAGCCGGTGACGTTCGGGCACCACATGCTGGCCTGGTTCGAAATGCTCAGCCGCGACTACGAGCGTCTGGTCGACTGCCGCAAGCGGACCAACCGCATGCCGTTGGGCAGTGCCGCGCTGGCGGGCACCACGTACCCGATCGACCGCGAATACACCGCGCAACTGCTGGGCTTCGACGCCGTGGGCGGCAACTCGCTGGACAACGTGTCCGATCGTGACTTCGCCATCGAGTTCTGCTCGGCCGCGAGCATCGCGATGATGCACTTGTCGCGGTTCTCCGAAGAGCTGGTGCTGTGGACCAGCGCCCAGTTCCAGTTCATCGATCTGCCGGACCGTTTCTGCACCGGCAGCTCGATCATGCCGCAAAAGAAAAACCCCGACGTGCCGGAGCTGGTTCGCGGCAAGACCGGTCGCGTCTTCGGCGCACTGATGGGCCTGCTGACCCTGATGAAAGGTCAGCCTTTGGCCTACAACAAGGACAACCAGGAAGACAAGGAACCGCTGTTCGACGCCGCCGACACCCTGCGCGACTCGCTGCGAGCCTTTGCCGACATGATCCCGGCGATCAAACCCAAGCACGCAATGATGCGCGAAGCGGCGCTGCGCGGTTTCTCCACCGCCACCGACCTGGCCGACTATCTGGTGCGTCGTGGCCTGCCATTCCGTGACTGCCACGAAATCGTTGGCCATGCCGTGAAGTACGGCGTGGAAAGCGGTAAAGACCTGGCGGAAATGAGCCTGGAAGAGCTGCGCAAGTTCAGCGACCAGATCGATCAGGACGTGTTCGCCGTGCTGACCCTCGAAGGTTCGGTGAACGCCCGTAACCACATCGGCGGGACCGCTCCGGCGCAGGTCAAGCAGGCGGTGGCTCGCGGCCAGGCGTTGCTCGCCAGCCGTTAAACGGCCTCTGTAACACCTGAGCTCGATGGCTGAAAGGCCATCGAGCTTTTTTATGCTCAGGCTGTCGCGCGCCCAACGGCTCCCACCCGCTGCAAAAAGGCAGGCGCCTCGGCCAGCCGGTCAGCGGCGACTTTTTGTACATTCGGGTTATCCGCCAGGCGCTCCAGCAACGCTTTGGCGCCGGGCATGTCGTCGAGGAAATCGACGTTGAACAAACGCTTTCCGACGTCAACAGCCAGATCGACGCTGTAAAGAAAGTACAAATCGGCCAGGGTGAACTGTTCGCCCGCCACGTACGGCGCAAACCGCGCCCGGTGTTTCAGGGCGGCAAATCCCTTGATCAGGTCTCGCTCGGATTTGGCCTTCAGCGCCTCGGGGGTCGGCCTGCCACCAAAGAACACCTCGACATAACAGACTCGCGCCGGCAGTTCGATATACAACTCGATCTCCTTGGCCATGGCTCGAACGCCTGCCCTTTCAAATGGCGATTGCGGCAACAGTGAAATGCCCGGTTGAGTCTCTTCGATGAAATCGAGGATCGCGTCCGTTTCGCTCAAGAACCCTTGTTCGGTTTCCAGTACCGGCACTTTCCCGCGTGGGCTGACCGCCAGGATGTCCGGGTTCTGGCATCCATGAAACGGAACCGTTTCAAACGGCACGCCTTTCTCCAGGAGTGCCAGTTTGACCATGTTGAAATAATTGCTGGCGGCAAAGCCATACAGTTTGAGCATCGTCGGGTCTCCTTGACCGTGGAGGTTTCCTGATCGGAAACGATCGATGCTCAAAGTAACCAATACCCGGGGCCGTGGAAGAACCCGGTTATTACCGCGTAAGACGCAAATGCCTGAACGGCCCGTCGGACAAGGGCGACGGCCATATGGGACAAAAGATTGCGAATCTTCTGACACACACAATGGCCGCCACTTCTTTATTTCTTGGACGCCACCATCGCCAGGAACGCTGGCATCGCCGCATCCTTGTCCGCCGCAACCCGCTGCACGTTCGGGTTCTGCTCCAGGCGCTCGAGCAATGCCTTGGCCGCTGGCATGTCTGCCAACAGGTCAACACCAAACAACTTGTGGCCCACCGCACAGGCCAACGGCACGCTGTACAGAAAGTACAAATCCGCAATGCTCAGGCTATCGCCTGCAACATAAGGGGCAAACTTGCCGTGCCGTTCAAGCGAGGCAAAACCCAGCAGCAACTCGGCTTTGGTCTTGTCCTTGATGGCGTCGGGTAAAGGCGAGCCGAAAAATGCTTCGCCATAACAGGCACGAGCCGGCAGCTCGATGTACAGCTCGATTTCCTTGGCCAGCGCCAGGACCTGTGCGCGCTCGAAGGGATCGCTCGGCAGCAGCGGCGTGCCTTTCTGGCTCTGCTCGATGTACTCGAGAATCACCGACGTTTCGTTGACAAACCCTTGCTCGACGCGCAGCACCGGCACCTTGCCACGCGGACTGATGGCCAGCGCCTCAGGGCTCTGCCCCGCATAAAACGGCACTTCCTCGAACGGCAGTCCTTTCTCCAGCAGCGCCAGTTTCACCATGTTGTAGTAGTTACTGACGGAAAATCCATAAAGCTTGAGCATCACGAAGCCTCCAGGCCGTGCGGGGGTTGGCAGTGCCTGTTTATAGAACGCCCGGGCGTTTCTCGCCAGCAGCATCACAGCGCTGAATGCAGGTAAACTGCCCGCCTTAACTTGAGGAGCCTGCCATGAGCGAGCCAACCGACATCGATAGCGACGAAGAAGAATTCACCGAAAATACCCTGATCGAAGCGATCGAAAACCAGATCGAGAGCGACAACCCGCCAGCCGCCAAGGCGACCTTCAACAAGTTGACCCTGGTGGGTTACGAGCGTGAGGAAATCCTCAACCTGATGGCTCACGTTTTAGCGGTAGAAATCGACGCGATCCTCGAAGAAGACCGCGCGTTCAACACCGAATGGTACGAAGCGGCACTGCGTGCCTTGCCGGAATTGCCGCCGGAAAAGAAGTAATCCCCCGCCCTTCGTAGGAGGGAGGCTTGCCCGCGAAAGCTCCACCGCGGTCCCTCTGAAACACCGCGTTACCGTTCTTCGCGGGCGAGCCTCGCTCCTACAAACAATCCCCAGGCCTTTCCCCCAGACCCTGACTACACTGGTACGCACCCCGCTGCCGGGGAATGCTTCCCGAAGAGAAAAAACCCTGTCGCGAGCACTGGACATGCCGCGCGAGTGGGATCACCTTAGGGGCGCTGTCGTCCAATTCCTAGAAAGTCTGGAGTCCTTATGTCGCTTACCCCTGAGTTGGTTGCCGAACTGGAAATCCTCGCACTCTTCAACCTGGACAGTTCCCAGGAAGGTTTGAAAATTCATCAGACCGCTGCCCCGAAAGCCATAGCTGCCGCTCAACGCCTGTTCGAAAAAGAACTGATCGACCAACCCGATGGCGGTTATCTGACCAGCCTGGGTCGTGATGCCGCGCAAAGTGTGCAAACCGTTCTCACCATTCTGAGCGTCCAGGAAACAGCCTGACCCACCGTATCGCCCACGGAAACCCCCGCTACGGGATTTCCGCGGGCACTCTTCGATACGAACTGTCGCCCAACGATAGAAATCTGACGCCAAAAAACAAAATCAGCCTGAATATCCCGGGGCCGAGGCGCTAAACTGCCCCTCATCCTGAGATCCTCCACGTCCGAGCCCTGCGAGCCGGTTTGAGCTGACATGACCCGCACCCATGAAATCCGCCCCGATCTGGACGAGGGAATCGACCGCAAGGTTCTCGGTCAGTTGCGCGCACGTTTTCTAAAGCTCAACGAGGGCCGCATGGCGCGGGCCATGGAAGGGCTGTCGACCCGTCAGCAAGGGGTGTTGACCCTGCTGCCGCTGTTTTTCCACGTCAATCATCCGCTGTTGCCAGGTTACGTTTCCGGAAGCACCCCCGCCGGGCTGTCGAACTTCGAGCCTGACGCCAACGCCCTGGCCGAAGCCCAGCGCCTGACCCGCTCGTTTTCATACAAGCCGCGCCACGGCAGCAATCCACCGCGACCGATTCACGGCCTGTTCCTGATGGGCAGCCTCGGCACCCTGGCGCAGGCCGATCAAAGCGACATGGACGTGTGGGTCTGTCACGCACCGGACTTGAGCGAAAGCGAACTCAACGAGCTGCGTAAAAAATGCCAGTTGCTCGAAACCTGGGCCGCGAGCCAGGGTGCCGAGGCGCATTTTTTCCTGATCGACCCGGCCCGCTTCGTGCTCGGCGAGCGGGATAATCAACTCAGTTCGGAAGACTGCGGCACCACCCAGCATTACCTGCTGCTGGACGAGTTCTACCGCACAGCAATCTGGCTGGCTGGCCGCACGCCCATCTGGTGGCTGGTGCCGGTGTACGAAGAGGCTGCGTACGACCGCTACACCCACACGCTGCTGTCCAAACGCTTCATCCGTGCCGACGAAACCCTGGACCTGGGGCATCTGGCGTACATCCCGCCCGGCGAGTTCATCGGTGCCGGGCTCTGGCAGTTGTTCAAAGGGATCGAGTCACCCTACAAGTCGGTGCTCAAGCTGTTGCTGACCGAGGTCTACGCCAGCGAACACCCCAGGGTTCAATGCCTGAGCCTGCGCTTCAAACAAGCGGTGTTCGCCAACCAGCTCGACCTCGATGAGCTGGACCCGTACGTCGTGGTTTACCGGCGAATCGAGGAATACCTCACCGCCCGTGGCGAATCGGAGCGCCTGGAGCTGGTGCGGCGCGCGCTGTACCTGAAGGTCAATCGTAAACTCACTGGCAGCAGCCGCACCCAGAGCTGGCAGCGCTCGTTGCTTGAACGTCTGGCCCACGAATGGCATTGGGATCAGCGTCAACTGGCGCTGCTTGATAGTCGTAGCCAATGGAAAGTCCGTCAGGTCAGTTCCGAGCGCCGGGCGTTGGTCAACGAACTGAATTACAGCTACCGCTTCCTGACCGAGTTCGCCCGCAGCGAACAGACCGTCAGCCTGATCAACAAGCGCGACCTCAACGTGCTGGGCCGACGCCTGTACGCAGCGTTCGAGCGCAAGGCTGACAAAGTCGAGTTCATCAACCCGGGCATCGCCCCGGACTTGGCCGAAGACACCCTGACGCTGGTGCATGCGCCAGACAAGAAAGAATCGGGGCAAACCCAGTGGGGCTTGTACAACGGCAGCCTGACCGCCCTCGAGTGGGAGCATTTCGCACCGATCAAGCGCAGTCGCCAATTGCTGGAACTGCTGACCTGGTGCCATCGCAACGGCGTGATCGATAGCAGCACGCGCCTGGCGCTGCATCCCGGCGACAGTGACCTGAGCGAATTCGAACTGTTCAACCTGCTCGGCAGCCTGCAACAGAGCATCGCCCTGCCCCTGCCCACGGTCGCCGAAGAACCGCTGCTGCGCGCCAGCGTGCCGAGCGAGGTGCTGATTCTGGTGAATGTCGGCGTCGATCCGCTCAAGCATCACCGCGACCTGAACATTCTGATGACCACCGAGCGCACTGACTCGCTGAGTTACGCCGGGGTCCGCGAGAACCTGGTGTTGACCCTGGATCAGGTCACGCTCAACAGCTGGAACGAGGTCTCGGTCAATCGCTTCGACGGCCCTCACGCCCTGCTCGACTGCCTGCGCGATTACCTCAACAACCTGCCGAACGGCCCACAGCAACCCAAGTTGCGGGTGCGTTGTTTCTGCCACAACCGCGCGCAGTTCATTGCGCAACGGGTCGAGGAAGTGATCGACACCGCGCAGAACCTGCTGCTGAGCAAACTCAATCATCGCTACCTGATTCAGGTCCAGCAGCATTATCACGTGCTGGAATTGGTGCCGGGGCAGGTCAATCACGTCGCCCTCGCCACCCTGCCGGCGCTGTTCGACTACCTCGGCGAAGAGCTGGCGAGCTACAGCCCGCTGCACCTGGACCCAATGGCGCTGGAGGATCAGGACCTGGCACTGATTCTGCCCATGGGTCAGCCCGAGTGCATTCAGGTGTTCTACCGGATTCACGATGACCAGGCCGATCTGTACGTGCTGGATGAGTACAATGCCTTGTGGCAGCAGCGCTTGCCCTATCACGACGAACAAAGCCTGCTGGTGCCGTTGCAACGCTTCCTGCAATCGATCCAATACCGGCGCGATGCCTTGCTGCCGATGGACGCAGCCCAGCCACTGAGCCTCGACACGCTGTATTACCAACTGCTGCCGTCGGGTCCCGGACGAGCGCGCCGTGTCGAAGCCCGACTCGCGCCGCAAACTCCGGTCAACAAGCCGTTCTACGATGTGCAGGCGATCGTCGGCAAGGCCGCACCGGGCAAGGTGCAAGTCACGTTGTATTGCAATCAGCGGGAATTTTCAGAGCTGGAGCATGGCGACCAACTGTTCAGTGTGGTCGCCCGGGAAATCGTCGAGCAGCGCCGTGAAACCGAACGCTATCGCTGCTACATCACCGACCTGGACCTGTCGGGCCTGCTCGGTGATGGTCAGAGCTCAAGCAATTTGTACCTGCGCTACAAGGCCGATCTGGAGCGCGCATTGAATGACGCGCTCGAGCTGGTCTGAGGCAAGTTATTCCGGGAAGGGGCCGCCATTGGCTGGCTGCGATTCGACTTCAAGCAGGGTCAGCTTGAGGGTTTTGCCGCCCGGAGCGGGCCAATCGATGTGCTGGCCAACCTTCAGGCCCAGCAGTGCGCTACCGACAGGCGCCAGAATGGAGATCTTGCCTTCGTCCGCGTTGGCATCCTTGGGGTACACCAACGTCAGGTGATAGTCCTTGCCGCTGCTTTCTTCGCGGCAATGCACTCTGGAATTCATGGTCACGACATCGGCGGGCACTTCATCGTGACCGACCACGGTATCGGCGCGATCCAGTTCGGTTTGCAGCGCGATAACGCCCGGCAGCGTGTCGTCCAGGCTGTCGATCAGGCGTTCCAGACGTTGAACGTCCAGACGAGTAAGGGTGATGGAAGGTGCGGTCATGATAGAGGCAGACTCCTTTCTTCTGCACAGAAAAAGCAAAACCCCGCCAGAAAAAGGCGGGGTTTTCACGAGCCTCGATGGGTTGAGGCGTTTCTGGACACTATCACAGCTCAAAAAATATACAAGCAGGGCGCGATGGACCCTATTTTTCGGTAACGCCGATGAAACCTGTAGGAGCAGAGCTTGCTCGCGAAGGCGGCGTGTCAGCCAACATGGGTATCGACTGATGCGCCGCCTTCGCGAGCAAGCTCTGCTCCTACAGGTCTGTGCATCAAGCCAAGGATTTGCGTTGTATAGCCTGCGCGCAGATAACCCGCCGGCGCTCATCATCCGCCGAGCGCCATTCGCGGATGTCTTCGACATGGCGAAAACACCCCAGGCAGACCTTCTGCTCATCCAGCCGACACACACCGCTGCACGGCGAAGGCACCGCCGGGCTGACATTGCTGTAAAGCGGCTTGGGTGGTCGAACAGGGGCCGGCTGGGTCACGATCTCACAGACCTTCGAAATCGAATTCAGCGCCGGCCTGTTGCTGGACGATGCGCTCAAGCATCTCGCCGAGCTGCTCTTCGCTCTTGTCGCACATCCAGCGCTCGCTCTCTTCGTCGTAGTCGAAGTGGAACCCACCCGACACCGCCGCCAGCCACAGCTGACGCAGGGGTTCCTGGCGGCTGAAGATCAACTGAGTGCCGTTTTCGAACTTGACGGTGAGCACACCGGCCGAGCTCTCCAGATCGATATCCAGGTCGCTGTCGTCAAAGATGTCCTCCAGGGTTTGCTGGGTGGCATCGACCAGATCGTGGAAACGCGCTTCGGACAAACTCATTACGGCAACCTCAAAAAGTGTCTGATCAGGCTCAAGCGCCGCAAGATACGGGCGAGCCCCGGTGATTGCAAAGGATAACGACCAAGGGCCGATTTAGGTACACCTGTGGGAGCGAGCCTGCTCGCGAAGAGGCCGGCACATTCAACATCATCGTCACCTGACACACCGCCATCGCGAGCAGGCTCGCTCCCACAGGGATTGCACCTTGCTAGCCGGCTTCATGCGAAGCCCCGCCGGACGGGACCCTGGTCGCATAGGCAAGCTGCCGGGTGGCCGGTATACTCCGGCGCAATTAACGCATTTTCAAGGATTTCGCCATGAAGCGCCTGATCTCTTCCTTTGCTGCGCTCGTCGCGGTTGCTTGTTTATTGTCGGCCTGTGGTCAAAAAGGTCCGCTGTACCTGCCTGACGATTCCCAGGACCCTGCCGAGCAGGCCCAGTCCTCGCAAAAGCAGCCGTCGAAAGCACACAAGCACGACGTCTACCAATAAGGGAACGCCATGGACGCTTTTAACTACCGTGACGGCGAGCTGTTCGCGGAAGGTGTTGCCCTGTCCGCCATCGCCGAACGCTTTGGCACACCGACCTACGTCTACTCCCGCGCCCACATCGAAGCCCAGTACCTGGCGTATGCCGATGCACTGGCCGGCATGCCGCACCTGGTCTGCTTCGCGGTCAAGGCCAACTCCAACCTGGGTGTGCTGAATGTCCTGGCGCGATTGGGCGCCGGTTTTGACATCGTCTCCCGTGGCGAGCTGGAACGCGTACTGGCCGCCGGCGGCAGCGCCGACAAGATCGTGTTCTCCGGTGTCGGCAAGACCCGTGACGACATGCGTCGCGCCCTGGAAGTCGGCGTGCACTGCTTCAACGTCGAGTCCACCGATGAACTGGAACGCCTGCAAATCGTCGCCGCCGAGCTGGGCGTTCGCGCACCGATCTCGCTGCGTGTGAACCCGGACGTCGATGCCGGCACGCACCCGTACATTTCCACCGGTCTCAAAGAGAACAAGTTCGGCATCGCCATTGCCGACGCCGAAGACGTGTACGTGCGTGCCGCGCAGCTGCCGAACCTGGAAGTGGTCGGCGTCGATTGCCACATCGGCTCCCAACTGACCACCCTGCCGCCGTTCATCGACGCCCTCGACCGCCTGCTGGGCCTGGTCGACCGCCTCGGCGATTGCGGCATCTACCTGCGCCACATCGATCTCGGTGGTGGCTTGGGCGTGCGTTATCGCGATGAAGAGCCGCCATTGGCTGCCGACTACATCAAAGCCGTGCGCGAGCGTCTCGACGGTCGTGACCTGGCGCTGGTGTTCGAGCCGGGCCGCTTCATTGTCGCCAACGCCGGCGTGCTGCTGACTCAGGTCGAATACCTCAAGCACACCGAACACAAAGACTTCGCCATCGTCGACGCGGCCATGAACGACCTGATCCGCCCGGCGCTGTACCAGGCCTGGATGGACGTCACCGCCGTGCGCCCTCGCGCCACCGCCGCTCGTGCCTACGACATCGTCGGGCCGATCTGCGAGACCGGCGACTTCCTGGCCAAGGATCGTCAGCTGGCCCTCGAAGAAGGCGACCTGCTGGCTGTGCATTCGGCCGGTGCCTACGGGTTTGTCATGAGTTCCAACTACAACACCCGCGGCCGCGCCGCTGAAGTGTTGGTGGACGGTGATCAGGCATTTGAAGTGCGTCGCCGTGAGACGGTAGCCGAGTTGTTTGCTGGCGAAAGCCTGCTGCCGGAGTAAAACCATGCTGCTGCGTTTTACCAAGATGCACGGCCTGGGCAATGACTTCATGGTCCTCGACCTGGTCAGCCAGCACGCGCACATCCTGCCCAAGCATGCCAAGCAATGGGGCGATCGGCACACCGGCATCGGTTTCGACCAGTTGCTGATCGTCGAAGCGCCGAGTAACCCGGACGTGGATTTCCGCTATCGGATTTTCAACTCCGACGGTTCCGAAGTGGAACAGTGCGGCAACGGTGCGCGCTGTTTCGCCCGCTTCGTACTCGACAAACGCCTGACCGCAAAACGGCAGATTCGCGTCGAAACCAAAAGTGGCATCATCGAGCTGGATATCCGCAGTGACGGCCAGATCAGCGTCGACATGGGCGCACCGCGCCTGGTGCCGGCCGACATCCCGTTCGTTGCCGACAGTCAGGCGCCGAGCTACTCGCTCGACGTCGACGGCACCACGGTGGAACTCGCCGCCGTGTCGATGGGCAATCCGCACGCCGTGCTGCGGGTCAGCGATATCAACAACGCACCGGTGCATGAACTGGGGCCGAAAATCGAACATCACCCGCGCTTCCCTGCGCGGGTCAATGTCGGTTTTCTCCAGGTCATCGACCGGAACCGCGCGCAGTTGCGCGTCTGGGAACGTGGCGCCGGGGAAACCCAGGCCTGCGGCACTGGCGCCTGCGCTGCTGCAGTGGCCGCGATCAGCCAGGGGTGGATGGATTCGCCGCTATTGATCGACCTGCCCGGCGGGCGTCTGTCCATTGAATGGGCAGGCCCTGGCCAACCGGTGTTGATGACCGGCCCGGCAGTCCGTGTTTATGAAGGACAAGTACGTCTTTGAGTGAGTCAAACCCATGACCGACAAGCCCCAGGTTCCCGCCCTACAGCCCGACGAATCCCCTTCCGAAAGCCTTGAGGCGGCGGCGATTGCCGCGTACCTGGAGGCTCATCCGGATTTCTTTGTCGAGCACGAAGAACTGCTCCCGGCCCTGCGCATTCCGCACCAGCGAGGCGACACCATTTCGCTGGTCGAGCGCCAGATGACCATCCTGCGCGACCGCAATATCGAGTTGCGCCATCGCCTCTCGCACTTGATGGACGTGGCCCGCGACAACGACCGTCTCTTCGACAAGACCCGCCGCCTGATTCTCGCGCTGATGGACGCCACCAGCCTGGAAGATGTGGTGATCAGCGTCGAAGACAGTCTGCGTCAGGACTTTCAGGTGCCTTTTGTCAGCCTGATCCTGCTGGGCGACAACCCGATGCCGGTTGGCCGCTGGGTGACCCACGCCGACGCGCAGACGGCCATTGGCGGTTTGCTTTCGGAAGACAAAAGCGTCAGCGGCAGCCTGCGCGAGCATGAACTGGACTTCCTGTTCGGCGAAGAGCAGCGCAAGCAGATCGGCTCGACCGCCGTCGTCGCCATCAGCCATCAAGGCATTCTCGGCGTCCTGGCCATCGCCAGCCGTGATCCGCAGCACTACAAAAGCTCGGTCGGCACGCTGTTCCTCAGCTACATCGCCGAAGTCATGGGCCGCGTGCTGCCACGGGTCAACAGCTCTCTGCGCTCGGTACGCTGATCGTGGAACGGCAACTGGACGCTTACTGCGAACACCTGCGCAGTGAGCGGCAGGTGTCGCCCCACACGCTGTACGCCTACCGCCGCGACCTCGACAAAGTGCTGGGCTTCTGTGTCAAACAGAACATCGGCAGCTGGGCCGCGCTGGATATCCAGCGCCTGCGCAGCCTGATCGCCCGCCTGCATTCCCAGGGTCAATCGTCGCGCAGCCTGGCGCGCCTGCTCTCGGCCGTGCGTGGGCTCTATCATTATCTGAACCGCGAAGGCCTTTGCGATCACGATCCAGCCAATGGCCTGGCGCCGCCGAAAGGCGAGCGGCGATTGCCGAAAACCCTCGACACCGACCGTGCGCTGCAACTGCTTGAAGGTGCGGTGGAGGATGACTTTCTGGCGCGTCGGGACCAGGCGATTCTGGAGCTGTTCTATTCCTCGGGCTTGCGGCTTTCGGAGCTGACCGGGCTCAATCTCGATCAACTGGACCTGGCCGACGGCATGGTTCAGGTGCTCGGTAAAGGTAGCAAGACGCGCCTGTTGCCGGTCGGTAAAAAGGCCCGCGAAGCACTGGAGTTGTGGCTGCCATTGCGCGCCATGACCAACCCGGCGGATGACGCCGTGTTTGTCAGCCAGCAAGGCCGGCGCCTCGGCCCTCGGGCGATTCAGGTGCGGGTCAAGGCCGCCGGTGAGCGTGAACTGGGGCAAAACCTGCACCCACACATGTTGCGACACTCCTTCGCCAGCCACCTGCTGGAGTCCTCGCAGGACCTGCGCGCGGTGCAGGAATTACTCGGCCACTCGGACATCAAGACCACCCAGATCTACACCCATCTGGACTTCCAGCATCTGGCGACGGTTTACGACAGCGCCCATCCACGGGCCAAACGCATTAAGGGCGATGATTCATGACGATCCAATTGATCACCTTCGACCTCGACGACACCTTGTGGGATACCGCCCCGGTCATCGTCAGCGCCGAAGCCGTATTGCGTGAATGGCTGACCGAACATGCACCGAATCTGGGCGCGGTGCCGGTGGAGCATTTGTGGGGGATTCGCGAGCGCATTCTGGGCAACGAACCGGGCCTCAAGCATCGAATCAGCGCCTTGCGTCGCCGGGTGCTTTTCCACGCACTGGAAGAAGCCGGTTACGGCCATGAACAGGCGTCAGACCTGGCCGATCAGAGTTTTGAAGTGTTTCTGCATGCCCGGCATCAGCTGGAAATCTTCCCGGAAGTCGAACCGACACTGGAGACGCTGGCCAAACACTATGCACTCGGCGTCGTCACCAATGGCAATGCCGATGTGCGCCGTTTAGGGCTGGCCGACTACTTCAAATTTGCGCTGTGCGCCGAAGACATCGGCATCGCCAAACCGGACGCACGCCTGTTTCATGAGGCGCTGAAGCGTGGCGGCGCAACGGCCGCGACGGCGGTGCATATCGGCGACCATCCGGGTGATGACATTGCCGGGGCACAGCAGGCGGGGTTGCGGGCGATCTGGTTCAACCCGCAAGGCAAATTGTGGGAGGCGCAGAAAGCGCCGGACGCAGAAATCCGCAGCCTGACCGAGCTGCCGGCGTTGCTGGCTCGGTGGAATTCAATTTCGTAGCACCTTTGAGGCCGCCTTCGCGGGCAAGCCTCGCTCCTACAGGATTTGTGTCGCACGCCAATTATGTGAACGACACAAATCCTGTAGGAGCGAGGCTTGCCCGCGAAGAACGATAACGCGGTCCACCTATCTATCACCCATGAAAAAGCCCGCAGCGACGGCGGGCTTTTTCAGCAAGCAAGGGCAGACGCTTAGATAGGCCGGCTGCCGTACTTGTTGTCAGGCTTCTTGGGAGGATCGGCGACCACGTTGGCCTCCACTTCCTGCACCTTGCCGCCCTTGGCCAGGAACTCTTCCATGGCCTTGGCCAAGGCATCGCGTTCCTTGTTTTTTGCTTCGACGCTCGGCAGCTCATCGACCGATACCGCTGCCTTGGCTTTGCCTTTGGCGGTCGGAACGGGCGCATCACCGCCGTCGTCTTCAGCGACGTCTTCCGCCGCTGCTTCCAGACCTTCTTCGGTTTCGTCGTCGTCGCCTACTTCGAGGTCGTCGTTTTCCAGATCATCGTCGCTCATGTTCTACCTCATGACTTGCGAAAAGCAGATTAGTTATAGCCCAGCTTTGCCCTCTGTCGAAGGCTGCCGGAAAAATTCAATAACCGCTGGTGACCAGCGGCTCATGCCTCTTCACCGTGCACGGTGGCGAGGACTTTACGGGCACCGCCAAAATCACGGTGCTCGCCCAGATAAACGCCTTGCCAGGTCCCTAACGCCAGTCGGCCCGCCGAAATCGGCAAACTGAGCTGACAGCCAAGCACGCTGGCCTTGAAGTGCGCCGGGAGGTCGTCCAGGCCTTCGTCGTTATGCTCATAGCCGTCTGTTCCTTGTGGGATCAGACGATTGAAAAATCGTTCGAAGTCGCGACGTACCGCCGGATCGGCGTTCTCGTTGATGGTCAACGACGCCGAGGTATGCTGCAGCCACAAATGCAACAGACCGACCCGACACGCCTTGAGTTCAGGCAGGCCGGCGAGTAACTCGTCCGTTACCAGATGAAAGCCCCGGGGCCTCGCCCGCAGGGTAATCAGAGTCTGTTGCCACATACAGTTCTCCGCACGTTCGGGGCGCATTCTAGCGCGCTCTGGGAAAAAACAAAGGCCCTAATATTCCTTCAATCATGTAAGCCATTGGCCGCAGAAAAACGCCCGCCGTAAACACCACTAAACGTGTACGAAAAAACCTTTCAGCAGTCCTCACACTGACAAACTCCAGACAAAAAAATGCCCGGCAAGCCGGGCAAGTTTTTTATGCGCGTCTTACAAGTTGTAGCCGCGTTCGTTGTGAAGCGCCAGATCGATGCCGACAGCCTCTTCTTCTTCGGTGATACGCAGACCCATGACAGCGTCCAGCACCTTGAGAATGATGTAGGTGACGATTGCGGTGTAGATCACCGTGAAGCCCACGCCTTTGCACTGAATCCAGACTTGTGCGGCGATGTCGGTGACGGTGCCGAAGCCACCCAGCGACGGAGCGGCGAACACACCGGTCAGGATCGCGCCGAGGATACCGCCGATACCGTGTACACCGAAGGCGTCCAGGGAATCGTCATAACCGAGTTTGCGTTTCAGGGTGGTGGCGCAGAAGAAGCACACCACGCCCGCTGCCAGACCGATCACCAGCGCGCCCATCGGGCCCACGGTGCCAGCGGCCGGGGTGATTGCAACCAGACCGGCGACCACACCAGAGGCGATACCCAGTGCACTTGGCTTGCCGTGGGTGACCCACTCGGCAAACATCCAGCCCAGTGCGGCGGCGGCGGTTGCGATCTGGGTAACCAGCATCGCCATGCCAGCAGTGCCGTTGGCCGCTGCGGCGGAACCGGCGTTGAAGCCGAACCAGCCAACCCACAGCATGGCCGCGCCCATCAGGGTGTAACCGAGGTTGTGCGGGGCCATCGGGGTGGTCGGGAAGCCTTTGCGCTTGCCGAGCACGATGCACGCCACCAGACCGGCCACACCGGCGTTGATGTGCACCACGGTGCCGCCAGCGAAATCGAGCACGCCCCAGTCCCACATCAGGCCGCCGTTGCCGGACCAGACCATGTGCGCGATCGGTGCATAAACCAGAGTGAACCAGATGCCCATGAAGATCAGCATCGCGGAGAACTTCATCCGCTCAGCGAAGGCACCGACGATCAGCGCCGGGGTGATGATGGCGAACGTCATCTGGAAGGTGATGAACACCGCCTCAGGGAACAACGCCGCAGGACCCGTCAGGCTGGCGGGGGTGACACCAGCGAGGAAAGCCTTGCCCATGCCGCCGAAGAAGGAGTTGAAGTTGACGACGCCCTGTTCCATGCCGGTGGTGTCGAACGCGATGCTGTAGCCATAAATGACCCACAGGACGCTGATCAGACCGGTAATGGCAAAGCACTGCATCATCACGGAAAGAATGTTTTTGGAGCGAACCATGCCGCCGTAGAACAGCGCGAGGCCGGGAATGGTCATGAACAGCACGAGGGCCGTCGAGGTCAGCATCCAGGCGGTATCGCCGGAATTGAGGACTGGGGCCGCCACTTCGTCTGCCGCCATGGCCAGGCTGGGCATTACGAGGGACAACAGGGCTCCTAGCCCTGCGAATTTACGCAGAGTCATATTGTTTTCTCCTGGGGCGTTGGGGTTTGTGGCGGCTTAAATCGCGTCGGTATCGGTTTCGCCGGTACGGATGCGAATCGCCTGTTCCAGATTGACCACGAAGATCTTGCCGTCACCGATCTTGCCGGTGTTGGCTGCCTTGGTTATCGCCTCGATAACCCGATCAAGATCCTTGTCGTCAATGGCGACATCGATCTTCACCTTGGGCAGGAAATCGACCACGTATTCCGCGCCGCGATACAGCTCGGTGTGACCCTTCTGCCGTCCGAAGCCTTTGACTTCGGTAACGGTAATGCCCTGCACGCCGATCTCGGACAGCGATTCGCGCACGTCGTCCAACTTGAACGGCTTGATGATGGCAGTGACTAGCTTCATGAAAACTCTCTCCCGAATTGGTGGACTTGCCCCAGGAAAACAAACCCGGCTCAAGTCTAAGCGCAGTGCCTGGCTTTGTAACGCATCGTCGGCCTTACCTGCCCGTCCGACGCCAGCTAACCGCTCCGCACGAAACTCTTCCCCCGTTTCGCTTGGCGCACTGCATTCGTCACATCGACTGCATCAGTGCATGGGTCACTACCGTCTAAGCAGAAAGCTTGCCATCTCCACAAAACCCTCAGTTTTCAAGCTCTTGGCCGTAGATGCCCACCACATCGCTGCAACACCGGACGCGTTACGCACAACAACGGTGCGGCACCGTCCGTCCGCATGCGCGAAAAGCGTGCATCCCTGCGGTCGGGATTGACTATAGACACTGCGTGATACACTGCCCGCCATTGTTTCCAGGACCTTTCCCATGCTCGCGCCCAAAGATTTCCTCGACGCCTTGACCGGCACAGCCTCCCGCCTCTTCAGCGGCGACACCCCACTGCCGAAAAGCGAAATCGAAAGCCAGTTCAAGGCGTTGCTGCAGAGCGGCTTCAGCAAACTGGACCTGGTGAGCCGGGAAGAGTTTGATAGCCAGATGGTCGTGCTGGCACGCACGCGGGCACGCTTGGAAAGCCTGGAAGCGAAGGTTGCCGAGCTGGAAGCAAAGCTCAACCCCCCAACCGAGTAACCCCGCAAATCCCACTTTGAAACCCGATCCACTGTGGGAGCGAGCCTGCTCGCGATTGAAGGTCGGAACGACCTTCAGATTCATCTGTAGGAGCTGCCGCAGGCTGCGATCATTTGATCTTCAGCCCCGCAAAAATCCCGGCAACGTCCTACAACAAAACCACCGCCGTCCGATTGCGTCGCAATGCCCCGGTTCCTAAGCTCGCCCAATGCTGAATGTTCAGCACTGGGTTTGGCGACCTGGAAGCTTAAGGAGCATGACGACCATCGACACAAGTCATGGCGGTTGTGCGTGGGAGGCCTTCGGGTCTGCCGGGTTCCTTTTGCTCCGGTTCGCCAACCCGCGTACAACTGCCACCCAATTGTTTGGCGACGATTGCGGGCAGCCCTTTTAGCAAGAGGAGCTGTATCAATGAATAGCGATGATGCTTATCTGATCCCCCACGTCTTCACCCGCCACAAACTCCACCTCCACGCCCTCCTCCTCGAAAACCAACCCTGGTTCAGCGCCCGCGACCTCGGCCGCTTCCTGCGCCTCCACCTCGACGACCGCGCCGTCCGAAAACTCGACCCCGACCAACGTCAATCCGCGCGAATGCTCATCCACGGCAGCATCGAAGATGCCCTGCTGATCAGCGAATCCGGCGTCTACGCCTTACTGATCTACCACTACTGCCCCGAACACCGAGCCCTGCGCGAATGGCTAACCCACGACGTAGTGCCAGCCCTCAGAGACGCAGAACAACCCACCTCAACCGAACGCCCCATCCTGAGCCTGCTGAACTGGCCGGAAATGTCGCTGAGTTTGCTGCACTGGAATAACCAGCCGTGGATTCGGTTGCAGGATGTTCCGCAGATGCTGGTTGATCACGAACCACACCAATGCGCCGTGAATACGCCGTGGTGGAAGCGAGCTTCGAGGATGCTGCAATCGCTTTGAACACTTGACGTCAACCACGCTCGATCTGGGCTGTACGCAAATCGAAGCTCGATTGCAGATTCAGCCAGAATTCGGGCGTGGTGTTCAACTGGATGGATAACTTCTTCGCCAGACCAGCACTGACACCGGCCTGCTGACTCACAACATCGCCTATTTCCGCCTCCGTCTCATTCAGCGAGCGAGCCAAAGCTTCGGTTGTCATACCCAGCGGCTTCAAAAACTCCTCACTGAGAATTTCACCAGGATGAATCGGGCGCATTCCACTCGTGTTCATTCACGCCTCCTACGGCTGCATTCAGCTCGATCATAAGCAGCAATCTTCACCTCGCAAGACCATCCACTCTCTTTCGCCGATGTCCTTCATCTATCTCGGCACGGTCCTACAAAAAGCAGATCCCAGGACTGATTTATTCCCCGAACCCGCGCCCCTATGCTCTTCGTCTTGATCTGTTCGATAGACGAGGTATGCATGAGCCTAAAAAAACGAAAGGCGAAGCTGCTACAAATTGCTGAATTTCACGCAGAAGCGCGTCTCTTGGCTGGAGATTTATCAGCCAATCAACGACGCTTTCTTGAAGTTGCCTTCACGCACGGCAAAGAACGTGAACCACCAGGCCTACTTGCTGGCAAAAGAGCTGAACCTAAGGAAACTGCCTGACGGGGGGTGTGTAGTGGTCAACTAATCCCGGACACGACGTTAAGTTTTTCCTCGGCCCGCGCTGGTGCCAACCCATCGTTGAATTGATGAGGCCGAATCCAGTTGTAGCGATGCATCAAAAAATGGCTTATATCGC